>NZ_AP025483.1:719825-1439650 GCF_024347455.1 Vibrio echinoideorum
TACCTATCTCGATCGTGATGTGGTTACTGCCACTTATCGCAGTGATGATGACATCGATTCGTTCGATGGACGACATCAACAAGGGTAACTACTGGGGTTGGCCGAGTGAGATTCAGTTCATTGAGAATTACACCCAAGTTTTTACCTCGACATCAATGGGGCAGTACTTAATCAATAGCTTGATCATTACATTGCCAGCGGTCGCAGGGGCTGTTGCTCTCTCGACATTGGCTGGATACGCCTTGGCGAAATACAATTTCAAGGCCAATGTTTGGATCTTTGCGATGTTTATTGCGGGCAACTTTGTTCCGTTTCAAATTTTGATGATTCCTGTACGTGACTTAACCATTGGATTGGGTTTGTACGATACCCATTGGGCGTTGATTTTCTTCCATATCGCTTTCCAAGCCGGATTTTGTACCTTGTTTATGCGTAACTTTATTGTTGGCATTCCCGATGCGTTAATTGAAGCGGCAAGAGTGGAGGGAGTCAGTGAATGGAAGATTTTCTGGCATGTCGTATTGCCTCTCGTTCGTCCTGCACTCGCGGCATTAGCGGTACTGGTGTTTACCTTCATTTGGAATGATTATTTTTGGGCTTTGGTATTGGTTCAAAGTGATGATGTTCGCCCTGTGACCGCTGGCTTGAGCTCATTGCAAGGCCAATGGTTGGCGTCTTGGCAGTTTATGTCTGCCGGAGCGGTAGTGGCTGCTATTCCACCTGTGGTTCTGTTCTTCACTATGCAGAAACACTTTATTGCTGGCCTGACTTTAGGTGCAACAAAGGGCTAACAGGTTAACGGGCACGTTATTTTCAAGCTTAGTTATTTACAGGCTTAGCTATTTTCAGACTTAGTTATTTACAGATTCAGCTATTTACAGATTCAGCTATTTACAGGCCAAGTATGTAACGAGATAAGCAACTTAACAAAAGAGAATACGAACGATGCCAAGGTGGTTTGAAGTTAACCATCTTGGCTACGTAAATCCTGATCGGATTGATAATGAAAGAGTAATCAAACACGCATAACCCTACGAGACAAAACAATAATAATTGGACTTAGTGAGCGTTAGCTCTATAACAAGGACCTCAATATGAAATACGTGAAACATATCGCTGCTACTGCAGTGCTTGCTGCCTCCGTATCTGCAACCTCGTTTGCAGGCACTTTGGTCATAAACTCTGATGCTTCTGATCCTGCACCAAAAGAAGCTTGGGGTGAGATCATCAACCGCTTTGAAAAAGAAAATCCTGATATTACGGTTAAGTACAATTTGTACGATCACGAGTCGTACAAAACAACGATTCGTAATTGGTTGGTGACTTCGCCGCCGGATGTGGTTTTTTGGTATGCGGGTAACCGAATGAAAGCCTTCGTTGATCGTGGCTTATTCGAAGATGTGAGTGATATCTGGACTGACAACAACATGCAGCAAGATTTCGCAGCCGCGGCGCCAGCTATGACGGTGAAAGGCAAGCAATATGGTGTGCCATACACGTATTACCAATGGGGTATCTACTACCGTAAAGATATATTTGAACAATATGGAATCGGCGAACCGAAAACGTGGGATGACTTGAAATCCGCATCAGCAACGCTCAAAGAAAATGGCGTGGCACCGTTTGCTATTGGTACCAAGTATCTTTGGACGGCGGCGGGTTGGTTTGATTACATCAACATGCGTACCAATGGTCTAGATTTCCATATTCAGTTGATGGAAGGCAAGGTGTCTTATTCTGATGAACGTGTTAAGAAAACCTTTGCTAATTGGGCTGAACTTGTTGAACCGGGTTACTACCTAGAAAACCACGCCTCTTATTCTTGGCAGGAAGCTCAACCGTTCTTGTATAACGGCAAGGCGGCGATGTACCTAATGGGTAACTTTATCACGCCAAACTTCCCTGAAGAGTTGGATGGAAAAATGGATTTCTTCCAATTCCCTGTGATCGACTCAAGCGTACCTATGTCTGAAGATGCGCCAATGGATACGCTACATATTCCTTCAAAAGCGAAGAACAAAGAAGACGCTCGTAAGTTCTTAGAGTTTGTTGCACGTGCAGAAAATCAGCAGCTAATCAATGAGATGCTGTTGCAAATCCCAACTAACAACAAAGCAAAAGCGAAAGCTGATCCGTTCTTGGACAAAGGCGTTGCGATGCTCGGTTCTACCGAGGGTACTGCTCAGTTCTATGATAGAGACACTGATCCTGCGATGGCTAAAGAAGGCATGAAGGGTTTCCAAGAGTTTATGGTTCACCCTGATCGTATCGAAAAAATCTTGAAGAAACTCGATAAGGTAAGCAAGCGCACCTTTAAATAATACTTCATCAGCCGCAGCGACTCTTGCTGCGGCTCTCTTCCTTTTCAGTTTGTCATTGCCAGTGTTATTTGATTAGTGTTCGTCGTTTTTGAGCGCTTTAGGTGTCCATTCTCACGTGTTAAGTACCATTCTCACGTGTTAAGTGCCATTTTATGAGTACCACGCGGCCAGTACTACTTGCAATGATTCACTATATTCGGTTTATCGTAAGGAACGCTTCATGAGAACTTTCTCTCAAATCATCTCTGCTCGTGAATGGGAAAATCAACACATTACCCATCATAACGTTGTCGAGGCTCATGCCCCTTTGAGTGCTTACACTTCGCTGGTTGAAGCGCTGACAAAAAGCTCGTCACGCACCTTGTCTCTCAATGGTATTTGGAAGTTTCAACTGTTTGATACGCCAGAGTTGCTTGTCGAAGAGTTAGTGTCTGAGCATTTTGATGACTCGTTATGGGAGTCGATAGTGGTGCCAAGAAACTGGCAAATGCAGGGCTTTGATAAACCGATCTATACCAATGTGAAATACCCCTTCGTCGATAACCCACCGTTTGTCCCAAATGATAACCCGACAGGGCTTTATCGAACGCGTTTTGATTGCTCGGAGCAAGAGCTATTAGACACTCATAGGCTGACCTTCGACGGCGTGAATTCTGCATTTCATTTGTGGTGTAACGGCCGTTGGGTTGGGTACTCGCAAGACAGTCGCCTTCCTGCCGAGTTCGACTTGTCTCCATTCTTACACGCTGGAGAAAATTCACTTGCGGTGATGGTACTGCGTTGGTCGGACGGTTCTTATCTAGAAGACCAAGACATGTGGTGGCTGAGCGGCATTTTCCGTGATGTGACCTTGTTGAGAAAACCCAAGGTCGCGATTGAGGATGTTTGTATCGTGACTCAATTGGACGCATGTTATCGCGATGCTGTTTTAAATATTTCTACGCAAATCACCAAGCAGAGCAATGGTGCAGGAAATTCCTATAAGTTAAGGGCTGAACTATTTGATGTTCAAGGGCATTTGATTGGTGAACCTCAAACTGTTGGTTTTGGTGAAAGGTATGTCGATGAGAAAGGGCCTTGGTCGGACGTTGCCGAGCACAAAATTTCAGTCTTAAATCCGAATAGGTGGAGTGCCGAATCGCCATATTTGTATCGTTGTGTGGTGTCATTGCTTAATGAACATGATGAGCTTATCGATTGTGAGGCCTACGATGTCGGGTTTCGACGTGTCGAAATAACGGATGGTTTGCTCAAAGTTAACGGTAAACCTTTGCTGATTCGAGGTGTGAATCGCCATGAGCATCACCCTGAACTGGGTCATACCATGACTCGTGAAGGCATGATTCAAGACATCAAATTGCTGAAACAGAATAATTTTAATGCAGTACGAACCGCTCATTACCCCAATCATCCATTGTGGTATGAATTGTGTGATGAATTTGGTTTGTATTTGGTTGACGAAGCGAATGTAGAAACTCATGGCCAGTTTCCGATGTGCCGCTTATCAAATGATGCGTCATGGTTAAATGCTTACATGCGCCGTATGACAAGGCTGGTCGAGCGAGATAAAAACCACGCCAGTGTGATCATTTGGTCGTTGGGCAATGAATCAGGTATTGGGCGCAATCACCATGCGATGTACCAATGGGTGAAACAAGCCGATCCAACACGTCCCGTTCAATACGAAGGAGGCGGAGCAGATACCGCGGCGACCGACATATTATGCCCAATGTACGCACGTGTTGATTGGGATTTACCTGTTCTCGCTAGTCAGCCTGAAGTGACACCTCGCGTCGGTATTCGCAAAGCCATTGCTCTGCCAAACGAGCAACGTCCTCTTATTCTCTGTGAGTACGCCCATGCGATGGGGAACAGTCTGGGTAGCTTTGATAAATACTGGCAAGCGTTTAGAGACAACCCAAGATTACAGGGCGGATTTATCTGGGATTGGGTCGATCAAGGGATAACCAAAACCGATGCGAGCGGCAAAGAATATTGGGGCTACGGTGGTGATTTTGGTGATGATATTAACGATCGTCAGTTCTGCATTAATGGTTTGGTTTTCCCAGACAGAACGGTGCATCCTACGTTACATGAAGTGAAAAAAGCGCAGCAGTTTTATCAATTCAAATTAGTCTCAGTATCTCCTTTGATTATCGACATTCGTAGTGAGTATTTGTTCAAGGCGAGCAGTGTTGAAACGTTGAATTGGAATATCACTCGAGATGGAATTGTTCAATGCAATGGCAGTATTGAGTTGCTTGTTGAGCCTGAATCGAGTGTGCAGATAGAGCTTGATGGTGTGAGAGTTTCTGAAGTTGCTAATGCGCTTAATCATATCAATTTGGAAGTAGAACTAAATGCCGATACCGCGTGGGCAAATAAAGGTCATGTGACGGCGATTGAGCAATTCACTCTGCCAACACCGCCGCAATTAATGTTGGACGCCAACCTTTCACAATACCCACCGCAAGTGATTGAAACTGACACACAGCTAACGGTTATCGGTGACGACTATCAAGTTGAGTTCTCGGTGTTAACGGGGACTTTAGAACGCTGGCAAGTGAAGGGCGCAGAACAACTTGCAAGTGGAATTAGAGATAACTTTTATCGAGCGCCACTAGACAACGATATCGGTGTCAGTGAAGCAAACCGTGTCGACCCTAACTCATGGATAGCACGCTGGCAGGCGATGGGCTTAGACAGGCTAACTCCTGAGTGCATCGATTTTTCATGTTCTACTCAGCAAAACTCGGTGTCAGTGACTGCAAGAATTGCCCACTTAGTTGAGGGGCAAGTACGTTTGCTCTCTACGTGGCAATATCAAATGTTTGCTGATGGTGAAGTGAACATTGAAGTGCATGTTCAAGCGGCGAAAGGTTTGCCTTCTCTGCCACGTGTTGGTTTAACTTTCGCGCTAAATAATGTTCCAAATAGTGTGGAGTGGTTTGGTCGCGGACCTCACGAAAACTACCCAGATCGAAAGATGTCCGCGCAGATGGGGCGATATCAGCAGAGCATTGAACAAATGCATACCCCTTATATTTTCCCGTCAGACAGCGGCTTACGTTGTGATGTTCGAGAGGCAAAGATTGGTGAATTTGAAGTGAAAGGAAACTTCCATTTTTCTGTCAGTCGATTTGGTCAGCAGCAATTGCAGCAGGCGAAGCACACTTGTGACTTAATCGAACAAGAACAGCTGTTTGTCTATGTGGATGGTCTCCATATGGGGGTTGGCGGCGATGATTCTTGGACGCCAAGCGTCCATGATGAATTCAAATTATTGAAAGAGCATTACCATTATCAGGTGCGCTTCTATTGTGGTGAGAACGGTTAAAGTGCTGCGAATAGAGTAAAAGGATCATAGTAGGCCAAATAGTCTAAATGTTTGTTTGTTCGATTATTTGGCTTCAGATATAAAAAAGGCACTCAACGTAATGCTGAGTGCCAAAGTCTGAAATTTATTGATCCGTTGTATCTTGTTAATCCGTTGTATCAATGAATCTCAGAGGACAGGTAAAAAGGTTCGATTTACTCTGCGTCAGTAAAGAAATCGTTGTAAAGCATGTACAGGTGAGCTGCACTCCAAGAGAAGTTTGGCGCGCCTTGTTGTTCACCGGTTAGTGGGTTGTAGTTTTCACGGATCGGACCGTCTTGTACCAAACCATCAGCGTGATCGAAGAATGCGCCTGCCATTTCAATCGCATCATCACGGTAGCCGTAGCTATCCATGCCTTTTAGGCCGAAGTAGAATTGGTCGACCCATACACGTCCACGCCAGTAAATATCTGGGCCAAATGCAGGGCTAGAAAGCGCTGCTGTGCCTAATGGAACGTAGGTGTTGAACTCTTCAGTATCTTTCATCACTGAGACAACTGCATCAGCGTTAGCTTGAGTGGCAGCAGCATTGAACAATGGTGACCAACCTTCAGGGCCTTTGCCACGTTCTATAATCGGTTTACCCGCACAGCCATTCGCGAGTGGTTTGTCTTCAATACGAATGTCGTAGAAGAAGTTAGTGCCTTCGTCGAACATACAGGTGTTGATGTAGTTCGATAGGTGCTCCGCTTTTTCACGGAACTCTTTCGCTTCAGCGTCTTTACCAAGAATGTCAGCCATTTCTGCTAGGTACTTGTTATCGCTGTACATGTAGCTTGCTTGGTCGACAGACTCTTGCAGTAGTGAGTAGCCCAATAGCGTGCCATCTTCAGCGCGGTTTTGAGCGAACTCAACGTCCCAATCGCTGCGCTTGCCGCCATTCGCCACATACGCGTCTAACTGATCTTTATCGATGAAACCAAATGCGGCTGCATCGTCACGACCTGACTCCCAAGACGCGGCCGTTTGAGCTGGGCTTTCGATGTAATCGTAGTTACCTTCAGCCACGACTTTATCGAGTGCTGCTTGGCCTACGACTGTCTCGTGCTTATCACCACGAACCACAGTGAAGTACATTTCGCCTTCAGGTGTGTTGTGTGCTTTGTCGCGTGCTGCGCCGTACTCTGGAACACCGTTACCGTTGTTGTCACGGTTGCGTAGCCACCAATCGTGGTATGCCACTAGCTTTGGATACATCTCTTCGAGCCAAGCTTCATCGCTGGTGGTCTTGTAGACTTCCATTACTGCCCATGCCGCTAGGCTTGGTTTTGTATTACGTTCATTCCAGTTGCCACCATCGCCGCCACGTTCAGGGCTTAGGTTGTAAGCAAGCAAATCTGGCACGTAACCTTCATCCCAAGGACGAACTGCATCGTCAGCTTGGATTTGGTATGCGAACATCGCGCGGATGTTGTCTTTCGCTACATCTGGGTTGAAGTGAGCCATTGCGTAAGCTTGCTTCCATGTGTCCCACGGCCAAGTTTGGTTGCCCGAGAACCAACGGGCGGTTACTGATGGTGTGACGGAATCAAACTCCATCGCGCCGGCTGCGCCACGCCAGTTACCGTTTAGGGTTTCCATTGCTTTTACCGCAACACGTTCTTGTTCTGGCGTTGCGTTCGGGTTGGTTAAGCCCATCTCTAGGTAGCCTTCCCAACGTTCTGCTGATGCCGCTAAGAAGTTAGTAGGGTTTGCCATGATCTTTTTGATTTCAGGCTGTTCAGCTTGTGCTTCTTCTGCCGTTAGAACATGCGAGTAAGTGGTGTAAATGGTGGTTGATGCTTCAATGTTTGCCGTTGAAGTAAATGCTAAACCATCTACTGTGGTTTGTGTTGGAATCGATTTGTGAACTTGGTACTCAGACTCACCTGAAGTCAGCAGATCCCAAGTTGAACGCACTTTACCAAAGGTGACCTTCAGGCCATCGTCGGTTGCGACGATTTGACGCTCATACTCAGGGTAAGTTTCAGCGATTGTTTTGTCGGTTTGTGCCACGCCTTCTTTCGCGTGGGTCTTTTCTAGCAGTTCACCATCCCACACCAATTCAACTGGGGAGTCGGTAGTGATTTTGGTTTCTAGCAGAGAGGTACGATTTGAAGCAAAACGCATTGTCATCTCTACCGTTACATCGTCCGATTTTAGCGTCTGAACCAATGCGCCCGGTAAGCTGTATGCTTCCATGGTGAATACGACTTTTTTGCCATCTTTGAACACGCTTAGGCGATCAAAGTTATCTGCCATGAAGTTGATGTATTCTTCAGTAAGCAGCGCCGTTCCTGGGAAGCCGCCCATGCCTTCAGTAGTGTCTGGCAGCAAGTGACCATGCCATGCACCTAGGTCGAAAAATGGGTTGAAGCGCTGGTGGTCATCGAAGTCGTAGTCACGCATGTATTCTGGCGAACCAGTACGGTCAATAACGTTCTTAAATTCGTTAGCTTGCAGTTGCTCTGTGTCAGAGCCCGAGCCAGAGATTGAGTTTGAAGTACAGCCAGTAACAACAAGTGCTGTGCCAATAGCGAGAGCTGCGAATGATTTATTCAGTTTCATGATGATTTCCTGTTATTACCAGTAGAAGTATTGCATTGCGAACACTTGTGCGTCGCCAGTTTCTGTGTCGCTACCAACGCCAAAGCGGCTGTCGAAAGCAGTCGCAAACGCGCCGTTGCCGTATTCGTACCAAACACCAGCATTGACGTAAGACGTGATTTCTTTATCGCCGTTGTCACCGTCAAAGTTTGCGTAGTTGTAGGCTGCTGATAGGTAAACACCTTGCGCTGCTTCATACCATGCACTGGTTTGAAGGCCTGATTCGCTACCGAATGATTCTTGGTTGCCTTTGTCGGTATCGTGCCAAACACGAGCTGCCACGTTTTTGTATTCCGCACCTAATAGCAACAGTTCGCCACCATCGTTGTTGCGGACTTCACCACCACCCATCAGGGTTAGGTCGTCAGTTAGGTCGTATTGGAGGTAACCATTGACCATGGCGTTTTTGTCTTTCCATTGGTCTGCAAAACTGTCGTATTTACCAAAGTGAAGCAGAGCATCGTCTTCAGAGAAATCAGACTCAGGAGCAAAAGAAACGCTGTAGCGTAGCTTGCCTTCTAAGTTTTGAATTTTCACACCCACGTTTACGTCACGAGTGTTGGAGATTGCGTAGCCATACTCAACGGTTGCATCACCCCACCATTGAACGTCATCCAATGATGAATCCATACGGCCGACAATAAATTCTGTTTTTGCGTCGGTGCGGTAGCCAGCGTAGAAGCGGTTAAAACCACCTTCGAAGCCGCCCCAACCATGACCCGTTGCCCAAGCGTTACCTTCGTCGTCGGCTTGTACTGTCCAGCCTTCCATGTAAGCAAGACCAAACCAATTACCATGCTCAATCGCTAAGCCAGCTTCAATGTAAGTGCCGTCTGCATAGCGGCCTTTGTCATCGCCTTCTAGTGCAACGTGACCACCAAGGCCAAGCTCACCATAAAAATTGAATAGGGTGTCTGCCTGAGTTTGTGGGGGTTGAGTATCACTATGATTTGCTGCTGATTCTTCAGCGTTCGCATTGGCAGTTAGAGCAGCAAGAATACAGCTTGTAATAAGAGTCTTTTTAGTAAAACTACGTTTCATTTTATTCACTTCTGTGTCGGGGTTGTAAATGAAGATTCGTAAGTAGTTCTGACTTCTAATATGGGGTGCTCTTCAAGGCGTATTTGGTCAGGTCACTTACGATCGCAAAACCGATATTAATGATTATTTTCATGTTTAAAATTAAATTACCTTAAAAATGTGATCTATTTTTAGTAAATATTTACTTTGTTTTTATTTTGACTTTATGTTGAATTTGCAAAGGTATGGCTAGGGCTGTAAATATTCCTTTTGTGAATCCTTGTCTGGGCGGATAGATTGTTGAATTGAATATGTTCTGTCTTGATAGTTTTGGTGGAAGAGGGGTGTTTTGGTAGGAGGTATTTGGTCGGAGATAGGTTTTTAGAAAAAGGTATCGACAAAAAAAAGCACTCACCGTGTGGTGAGTGCCTGTAATAGTTCAAACAAAATCAAAGCTAAGATTTAAATCAAGGTTAATAAGAGACTAAGCGTTCGCCGGCTCAGGTTTTGCTTCTAATTTTTTCTCTTCTGGAGATAAGCTTTTCTCGTATTTACCGTACTTCCACCACGCGTAACCAAGGAAGATAACAATCCCGCCCACGTTGTAGAAGATGATGGTCATGATGTCAGCACCTGTCGGGAAAGTAGACGCAAAGAAACCAACAGTGAAAATGCCGATCAGAATAGAGACTACGGTAATGCCTGTCATACGTGAACCCATTCTGAAATCGCGAGGTAAGTGATCCAGCTTCAAACGTAGATTAAGGTACGCGATCATGATGAATAGCGGTGGCAACATCGATGCTGCTGCTGTCATGTTGATAATCGTACTCATCAGATCTTGTACTGTGTCGGACGCCAGTGTCGGAATGAACATCAGTGGAATCACAATCAAGAACTGAATCCATGCTGCACGCTCTGGAACGCCTTGTTTGTTTAGAGCGACCGTTTTCTCACCGAATATACCTTTAGGAATTTCAGAGAAGAAAATCTTAACGGGTGTAGCCGTCCACATCAGCAGGGAGCCAAGCATTGCTGTGAATGAAACTACGCCTACAAAGCGATTCATTATTATTTCAGACAGGCCAAAATGTCTTGCTAAGCCTTCAAATACTTGTACTGAACCACCCGTAAACTTCAGTTCTTCACGAGCAACGAATACGTTTGCCAGTACTGAGCCAACCGAGTAAAGCGCGCCGATAAAGATACCCGCGATGATGATCACCTTAACGAAAGATTTGTGGCCACCTTTGATGTCGTTGACGTAAACCGCGACCGATTCAGCACCGCCAGCCGCCATGAAGATCCAAGTGATTACACCAAGGAATGCCCAGTTAAAGCTTGGTGTCATTGCTTCGATGGTGATTGGGTCAGCAGGTTCTATTCCACCGATTAGTGCACCGCCAGAAAGCAAGATGTAAGAGAGCGTCAGTAACAACATTAACGATGATGTTAGCGAGGTGATTGGGCCAAGCAGTTTCGCTCCGTTATTGGATATATGCGTAGCGATAGCAAATAAAATGGTACTCAGGATCGCCGTGGTTATTGGTGTGAATATGTACTCAAACCCTAAGAAGGCATAAGACGCGTAAGCAATGATTCTAGGTAATAGAGAGGTGAAGAAGAATAGGTTAACAAACCAATAGGTGTAAGCTGAAATAAACGCCCAGCGGCCGCCTAGAGAGCTTTTAACCCAAGAATAAACACCCGCCTCAGAGTCTTTATTCAGTGATACGAACTCTGCCACGATCAAACAAAATGGCACAAAGTAAAAGAGGGTCGCTAAAAAGAACATCGGAGCTGAGGACAGGCCGATCTCGATGTTGTTGTTTATGATGTTATTGAAGCTGTATACCGCCGCGAAGGTCATAGACAGTAGGGCAAACTTGCCTATCGTACTGCGTTTATTATCGGACATGATGTTCTCCGGTGAATCACGTTGATGATCATTATTACTAGGTCCTAGAGAGGAAGATCTAGGCCGTGTTTTTATTGTTATGTTGGTTTGGCAAACACCCGCTCTATGAAGTCAGGTTTGGCTCATTTATTATTTTTGTATTGATTTACGAACAAATCTTTAGACGTTTTAGCTTGTTAGTTTCAGTAAATTTATTACTGATATAAAAACTGCAACACTAAGATGTTCATCGAAGAGGCTAGCTTTCTCATGTACGACGATGTATCAGGCTTGTAGGGGCTTTTTGTCGTTTTTTCTCTATGAGTTCACTTGTCTCTTCAACAAGAAGATTAAAGATTAAGCGGTGGGAAGTTAATCGAAATTGATCAAATATGTGATGTGAGGTAAATAAATTTAGTTAATTTTTTACCTTGGTTTTTATTCGGGTTTTATTACGATCTAATTAATGCTTTTAGTGAAGTGAAACCTTGACGGAATGGTGTTTTTATTCTTATGGATTGTTTTTAATTTACTGATTTAAAACAAAAAAGCGCCATAAAGGCGCTTGTGAATTTGTGCTGTTTTTATCGATTCATCATCTAGTGAAGATCTGAGCCTATGATTGCTTAGCGGCTTCTAATTTTGCTTCTTTACCTGCTTGCTTCTTTTCAAAGCGAGAGATCCACCACCAAGCGAGAGCTGAGAATATCGCAGTCATGAATACGTTGACGAAGAAAGCTTGCATTAGGTCAACACCTGTTGGGAATGCCGATGCAGTCATGCTCACAACGAAGATACCGATAAGTACTGACACAACAGACATACCTTGAACTCGAGTACCCATACGGAAGTCACGTGGTGTATCGTCGTGCTTCAAGCGGAACACAAAGTAAGCCACCATGATGAAGATAGGCGGTAGCATTGCTGTACCTGCTGTGAGGTTGATTGCTGTGTTCATCATGTCTTGTACTGATTCAGAACCGAAGCCGTTAACCACTAACATTACGAATACGAACGCAAACTGCCACCATGCTGCACGCACAGGTACACCGTGTTCGTTAAGCTCAGTTGTCTTCTCACCGTAAACACCTTGAGGGATTTCAGAGAAGTGAATTTTAACGGGAGCTGCAGTCCACATCATCATCGAACCGAACATCGCAACGAATAGGATAATACCGACGAAGCGACCTGTTAGAGATTGTGAAATATCGAAGTAGTTCGCCATACCAGTAAAGATTTCAACCATACCGCCAGCATAAGTTAATTCGTCACGAGCAACGAATACGTTAACTAATAGAGAGCCCACTGCGTACATGATGCCGATAGCGATACCCGCGCTGATGATCACCTTGATGAAAGACTTATGACCACCTTTAACATCGTTTAGGTAAGCGGCTGCGGTTTCTGCACCACCAGCGGCTTGGAAGATCCAACACATAATACCTAGCGTTGCCCAGTTGATGGTTGGTGTCATGGCTTCAAGAGTGATTGGCTCTACAGGTTCATGGTTACCGCCTAGTGCCATCATGGCGCCGATAACGTAAACCGCGAACAGCGCAAATACACCGTATGCTACGATTTCTGCAATCTTACCTAACCAGCTCGCGCCTTTGGTTGATATGTGTGTCGCAGCCGCAAATAGACCAATTGAGATTGCCGAGGTGACAATTGGAGAGAAAGCGTATTCGTACCCTAACATCGCGTAAGACGCATAAGAGATAACGTTGGGTAGCAGTGACACAAACCAGAATAGGTTAACGAACCAGTAGAGGAACGAACCTAAATAGGCCGCTTTTGAACCCAGCGGTTGTTTAAGCCAGTCGTACATGCCTGACTCGGAATTTTTATTTGCTGATACGAACTCAGCAATAATGAATACGAATGGAATGAAGTAAATAAGAGTGGCAAGCAAAAAGATAGGGGCTGAACTCAATCCCAATTCGATGTTGTTATTTACGATGTTGCGAACGTTAAATACCGCTGCAAATGTCATGGAGAGTAAGGCAAATTTACCTAACTTACCGCGTACAGATTCAGACATAGTGTCCTCCGAGGAATCACATAATTATAGTCGTTATTTCTCTAGGCTACTTTGTAGGGAAGGAGCAGAGAGGCTTTATGCAGTGTGACTGAGCCTTGAACGGCAAGCCTCAGTACACACTGTGAATAGATCTTGTTGTTGCTGCTTTCGGCTGTTTAGCTTCGGCAGCTTGGTTTCGGTTACTTATTTAGTTCAGTTACTTAGTTTCGGTTACTTACTTATTAAGGAAGTAACCGTCTTCGATAGTCACTTTCAGTACTACTTTTCGAACTCGGTTATCACCGTGGAATCGGTAAGCTTTACTGTTATCAAATATCGCTACTTGGCCTTCAACTAACTCACAAGTCTCACCGTTACCCATTAGGTGTTCACGGTCGGTTTCATCGCTGTAAGCTTGGGTTTGCTCTAACTCTGATTTGGCTGCGAACTCGACGGTTTCACGACCTTCTAGGTAGTAATGCACGTCGAAGTAACGGCGGTTACCAGTGAAGTTTTCTGTGTTACGAGCCACACCGTCTTCAATGATGTAAGCCAGTGAGTCACCAATCGAATACATCACGCCATCTTTGATGTTGCCTATGTTTTCAATTGCTTCTACACAGCGTTGCCATTTACGACCGTCGCGGTAAACGACTTTAAACTGCTCTAGGTTGTCTAAAACGATCATCGCTTATGCCTCGTTCAGTTTTGGTTGAGTTTTTGGCGTATTCACCGTGAAGAACTCATCACCAAAGTTGTGATTGATTAGGTGCTGCGCATTACAGTCACCCGCTTGGAATGGAACGAGTGTTAGGCCGTAGCGGAATTCATCCATGTAAACACGGTAAGAATCCAACACTTCGCTGCCCCAAGAGTTTGAACCTAAGCCCATTACTTGGTGGTCTAGATTTAGCGTGATGTAACCGCTTTTCTCTAGCTCAATCGTGTGTTGTGCTTGGTGCATATTTTGATTGGTGTAGAACCATGCGCTGAAATTGATTTCTTGCTGTGGTTTTACTGCAATACCATTACCCGCGCGGCTTGAAAGCGCTGCCCAACGAACATGCTGACGGTTACCGTTATTTTGTGGGAACGGGTAGTTCTCGAACATGTCAGCTACGGTTGATTGGTACACATCAATCATGTTGGCTTGTTTGCTGTCTTGGTAGTTCTCTTCAGGTCCGCGGCCGTAGTATTGAACTTGGTCGAAATCACCGTTAATGCCCATGTCGAAACCAATCACTGGAATCACGTGAGGGTAATCACCGTAACGTTCGCCACTTAGCTCAACGTTTAGCTGACCTTCAGCACTGATCTGGTAGCGATATTCACAACGCATGCCGAAATCGAATACCGGTGGAGCAACGATGCTGGTGGTGGTGATCTCAATCTTGCCGTTGTTCTCTTCAACGTTTAGCGTGCGGAAGTGCTCTTGCATAATTTGTAGATGCGCAGGCTCCCAGTAACCATCGTGCTCTTGTTTATGGTTATCGATCATTGGCTTGAAGAAGTTCAGTTTAGGCTCCGACTCAATCAGTTCTTCGCCATTGACTAACCATGACGTCAGCTTGCCGTTCACTTTCGAGAAGTTCAGAGCGAAGTTGTGGCCTTTGATTAGGTAAGAAAGGCGAGATTCTTCAACATTCAATGTCGTTGCATTGTTGCTAGTGAATGCTTCTAGCTGTGCTGTGTTCTCTTTCGCTTGGAATTGATAAACCGCGATATCGTGGTTTGCTTCGCTGTATGAAGTACGAGAGTCCTTACGAACCGTAAAGTTCACAAACACTTCACGCTCATCTAGCTTTGGTAAGTTAAGCGTTAGTTCACGGCTAGAGTTTTCAGCCAGCTCTTCTACTTTGATGTGTTGTACTGCAACCGTTTCACCTTCAGCACGGATTTCCGCAGTGATGGTGTAATCATCGATGTTTGAGAACCACAGTTTGTTATCAACGGTGAAGGTGCCGTCTTCTGCGTTGAAGTCACGGATCTTCACAGGCGCGATGACTTGTTTGTACTCTTTCAAGCCAGGGCCTGGGGTTTGGTCTGGGTAGATCAAACCATCCATGCAGAAGTTGTAGTTGTTCGGGTAGTCACCGTAGTCACCGCCGTACTTGTAGAACTCAGTACCCGCTTCATCACGTGCTAAAATGCCGTGGTCACACCATTCCCAAACATAGTGACCTTGAATTGCGTCATGTTTGTAGAACACGTTTTGGTATTCGGTTAAACCGCCAGGGCCGTTACCCATTGCATGTGCGTATTCGCAAATGATGCGCGGTTTTTCGTGTGGAAATTCACCGAAGGCATTCATCAGTTGAGCACGTGAGTACATGGTTGAAATGATGTCTACGACTTCAGCATCACGGTCTTCTTCGTAGTGAACCAGACGCGTGTCATCAATCGCTTTTGCGGCATCGTACATAGATCGGATGTTGCAGCCGTAGCCAGACTCGTTACCCAGTGACCACATGATGATAGAAGGGTGGTTCTTTTGAGCGTGAATATGACGTTCGATACGTTCAACAAACACCGCCTCCCATGCTGCATCGTTAGTGATGCGGCTTAGGTCGCCAACGTTCGCAAAGCCATGTGTTTCAACATCGGTTTCGCCCATGACGAATAGGCCGTAGATATCACACAGTTCGTAGAAGCGTGGGTCGTTCGGGTAGTGCGCTGTACGTACTGAGTTGATGTTGTGCTGCTTCATCAGTATCAAGTCTTTTTCTACGCGATCCATGCCGACAGCACGACCTTTTAGGTGGTCGTTGTCATGACGGTTCACGCCGTGCAGCATCACGTATTTGTTGTTGATGTAGAACAGACCATCGCGAACTTTTATGTCACGGAAACCAACGCGCTGCGGAATCACTTCCAACACCTTGCCATCAGCATCTTTCAGCGTAAGCAGCAGTTGGTACAGATAAGGGTTTTCAGCGTTCCATTGAACAGGGTTAACCACATCAATAGAGAATTGAGTATTCGCATTGCCGTCAGTCAATCGATTAGGAACGGCTAGGTTATCAACTGAGCCTTGCGAGATAACTTGGCCGCCATCAAGCAATGCGTACTCAAGGGTCGCGTTTGCAGCGGTTGCTAAGTTTTCTAGTTCCACTTTGCACGATAGGGTAGCGCTTTGGTAAGCGTCGTCGAAATCAGTGCGAACCGTTACGTCTTGAACGTGCAGCTGTTCTTTGCCCACAAGGTAAACATCACGGAAGATACCGCCTGTCCACCACATGTCTTGGTCTTCAATGTAGGTTGAATCGGCCCACTGCATCACACGAATAGAAAGTAGGTTTTTCCCTGCTTTTACGTGGCTAGAGATATCGAACTCAGCGGTTAGGCGGCTGCCTTTGCTGAAACCAACGTACTCACCGTTTACGTAAACTTCGAAGTAGGTCTCTACGCCATCAAATTTGATGATGGTTTGCTTCTCGTCCCAGCTTTCGCCTAGGAAGAAAGAACGTTGGTAAGCGCCCGTAGGGTTATCTGATGGTACGAAAGGCACATCAATTGGGAATGGGAAACCTTCATCTGTGTATTGAAGATCGCCGTGGCCTTCCATTTGCCACATGTTTGGAACCGTGATGTTTCCCCAGTCGCTCATTTCCTGAGAGTAGAACTCTTCAGGAACCAATAATGGATTGGTGAAGTAGCTGAAATTCCATTGGCCACTCAATAGTTGGAAGTGGCTGCTAAGTTCACGCTGAAACGTTTTTGCATTTTTTTCTGATGCGTACGAGAAGAAGTATGCACGCGGTGCCATACGGTTCTCATGTAAGTTCAGGAAGTTTTCCCAGTTGTTCACGTTGCCTCTCTCTCGGTCTGAATGCAGTTTGCTGACCGACGTTCTTATGCGTAATTGGGTCGTAGTGAATACGAGTATTTTTGGACTGAGGTAATTATTAGTAAAAGTTTTACTAAATGAAATTGGTGAAAACGTTTTACTTTAACTTCATCACGTTTTTTGTGGGCTTTTTACGGTGCGGTGTGATCCACTTAAAAGAATGCTATTTGGTGTTTAACTTAGGTAGGTGAAAGGGAAGGGGATGCTTACGCTGGCGATGTGAAAGGCACAAAAAAGGCCACCTACAATAAAGGCAGCCTTAATTTATCTATCTGATATAAATCGCTATTTAGTCGTATCACGCAGTTTTAATTTACTTGGAACATAGACTCGTAGCGGGATAGTGCGACCGTCACGAACTTTCTCAATAAGTAGGTTAACGCCTTGAATTCCCATCAGTTCAGAATGAATACGAACGGTAGATAAAGATGGGAAGGTAAACTTAGCCGTTGGGATGTCGTTTACACTAATGAGCGCAATATCTTGAGGAATGTTTAATCCGTGTTCATGAACGGCTCGTAAAACGCCAATTGCGATTGAATCTGATGCAATGAACATCGCTTTCGGATAGTCACCGGTTGCTAACATCTGCTTTGCAAGCTTGTAGCCTGATGAGCTAGAGAAGTCTCCACGGTAGATGTCTTGCTCACTGACGACATTTTTCAGGCCACCATATTCAGCAAAAGCGACTTCACGAATATCAGGTGTGTTGACGTTATCTTGCCCGCCAATAAAACCAATTCGCTGATAACCTTGATTGATGAAGAAGTTGGTGATCTCTTTACTGATCAAAGCCAGATCAATATCGACAGAATCATAAGGTTCTGAGTGATCCGTGAAATCGACATAACAGATATTGTCGCTGAGTTTTTTTGCTTGCTCGATAACTTCTGGTGTCATTCTTCCTACCAGCAATACGCCAGTGATAGGGCTTGAATGTATATTTATTTTACTTTCATAACAGTTGGTTAGCTTAACTTCCATCTTTTCACATTGGGTTTCAATCCCGTGGCGAATTGATAGGTAATAAGGGTCGTTAACCTCTGCTTCTTGTTTGTAGTTATACAAGGCAAGGAAGTGGTGATTTTGTTTTTTACTGCTAACGGCTTTTCGTGAGCTGCTGGTTTTGTATTCCAACTTCTCTGCAATTTCAAAGATACGCCTTTTGGTCTCTTCCTTGACGCTTAATGTAGGATCTTCATTGAGAACCCGTGAAACTGTAGCCAATGAAACATTCGCTTCAGTTGCGATATCTTTTAACGTTGCCATACTCACTTCCTGTTGTTGGAACATTGCGTTGCTTTAAACAAACCATCTTTAGTAAAAAAGCAATGCACCTCTTTATTCTACAGACCTATTGTAATCAAACTGGAGTTCATTGCATTAACTTTTAGTAAAATAAATTCTCAACGCCTAGTCCGTATCTCATAATTAACTATCTATAATTATCTTATTAAAATTCAATGGATTAGATGTGAATAACTATTATGTTTTTCTATATCACAGTCGCCATCAACTTTAACCGTTAGTGTAAACGTTTACACTTCGTGGTTTTGATCACAGAAATATAGTCAAAATGGCTGCTACTATTTCTGTCATAGGGTGCTATTGGAATTGAATATCGGTTCGAGTGACGCCACGAATGACAACAAAGAGAGGTTGATTGTGAAAGTACTGGTTACAGGCGGCATGGGTTACATCGGAAGTCATACATGCATTCAAATGATGCAAGCTGGTATGGAACCAATCATTGTAGACAACCTTTGCAACAGTAAAGAGCTGGTTCTTGAGCGAATAGAATCGTTGACTGGTCAGCGACCAACTTTTTATCTTGGCGACATTCGTGATGAAGCTTTTCTAGATACTGTTTTTTCTGAAAATAACATCCAAGCGGTGATTCACTTTGCTGGACTTAAGGCGGTTGGCGAATCGGTCTCTAAGCCTTTGGAATATTACGATAACAACGTAAATGGTTCTTTGGTTCTTGCTCGCAGCATGAAGAAAGCGGGTGTGAAAAGCATCGTATTTAGCTCATCAGCGACCGTCTACGGTGATCCGGAAGTCGTGCCAATTACTGAAAATTCGCCAACGGGAGCAACGACTAACCCTTATGGTCGCAGTAAGTACATGGTTGAAGAGTGCTTAAGTGATTTATTTAACGCCGAAAATGATTGGAGTGTGACGTTATTACGCTACTTCAACCCAGTAGGCGCCCATCAATCTGGCACCATGGGTGAAGACCCACAAGGTATCCCGAATAACTTAATGCCATTCATTGCTCAAGTAGCAGTAGGGCGCCGTGAAAAATTGGCTGTATTTGGCAATGATTACCCAACAGTCGATGGCACGGGTGTTCGTGACTATATTCATGTGATGGATTTAGCCGATGGTCACGTTGCGGCATTAAAAGCGGTTGGTGAGAAGGCGGGTCTACATATCTACAACCTAGGCACCGGTAAAGGTTCAAGTGTTTTGGAAATGGTAGAAGCCTTTGCACAAGCATCAGGCAAACCTGTTCCTTATGAAGTTTGTCCACGCCGTGCTGGTGATATTGCTGAATGTTGGGCAAGCACTGAAAAAGCGGAACGCGAGTTAGGTTGGAAAGCGACACGCAGCGTGATGGAAATGACGGCGGATACGTGGAATTGGCAGTCGAATAATCCAAACGGTTATTAGTCAGTGTAATTGAAGCCACAGTGCTTTTATCTGATAGCTAGTAGCTAGTATCGGCACTTTTTCTCATTGATAAGTGCTGAAGAAAAGAATTTTAAAGAGTTGAGTAAGTAGCATGTCAAAAGTTGAATTTAACCCAGTAGACCACCCGCATCGCCGTTATAACCCATTAACGGGCCAGTGGATCTTGGTGTCACCGCACCGCGCAAAACGTCCGTGGAGCGGCCAAGATGAAAAGCCATCGACTGCGCAGCTTCCAGCGTATGAGAAAGAGTGTTTCTTGTGCCCAACTAATACACGTATCTCGGGTGACGAAAACCCAGATTACGACGGCACTTACGTATTCAGTAACGATTTCGCGGCGTTGATGCCTGATTCACCTGACGCTCCAGAGTCTGATAACCCTCTATTTAAGACTCAAGGTGTGCGTGGGCTGAGCCGCGTGATCTGTTTCTCTCCGGATCACAGCAAAACGCTGCCAGAGCTGCCAGTGAATAAAATCCGTGGTGTGATTGATACCTGGAACGAGCAAATTGAAGAGCTAGGTAAAGATTACCTATGGGTTCAAGCCTTCGAAAACAAAGGTGAGACCATGGGCTGTTCTCAGCCTCACCCACACGGTCAAATTTGGGCGAACAGCTTTCTGCCAAACGAGATTGAACGTAAAGAAAAGCTGTTAAAGGAATACTTCGATCAACAAGGTTCAAACCTGTTAGTCGATTACGTTGAAGCTGAAATGAAAGATGGCTCGCGCACCGTGGTTGAAACGGAACACTGGATTGCTGTTGTGCCTTATTGGGCGGCGTGGCCATTCGAAACGATGTTACTGCCGAAAACGCATATTCGCCGTATGAGTGAATTGACGGACGAGCAACGTGATGATTTAGCGGTCGCAATTAAGAAATTAACGAGCCGTTACGACAATTTATTCGAGTGTTCATTCCCATACTCAATGGGTTGGCACTATGCGCCATTCTTTGAGGAAGGCACTGACATCGACCATTGGCAACTGCATGCGTTGTTTTATCCGCCATTGTTGCGCAGTGCTTCGGTTCGCAAGTTCATGGTTGGCTACGAAATGTTGGCTGAATCTCAGCGCGATTTAACCGCAGAACAAGCGGCGCAACGTCTTCGTGACTTGAGCGATGTTCACTATAAAGAACAGCCGTAAAAAGCGAGATTCCAGATATCTCGCCTCTCGATTCTGAAATGACGAAACGTTAGAAGCCAGAAGGTTTATTTCGTCATTTCTTACCGCGAGCTACGAGTGGGATAGGAAATTGATAAGAATTAAAGTGGTGCCATATAGGGGCCATTACCAATTGAACAAAGAGTTTAACCAGAGAGTTTACTTATGTCTGATCTAATCCAAAACGTGAAAGCATCTTTTGAGCAAGTCCTTGGCTACCAAGCGACTCATATTGTTCAAGCACCAGGTCGTGTGAATCTGATTGGTGAACATACTGACTACAACGATGGTTTTGTCCTACCGTGCGCCATTAACTACCAAACCGTTGTGGCAGCAGCAAAGCGTGACGACAATATCGTTCGTGTTGTGTCTGTGGATTACGGCAATGCCGTTGATGAATTCGACCTTACTCAAGAGATCACATTTCAACAAGACAAGATGTGGGCGAACTACATTCGTGGTGTGGTGAAGTGTTTAAAAGGTCGTGGTTTTGAATTTAAAGGTGCAGACATCTCTGTCACGGGCAATGTTCCTCAAGGCGCGGGTCTAAGTTCTTCTGCGGCATTGGAAGTCGTGATTGGTCAGACATTCAAGGTACTTTACAACCTAGAGATCAGCCAAGCAGAGGTTGCATTAAATGGCCAGCAAGCGGAAAACGAATTTGTAGGTTGTAACTGCGGCATCATGGACCAAATGATTTCAGCCGAAGGTCGTGCGAACCACGCGATGCTTTTAGATTGCCGTAGTCTAGAAACGACCGCGGTTTCGATGCCCGAAGATATGGCTGTGGTTATCATTAACTCAAACAAGAAACGCGGCTTGGTCGACAGTGAATACAATACGCGTCGTGAGCAGTGTGAAGAGGCCGCGCGTATTTTTGGTGTTCCAGCATTGCGTGATGTGACGATTGAACAGTTCAAGGCGAAAGAGTCTGAACTGGGTGAGATGGTTGCCAAACGTGCACGTCACGTAATTACTGAGAATGACCGAACTGAAGAAGCGGCAATGGCTCTGCGTAATCACGATATGAAGCGTATGGGTGAATTGATGGCTGAATCGCATGCTTCAATGCGTGATGATTTCGAAATTACCGTTAAAGAAGTCGATACACTGGTTGAGCTAGTGAAAGGTGTGATCGGTGAGCAAGGTGGCGTGCGTATGACTGGCGGCGGTTTCGGTGGTTGTATTGTGGCATTGGTTCCACCTGCATTGGTTGATGAAATTAAAACAACCGTTGAGCAGGAATATCAAGCGGCGACGGGGCTAAAAGAATCGATTTATGTGTGCCAAGCGAAAGACGGAGCGGGCCTTGTTGAAGTAATCTAGCTGTTTCGAGATTTAAATAAAGCTTACCAAGTAAAAAGATCATGGTAGGCCAAATAGTAAAGCCTTTACCCAATGTAGAGGCTTTTTGCTGGCACTAGAAAGGAATTTAGAATGACCCAAGAGCAAAACCTGCATCAATCTATGACACAAACCGCGGCCTATGATGGGCAGCCAGCACAGTTGATAACGCTGTCGAATGCGCATGGCATGGAAGTGACATTCATGGATATTGGTGCAACGTGGTTGAGCTGTATTCTGCCAGTAAAAGGAAATAAGCGCGAAGTTCTATTGGGTGTCGACTCAATGGAGAATTTCGAGAAACAAGCCAGTTACCTTGGGGCGACAGTAGGGCGTTATGCTAATCGTATCGCCAATGGTCGTTTTAAAATCGATGGCATGGGTTATAAGCTCGATGGTAATCAATCCGGTAATACTTTACACGGTGGCTCCGATGGCTTTGATAAGCGTCGTTGGGAGTTAACTGAACACACGCCACTGTCTGTGGTTTATAGTTTGGTGTCGGCGGATGGCGACCAAGGTTTCCCTGGGCAGCTAACGGTATCAGTGCATTATGAATTAACCGAAGACAACCGAGTGTCTATCGAATACTTTGCAACCACAGATAAAGCGACGGTAGTGAATCTAACTAACCATGCTTATTTTAATTTACTTGGCGCAAACAGTGATCACGACTGTTTGTCTCATATTGTCAGTATCAATGCTTCACAATATTTGCCGACTAATGCTGTTGGTATCCCATTAGGTAACTTGAAGGCGGTGAAATCAACCAGCTTTGATTTCAGTCAGCCTATGATGATCTCTGAACGCCTATTGGGTGATGAACAACAAAAAGCGGCCAAAGGTTATGATCACTCTTTTCTTTTAGCGGATGGCTGTAAGCGCGATAAATGCGCGGCTACAGTGACGTCGCCTGATGCACTTGTCACCTTGAAAGTCTTCTCTACTAAGCCGGCTATGCAGTTGTATACCGGCAATTGGTTGGGTGGAACACCTAATCGAAATGGTGGCAGTTATGAAGACTATGCAGGCATTGCATTGGAAACCCAGTTCTTACCAGACTCACCTAACCACCCAGAGTGGAAGCAAGAAAGTTGTATTCTTAGGCCTGAACAGGAATACCACTACCGAACTTGTTACCAGTTTGAATTTTCGGGGGATTATTCAAACTAGTCCATTCTAGCTCAAAACGGTTTATGCCAATTGGCTCCAACAAAGGGATTTTTGTTGGGAAGAGTATGGTGAGAAAGCCCTAACAGAACTGCTTCTGTTAGGGCTTTTTTTGTAAGTCTGTTTCTTAGATTGTAGGGGGCACTATAGATTTTAGCGGTCACTGTAGATTATAGCGGTCGCGATAGATTTTATAGCTTGCTGAGATTACAGAGCCGACTTTGCATCGCGGTTCTTAAATAACCGCTTTATACCAAAAGCCAGCTTTATACGAAAGTACGGTTCTTTATCAAAGGCTAACTGATTTTCTCTACTGAATTTCGACGCACTAGAGTGGGCGAGAACATCATAGGCTCAGAAGACGTACCTTGACCTTTAGCAAGCACAAGCGCTAGGCGAGTGGCTTTCTCTGCCATCATCTGAATAGGGTAGCGAATCGTGGTTAGCTTAGGGTGTACATAACGGGCAATTAAGCCGTCATCAAAACCAACAATCGAGACTTTATCTGGCGCTTGGATTCCGTTTTCATCAAGTACAGACAACGCACCTGCGGCCATGTAGTCGTTGTAAGCGACAAGGCCTGTAATAGGCAGAGACTTGGTCAATAGATTCGTCATTGCGTACTCACCACCATCACTGGTTGGAGCCGAGTATTCAATGTAGCTTTCAGAGAGCGCGATTTTGTAATCAGAGAGTGCTGCTAGATAGCCTTGCACTCGTTCATCGGCATCTTCAATGCTGTGTGATGAAGCGATACATGCGATGTTCTTGTGACCATGACGAATCAAATATTCTGTAGCAAGGTAAGCGCCTTTCTTGTTGTCTAAGAAAATACAACGCTCGGCGATTTCGGCAATATAGCGGTTGATCAACACTAAGCCTTTGACTTCTTTTGCGTAGGCGATGAGTTCTTCATCCGTTAATCCCTTAGAATGGATCACCAAGGCATCACAGCGACTATTGATCAGCAACTCAATGGCTTGTCTCTCTTCTTCACGATCGTGAGAACCATTGCCGACAAGGATATGTTTACCGTTCTCGCGTGCGACATTATCAACAGCTTTAACTAAGGTGCCAAAAAAGGGATCGGAGATATCACCCACTAACACACCAACCGTGTTCGTGCTTTGGCTTACAAGCGCACGAGCATTGGCATTCGGACGATAGCCGAGCTTTGTCATGGCTTTAGTCACAGACTCAATTGAGTTTGCACTTGCCTTCGGAGACTTGTTTACGACTCGAGATACGGTTGCAACTGAAACACCAGCTTCCTTTGCTACATCTTTAATTGTTGCCATTTTTAACCTCTATTCATTGCTGTATCTATTTAACACCGACAATGAAGGTAAGGCAATGAAACTCTCATTTTACTTCCATTAATGCGATCTTTACCGCTTGTAATTATTGACCTTAGTGCTAGTGTAAACATTTACATTTTACTTAATTTTAGTAAATACTTTAATGGGTAAAAACAAATCAATATAGGAAGTGAGAAATGGATACTGTCTCTTATGGTGACTTTGCTAAGTTAGAAATGCGTGTGGGTAAGATCATTGAGGTTGTGCGTCATGAAAACGCAGACAAGCTTTACATCGTGCAAGTAGATGTCGGTGAGAAGACGCTACAAACGGTAACCAGCCTTGTCCCTTACTACACCGAAGAAGAGTTAATGGGCAAACAGGTGGTTGTGCTGTGTAATTTAGCGAAAGCGAAGATGAGAGGCCACACCTCTGAGTGCATGTTGTTATGTGCAGAAACTGAAGACGAATCGGAAAGTGTACTGCTGACACCAGAACGTGTGATGCCAGCGGGTATTCGTGTCGTTTAAGACAGTTTTATGTCGGTGAGTCCATGTGTTCACCGACTATCTAGGTTTTGCCACTATCAAGATTTCGCTAACTATCAAGGTTTGCTAACTATATAAGTTTCGCTTACTACACAAGTTTCACCGACTATTTGGATTTCGCCGATGAGTTGAATCTCATCAGCTATTTGGATTTCACCGTCCGCATGAAGTTCGCCGATCAGCTTCGCACTGTCAATAATAGCCCGTCAATGACACTGTGGTGGTGATCGGAAACCCCTGCCAGGTTGCCGTATTTTGGCTGGTGGCGATCATTTTCTAATGGATGGTGCCAACCTTGTGTGTGTTTCACAAAGTGCGCGGCAAAGCTTTCAGACACTTCTAAACATCCTGCTAGCACAGTATCCACGTAGGTTTGAACAATCGGACTGTTTTCGCAAGGCGCTTCGATTTCGTCTTTGATGTAAACCCAGATCGACGCATTGGCATTGAATCCTGTTTCGCTTGCTATCTGTTCAGGGCTAAGTTGAATTCTATGATAGCCACGTTCACGGCGATCAAATTCCGCGAGTGCTTCCTCATCAACTTCAAGCAATACCCCATTCACTTGGCCATCACCTGGGTTTACGATCAGAGGAGACAATACGTAGCTATCATCAATTTTACTCCAGTGCCGCACTAAGCCATGCACTATCGAAGGAATAGCTTGTCCTGTTTGACCTGTGAGTTGACGTGAAGAGGAGTTGATCAAGCTACCATAACCAAAAATATACATCGCGTTCCCTGTCTGTTCTTTTGTATTTGAGACTAGTCTTACTATATGTTCCGCTTTCTAAAATGTCAGTAGTTTTTATTTTTAACACTGATGAGTCTAAAAGACTTCTTTCTGGGGTGTTTAATTGACTCTTTTTTGATGTTGAATAACACGTTGATGGTTGTTTTTATTGGGTTTCTATCTTTGGCGTACTTCGTGCATTGTCTAAGGAAATATTGCAATAATGATGACTGCATCATGAATTTGGCTATTTATACCAATTCCATATAAGCCATTCTTGGCCGTTATCTGAAATGAGGAACGAGTTTGTTAAATATCACAGATAAAAGTGTAGAAGACGCAATTCCAGCCTACCTTCGTTTAGGCTTCCGACCTTTCTTCTTCCTGGGCAGTCTCTATGCTGTTATCGCTATCGTGGCTTGGGTTGTCATGTTCCAAAATGGTCAGCCGGAGATTTTAAAAGTCCCTGCACTTTGGTGGCACGTACATGAAATGTTGTTTGGCTTTGCTATGGCGATTGTTGTCGGCTTTGTTTTAACGGCGGTGCAAACGTGGACGGGAGTCAATGGCACTAAGCATTATCGATTAGCTGCCCTAGTGGGATTATGGCTTGCACCGCGTATTCTATTTTGGACTCCTGCGCCTTTGTGGCTGATCTCATCGGTTGAGGCACTGTTCTTGATTTTTGCCGCTTACGAGATTGGTTTCCGAGTTGTGAAATCAAAAGGCTGGAAGAACCTGTTCTTTGTTCCGTTGTTTATACTGGCTATCGTGGCGAATTTTGCTAGCTATGCAACCATTAAGGGCATGCCTCCATTTCCATCGTCTGCAGTATGGCACGCGATGTTGTGGTGGTTTACGTTGTTATTGTCTGTAATGGGTGGACGAGTGATTCCATTCTTTACGGCGCGTCGTTTTGATTTTGAAAAAGCACAGCCACTCGTTTGGTTAGAATGGTTAGCGAATCTACCTTTGGTTGGTTTATTTGTATTGAGCTTCTTCCCATTGACTTTTGCTCAAGTTGGCAATGAGTTAATGGTATTTGCAGGTGTGACTCAATTGGTGCGCTTTATCCGCTGGAAACCTTGGACTACGTTATCTGAGCCCTTGGTGTGGTCGCTGCATGCGGCTTACCTATGTATCCCTTTAAGCTTGCTGCTGCGAGGTTTATTAGACAACCCGTTCGCGAGCCACAATATGCTGCACTTGTTTGCGATTGGCGGTTTGAGTGGGTTAATTCTTGCGATGATTACGCGCGTGACAATGGGGCACACAGGTCGTGCAATCTATAAAGGACCAAGTATGGCGTTAGCGTTCTCGGCTATTTTTATCGCGGCTTTGGTTCGTAGCGTAGGTGTGACATTTTTCCCTGCGTATTTATTTGAGATGGTGAACATCAGCGCGGGTTTATGGACGTTAGCATTTGGGCTGTTTATCTGGAAGTTCGGCATGATGCTATTAACGCCAAGAGTGGATGGTCACCCAGGCTAAGCGTATTGATTTTCGAACCCATTTTGAAAGGGAAGCACTGAGCTTCCCTTTTTTGATCGCAGCAAAGCTCCATTCTCTTAGTGAGTATTTTCGGCAAGATATTGGCGCACTTGTGCAATGAGGTCTTCTTTGGCGTGAGGAGAGATGAAACTCGCTTCGACAGCATTAATACTGAATTGCGCTAATTCGTTTTTCGTCAGTGGATGAGCATTAGCGACGGCGAAGAAGTTATCATTCATATAGCCACCGAAGTAAGCGGGATCATCGGAATTGATGGTGACGCACAGCCCTTTTCTCAGTAACTCGACGATGTTGTGCTCTTGCATGCTGTCGAAGACCTTGAGCTTTGTATTCGATAGTGGGCAGACCGTCAGCGGTGTGCGTTTAGCGATTAACTGTTCCATCAAGTCTTCATCTTCAACACAGCGAACGCCATGATCAATGCGAGTAATGCCTAACAGGCTTAATGCATCGATAATGTTTTGTGCTGGCCCTTCTTCTCCGGCATGTGCAACGGCCAAAAACCCTTGATTGATGGCCTCTTGAAATACGTGTTTAAACTTCTCTGGTGGGTTGCCTTGCTCTGATGAATCAAGTCCGACACCTATAATTTTGTCTTTGAAGGGAAGCGCTTGTTTTAGTGTTTCAAAAGCACTCTCTTCATCAAGATGTCGAAGAAAGCACATGATGAGTTGACTAGTAATATCGAGTTCGAGTTCGGCTTGCTGCAAAGCTTGAGTGATACCACCAACAACGGTTTCAAAAGCTACCCCACGTTCGGTATGAGTCTGCGGGTCAAAAAATATCTCGGTATGAATTACGTTGTCTTGCTGGCATTTCAGGAGGTAAGCCCAAGTTAGGTCATAGAAGTCTTGTTCATTAATCAGTACGTTAGCGCCTTGGTAATAGATATCGAGAAAGGACTGAAGATTGTGGAATTGGTACGCGTCTTTTACTTGGTCTGGGTTTTCAAAGGGAATTGAAATGTTATTACGCTTGGCGAGTTTGAACATTAGCTCAGGTTCTAGCGAGCCTTCAATATGCAAGTGCAGCTCAACTTTAGGTAAGTTTTTGATAAAGCTATCCATAGCAACTCCTTAGCTATTGTAATTATGGGCGGAGTAGGTGAGATGTTTTGATGGCGAGATCTGAGTACATAAGCTATCTCGTTTTTTATCTTTGTTTGAGCATAGTCTATTTCGTTGTGGCTGATAAAACTGGGCGTAAATTGGTGGCGAATCGAGAGTTACGAACCAATTGAAATCAGGCGCAAACGATTTGCAGCATTAGAGTGTGATCCGCTGCAAATATTTGCAGCAATATTCATTGATTTGTGCTCTAATACCGCGCTTACCAAGGGATGGTGTTAAAAGATGCTCACTTAGATGGAGTTATCAAAGTGACCGATCCCTTAATGATCTCCCTTAGGAAAATATAGAACATGTCTAAGAACAAAAAATTTGATATCCGCCTTACAGAAAAACGCAGCGGTTGGTGTGCAGAAATTACTCGTCAAGTAACGTCTCGCAGCACGACAGTATCTAAGCGTCAATCTGATTTTGAAACTGAAGCTCTAGCACAAGAGTGGGCTGAGAAAGAACTAGCATCTTTCATCTCAAACCAAGCTGAACGTAACGAGCGTAAATCAGAACAGCGTAAAGAGCGTGACGACCTACGTCACACTAAAGAGCTTAAAGCTGAGCAAGCACGTGAAGCACGCGCAAAAGCTCGTGAAGAAGAGCAAGAAGACGCTGAGTAATTCGGTGCACGATTAACTTATAGGTCCCTTAATTTTAAGATAAGGGACTTATAAAAAAAGCCCCAATATAGTCACCTATATTGGGGCTTTTTCGTTTGTGGAGTTCGTTTCTATTTTGCCTAAGAGCGACGGTTTTGATTTGTCGCTTTTAACGTCGATCTCTCAAGCTTTAATCAGTTGTTCAGCGCGGTTAGCCAATCGTCTTCTGCTACTTCTTCAATGTAGCTTTCTACGGATTGGCCTACTTCTTCATCGTCTTGTTTGAAGTAAGCAATGTGGAACACCGCATCACCTTCATTCACCAGAGGCAGCGTTTGCTGACCAATCACGATACCACCTTTAGTCGTGATCACTTGCCCTTCTTCGTGCCCTAGAGGAGAGCTGATGTAAGCCAAAGTTTGTCCGGCTTCCACTTGTTCGCCAAGTCTTACCATATTACGCAAGATACCGTCTGATTCAGCGCGGATCCAACTGGTTGATTTACTGAGCACGGGTTCAGGTAGCTTTTTGCGGTTTGGACGCAGCATGCCAATTTCTTTCATTACTTGATGAACGCCGAGGTAGCCTGCACGAATCGCTAAATGATCAAAACGCAGAGCCTCACCACCTTCGTACGTTAACACTGGAATGCAAAGCTTCTCGGCTTCGCTACGCAGTGAACCATCACGCAGAGGTGAATCAATGATGACTGGTGTTGCGAACGCTTTCGCAATACGTAGTGTTTCTGGGTTAGACAAGTTTGCACGAATTTGTGGCAGGTTCGTACGGTGAATCGCACCCGTGTGAAGATCCAGAATGTAATCACAGTGCTTCGCTACATTTTCAAAGAAAGTGTGTGCGATACGTGATGTCAGTGATCCTTTCTCACTGCCAGGGAAGCAACGGTTTAGGTCGCGACGGTCTGGTAGGTAACGAGACTTATGAATGAAGCCAAACACGTTAACGATCGGCACAACAATTAATGTCCCTTTTAGTTTATTGGGTTCAATTGCGTTCGTTAACTGTCGTGCAATCTCAACACCGTTTAACTCATCACCGTGGATAGCAGCGTTTACCATTAGTGTTGGGCCTGCTTGGCGACCGTGGATGATCTCAATCGGGATCGAAAGTGGAGAGTGCGTGTAAAGCTGAGCCGCTTGCAGTTCAATCTCTTTTCGTTGTCCTGGCTGAACAGTATAACCAAGTAATTCGAATGGTTGATTAGGTTTTAGTCTTGCCATTTAGGTTGTTCTCAACATAGTGATAATTCATTAACACGGAATGTAGCAATCGTTGAATTTTAGTACGAATCAATCGCTTTACGGTGACGACAAAACTTTTTTATGGAGGGGCTTTGGAATTGGTTTCTATTTTTTATTTACGATAACTGAGGGGGCTTTATTTGTGATTTTCCTGACAATTTATTGATTTTAATCTGATAATTCTGGATGTGAGGGCTGTTATCATCCATCGCCATTTTTTGGCGGCCAAATTCATATATTGAGATAAAAATGAAAAAAACAATTACTAAGATCGTTGCACTGGCGGTGGTTTCTGTCGCTCTATCTGGTTGTGTTGGTAGCAACGCAGTTACAGGTTACTTAATGAAGTTTAACGTGAAGGCTGTTGATAACCGTTACGCTCGTGGTGGTCTTAACATTCTATTAGCTCCAGCTTACGGTTTAACTGTTGCTGCGGATTACTTGGTATTCAACTCATTAGAGTTCTGGACTGGTAGCAACCCTCTGACTGGTTCTCCGCATATTTTTGACACTAAGACTGATACTTACCTAGACATCAACCACCAACTTGATCCGTCTTTAACGGAAGCTCCAGTGGGTCCTATCACTAGTGCCGATATGATCGAGAAAGGTCAAATGCAGCAGATTGATGAGAACACTATCCAAATGGACATCACTTACCAATCTGGTGAGCGTGCGACGTTAATCGGTGTTCGCGATGGCGAGATGGTGACGTACTTCATCGATGGTGAAGTTGTGGCACAAACTTCAATTGATGAGCTAGAGAGCTACGCGGCTACACGCGCTTAATCGCTTATTTAGTCACAAGTAGTAGCTACAAAGATTAGATACAAAAACAGGTACTCATTGAGTACCTGTTTTATTTTGTGTCGAATAAACGGTGTTTACTGAAAAGTGCTATTTATTGAAGAGCCCATTTATTGGAAAACACCATTTACTGAAAAACACTAGCTAATCGAATTATGCTTTTTCTGGAATGGCTGCTAGTAATGCAACCATTTGGTTCCAGAACAATTCAACAGTATCGATCTTCACTTTCTCATCAGGAGAGTGTGGGAACTTGATCGTTGGGCCGAAAGAAACCATATCCATGTTCGGGTAAGGTTCTTTGAATAGACCACATTCAAGACCAGCATGGATAACCATGATGTTTGGCTTGTGACCGTAGATACCTTCGTACATGTCTCGGAAGATATGCATGATTTCTGAATCAGCGTCTGGTTTCCAACCTGGGTAAGCACCAGAGAACGCGATGTTAGCCCCTGCTAGTTCAGCAACAGAATGAAGCATGCTTTCTACTTGGCTACGGCCAGAGTCGATAAGAGAGCGGATCAAGCAAAGTACTGTGATTGAATCTTCTTCCGTTGTGATAACACCTACGTTTAGAGACGTTTCAACAACACCTTCAATCTCGTCACTCATACGAATCACGCCGTTTGGACATGCGTTAAGTGCCGCGATAAAGCGAGCTTGGTCTGCTGATGCTAGTGTGCCCATTTCAACTGAAGCTTCTTCGTTGAAAGTTACGATGCTGTCTTCTACTTTACCTAGCTCTGTTGAAAGCAGCTCTGTGTAGTAGTTGTATAGCGAAGCCAGTTTTTCTTGGTTTACAGCAGGAACCGCAACCGTTACGAAACCTTCACGAGGGATCGCATTACGAAGGCTACCACCTTTGAATTCTACGATGCGAAGGTCTAGTTCTTTTGCGTGACCGGCTAGGAAGCGAGCAATCAGTTTGTTTGCGTTTGCACGACCAGTGTGAATGTCACAACCAGAGTGACCGCCTTTTAGGCCTTTTAGCGTTAGCTTGCGTGTTACGAAGTCAGCTGGAATTGCGTTACGTGCAATTTCAAATGTCATTGCGCCGTCGATACCGCCAGCACAACCCATGTACACTTCACCTTCTTGCTCTGAGTCAGTATTAAGAAGGATATCGCCTTCTAGCCAACCTGCTTCAAGACCAAACGCACCAGTCATGCCTGCTTCTTCATCTACGGTTAGTAGAACTTCGATAGGGCCGTGTTGGATTTCGTTTGAAGCAAGAACAGCTAGGCAAGATGCCATGCCCATGCCGTTGTCAGCACCAAGCGTTGTGCCTTTTGCTGTAACCCATTCACCATCGATGTATGGCTGGATTGGATCTTTTGTAAAGTCGTGATCAGTGTCTTCGTTCTTTTGTGGAACCATATCGATGTGAGCTTGTAGCACGACACCTTTTTTGTTTTCCATACCCGGCGTTGCAGGTTTTTTGATGAATACGTTGCCCGTTGGATCACGGCGTACATCTAAGCCTTGCTCTGTTGCCCAAGCAATAATGTATTGAGCAAGCTCTTCTTCATGCTTTGAAGGGTGTGGGATTGAACAAATCTTATCGAAAAACTGCCAAATAGGGGCAGGGGACAATTTACTGATCTCAGAATGGAATTCAGACACGGATGACTCCTTTTTTATTTGATAACCATATATTTAGGATTTCTATAGGTGAAAACTTAGAACAAAAATCTAAAATATGGGTCTGTTTTGATGGCAACAGCATACCACTTGAGCGTTTTGACGAGTAGCGGTTCTAAACCTCAAAATCCTCAAATTTTGAAAGCGATCTTGTCTATCTGATCATTAATAAGTGCGCTGATGCTTATTGATGGCGTAGGCAAACGTTTGTTTAGCTCCATCCTGTAATTTAATTACATAAATAAGTTTGTAAAATAACCATAAATGGTAAAAAGTGTGACGAACAGCAAAAAATACTTGTAATCTTTTTTCTTTGAGGTATATTAATAACCAACTTCTGAGATGAAGAGTAAATGCTCAAAGGATGAGTCCGTTTTATCGCCTCCAAGGAACCGAGAAATCAAATTCGTTTTTTATTGATTTATTAAGGTGATAGTTATGAAAGGTTTACCATCTGCAATGTTCTGGATTAACAGCTCTGTTTACACTAGCAACTTTGCATACCCTACAAGCTTTGGTTACTAATACCGGAAGCATGTAACTCGAACAGTTTTGTTCACCCCTATATATTGGAATTCTTTTACAGCCCTTTTGGTTGACAGATTCTACCGCCACTCAGTTTTGAGTGGCGTTTTTTTTGCCTGCTACTTTACCGCCTGCTTTTTTATTAACTACTTTCATTGACCATTTCTCCGCTATTCGTTGCGGTCGTTTTTTGAACGCCAAGCTATCAATTTGCACCTTATTACTGATTCTGTTGGAAAATACATAACTCTTGTGAGTTTGGATTGAGAATTTGTGAGCTACATTCTTAATGAAAATAACCAATGGTCGAAAAAATAACCAAATTATTCCGTCGTCTTTTTTGTTTTTAAGATATTGTTTTTAATGGTAATTTGCATTTCCCTCATTCTCTTTTAATCGTTCTGTTTCATACGGCATTCTGATAAATATTAATTAGAGCCTTAATTCTATCTGGAATTTGTTATTTGATAACTTTATAATCCACAGCCAATCGATTACGCAACCGTTTACTCTTACCCTTATAGGATTCGATAATGTTCGAAAAGCTATTTAAACTCAGTGAAAATGGCACCAATGTGCGCACTGAAATCATCGCAGGTCTAACAACCTTCCTAACAATGGCTTACATCATTTTTGTAAACCCAATGATTCTAGCTGACGCTGGGATGGACCATGGCGCTGTATTTGTAGCAACCTGTTTAGCGGCTGCTATTGGCTGTTTCATCATGGGCTTTGTTGCTAACTATCCAATTGCTCAAGCTCCAGGTATGGGTTTGAACGCTTTCTTTACCTATGCTGTTGTAATGGGTATGGGTTATACGTGGCAAGTTGCTCTGGCAGCAGTTTTCGTATCAGGCGTAATCTTCATCTTCTTAAGTATCTTTAAGATCCGTGAATGGATTATCAACTCGATTCCGATGTCTCTGCGTGTTGGTATTTCTGCGGGTATCGGCCTTTTCCTAGCATTTATTGCACTTAGCAATGCTGGCATCGTAGTTTCTAACCCAGCAACTAAGGTTTCACTGGGCGATATTACAGCGATTGCTCCAATCTTAGGCGCGCTTGGTTTCTTCATTACGATTGCTCTTGTTCACCGTGGTGTGAAAGGTGCAGTAATGATCGCGATTCTCGCTATCACAGCGATTGGTATTGCTATAGGTGACGTTCAATACGGCGGCATCATGTCTACACCGCCAAGCCTAGCACCAACATTTATGCAGCTTGATTTCTCTGCTGTATTTGAAATTGGTATGATTTCAGTGGTATTCGCATTCTTGTTCGTCGATTTATTCGATACAGCAGGTACTTTGGTTGGTGTTGCTACAAAAGCAAACTTAATCAAAGAAGACGGCAAACTGCCACGCTTGAATAAAGCCCTGCTTGCTGACTCAACAGCAACGTCTATTGGTGCTCTTCTGGGTACATCAAACACCACGTCTTACGTTGAAAGTGTTGCTGGCGTTGCTGAAGGTGGTCGTACAGGTCTAACAGCGGTTGTTGTTGGTATCTTGTTCCTACTGGCTCTTTTCTTCTCGCCACTTGCAGGTATGATTCCAGCTTACGCAACATCAGGTGCGTTGTTCTATGTAGCAATTCTGATGATGTCAGGCCTAGTTGGCATTGATTGGCGTGATCTTACGGAAGCAGCACCAGTCGTGGTAACATGTCTGCTAATGCCGTTGACGTACTCTATCGCTGAGGGTATCTCATTAGGCTTCATCGCTTACGCTGCAATTAAGCTGCTAAGTGGTAAAGGTCGCGACGTTTCACCTGCTGTGTGGGTAATGTCGGCTATCTTTATTCTCAAATACATTTTCGCTTAATCGTCTAGATTTCTGCTTAATCGCTGAAGAGGCTATGTTTGGCATAGCCTTTAATAACATGACAAAATTATTAGGTTTTATACTATGAGCAACAAATTCATTATCACTTGGGACAACATGCAGACTTACTGCCGTCAACTAGCAGAAAAGCAAATGCCAGCAGAACAGTGGAAAGGTATCTGGGCTGTAAGCCGTGGTGGTTTGGTTCCTGGTGCAATCTTGGCTCGTGAGCTAGGTATTCGTCACGTAGATACGATTTGTATTTCTAGTTACGACCACGATCACCAGCGTGATATGACTGTAGTTAAAGCACCTGAAGGTGACGGTGAAGGCTTCCTAATCGTTGAAGATCTTGTTGATAGTGGTGACACTGCACGCAAGCTTCGCGAAATGTACCCTAAAGCGAAACTGATCGCTGTTTGTGCAAAACCATCTGGCGCACATTTATTAGACGAGTACATCGTTGATATCGCTCAAGACACATGGATTGAGCAACCTTGGGATACTAGCCTAAGCTTCGTTGAGCCGGTAAATCGCAAGTCAAAATAAGTGTAAACTTAGTTTTTTGAGAAATGACCCTTTATAGGGTCATTTTTTTTTATATGATTAGTAACAACCATTTCTTATTAAGTATCCCAATGTCTGAATCAGAAGAAACGAGCTCGAACCTTTCGGAAACCTTGTTTGTAAAGCACAAGCAGGCCAAAGAGACCTCAATGCTTACTCGCTACATGCCAAGTTCAGAAGAACTGCTGGATAAAAAGCGTGAAGAGCAGAACTCATCTTGGTATCGAAACCTAAGACGTCTTCAGTGGGTATGGCAAGGCGTTAACCCGATAGAGCAAGAAGCGGTATTGGCACGCATCGCGTCATCCGATAATTCTCGTACCACTGATGAGTGGCTAGATACCGTGATGGGCTACCGCAGCGGTAACTGGGCATACGAGTGGACCAAGCTGGGCATGCAGCATCAAAATCGCTCGAATGAAAAGAGCGGTGAAGAGATGGCTGAAGAGTTGTTTTCAGCATCGCTGTGTTTCAGCATTGCGGGCTACCCACATCTAAAGAACGATAACCTTGCTGCTCAGGCACAGGTACTAGCGAATGCGGCGTATTCTGAAGCGATCAAACACACTAAATTGATCGTCAAACAAATCGAAGTGCCGTATCAAAACAAAAAGATTAAGGCGAACTTACATCTAACCAAAACAGACAAACCACAACCTGTCGTGATCGTGAGTGCAGGTTTAGATAGCCTGCAAACAGACATGTGGCGTTTGTTTAGAGATTACCTAGCACCGAAAAATATTGCGATGCTAACGATTGATATGCCGTCGATAGGGCACAGTTCGCATTGGCCACTAACCGAAGACTCTTCTTGCCTGCATCAAGCCGTGTTGAATGAACTGCCTAATATCCCATGGGTGGACCATCATAAAGTCGGTCTGTTCGGTTTCCGATTCGGTGGTAACGCGATGGTGAGGTTATCCTTCCTTGAGCAACATAAACTCAAAGCCTGTATCTCTTTAGGGGCTCCGATCCACGATATCTTTGTTCATGCCGACAAACTAAAGCAGATGCCTAAGATGCACTTGGATGTATTGGCTTCGCGTCTTGGTAAAGGGGCGGTGGATATCAATAGCCTTTCTGGACAACTGATGGCTTGGTCATTGAAGGTGCAAGGCTTGCTGGCTAACAGTAAAACCAGTGTTCCTATTTTGGCATTGGCTTTGGAAGGTGACCCTGTTTCACCGCATCTGGATAATCAACTGGTTGCTATTTACAGTGATTACGGCAAAGCGAAGAAAATCAAAACCAAATCAATTACACAGGGGTATGAGCAATCCCTCGAATTAGCGATAAAGTGGCTTGAGGATGAATTATTTAGATGACATTTCTCCGAAATTAGTTAAGCATGAAAAGTGTACAAAGTAAGTACCTGATACTCAGAGAAAATTTATAAAATCCAACTGCGTGCTTTCTACGTATTGCAGTCTGAGTAACGTCATTCTTAACATTGAAATGGAGATTCAATATGTCAGAAGTGACACAACAACCTACGCATTATCGCTTGTTAAACGTTTTAAAGGCTATTGGGCCTTACTTGAGGGAGCCGCAATCAGAAGATGGTCACTACATTTTTGATTGCTTGTCTGTGTGTGTGAACGATAAAAAGTCACCAGAAGAGCGTGAGTTCTGGGGCTGGTGGTTAGAGTTGGATAAGTCGGAAGAAGGATATTCGGCGAAGTACAACATCGGTAAATACAACGTCGATGGCAACTGGGTTTGCTTACCATTACCTAAGAAGGCAGTAGCCGAGGTGTCTCGCACTCAAGAAGCCTTTCACCAAAAACTGGTTGATGAGCTTCAAAGTAAGTTTGAAATCAGTGTTCAATTCGACGAAGAGTCTGTCGAATTCGTCTGATTTTAAAGGTTACTCTTCTCTATAAAGCAAAAAGGTGCGGTTTCGCACCTTTTCTGCTTGTGAATTCCCCTGTTGATTGCTAAAACATCACCTCTTATTTGTTTTATCCATAAAAGACTTCATGACAACAAATCATCAAAGCGGGACAACAACACAGCGCAAAACTGTCGTTGTTAAACTGGGTACCAGTGTCTTAACTGGTGGAACATTGGCATTAGATCGTGCTCACATGGTTGAGCTGGTTCGTCAATGTGCTGAATTAAAAAAACAAGGCCACTCTGTGGTTATGGTTTCGTCTGGCGCAATTGCAGCAGGACGCGAGCACCTTGGTTACCCCGCACTCCCCAACTCGATGGCGAGCAAACAGTTGCTTGCGGCAGTTGGGCAGAGTCAGTTGATTCAAGCTTGGGAGTCTTTGTTTGCGATTTATGGCCTTAAGATTGGCCAGATGCTACTGACTCGTGCAGATCTTGATGATCGCGAACGTTTTCTTAACGCTCGTGACACGATCAACGCACTCGTTGAACACGATATTATTCCCGTAGTTAATGAAAACGACGCAGTAGCAACCAATGAAATTAAAGTGGGTGACAACGATAACTTGTCGGCACTGGTGGGTATTTTATGTGGCGCCGATAAGCTTCTGCTATTAACCGACCAAAAAGGCCTGTTTACGGCAGACCCTCGCAAAGATCCGAATGCTGAGCTCATAAAAGAAGTGAAAACCATTGATGATACATTGCGTAAGATCGCAGGCGGCAGTGGTACTACGTTAGGTACTGGTGGCATGGCGACAAAACTGCAGGCCGCTGATATTGCTCGTCGTGCGGGTATTGAAGTGATCATTGCAGCTGGCAGTGCTGAAAACGTGGTGTTTGACTCATTAAGTGATAACCCACAAGGCACGCGTTTCTTGCCGTTAGAAGAAGCGCTTGAAAACCGTAAGCGCTGGATTTTAGCAGGCCCAGCTTCTGCTGGAGATATTGTTGTTGATGATGGAGCGGTCAATGCCGTGAACACTAAAGGCAGCAGCTTGTTGGCAAAAGGGGTCATTCGAGTTCAAGGCGAATTTTCTCGTGGTGAAGTCACCCAAGTTACCAACAGCAAAGGCAAAGTCATTGCGCGTGGTATCGCCAGTTATTCAAGCCAAGACCTAGCAAAAATCGCAGGCAAGCACAGTAAAGATATTGGCGATATTCTTGGTTACGATTACGGGTCAGAGGTCATTCACCGTGACGACATGGTAGTGATTCAAGAGTAGTTCGTGATGATAAGGCGATTAACTGCGCATCTACTTCTAGCATCTAGCGTTAGTTTCTAGCATTTAGTATCTAGCTTTAGTGCTTAGCATTTAGTTTTAGTAGGTAGTGCGAATCGCTTTTTTACATCCAAAGACAGACAGAATTTAGGGAGAGTTAAACGTGGATTTAACTAATATGGGTATCGCAGCAAAAGACGCTGCTTTTCACCTAGCGACCGCATCAACGGCGCAGAAGAACAAAGCATTGGCGATCATTGCTGATGAGCTAGAAGCAAACGCAACGACCATTTTAGAAGCAAACGCGAAAGATATTGAGCTTGGTTGCGAAGCGGGTTTAACCGATGCTCTACTTGACCGTCTATTACTCAACGAAGAACGTTTAACGGGTATTGCTAACGATGTACGTAACGTTATTAGTTTGAATGATCCTGTTGGCAGCGAAATGGACAGTAAGGTACTGGAAAACGGTATGTCACTGTCTCGTCGTCGTGTACCGCTTGGTGTAGTTGGCGTTATTTATGAAGCTCGTCCGAACGTAACCATCGATATTGCGGCACTGTGTCTTAAAACAGGTAATGCAAGCATCTTACGTGGTGGCAAAGAGACGTTCTTCTCGAACATGGAGCTGGTTAAAGTCATCCAGTCTGCATTAGAGAAAGCGGAACTTCCTGCTGCTTCAGTTCAGTACATTGAAAAACCTGATCGTGAATTAGTATCTCAACTGCTTAAGTTGGATGACTACGTGGATATGATCATTCCTCGTGGTGGCGCTGGCTTGCACAAGATGTGCAAAGAGAACAGCACCATTCCAGTGATCATTGGCGGATTTGGTATCAGTCATATCTTTGTTGATGAAAGTGCGGATATTGAAAAGTCGGTAGATGTGGTTGAAAACTCTAAAGTTCAACGCCCGTCTGCGTGTAATTCACTAGATACATTATTAGTGCACGAAGCGGTTGCTGAGGCTTTCTTATCGCAGCTAACACAGCGTTTAGCGGGCAAGGTTACCTTGGTTACTGATGTTAGCGCAAAATCGTTGCTGGTTGGTTTTGAAGATCAACGTGATGCCGTTGAAGGTGACTTTGACACTGAATGGCTAAGCTACACGCTAGGCGTGAAAGTAGTCGCGGATGTCGCACAAGCGATTGACCACATGCGTGTACACAACGCGAGCCACTCCGACGCGATCATGACCAATAGTCTAGAGAGCTCAGAGCGTTTTATTAACTCTGTCGGTTCTGCTGCGGTCTATGTGAATGCATCAACACGATTCACCGATGGTGCACAGTTTGGTTTAGGCGCTGAAGTGGCTGTATCGACTCAGAAACTACACGCTCGTGGCCCAATGGGCTTAGAAGAACTCACAAGCTACAAATGGGTGGGTAAAGCGAACTATTTAGTTCGTGGTTAACGTTCACGTTAATTTTTCTCCTCAGCTCATTTTTGAAATTGCTATCGCGTAGCAATAATCAATGAATCACCACACAAAAGGGCCTTAATTGGCCCTTTTTCTTTCCTAACGTTTGGCAATTCCGTTACACTGATATTCAATTATTTGGAGGTGATATGCATTGTCCTTTTTGTTCAGAGAACGACACTAAAGTAATCGATTCAAGACTGGTAGCCGATGGCCATCAGGTTCGTCGTCGCCGTCAATGCCTTGCATGTAGTGAACGTTTTACTACTTTTGAATCGGCAGAGCTTGTGATGCCTAAAGTCATAAAGTCGAACGGAAACCGCGAACCATTCAATGAAGATAAGATGGTGGGTGGCGTTCAGCGCGCTCTCGAAAAACGCCCAGTGAGTGCTGATGCTATTGAACTGGCAATTAGTACGATTAAGTCACAACTCCGTGCAACGGGCGAGCGTGAAGTTCCTAGTGAAATGATTGGTAACCTTGTTATGGGCCAATTAAAAGATTTGGATAAAGTAGCGTACATTCGTTTTGCTTCTGTTTACCGCAGCTTTGAAGATATCCGAGAATTTGGCGAAGAAATCGCTAAATTAGAGGATTAATGCCTCAATCATGTCAAATTTTACTCCCCTAGATTTTCAAATGATGTCGCGTGCTATTCAGTTAGCGAAGCGCGGCATTTACACCACTGCGCCGAACCCTAATGTTGGTTGTGTCATCGTACAAAGCGATGGTCAGATCGTTGGTGAAGGTTTTCATGCCAAAGCCGGTGAACCTCATGCTGAAGTTCACGCTATGCGCATGGCAGGTGACCAGGCAAAAGGTGCGACTGCTTATGTCACGTTAGAGCCTTGTTCGCACTATGGTCGAACACCGCCTTGTGCCGAAGGTTTGATTAAGGCTCAAGTTTCAAAAGTAATTTGTGCCATGCAAGACCCAAACCCGAAGGTCGCAGGACGTGGTATCAAGATGCTACGCGACGCGGGTATTGAGGTTGAAATAGGCTTACTAGAGCAAGATGCTCTCGACTTGAACCCTGCATTTATCAAGCGTATGCAAACGGGCATGCCATTCGTTCAGTTAAAGATGGCGGCCAGCCTTGATGGCCAAACTGCATTGGGAAATGGTCAAAGCCAGTGGATCACATCGCCAGAAGCGCGTCGTGATGTTCAGAATTACCGAGCAAAAGCAGGCGCGGTGCTATCAACTAGCCAGACGGTGATTGAAGACAGCGCATCGCTGAATGTTCGCTGGGCAGAATTGCCAAGCAATACCAAAATAAATTACCTTGAAGACGAGTTGCGTCAGCCGATTCGTGTGATTCTTGATCGCCAAAATCAACTGTATCCTGAGCTCAAGTTATTCCAGACTCCAACTTCGGTATTGAGAGTAGCTGAAACCTCTGCTGATATTACAGTCGGAACAACGGATGCAGGTAAGCTAGACTTACACGATTTAATGCGTCAATTGCCAGCGAATCATATTGACCATATTTGGGTCGAAGCGGGCGCTACCTTAGCAAAAAGCTTAATTGAAGCGCAGTTGGTGGATGAGCTAATCCTCTATTTAGCGCCTAAACTAATGGGCAGTGACGGACGAGGCTTGATGGGAGCATTAGGGCTCACTTCAATGTCTGACGTTATTGACCTAGAAATTAAAGATGTTAGACAGGTTGGCGTAGATATTCGCATTGTGGCGAAGCCAATATTGGCGAAACTACAATAGAAGCCGTAATACCAATCGTAAAAAATAACTGACACGACCATAAACCCTCGCATCAGAAATACATGTTCAACGGTAAGTGTTGAGCTCTAAAAGTAGCGAGCAGCATGAGTATCGTTGACAACAAGAAGAGTTTTAAAATGTTCACAGGAATTGTAGAAACCGTAGGTACATTGAGTGCTATTACTCCCCGCGGAGAAGACATTACCGTAACGGTTAACGTTGGTAAGCTTGATATGGCCGACGTTAAACTTGGTGACAGTATTGCCACCAACGGAGTTTGTTTGACGGTTGTTGAATTCAATGACCATAGCTACAGTGCAGACCTATCGCTTGAGACCCTGAAAAAAACGGGTTTTGTGGATTACCAAGCAGGCGATAAGGTTAACCTAGAAAAAGCGATGCTGCCGACGACACGTTTCGGTGGTCATATCGTGTCTGGTCACGTTGATGGTGTGGGCGAGATTGTTGAGCGTAACCAAGTTGGACGTGCGATTGAGTTCTGGGTAGAAATGCCCGCTGAAATCTCAAAGTACGTGGCTCAGAAAGGTTCAATCACAGTTGATGGTATAAGCCTTACGGTGAACGATTTACGTAAAAATGCATTTAAGTTAACCATCGTTCCTCACACCTCGTCAGAAACAACCATCGACCAATTCAATGTCGGTCGTAAAGTGAATCTAGAAGTCGATGTATTGGCGCGTTATATGGAGCGTCTATTACAAGGTCAACAGCAAGAGTCTGAGCCTGAATCTCGATTGACGATGGAATTCTTACAGCAGAATGGTTTTGCCTAATAACTTTTACTCAGTCTCCAAATAGCACTTTGTAAAAGCTAAGCAATATCATCAGGTTTAAATATGTCGGTTCTAGGAAGCAGAACCATTTCAAAGGATATAAAACAATGCCAATTAGTACTCCTCAAGAAATTATTGAAGACATTCGCCTAGGAAAAATGGTTATCCTGATGGATGATGAAGATCGCGAAAATGAAGGCGATCTTATCATGGCAGCAGAACATGTAACGCCAGAAGCCATTAACTTCATGGCGATGTATGGCCGCGGCTTAATCTGTCTAACTCTTACCAAAGAGCGTTCAAACCGTATGGGTCTAGCGCCTATGGTTCAAGACAACAACGCGCAGTACACCACAAACTTTACGGTTTCAATTGAAGCAGCTGAAGGTGTAACTACAGGTATCTCTGCATCAGACCGTGCAGTTACCGTTCAAGCAGCAGTGGCAAAAGATGCGAAAGCGGCTGACTTAGTTCAACCTGGTCATATCTTCCCGCTGACAGCTCAAGAAGGCGGCGTTCTAACGCGTGCTGGCCACACAGAAGCTGGTTGTGATTTAGCTCGTCTAGCCGGTTGTGAGCCTGCTTCAGTTATCGTTGAGATCCTAAACGACGATGGCACCATGGCTCGTCGCCCTGATCTTGAAGTGTTCGCTGAAAAACACGATATCAAACTAGGCACGATTGCTGACTTGATTGAATACCGCAACAACACTGAAACGACAATTGAGCGTGTAGCACAGTGCCACCTGCCAACAGAGTTTGGTGATTTCGAGCTAGTGACTTACCGCGACACGATTGATAACCAGATCCACTACGCGATGCAAAAAGGCGACCTGTCTGAGGGGGCTCCTTTAGTGCGTGTTCACCTGCACGATACGTTCACCGATCTGCTTCATTCAGATCGTGGTACCGAGCGTAGCTGGTCGCTAGATAAAGCGATGAAGCGTATTGGTGACGAAGGCGGCGTGTTGGTTATTCTGGGTAACGAAGAGTCGTCTGATTCTTTGATCCACAAAGTGAAGACATTCGAAGCTCAAGATAAGAATGAGCAACCAACCATGGCTAAGAAGCAGGGTACCTCTCGTCGTGTTGGCGTAGGTTCTCAGATTCTACAAGACCTAGGCGTTCACGATATGCGTTTGTTGTCTTCAAGCTCTAAGCGTTACCACGCATTGGGTGGCTTTGGTCTTAACGTTGTTGAGTACGTTTGTGAATAAGACTTGGGTGCATAAGCTTTGTATGAGCAAGCACGCCTGTTCTCGTTTCAATATAGATCGCTGCGACATAGGTCGTAGCAACATAATTCACGGATGATTTTAGTTGCTCTTTTGGTTGTAAATAATGCCAAAAGAGCAAAGTAGGGAAGCTTGATTTGCTCTGTGACAAATGAACGAGCTTTTCTGCTTGCTGTTCCTATATGTTTGGGAGCAACGCTGCACTATCATCTTTACATCTCCGGCGTCTGCTCTGCTAAATTAGCATTAGATATTGCTCACAGTTTTGTGCTAGAATCCGGCGATTCTCACTTGATGAAAATAGTTAAAGGAAGGCTTATGAAAGTGATCGAGGGTGGCTTCCCAGCGCCAAATGCAAAAATTGCTATCGTTATTGCTCGTTTCAACAGTTTTATTAACGAAAGTTTACTTTCTGGTGCAATCGATACTTTAAAGCGTCACGGACAAGTAAGCGAAGACAACATCACTGTTGTTCGATGCCCTGGTGCAGTAGAACTTCCACTTGTAGCGCAGCGCGTTGCAAAAACGGGTAAGTTCGATGCGATTGTATCTCTTGGTACAGTAATTCGTGGCGGTACACCTCACTTTGACTATGTTTGTAGTGAATGTAATAAAGGTTTGGCACAAGTGTCTCTGGAATTTTCTCTTCCAGTAGCGTTTGGTGTTCTTACTGTTGATACGATCGATCAAGCTATTGAACGCGCAGGAACCAAGGCTGGTAATAAGGGTGCAGAAGCAGCACTTAGCGCACTTGAGATGATCAACGTTCTTTCTGAAATCGATTCCTAATGGGGGCCAGTGTGAAACCAGCCGCACGTCGTAACGCACGTCAATTTGCTCTACAAGCAATTTACTCTTGGCAAATTACTAAAGAAAATATTGCTACCGTTGAAGAACAGTTCTTATCTGGTGGTAAGTATGATGAAGAAGAGCATCATGCCGCAGAACCTGCGCTAGCTATGCCAGAAACAGACGTTGCATACTTCCGCGACCTGCTAACTGGTGTTGCTCTTAACCACATGGAACTTGATAGCAAGCTTCGTCCATTCGTATCTCGCCCAATGCAAGATCTCGATTTGATGGAACTAGCGCTTCTACGTTTAGCTATGTACGAGATGACTCGTCGCGAAGATGTACCATATAAAGTGGTTATCAACGAAGCTATCGAGCTTGCAAAAGTATTTGCAGCAGAAGACAGCCATAAGTTTGTTAACGGTGTGCTTGATAAAGCAGCGCCGCACGTTCGTAAGAAATAAGACGTTCGTATATTGAATCTAAAGGTCAGCTCTCATGCTGGCCTTTTTTGTAACTAAATTATCGTAATATCAATCGTAGTAAATAACTGGTCACCCTAGCTTGCTAAAACGCTCGATAACTGCGTTAGAGTTTTTAATTGTAGAATAACTACTTATCGAAACTTCTTGTCGAAAAGAGCTGCCTTGTTCTCAAGCCTTTTCCCTACGCTAATTTTGATCACTTACTTACTGTGATTGGTATAATTACTGTGATTTGTATGAAGACCAAAAATAGGGCATGTGATGTCTGGCGAATTTAACCTGATTGAAAAATATTTTGTAAATCGACAACCACAACGTAAAGATGTGCTTTTGGCTGCGGGCGATGATTGTGCTTTGGTCAAAGCACCTGGCAATGTTGAGATTGCGATCAGCACCGACACCTTAGTCGCAGGCACACATTTCTTAGCAGAGGCTAGCCCTGCTTGGGTGGCACATAAAGCTTTGGCTTCAAACATTAGCGATCTTGCCGCTATGGGCGCGACGCCTGCATGGGTGTCTTTTGCGTTAACTATGCCTGAAGTCGATGAAGCGTGGCTTGCCCCATTTTGTGATTCCTTTTTTAAACTTGCAGACTACTTTGGTATTCAGTTAATTGGCGGTGATACGACCAAAGGGCCGTTAAGTCTGACATTGACTGTGCAAGGCTTTGTGCCTGAAGGGCGAGCACTACGCAGAGATGGCGCTAAAGTTGGCGACTGGATTTACGTTACGGGTAATCTAGGGGACAGCAAAGCAGGTCTAGAAGTGTTACTTGACCCTGAGCAGAATAAAGCTAAACCTTATGCTCTCAAGCTTGAAGAGCGACACTACCTGAGCGCCCCTCGAGTTTTAGCAGGTCAAGCATTAGTAAGCCTTGCTTCGTCTGCTATTGACATCTCTGATGGTGTTATTGCTGATTTAAAACATATCCTCAAACGTTCTCAGGTTGGTGCGAGCATTGATGTAAGCACGCTACCAATCTCTCCAGAATTACGCCAATTCGCTTCTGATATTACTTCGGCTCAGCAATATGCCCTCACCAGTGGTGAAGAGTACGAATTGTGCTTTACTGTACCTGAAGAAAATAAAGGTTCATTGGAAAGTGCTTTGTCACACACTGGAACAAAAGTCACCTGCATTGGCCAGATAAGACCTGTAGAATATTTTGAATTACACAATAATGGTGAACCACTGAGTTGGAACTTAACTGGTTACGATCACTTTAAGGTTAATTGATGACAAACCCACTTTCTCTTATTTCTCTTAAAAATCCTTGGCACTTATTGGCAACGGGTTTTGGTAGTGGCTTATCGCCGATTATTCCCGGCACCATGGGCACGCTTGCGTCGATCCCATTTTATCTATTGCTGGTTCAGTTACCTTTCCCTATTTATGTCATTCTTGTGGTTGTGAGCTGCATTATTGGTATCAAAATATGCCAAGTGACGTCTGATGACATGGGCGTGCACGATCACGGCTCTATTGTATGGGATGAGTTTGCGGGCTTTTGGATCACCATGGGCCTAGTGCCGTTGTTGGGTATTCCTGTTAATGATTGGAAATGGCTATTCGCTGGCTTTGTTCTGTTTCGTTTTTTCGATATGGTAAAGCCTTGGCCAATTGGTTGGTTAGACAAGCGAGTTCACGGCGGCTTAGGTATCATGATTGATGATATCGTGGCGGGTATTATGGCGGCGATTTCGCTGTATGCAGTGGCTCATTTTTCAGGTTGGCTCGTTTAAGAATCAATATCCAAAGCACTGATGATAATAGATAAAAACAAGGAATTACAATGTCTAAGAAGATTTACTGCGTTGCTCAATTTCAGCCTAAAGAAGGCAAATTGAACGAGTTGTTTGAAGTGCTAAAGTCACTAGAGCCAAACACAATGCGTGAAGACGGTTGTATCCAATATACAGTGACTCGTCACATCAAGAGCCCATTTGCTGAAGGTGAGAGTTTCCCTATCGCATTCAATGAAATCTGGGCAGACAACGAGGCATTTGAAGCTCACTGTCAGCGTAATGAAATCCAACAGTTCTTCCAAGAACAGTGCGTTGAAGAGACGGGGTTAGTCGAGAAGTTCAATGTTGCTATCTACTCTGACGAACCAGAGAACTATGACGCGCCAGTACTTAAGCCTTGTTGTTAAGGTTAGTAAGCTAAGGTTTTAACGAATAAGTTTTTTAGTCGATAAGACTTTAGTTAATCGACACATACTAAAAAGGTTGACCCTAGGGCCAACCTTTTTTGATTTTGCTGTTTAGCTAAAGACTCACTTAGCTGGGTATTTACTTAGTTAGATGTTGACCTAGTAAACACCTACTTACCTTGTAAAGAATCTATTTAGCTAGATAAGCCGCGATTGATTGCTCAATCCCTTTAACATCTAAGCCAAGCTCTTCGTGCAGTTCACCTTGAGTACCTTGAGCAATAAATTTGTCTGGTAAGCCAAGGTTCAATACGGGCATCAGTAGTTTCTCTTTCATCAAGAATTCAACCACCCCAGAGCCTGCACCACCTGCAATTGCGTTCTCTTCGATAGTCACGAGGACATCGTGATCAGCAGCAAGTTGTTTGATCAGAGCTTCATCTAGCGGTTTCACAAAACGCATGTCTGCAACTGTCGCATCGATAGTGTCTGCGGTTTGAAGTGCACTCTCAAGGAAAGTACCAAAGCTCAGGATAGCGACCTTCGAGCCATCTTTTGCTTTTTCGCTTTCGCGAACGATACGACCTTTACCAATCTCAAGCGCAGTAAACTCACTTTGAATCTCAGTACCCATACCATTACCACGAGGGTAACGAACGGCACTTGGACCTGTGTGCTGGTGGCCGGTGTAAAGCATTTGGCGACATTCGTTTTCGTCGCTTGGTGCCATGATCACCATGTTTGGAATGCAGCGCATAAAGCTTAAGTCGAACGCACCTTGGTGTGTTTGACCATCCGCTCCGACAAGACCTGCACGGTCAATCGCGAACATAACCGGTAGATCCATGATGGCAACATCGTGGATCAGTTGATCGTAGCCACGTTGCAAGAAAGTCGAGTAAATAGCGACAATCGGCTTATCACCCGCAATCGCCATACCGGTGGCTAGCGTCACAGCGTGCTGCTCAGCAATCGCTACATCAAAGTACTGTTCTGGGTATTCTTTAGAGAAACGAACCATACCAGAACCTTCACGCATTGCAGGCGTGATCGCCATTAGCTTAGGATCTTGAGCGGCCATATCACATAGGAAGTCGCCAAAAATCTTAGAGAAAGTTGGTTTAGAGCTGGTGCTCTTAGGCAGACTTGAATGTGCCGGATCGAATTTAGGTACGCCATGGTAGCCAATTGGATCTTTCTCAGCTGGCTCGTAGCCTTTGCCTTTCTTCGTCATGATATGCAGGAACTGAGGACCTTTAAGATCTCTCATGTTCTTGAGCGTTTTAATCAGCTCATTCACATCGTGACCATCAATTGGACCAATGTAGTTGAAGCCTAGCTCTTCGAACATGGTGCCAGGGACAACCATGCCTTTTAGATGTTCTTCTGTACGACGAACGAGCTCTTTAATCGGCGGAACGCCTGATAGCACTTTCTTGCCACCCTCACGAATAGACGTGTAAAGACTGCCAGAAAGAACTTGAGCTAGGTGGTTGTTTAGAGCACCGACGTTTTCAGAGATCGACATCTCGTTATCATTAAGGATAACCAGCATGTCATTGTGAATATCGCCCGCGTGGTTCATTGCTTCGAAAGCCATACCTGCGGTAATCGCGCCATCACCAATAACGCTTACGACTTTACGATTCTTACCTTCTTTCTTCGCACTGATCGCCATCCCAAGTCCGGCACTGATCGATGTTGAAGAGTGACCAACAGATAGGGTGTCGTATTCGCTCTCTTGTCGCCATGGGAATGGGTGCAATCCATCTTTCTGACGGATAGTCGACAAGCGGTCACGACGACCAGTAAGAATTTTGTGCGGGTATGCTTGGTGGCCAACATCCCAAACCAATTGGTCAAAAGGAGTGTTGTACACATAGTGCAGAGCAACTGTTAGCTCTACCGTACCTAAGCCTGACGCTAAGTGACCACTTGACTGGCTCACTGAGTTAAGAAGATAGGTGCGTAATTCATCACAAAGCTGTGTTAGCGTCTCTTTCGGAAGTAGACGCAAATCCTCTGGCTTATCAGCCAAAGCAAGAGTTGGGTACTTTGATATATCAAGAGTCATAGGTAATGCGCGCTTATTGTCTTAGTTCTTGCGCTCGATGACGTATCGGGCGAACTCTTCGAGTAACTGGGTATTGTATGGGATTGCAGCCAAAGCTTGAAGCGCTTCCTGTAGCAGAGTTTGCGCTTTTTCTTGAGCGCCCTCTAAACCTAACAAAGAAGGATAGGTGCTTTTGTTCAAATCTTGGTCAGAACCTTGTGGTTTTCCCAAAGTTTCGGTGTCGCTGATGATATCTAAAATATCATCTTGAACCTGGAAGGCTAACCCGATTGCATCGGCGTACTTGTCTAATTGAGGCATGACTTCTAACGCTTTTTCACCAGCAGCCAGTGCACCTAAACGAATCGCACTCTTCATAAGAGCGCCCGTTTTATTACGGTGAACTTCTTCCAGTTCTTCTAACGTGACAGCGCGGTTTTCTGCTTCAATATCAAGCGCCTGACCGATACACATACCTTGAGCACCAGAGGCTTCAGCTAGGCGTTGAATCATTCGAACGCGATTGCTTTCCCCAGCAGCACTTAATGTGCCTTCTGCAAGTATAGTAAACGCGAGAGTTTGTAGTGCATCGCCAGTTAAAATGGCTGTCGCTTCATCGTATTTGATGTGACAAGTCTGATGACCACGACGCAGTTCGTCGTCATCCATTGCTGGAAGGTCGTCGTGAATCAGAGAATAGGCATGAATACATTCGATTGCAGAAGCTGGAGTGTCGAGTTCTTCAGCGGTGCAGCCAAGCATTTCCCCTGTAATGTAGACAAGAAATGGACGTGCACGTTTGCCGCCTAAAAGTAATCCGTAACGCATCGCGTTGATAAGATTCTGATTTTGGTGTGGCAGGCGATCAAGCCAAAGGTTCAGTTGCTCGTTATTACGTGCTTGATAAGACAATAAAGTCTCAATCATAGGGGATCTCATACAATTCGTTATTCAGGTTGTGGGTTAAAGTCGCTAAGTTCTGCATTTTGATCATTTTGCAGTAAGATGCTAACGCGTTGTTCAGCATCGTTTAGTTTACTTTGACCAGCACGAGCGAGGGAGATGCCTCGTTCGAATTTTTTCAGCGCATCATCTAAAGCTAGATCACCATTTTCTAGTTGATCAACCAAGCCATCAAGCTCTTCGATTGCTGCTTCAAAGCTCATATTTTCAGGTTTCTTAGTAGCCATAATAAATCTGCGTTTGGAAAGATGAACGAACGTTACCCTAGGCCGTTGATATGGTCAAATGTAACCAATAAATTTTGCTAGAAAGTTCGTTTTTAAGGGACTTGAACTCACTTTGATTGAATAACCTTAGCTTTATCGAGTTTATGCGCTACGGATAGGGCTAAAGTCGGCTAATAGTTGTGACTCAAAAACGAAAAGTGTGATACTTAGGCCAAGAATTTACTAAAAGATCTTATAGTCTGGCCGATAAAAAGATTATCGTCGACGTAGAGCTACAAAAAAGCATGAGGAGTGCTCAGTGGATTTAGCAACCCTAATAGGTTTGATTGGTGGATTTGCCTTTGTAATCATGGCAATGATCCTAGGTGGAAGCCTCGGGATGTTCTATGACACGACATCCATTTTGATCGTGGTGGGTGGTTCAACGTTTGTTGTTCTGATGAAGTTCACTATGGGGCAGTTCTTTGGCGCGACTAAAATTGCCGGCAAAGCATTTATGTTTAAAGCCGATGAGCCTGAAGATCTTATCGCTAAAGTCGTAGAGATGGCTGATGCAGCGCGTAAAGGCGGCTTCTTAGCACTCGAAGAGATGGAAATCAGTAATAGTTTTATGCAAAAAGGTATCGACCTATTGGTGGATGGCCATGATGGTGATGTGGTGCGTGCTGCACTGCAAAAAGACATCGCATTGACAACAGAGCGTCACGAGCAGGGCGCGAAAGTGTTCTCTGCATTTGGTGATGTTGCACCTGCGATGGGTATGATTGGCACCCTGGTTGGTTTGGTTGCTATGCTTTCGAACATGGATGATCCTAAAGCGATCGGCCCGGCAATGGCAGTTGCACTTTTAACCACGCTTTACGGTGCAATCCTTTCGAACATGGTGTTCTTCCCGATTGCAGACAAACTTGCCCTACGTCGTGACCAAGAGACGCTGAACCGTCGCTTGGTTATGGATGGCGTTTTAGCGATTCAAGATGGTCAGAACCCACGAGTTATTGATGGTTACCTGAAGAGCTACCTAAATGAAGGTAAGCGAACTATTGATGGTGAACCCGCGTAAAAGGATTTGAAGATGGATGAAGAAAATCCATGCAAATGTCCTCCTCCGGGGTTACCTCAATGGATGGGGACATTTGCTGATTTGATGTCACTGCTGATGTGTTTCTTCGTACTGCTGCTCTCATTCTCTGAGATGGACGTACTGAAGTTCAAACAGATCGCAGGGTCGATGAAATTTGCGTTTGGTGTACAAAACCGCTTGGAAGTGAAAGATATTCCTAAAGGTACTAGCATCATTGCACAGGAGTTCCGTCCTGGTCGCCCTGAGCCGACACCGATTGATGTGATCATGCAACAGACCATTGATATTACGCAGCAAACGCTTGAGTTTCATGAAGGTGAATCTGAGCGTGCTGGCGGTACAATGCGAGACCAAGGCAAGATGACCGGAGGCAAGTCGCCAGAGGTCTCTACTCATGACAATCAAAACTCTGAGTCAGACCAACAGCAACAGCAAGCTGAGGCTCAATCGCAAGAGATGGAAACCTTGATGGAAAGCATCAAGAAGGCGTTGGAGCGAGAGATTGACCAAGGCGCGATTGAGGTTGAAAATCTTGGCCAGCAGATCGTCATTCGAATTCGTGAGAAAGGCGCATTCCCATCGGGTTCCGCTTTCTTACAACCTAAGTTTCGACCTTTAGTTAGGCAGGTTGCTGAACTGGTAAAAGATGTGCCGGGTATTGTTCGTATTTCAGGCCACACCGATAACCAGAGACTTGATTCAGAGCTCTATCGTTCTAATTGGGATTTGTCATCACAGCGAGCGGTGTCTGTTGCTCAAGAGATGGAAAAGGTTCGCGGTTTCTCTCATCAACGTTTGAGAGTGCGTGGTATGGCGGATACAGAACCTGTTGAGCCAAATGATACGGAGTGGCAACGCAGCCTAAATCGCCGCGTAGAAATCAGCATCATGCAAGGTGAACCACTTTACAGCGAAGAAGTTCCAGCGATTACCGAATAGTCTTTACCAAGAGTATGTATTCCAAAGCCCAATCTTTAATCGATTGGGCTTTTTGTTTGAGACATAAAGGTGTCTGTACGAAACTTGGGAAGAGGTGGAAAGAGAGATAGAAAGAAATTGATACGATAGTTTGTCCTCAGGTTCTGTTTATTGGTGGTGCTAAAGCACGCACTCTTTTCCTTGTTTCACTTTCTCATGTATAATTCGCGCCCTTAGATTTAATATTGATCTATTATTGCTTCAATAACTATGTGAAATGACCTTTTACGTGGTGATGAACCTACTAAAATTTGTGAACCTTATTGGCGTGAAAGTACTATGAAATTTATTGTTAAGCCTCATCCGGAAATTTTTATTAAAAGTGAATCGGTGCGTAAGCGCTTCACAAAGATTCTAGAACGTAATATTCGTACTATTCTTCAGCGTCGTACTGAGTCTGTGGCTGTCTTCAACCGTCGTGACCACATCGAAGTGACGTCTGAGAGCGACAAGTACTTTAAAGAAACACTCGAAGTACTGACGCAAACTCCGGGTATTCATCACTCCCTTGAAGTTCAGCAATCAGAATTTAAAGACCTGCACAATATTTACGAGCAAGTTCTTGAACGAAGCGGTGCTCTTATTGAAGGTAAGACTTTCTCTGTGCGAGCCAAGCGTCGTGGTAAACATGACTTTACCTCTATCGAGCTAGAACGCTACGTAGGTGGTGGTTTAAACCAAGCGGTTGAATCAGCAAAAGTAAAACTGAAGAATCCAGATATTACCGTTAAAGTTGAAGTCGAGAACGAGAAGCTTAACCAAGTTATTGAGCGTCATAAAGGCCTAGGCGGTTTCCCTCTAGGTACTCAAGAAGATCTGCTTAGCTTGATCTCTGGCGGTTTCGATTCTGGCGTTTCAAGCTACTTACACATCAAACGTGGTTCTAAAGTGCATTACTGCTTCTTTAACCTAGGTGGCCCTGCGCACGAAATTGGTGTTAAGCAAGTTTCACATTACTTGTGGAACAAGTTTGGTGCTTCTGCAAAAGTGAAATTTATCTCTATTGATTTCGAACCGGTAGTAGCTGAAATCCTAGAAAACGTAGAAGACGGCCAAATGGGCGTTGTACTTAAGCGTATGTTCATGCGTGCTGGCGGTATGGTTGCAGAACGCTTCGGTATCGAAGCCCTAGTAACAGGTGAAGCATTAGGTCAGGTTTCTAGCCAAACGCTAACTAACCTTCGTCACATCGATAACGTGACTGATACGTTGATCCTACGTCCGCTCATCAACTGGGACAAAGAAGACATCATCGATCTATCTCGTAAGATTGGCACCGAAGATTTCGCAAAAGTAATGCCTGAATACTGTGGTGTTATCTCTAAGAAGCCAACAATAAAAGCGAAGAAAGGTAAACTAGAAGCAGAAGAAGCTAAGTTTAACTTTGAAGTGCTGGAGCAAGTGATCGAGAACGCTCGTGTTATGGATATCCGTGACATCGAGAAAGAGAGCCAAGAGCAAGCTCCTGAAGTTGAACAAGTTCAGGCTGTTGCTGAGCACGCTATCGTTCTTGATATCCGTAGCCCAGACGAAGAAGACGAAAGCCCACTAGAGATCGATGGTGTTGAAGTGAAACACATCCCGTTCTTCAAGCTTTCGACTCAGTTTGGCGACTTGGATCAAGCGAAAGAGTACTTGCTGTACTGTGACCGTGGTGTAATGAGTCGTCTACAGGCACTTTACCTACAAGAGCAAGGCTTCCATAACGTTAAGGTTTACCGCCCATAGTGGTGTGTTAACCGAATAGCTGAATATTTTGCAAAGCCGCTTACTAGAAAGTAAGCGGCTTTTTTATTTTCTATTGTTAATGATTTACAGTAAGTCGGGAGGGGGCGTGAGTTTGGTGCGGTATCGGCAGGCTTTGATATTTTAATTTTTTGGGTTCTAAGCTGATTTCTAAGTTAGTTTCTTTGTGACTGGGAAATGTGAGTATCTTGAAGGGTTCTGTTACTTTTTAGTGCTATTCAATGATTCTATTTGTATGTGTTCAGTTGACTATTTGAGTGCGTGTCTAATTCTGTGATTAACGATGAAAAATAATCAAGATTAATTAGTTCAGCTATTGATAAACTTGTTGTTACTTTTCTTTGCACATAAAAAAACACCGCCCATAAGGCGGTGCAAACAAATTTGACAGACAGGTCAAAATAAATACAGGAAGTACATGCCTCGTTTCAGTATAGAACTGCAACAAAACATTTGGTAGAACTCTACCCAACTCGAAAAGAACGAGTTTGCAAACACAACATCGCAGGAGCTAAACCAATTGATTCTAGAGAGAATCAAGCCGTTCAGGCTAGCTACTGCGGGATGAAATATAGAATTTCTCTGGCCGCTAGGCAATGGACAAATTATAATGTTTCAGATAAAAAAAACTAATGCTTATTTAGAGAGTGACTATGTCTCGTCGATTACCCCCATTAAACTCGTTAAGAGTGTTTGAAGCCGCTGCTCGACATTTGAGTTTTACGCGTGCTGCAGAAGAGTTGTTTGTTACTCAAGCTGCGGTCAGCCATCAGATAAAAGCACTTGAAGAATTTTTGTCTTTGAAGCTTTTTCGTCGAAGAAACCGTTCTTTGCTGCTGACCGAAGAAGGGCAAAGTTACTTCTTGGATATCAAAGATATTTTCACATCACTCGCAGAAGCCACTGACAAAGTGCTTGAGCGAAGTGAGAAGGGCGCATTGACTATTAGTTTACCGCCAAGTTTCGCCATTCAATGGTTAGTACCAAGGCTTGCAGACTTTAATCAGCAAGAACCTGATATTGATGTACGAATCAAAGCCGTTGATATGGATGAAGGCTCGTTAACCGATGACGTAGACGTTGCTATTTACTACGGGCGAGGTAATTGGTCTGGCTTAAGAGCCGATAAGCTTTATCAAGAATACTTAATTCCTTTGTGCTCACCTTCGGTGTTACTTGGAACCAAGCCATTAGAATCGCTTAGTGATTTGGCATGCCATACGTTATTGCACGATACCTCTCGTAAAGATTGGAAACAATTTGCCAAGCAAAATAGTATCGACGGCGTGAACGTTAATCATGGTCCGATCTTCAGTCACTCAACCATGGTGCTGCAAGCTGCGGCTCACGGCCAAGGCATTGCATTGGGCAATAATGTATTAGCACAGCCTGAAATAGAGGCAGGCCGTTTGATAGCACCATTTGACGAGGTGTTGGTCAGCAAGAATGCCTTCTATGTTGTCTGTCATGAGAAACAAGCTGACATGGGACGTATTGCCACTTTTCGTGACTGGATGCTTGCCAAAGCGCAGAGCGAGCAAGAGGACCTACTTGATGAATAATGTCATCATTGATGGTGAAGATTATCCTATCACCTTTATTTTCGCACATGGTGCGGGTGCCGGTATGGATCATGAATTCATGCAGTCGGTGGCGAAAGGGTTAGCGTTGAAAGAAATACGCGTTATCCGCTTTAATTTCCCTTATATGATTAAGCGTGCTGAAGATGGCAAGCGTCGTCCACCTGACAGAGCCCCTAAGCTGCTTGAAGCTTACCAAGAGATTATCGAGCAGGTTGATGCCGATAAACTTGTGATTGGCGGTAAGTCGATGGGAGGGCGCATGGCGAGTCATTTGTCTGAACTTGATAAGGTTGCAGCGATGGCGTGTTTAGGTTTTCCTTTCCACCCTCCAGGCAAACCAGAGAAATACAAAGGTGAGCATCTTGCTGAGTTAGCAAAGCCGTGTCTTATTCTACAAGGCGAGCGCGATACCTTTGGTAAGCGTGAAGAGTTTGCTGATTTCGATTTGTCGGATTCAATTCGTGTTGAGTTTATTCCCGATGGCGATCATAGCTTTAAACCTCGTAAGAGTTCTGGTTATACCGAGCAGCAGAACATTGCGTTGACGGTCGAAAAACTTTCCGCGTTTATCAAAGAGGTGCTCAATGAGAAGTAAGTATTTACTCACTATCGCAGGCATTTCTGGTGCCATTGCTGTGATGCTTGGTGCATTCGCCGCTCATGGCTTAAAAGCGATCTTGCCTGAGTATCTTTTGGGTGTGTTTGAGACGGGTGTTCAGTATCAGTTTATTCATACTCTAGCGATATTGGCATGTGGTGCTCTGTTACAGATGAAACTTGGCGCTAAATCACAAAAATATTTTTTCATTGCGGCAATTTGCTTTATCATCGGCATCCTTTGTTTTAGTGGCAGCCTTTATGGGCTAGCACTGACAGGAATAAAATGGTTTGGCCCTATAACACCGTTTGGTGGTCTACTATTTATCATTGGTTGGGGAGTCTTCTCCTTCGCTGCTTTGAATATAAAAGAGGTAACTCAGTGAAACACGTACTACTTTATTGTCGCTCTGGTTTTGAAAAAGAATGTGCTGGCGAAATTCAAGACAAGGCAACACAACTGGAAGTGTTTGGTTTTCCTCGCTTAAAGAACAATACAGGCTTTGTATTGTTTGAATGTTATCAAGCAGGCGAAGCCGATAAACTGGTTAAAGAGATCGACTTCCAATCGCTGATCTTTGCTCGTCAAATGATCGCGGTAGCGGTTGAAATCAAAGATCTGCCGACTGATGATCGTATCTCCCCAATTCTTGAGGCGCTTTCTGAGAAAGAAGGTTTCCCACGTTGTGGCGATATCCGTATTGAAACGCCTGACACCAATGAAGCGAAAGAGCTTTTGAAGTTCTGCCGTAAGTTTACCGTGCCAATGCGTCAAGCTATGCGTGGTAAAGGCCTGATGACAGCGAAAGACAATGTTAAGAAGCCTGTGCTTCACTTATGTTTTATCGCTCCGGGTCACTGCTTGGTCGGTTACTCTTACCCAACCAACAACTCACAGTTCTTTATGGGCATTCCTCGTTTGAAGTTCCCATCAGATGCACCAAGCCGTTCTACATTGAAGCTAGAAGAAGCATTTCATGTATTCATCCCTCGTGATGAATGGGATGAGCGTCTTGCTCCAGGTATGTGGGGCGTAGATTTAGGTGCGTGTCCAGGTGGTTGGACTTACCAACTGGTTAAGCGTTCTATGTTCGTTCACTGTGTTGACAACGGCATGATGGCAGACAGCCTAATGGAAACGGGTCAAATCAAGCACCACATGGTGGATGGCTTTAAATTTGAACCTGACCGTAAGAACGTGACTTGGATTATCTGTGACATGGTTGAGAAGCCAGCTCGTGTTGCTCACTTAATGGGTGAGTGGATCATCAAAGGCTGGGCGAAAGAAGCACTGTTCAACCTTAAACTGCCAATGAAAGGCCGTTACGATGAAGTACTGCAGGATATCGAGAACCTGAAACAGTTCCTGATTGATAACAAAGTTAAATTCAAGATGCAGGCGAAGCACCTTTACCACGATCGCGAAGAGATCACGGTTCATATTCAGTCGCTTTCGAATATCTCACCGTACTAATTCGCAGTTCGATAACAAAAAAACGCTCCTAATAAGGAGCGTTTTTTTATTGTGAGAGGTTTACTCTGAGGTAGGCCACATTTCCCAAAGCATTGCTTCCATATTACTTTCTATATCATCGCTAGTGTTTGCGAAAAAATCCAAGTTGGTGCGGACTTCTACTTCATCAATAGTTGTGACAAAGCTTGCGAGCTCACTGCTCGATACGTCACGGTGCGGCACAATAAAAGCAATCGCATCGTTGTAATACGGGTCGAGAATCACTTTGTAGAATGCACTTGGAATCATAACTCCATTGCCAATAAAGGTTTCATTCCCGTCATAAATAGGGCCTGTCACCACATAGAGCTCTTGATATTCATTGGCAAGGTCACGTACATGCTCTTCTAGCAATCGCCAGCCAACTCGGTTAAACCCTGGAAGTTGTGGTGACATATTGCTTAGCAAGAAACTTTCTTGCATCGACACTTCGCTGAAGTCCATTGCTGCAGATGGAGCAAGATGGCCGCGGTCATAACCGGATTTGGAGTAGTCACTTAGTGTTGATTGGGTGTATTCGGGTAGTTCTGAATCGGCTTTAAAGCGGTTACTTCGTTTGAACTGCCCATTTATGCTTTCTGCGGTGACATGATAGGCAACCCAATCAGCATTTTTCATGGAATAGTTGTAGCCAATGGCATAACCGGTTCGACAAAGCATTTGATCAGAGTTTTCTGAAGGTAAACCTTTAGCTAGGTGTTCACCACAGGCCTCGTTTGCAACAGCAAGAGGTGTGATATTAAGTAAGAGGGTAGTTAATGATAGTAACAGTATGTTTTTCATTGTATTTCTCCTTATTGGAGCAATGAAATTAAATACTTATATCAATAAGACTGTGATGAAGGATAAATGTTAATCAATACTCGGTAAGGTATTGATTAACATTATGATTAGGTTGTGAATGTAATGGAGAACACAACAGAAAAGATGAACATCTAGAAGTGTTAAGCTTGGTTATCAGAGTAACGAATATCTTGAAGATTGAAACCCAAATCGATGTCTGTTTTGAGTGCTGAAACGAGCTTACATACGCGAGCCGATTCAATATGCTCATCGAATTTCTTGCGATATTTTTTTGGTAAGTCTTCAGCTAGGAATGCCGTTTCTATATCTGGATACGTTGTTAATATCTCTTTGGCAGCTTTTGGTCCAACTCCAGGAATCCCCGGCACTTGGCTTGAGCTGACGCCCGTTAATCCCCAGTAATCTGCGAGCTGTTCAGGTTTTACGCCAAATTCCGCTTCGATAAAGGGTTTATCTAACCAACGGTGCTGGAAGTAATCACGGATCTGTAGCGTTGGTGACAACAGTTGGCAGTAGCCCTTATCCGTCGAGATGATGGTGACTGTTTCTCCGTGATCGGCCACTTTCTTAGCGAGCGTTGCTACTAAGTCATCCGCTTCATCACCATCAGAAAGCAGCGAATCAATACCTAATTCCCACCAAGCCTGCTGAATAGCATCAAGACCTTTCATTAATGGTTCAGGCATTGGCTTTCTGTTCTGTTTGTAGGCAGGAAGTACCTCAGCGCGCCACCCTCTATCTTGTAAATGGTGATCAAATACCGCGATGATGTGGGTTGGTTGTGATTCGTTTAGAATTCGGTTCAGTGTGCGAGTTGTGGTGGTAATGGTTCTTGCTATATCGGCTGGATCCGGCTGAACAGAGTGTACGCGTCGGATGAGATTTAAGGCATCGATAATAACAAGATGGATAGACATAGGTTTCCACTAAGTAGGCAATAAATAAGGGGTTGCTAGCCCCTTATAGTAACGTATCAGTAGGTTAGTTGAAACGTTGGTGACGTAAACGTCATGACTTGTTTAGCTTTATGCTTGTGGCCTGTTATCAGTCACTTGTCGTTATTCGCTACTCGGCATAATTTTATAGCAAGGAACGTAGTCAGTGCCGCCCGGCAGTTTCATTCTATGTTGTTCAACAAAGTCACTTAACAGTTGGTCCATTTTTGTCATCAACTCTTTATCACCATCAATGAGGAATGGACCATGTTTTTCTATCTCTAGAATACCTTCGGCTTTGACATTACCCGCCACAATTCCTGAGAACGCTTTACGTAAATTAGCCGCAAGGCTTTCTGTTTTCTGGTCCATATGAAGATCAAGTGCCGCCATAGACTCATGTGTCGGATCGAAGGGCAGTTGGAACTCAGGCTCGATATGCAGTGACCAGTTATAGCTATAAGCATCGCCGGTCTCTTTACGGTGAGAGCGTACATCTGGCATCGCTTGTTTCATGATTTTCGCAGCGCGTGCAGGGTCATCAATCACTATTTCATAGTGCTTTTGTGCTTCTTCACCCAGAGTTTCGCCAATGAATTTATCAATTGAACGGAAGTAAGCTTCGCTCTCTTTCGAGCCCGTCAAAACAATAGGCATCGGCTGGTCTACGTTATTCGGATGCATCATGATACCTAAGATGTACAGTAGCTCTTCAGCCGTACCGGGGCCTCCAGGGAAAATAATGATGCCATGCGCCATACGAACGAATGCTTCAAGACGCTTTTCTATATCGGGCATGATCACCAGTTCATTTACGATCGGGTTTGGTGGCTCAGCAGCGATGATCGAAGGCTCAGTAAGACCTAAATAACGATGTTCGGTATAGCGTTGTTTAGCATGGCCAATAGCTGCACCTTTCATTGGTCCTTCCATAGCGCCCGGTCCACAGCCGGTACAAATGTTCAGTTCACGCAACCCAAGTTCATTACCGACTTCGCGAGTGTATTGATATTCGCTGGCATTGATCGAGTGCCCACCCCAACAAACAATCAGGTTCGGTTCAATGCCTGGCGTGAGCGCTCCTGCGTTTCTCAAGATCCCAAACACTAGATTGGTAATGTGAGTAGCATTGGTTAAGTTCAGTCTTTGGTTGTCTGCTAAATGCATATTGACGTAGACAATGTCACGCAGAACAGAAAACAGATGCTCTTGTATACCCTTGATGATTTCACCATCGACAAAGGCATGCTCTGGTGGGTTACTCAGTTCGAGTTTTATACCACGCTCACGACGAACGACTTCAACATCAAATGATTGATATTTATCTAGTAATTCTTTGGAGTTGTCGGTGTGGCTACCTGAGTTGAGTACCGCCAATGTACAGTTACGATACAGTTGGTACAGATCACTAGATGCGGTTTTCTTAAGACGCTCAACTTCAAGTTGAGAGAGTAAATCCATGCTACCGGCAGGGCTGATATGAGTAATCATAATGCCTCCTTGTTGATAAGAGCAGAGGCGACTTTTGAAGTGACCCTCTGGCTCGAGAGTGAGAAGCAAACGTTGCAAGTGTTTGGTTAAAGGTGAGAAGAGTTAACCAGACGAAACGGTTACGACAGCGTTGCTTAATGGATTGTATGGGATAGCTTAAGAGCTAATATCCAGTTGCTTAAGAGTCAATATCCAGTTGTTCAAGCTCTTATAAACAGCATTGCTTGTCAAGAATGCTTGTTAAGCGAATGTTAATCATTAGCTTAGCAAACATTGAGGGAATTGGTATGTGATAAGTATTTGAAAAAAAGAAATAAATTAAATCTAAGGTCGGCTTAGTTCCAAACCAGTTGGTTAGTACCGCGCTGTTTTGCTTTGTTTAGCGTTTTATTTAGTCGCTCTAATATTTCTTCAGGTGTATCTGATTCTTTAAACTGAGTGGTTGTCGCACACAAGGTAATGGTGATCTGTTGGTCACGGAACTTAAATGGCAATCGGCTCACTTGCGTCTGGATGTTTTGAATTACCTGATGGCAATATTCATCGGTTTGTTCTGGCAACAACAAGATAAATTCCTCACCAGAAAAACGCGCGACGGTGTCGGTAGTGCCTGTTTCTTTGGTGATGGTTCTCGCTATGATTTTGAGCGCTTTATCACCCGCTGTGTAACCAAAGCTATCGTTAATGGCTTTGAAGTTGTCGATGTCGAGCAGAACGACTCGCAGTGAGTGTTGCGCGCGAATCCAACGACGGTATTCAAGTTCTAGACGATCGGTAAAGGCAGTACGATTGTAGACCTTGGTTAGAGGGTCAAGCAGCATACGCTGAGCCTGATCTTCCAAACGCTTTCGGTAGTCTTGAGTCACTTCATAGAGCGAGTCTAACTGAGTTTTCCCGTAATTCATTCTCTCTATCAGAGCTTGTTCTTTTTGCTCGGCATGATTCAGTCTTTCAGAAAGAGAGGCGATTTCACTAAGCAGAGGATTAATTGTCTGCTTTAAGTTATCGATGTCTGTGGCTTTATCAACGGAGTTTTGGCTTTTAGATACAAGCTCATTTAACTCAGAGTTCAGACCTTGGCGGTGCTCAAAGTAACTTTGGCTTTGGTCAGCATTTTGGTCTGCTGTTTTGATACTGGAAGCGAGTGATGCGTTGAGTTGATCGATAAATTGTTCAGACTTCTTACGCTCTAGGTTGGTGCCTTCAATAACCAGTTTGAGGATCTGAAGTGTTAGCTCAAGTAAGCTTTGTGTTGAAACGCCAATCAAAAGTTTTGCTCGAATATCGGCGAGTAAATCACCTGATTCACCCTCAAAGTCGAGTTCAGTGATCAGATGTTGTAATTCGTTTGATAGGTCGGAAAGGAGTTCTTGTTCTGGCGATTGGGCAGCGTCGGCGAAATGAGTACGCGAGTTATTCGCCATAATCTTTATGGCACGCTCGTAAATACCGAGAAGTTTCATAGCGTGGTCAACTTTCTGACTGCCATTACATTCGGAGAAGCTAAGTAAGTTTCGCAGGTCACGTTTCAACGGTGCTGGAAGGCCAGTTATACGTTGTAGCGTTTCTCCACTGTGCTTAATGCTGTCGTCCAGATATCCGTTCTGTTTATCCATAGCCAACGTTTTCTGCTTGAGCATCCTTTCTAAGACTGCCAACTTTGGGATCATTGAGCTGATGTCTTTTTGCTTTTCTAGCTCTTCCCTAAGGGCAATGAGGTTTTCATCTAAATAGCTGTTACTACCAACACACGCATCACTTAAAGATGTGACGATACGCTTAAGAACTTTCTGCTCTCTAATAAATTTGAACGAGGTGTCTCTTTGCGTCAAACGAACTTGCTCCAACTGAAATTTCAATTGGTGTAGTTGCGCCTGAATGTCTTTTTCAAGAATGCCCATAGATGTATTAATTAGCGCCGCGTAGACCGATCACGATCATTTAAATGAAATTCCGTTGCATCGATAATAACAAAACTAAAAATAAGGTCACGACTTGCAAGTCTTAACCGCTCGCAAATCAGTCATCTTTTAGCATTTTTTTGATGTTGTCCTCATTCTGGTACGACGATTGTATTTTTATTAACCCTTGATTAATGGCATGTTTACAAGCTTCTCTTATGTTACCAGTTGCAAGGCTTGCCGCTGGAGCATTATCGATAGCTTTGAGGTATACCCATTGGCTAGTGCGTTCTTTTAAGCTGATCTCGCGTGCTAAGTTGGTCGACATCAATAATACATCTAGTAACTCTTGGTCGTTAATCGCAGTGTAAGCGCGTGGTAAGAACGGATAGTCAGCGATGCCCATTCGAAGCGTACGGTTGATGTTGCGTTCTGGTTCGAAGTTATTAATCCACGATTGAATCTTTAGGAACATGGCTTCTGGTGATGAATCTCGGTCTGAATTTGGCTCTATATAAAGCAAGTTCGCATCTGAGAAATGGTAGACGCGTGCCGGGCCTTCAAGTTTTGATTTTAGGAAGTCACCGAAAGCGTCTTCTAACTCTAGACCTGCTTTGTAGCCATTCTGCGTGTACATATTGCGTAGGAAAGGTAAATCAATCATCACAAAGCGTAAACGGTCGTTCAGTGGCTCATAGATTAATTCACCAAGCTGCCATTGCTCGAAGGTTTGGCTCGTTTGTTCTAACGAATTTGAGAGCTTAGCATTCAGCATTCTTAGATTGGGAAGCTTTGAACGTGAGTGGGTAAAGAGGTCCGTGCGCAGTGAGTCCACTTCTTTGGCTAAGGTTTGAATCAGGTAGCCTCGGCGCAGAACAAAGAAGAACAAAATGATGCTGAACAAAAATAGGGCGAACGATATTTTTTGGAATTTACGATGCTCTAGTTTGTATCTTTCCAGTTCTTGCGCTTGGCCGGCATAGTGCAGTGTTTGTTCGGCAAACTCTTTCTGTTGACGGAATGCATCCTCGCCAACACGGTTGAGTTTTTGTTGCTCTAAAGACACCAGACTATTGTATTGCTTGAGGTTGGCTAATGCCTGTTGAGGTTGGCCTGCTTGCTCATAACCCAAAGAGAGTAAATAGTATGAGCGTTGCGACAGGCGCATATTTTCTACCTGACGTGAAATTTCGAGTGCACGCGTTGCATGCTTGATTACATCATCGCTTTCTTGCAAGTGGTAAGCCAATCCTGCCGATAACAGCGCAGCGCGTCCTTCCAGTTTTGGAATGTCAGTGTATTCCAACAGTTCCAGTGCGCGTGTTAGGTACTGCTCTGCCAGAGGGTAGTTATAAAGACGCAAGTAAGTTGCTGATAAACTTAACCTAATATCAATAACTTGGTGGATGTCTCGGTCGGTACTTTCATGATCTAGGACGTTAAAAAAATGCACTAAAGCGAGGTTATATTTTCCTTGGAAGAAGTACACATCACCCATTTTCTTTAGCACTTGTGCCAAGATCGGAGAGTTTTCAAAGTTGTCGTAGAAATCAGCGGCTTGAGAAAGGTGCTCTAGTGCTTTATCCAATACTTGGCGCTCAAAGAAAAGCTGTGCAAGCAAGCGGTTTACTTTGGCTAAGCGTGCGCTTAGGTTGCCTTCTACCGACTTCCAGTAACCATAAAGTAATTCAGATAGCGCGTGATTGTATTCTTTGTGGTTCAGATAAAATTCACCGACTGCGATGTGGTAGTCGATGGTGACCTTTTCTGAGTAGCGTTGATCTAGGTAAGTTTTCGCTTCTTGATAGAACTTCTCGGCTTCGTCTACTTTATTATCATAAGAGGCGATATCGGCTTTTAACATGATCAAACGATAGGTGATGCCTTCTGTTAAGCGTAAGGTTTTATTCACCGATTCTAGGTCTGTTTCGATACTCGCTAGTTCTGTTTTCGCTTTGATTGATTTTCTATCACTAAGCCAAAGTAATCTAACTTTTAGGATCTGAAGATCCAGTTTTAGGTACTCAAGTTTATAAGTTTTTGCTAACTCAGACGCTTTGTCGATATGTTGAATTGCAGTATGAATGTTGCCAAGGTTGTATTCTGCTTTCGCTAATATCTTGTAGGCATCGATACTGCTGTTTGGAGTTCTAATCGAAGAATCTGTCTCTTCGCGAGAAATGGCCGATGGGCTTTTCTCGCTTTGATCAGAAAGGATACGTAGCGTTAGGTAGCTATTCGCCATTTGTTTTGCTTGGCTCGGCTCGATCTCAACCAAGTTATTGGCTTCATTGAGCAGCGCCGATGAATAAACCGACGCATGAACCGATGTGCTTAAGCTTAAAATAAATAGACTAACAACGTATAACCAACGCATTTCAATATCCCTTTAAAGATTGGGTGTTTCAACCTGATTATTGGCGAGCCATACGCTTATTGTGACTTGGTCTATCTTGCTCTGTTGAACGGTATGGGTTGATATCTAAACCTCCACGACGCGTGTAACGTGCGAACACGGTTAGCTTCGATGGTGCACAGTATTTCATGATGTCAGTGAAGATACGCTCAACACATTGTTCGTGGAATTCGTTGTGCTCACGGAAAGAAACTAAATAACGTAGCAGTGATTCACGGTCAATTTTCTTGCCTGAATATGCGATCTCAACACTGCCCCAATCGGGTTGGTTGGTGATCAAACAGTTCGATTTTAATAGGTGGCTGTGCAGTGTTTCTTCTACGTCTTGCTCGCCAGCAGCACCTTCAAGTAATGACGCTTCAAAATCATAACTGGTGATTTGGATGTCTTGGTTGTCGATACAGTCACCCTCCATCGTCACGATAGGTTGGTTGGTGTAGTCGGTTACCGAGTTAACGTTCACAATCACGGCTTCGCCAGCGCATGCCGACAAGTCTTGAGTCAGACGCTCAGTGACTTGGTCCCAGTTTTGGAATTGAGTTTGATTGTAGCTGTTCAGATACAGCTTGAAAGATTTTGATTCAATTAAATTTGGGCTCGTTGCTGGGATGAAAACTTCACCCACCGCCACTTGTGGTAGGCCGTTGGTGTTTAGCCACGAAAGCTCGTACATCGTCCAAATATCATGGCCAACAAAAGGCAGGTCACCGTTTAGCGCAAGGTCATCACGATTCAGGCTGCGAGGTACTGGCTGCAATAAACTTGCATCGTATTGGTTAGAGTACTCAGTTTTTTGGCCAAGGGTTAAACCCGCTAGCTCTTTTGCGTCAGAATATTTGCTCATACTTTCGTTTCAAATTCGATTAGAATGGGTTCGATTTTACTGAATCCCTATTACCCTGTCATTAAGTCATCGCTTAATCGGCGCTGAAAGGGCTCGGATTCTATTTATTATTTTGTGTTTAGGAGATTTTCATGACTCAACGTGCTCAAGACGCACTACTTTCTTTTAGTCAGCGATACGTTGACGCGTGGCAGCAGCAGCACCAAAGCTTACCTCGCAATGAGGAGTTGGTTGATATTGTGTCGCCTTGCGTAGAAGAAAAGAGCGGCGACGCCGTGTTATGGAAAAACTATCCACGTGAGCAATTCGCGGATTTCACTAACGTTGAAACGGGTATCGAGTTGACGCTGCATGAAGACATCAAAACCTTCTACGGTGCGCAATACAGCGCAGATATGAACGCGACTTTTGACGGTAACGATCTGACGTTATTACAGATTTGGAGTGATGAAGACTTCGAATGCCTGCAAGAAAACGTCTTAGGCCACCTAGTGACTCAGCGTCGTTTGAAGCTAAAGCCAACGGTTTTTATCGCAGCTACTGACGCTGAACTGGATGTTATCTCTATCTGTAACTTAACGGGTAACGTAGTTTTAGAGCGTTTGGGAACCAAAAATCGTGATGTGTTAGCCGAGACATTGGCAGAATTTTTAAACAAGTTACAACCAGCGGTATAAATAGATGTACGTACTAGAGCTTCAATTTGAGTGTTTTGATAACACAACGGTCAGCGCTGTCGATAAGGCAGTTAATGGCTTAATGGATGCACTTCGTTACAACGGACAAGTGTTAGGTCGTGAGTTTCCAATCGTGATGGGCGACGGTGAATTTTATGTTCGCGTTGTGTGCCCAGAGCAAGACAGTTTGCATCCGCGCAATCACTCGGACTTTGTTAAAGTGTGTTTTGAACGTTTGTCTGCTGCGAGCCTTCTTGCTCCTAAAATGCGCTTGCTTGGCCGAGATCTTAACTCGGAAGAAGTGGCAGAAGATGAAGCACCGAGCTGGCAAGTGTTGTACACGACGTTTGTTCATACTTGTTCACCGCTACGCAGTGGCGAGAGCCTGTTGCCGATCCCTTTATATCGTAACCCGCCAACCTTTAATGGCGACCACAAGGCTGTGTTGAAATGGCAGACAGAGTGGCAAGCCTGTGATGAAGTACAAATGGGCGGTGGTTGTCGAGCTGAACACGCAACTCTAACCGAGATCAGTGATACCAAAAGCGTATTATTTAAACGCGGTTGGGGCTTGAGAGGGCGCATTGAGTACCTCACTAAGATCCCAACGTATTACTACTTATACCGTGTCGGTGGCATTAGCCTAAAAGCTGAAAAAGAGCGTAAATGCCCGCAATGTGATGGTGAATGGCTGCTTGATGCGCCTATTCACGACATTTTCTATTTCAAGTGTGATGACTGCCGATTGGTGTCAAACATTTCTTGGGATCATATTAAGTAACCCACTTAGCTCTATTCTAGATTCAGAGTATCGAAGTATGAGCCAATACTTCGATACTTGTTCCTCTGCTTTTCTCCCTGTTAGCTTTCCGTTTATTTCTCTTTTTATTCCTTAATATTGATCGTTTATCAGTATTGGGAGAACCCATCTGCCGAACGAATTTTGCACTTTAATACGTTCATTCTGTGTTTTATCTCTCGCTCTGTAGCCCTTAGGTATTCACCAGAATAATTCCACACCCATCAACTTTTGCTCATTTCAATAGTTAACTGGATCACAGTAATCAATCAGTTCTCTTTCAATTTATATTCTACTCAATATAAATGGGATCGATCCCATGGGAATGTTCCCATTTATGAAAGTGACCTAATTCTAGATTGAAAAGGAATGGACGATGAAACTGTTACCTATTGCTGCTGCACTCTCTACTGCTTTACTTACTCCTAATTTATACGCTGACGAAACCACACCATTGGAGTTCAATGGCTACATGCGCGGCGGTGTTGGCCTGAGTAATGAAGGCGGCTCAAACAGCAAGTGGGAGGTGAGTAAAGTTGGCCGACTTGGCAACGAAAATGACCTGTATGGTGAGTTTGGTTTTAAGAAAGAGGTGTATGCGGAGGACGACGTTTCATTTTTAGTTGATTCCATGTTGTCGTACTGGCAAGGCCAAGATGAAAACGCCGCGGATAAAAGCGTTGATGTGGTGCAATTGAATGTTCAGGCGGTCGGGCTTTTTGAAGATAAGGACATTGGGATTTGGGCGGGTGAACGTTACTACCAGCGTCATGATGTACACATTGTTGATAACTACTATTGGGATGTCAGTGGTATTGGTGCTGGCGTTGAGCACATCAATATGGGCCCAGGTAAATTATCGGTCGCCCTGATTCAAGACACGGTTACGGGTGATGTTTTTGATGGGAAAGAAACCACAGCCATGATTGCTGACGTGCGCTATGCCGGGATTCCATTGTGGAAAAATGCGGATCTTGAGGTCGGTATTGATATGAACTTCGCCAATGAAAAGCAAGGTCAAACGGTCGATGCGGATGATAGCGTGATGCTAACGGCAAGCTTAAATCAAAACCTGTCAGGTGGCTTCAACAAAACTATTCTCCAAGTGGCTAACTCTGGCTATGCCGAGCAGATGACAACCTTTGGTACCGGTAAAGGCATCGTACGTGATGCAAACAATAATGACGCTGAAGGCTTTCGATTGATTAACTGGGGTGTGCTTGCTGTTGGTGAGAACATCGAGTTTGGTCACACTGTTCGTTATGCAATGTCGACGGGTGTTGGTGCTAATAATAGCGATGATGATTCTTTCAGTGCGGTCATTCGCCCGCTTTACAAGTGGGATAAGCGTATGCGTACCATTCTTGAAATTGGTGGCTTTGTTGAAACTATCGATAACAAAGATGGGGCAGGTGGTAAATTCACAATCGCTCAGGCTTGGGTTCCACAAGTGGGTTTCTGGTCTCGTCCTGAATTCCGTATCTTTGCGACTTACCTAAACGATGCTGAAAATGACAATGCCTTCGGTGAAGGTAAAAACAGTGAAATGAGCGTTGGTATGCAAGTGGAAGCTTGGTGGTAAGTCGAACTTTCTTGTAAATCCTAACCAATAAAAAGGGGCTGACGTTATGTCAGCCCCTTCGGGTATCTATAGATTGCTGTAGTTTAGTTGATTACCAACCTTTAACTACGCCACCTTGGAAGATATCAGAAGCTGCTTTGTACACTTCTTCAGTTTGGTAAGCTTTTACGAAGTTCTGTACATTTTCAGCGTTTAGATTTTCTTCACGAGAAACGATTAGGTTTACGTATGGAGAGTCTTTGTCTTCAACGAAGATACCGTCTTTTTGCGGAGTCAGGTTGATAGAGCTCGCGTAAGTTGTGTTGATGATAGACAGTGCTACATCATCAAGAGAACGTGGTAGTTGTGCTGCGTCTAGTTCAACAATTGTTAGGTTCTTAGGGTTCTTAACGATGTCACGAACTGTTGCTAGAAGACCAGCACCTTCACGAAGCTCAAGCAGACCTTGTTGCTCAAGAAGCAGTAGAGAACGACCTAGGTTAGTTGGATCGTTTGGTACTGCAATGCGCGCGCCGTCTTGGATTTCGTCTACAGATTTCACTTCTTTAGAGTAACCCGCGATTGGGTAAACAAACGTGTTACCAGCGATAGTCAGTTTGTAACCACGGTCAGCAACTTGCTGATCTAGGTACGGTGCGTGTTGGAATGCATTAATGTCGATAGAGCCGTCATCCAGTGCCGCGTTTGGTGTTACGTAATCTGTGAAAGTCACTAGCTCAACATCTAGGCCGTACTGCTCTTTTGCTACTTTAGCTGCTACTTCTGCAACTTGTGCTTCAGCACCTGCCATTACGCCAACTTTTACTTTAGAAGTGTCGACTTCTTTGTCACCACAACCTGCTAGTACTAGCGCTGATGCCGCTGCTGCGATAGTAAGTAAACCTTTAAGGTTAAATTTCATAATAATCTCCTTTTAATAAATCTATTTAATTTGGTTCAGACGACTTTGAGTTTGGTCTGTAAGTCGTTATCTGTGGTCAACACGGCGAACTAATGAATCACCGATTGATTGAATAATTTGTACCAGCACAATCAACATCACTACCGTCACAGCCATGATAGTCACATCATAACGGTGGAATCCGTAACGAATCGCGACATCACCTAAGCCGCCACCACCTACGGTACCTGCCATTGCTGAGTAGCTCACCAGCGTTACTAATGTAATTGTTACTGAGTTGATGATAGTCGGTAGTGCTTCAGGAAGCAGAACCTTATTGATGATTTGTGTTGGTGTTGCGCCCATTGATTGAGCGGCTTCCACTAAACCTGTTGGTACTTCAAGTAGCGCACTCTCGATAAGTCGAGCCACGAATGGGATAGCGCCAATCGTCAGTGGAACAATCGCTGCTGTTGTACCGATGAAGGTACCAATCAGCATCTTAGTCAGTGGGATAATAGCAACCATCAACACTAAGAAAGGCACTGAACGACCCACGTTCACAACCGCACCGAGAATTTTGTTTAGCTTGGTGTTCTCTAACAGACCACCTTTTTTAGTCGTATGTAGAATCACGCCTAATGGGATACCGACAGCGAAGCCAACAATGCCTGCTACAGCAACCATGTAAAGTGTTTCGCCTGTTGCGCCTAATAGAAGGTTACCGTTAAGGCTGATCCAGTCAGCAATCTCTTTGAAACTAAAGGACATAACCCAGTACCTCTACCTTTACATTGTTGTCGCGTAGGAATTGAATAGCAGCATTATCATCGGCTTCATTACCGAACAGTTCAGCAACCATCATGCCGAACTTAACGCCACCTGCGTAATCCAAGTCTGAGCTTAAGATGCTGACATCGATATTAAATTTGCGAGCAATTTGCGTCATTAGCGGTGCATCAACGGTTGCGCCAGTAAACTCAAGACGTACTAACGGATAGCTGCTGTTTACGCGAGTCTCTTGTAAGCGTGCTTGGTAATCTTCAGGAATCGTCAGATCCAGCGTTGAGCGAATAAATTGATGTGCCAGCTCTGTTTTAGGGTGTGCGAATATTTCACCCACAGTGCCTTTCTCTACTAGCTCACCATCACCAATGATCGCTACTTCGTGACAGATGCTTTTCACTACATCCATTTCATGAGTAATGAGTAGGATAGTGATGTTCAGCTTGCGGTTGATTTCACGCAACAGCTCAAGAATAGATTGAGTGGTCGCAGGATCCAGTGCACTGGTCGCTTCATCACATAACAAAACTTTCGGGTCAGATGCCAGTGCGCGAGCAATCGCAACACGCTGCTTTTGACCACCACTTAAATTCGCAGGGTAGGTGTCACGCTTGTCTGCTAGGCCAACAAGCTTAAGTAACTCACTGACTTTCGCTTCAATAACCGCTTTATCTTTACCTGCAAGCTCTAAAGGCAGTGCGATATTGTTAAATACAGTACGAGAAGACAGAAGATTGAAGTGCTGGAATATCATGCCGATGTTACGACGCGCTTCGCTAAGTTCTGATTTGCTAAGTTTTGTTAGGTCAATACCGTCAACAATCACTTCACCAGACGTTGGAGCTTCCAACATGTTTACACAGCGGATAAGGGTACTTTTGCCTGCACCTGAAGAGCCGATGACTCCAAAGATTTGACCTTGAGGAATGTGGAGGTTGATATCAATTAAGGCATTGATTTCTTTAGTGCCTTGATAAAAAACCTTGTTGACTTGATTCACTTTAATCATAGGGAAACTCGTGCAGGTAAAACAGAATAATATATCGATAGCTCGCTCGATTTACAGATGATGCTATGGTGTTCTATGATCTAAGTCAATAGATATTTTTACGTCTAGACGGCTAAACGGCGATGGTGCTGCTGAGGTAGAAACAAATCGTTAACGAACGCAAAACTAAATAGATAGTGATGAAGCAAATAAAGCGTGTAATAATTAATGATTAATAGAGAGTTGATAGAGAACTGAATTTTGTCTAAACCTGCTGTTTTTTTAGATCGTGATGGTGTGATTAATGTTGATCACGGCTACGTACATGATGAGCATGACTTTGAATACATCGATGGTGTGTTTGAAGCGGCGAAAGCGTTTAAAGATATGGGCTATTTATTGGTACTTGTGACCAACCAATCTGGTATTGCTCGTGGCAAGTTTAGCGAAGATCGTTTTCTTTCTTTGACGCAGTGGATGGATTGGAACTTTGTCGATAATGGCGTTGAGTTAGATGGTATCTATTACTGTCCTCATCATCCTGAACACGGCATTGGCGACTACAAACAAGATTGTGAATGTCGCAAGCCTAAACCAGGCATGTTCATTTCTGCTCGTGACTTTCTGAAAATTGATATGGCGAACTCTGTCATGATCGGCGATAAAGCTGAAGATATGATGGCAGCAGAAGCCGCTGGTGTTGGTACCAGAGTCTTGGTAAGAACGGGCAAGCCTGTGACTGAAAAAGGCGAGGCTCTAGCAAGTGTCGTGCTTGACAGTATTAAAGACGTACCAGCATTCTTAAAAGGTTAAGACACTAAGATATCTTTCACTTTAGATATAAGTGTCGTTCACTATATTAAGATGAGGAACGCAGTATGAAAGCATTGTTGATAGCATCTCTATGTACGGTTGCATTAGTCGGGTGCTCTAAATCAGCAGCTCCTGAGACTGAGAGCGCAACATCGGATAATCAATTCGTGACTTATCAATGTGAGTCTGACGTTTCGTTCGAAGTGGCTTACCTTGATAATGAAAAAGCAGTATTACGTTTGCCTAATAATGAATATCGCCTGATTCAAATAGCGGCAGGTTCAGGAACGAAATACATCCTAGATGATGGTACATCTGAGGTGGTTAACAGCGTAACTTTACGCACTAAAGGTGACAATGCTCGTCTAGAACTTGATCGTGTCGTCTATAAAAATTGCCGAAAGTAGGTCATAGTTAACTTCTAAGATTTACAAACAGCTAAGTGAGGGATTATGCCCTCACTTTTTCTTCTCTTCCCTTTAACGTTAGACTTTTTATGAGCAAAAAACTCACTATTCTCGATATTGCTAAACTGTCCGGTGTTGGTAAGTCAACCGTATCTCGCGTTCTGACCAACGATCCAAAAGTGAAACCTGAAACCCGAGAAAGGGTGGAAAGAGTAATTCAAGAATCTGGGTATACGCCGTCTAAGTCTGCGCAGTCGATGCGTGGTGGTAGTCAAAAAGTCATCGGTGTAATTATTTCTCGTTTGGACTCTCCCTCTGAAAATAAAGCTGTTAGCACAATGCTGGCCGAGTTGTATCGAGCGGATTACGATGTCGTGATCATGGAAAGTCAGCTTGATAGAGAAAAAGCCAATGAGCACCTTCAGGTTCTCAAGCGTCGTAATGTAGACGGCATAATCGTGTTTGGCTTTACTGACTGCGATATTCCTGCGATCGAAGCTTGGGAGCATAAAGCCGTAGTTATTGCTCTAGATACCGAGAACGTGACATCTATTAACTATGATAACCAGCAGGTCATTGATCGTGCTTTAGCGCATTTATCCGATCAAGGGATCTCTGATGTTGGGTTTATTGGTGTTGATCCTAGCGATAAATCAACCGGTGAACTGCGTTTGAAGGCTTATCTAGAGTGGTGTGAAAATACCAGTTCGATTGCAAACTATCGAACTGGAGAGCTCCACCATGAAAGTGCTTATCAGTTAGTAGATGATGTATTAACACCCACAACTCAAGCTATTGTGTGTGCCAGTGACACGCTAGCTCTCGGCGTGATTAAGCGTCTTCAAGAGCTACAGCGTGAAGATGTGGTTGTTACTGGCGTTGGTGGCAACACTCTGCTCTCTTTTTTGTTTCCTCGTGTCTTTAGTATTGATCCTGGGTATCAATCTGCAGGTAAATTGGCCGCCAATCTATTGATCTCTCAGCTTTTAGGCAATGCAGAGATCTCACATCACACTCAATCACCTATTCTATAATTCACTCAATCAAGCGAAATAGAACCGCTTAGATTAAAATTAGAGTGTGATCTCTTTCAATTAATGGGACTGTTCCCATTTTAATTTATCATTCATGCGGGCATTATAATAACCGTAATTGGGAATGTTCCCATAGGTCTAGAACTGAGTGGTTATAGCCGCATGGTTTAGATGAATAATTGAATGAAACCAGGGTGGGGTAGTATGAGTAAGATAGCGAAGCAAGACGTTGCGCGTCTTATCGAGTTAGTCGGTGGCAAAGAGAATATTGCGAGTGTCAGCCATTGTCTGACTCGACTGCGTTTTGTATTGAACGATACGGAACTGGCGAACAAAGCAGAACTAGAAAAGCTGAAACTAGTAAAAGGTTGCTTTACTAACGCAGGTCAATTCCAAGTTGTGATTGGCACCGAGGTTGATGAGGTGTACGCACTTCTGATTGAGCAAACTGGCAAAGATTCATCGTCAAAAGGTGAGGCTAAACTTGCAGCCCGTCAGAACATGAACTTTCTTGAACGTGGTATCTCCCATTTAGCCGAAATTTTCGTACCACTGCTGCCTGCCATTATTACTGGTGGTTTGATCCTTGGTTTCCGTAATGTGATTGGCGACATTCGCATGTTCGACGGCAAAACCTTGGTTGAAATCAGCCAATTCTGGGCAACCGTTCACTCATTCTTGTGGCTGATTGGTGAAGCTATTTTCTTCTTCCTACCGGTTGGCGTTTGTTGGGCAACGGTTAAGAAACTCGGCGGAACGCCTATTCTGGGTATCACACTTGGTGTGACCTTGGTTTCACCACAACTCATGAACGCATACATGATAGGTAAATCGGTACCTGAAGTGTGGGACTTTGGTCTGTTCGTTATTGAGAAAGTCGGTTATCAGGCACAAGTGATCCCTGCGATGCTAGCGGGTGTGGCTCTGGCGTTCATCGAGACTAACCTCAAGCGCATTGTGCCTGCTTACTTGTACCTTGTGATTGTACCGTTTGTATCGATTATATTGTCAGTGATTCTAGCTCACGCCTTTATTGGCCCATTCGGTCGTATGTTAGGCGATGGTGTGGCATTCGCGGCTAAAGCTGCAATGACCGGTGACTTTGCGATTCTTGGTTCAGTAGTCTTTGGTTTCTTATACGCACCTTTAGTTATCACGGGTATTCACCACACAACCAACGCTGTGGATTTGCAATTGATGCAAGACTTAGGTGGTACACCAATCTGGCCTTTAATTGCACTATCAAACATTGCACAAGCTTCTGCGGTTGTCGGCATCATTATTTTGAGTAAGCGCGAAGGTGAACGAGACATCTCGGTACCTGCGGCAATCTCAGCATATTTAGGCGTGACGGAACCAGCGATGTACGGCATCAACCTTAAATACAAATTCCCAATGTTGAGCGCGATGATCGGCAGTGCCGTAGCCGCTGCAATCTGTGGTAGCGCTGGTGTTATGGCAAATGGTATCGGTGTGGGCGGCTTGCCGGGTATCTTCTCGATTCAACCGCAATATTGGTCGATTTACTTAGTCGCGATGCTGGTGGCGGTTGTACTGCCGATAACGCTGACGCTGTTCTTCTACAAGCGAGCACAGATGAAAGGCGAACTAGAAACCGCCAACGCATAATGCATTTAACAAGCGATGACTTTAAGTGAGTCATCGCTTTTTCTCTTAGTAATAACGGCTATTCGACCATGATTCACATGGTGATTTTTTATTTATATTTTCTGGTAAGTGAGTGTTAGAGATGGCGATGACTGAGCGCGATGAAAGTTGGTGGAAAACCGCAACCATCTATCAAATCTACCCAAAGAGCTTTTGTGACAGCGGGAGCCAAGGTACTGGCGATATCAAAGGAATCATTTCAAAACTGGATTATCTTAAACACTTGAGTGTGGATGCGATTTGGCTAACCCCAGTTTACGCGTCACCCATGATCGACAATGGTTACGATATCTCAGACTACTACGCGATTAACCCTCAATTCGGCACCATGGAAGACTTCGACCTGTTACTGTCTGAAGCTCACCAACGTGGCATCCGTATCGTGATGGATATCGTGGTAAATCATACCTCGACCGAGCATGCGTGGTTTCAGTCTGCATTGGGTGACAAAAACAGTCCATACCGCGATTATTACATTTGGAAAGATCCAGTAGATGGCCAAGCACCAACTAATTGGCAATCTAAGTTTGGTGGTAATGCATGGGAAATGGATGAGGCCACAGGGCAGTATTTCCTGCACCTATTCGCGAAAGAGCAGGCCGACCTTAACTGGGAGAACCCTGTTGTACGTGAAGAAGTAAAAGACGTTATCAGCTTCTGGGCTGAGAAGGGCGTCGATGGTTTTCGCTTAGACGTGATTAACTTGATTTCAAAACAGCAAGATTTCCCGAATGATGATATTGGTGATGGTCGCCGTTTCTATACCGATGGCCCACGTGTGCATGAATATTTGAAAGAGATCAGCGAAGCGGTATTTCAGAAATACGGCAGCGTGACAGTCGGCGAGATGTCTTCAACCACGTTGGAACATTGTCAGAAATACTCAAATATTGATAACAGCGAACTGTCGATGGTGTTTAACTTCCACCACCTTAAGGTTGATTACACCAATGGTGAAAAGTGGACCAATGCACCGTTTGATTTCTTACAACTCAAGTCGATCTTCAATCACTGGCAAACCGGTTTGAACGGCAAAGGGTGGGGCGCGCTATTTTGGTGTAACCATGACCAACCAAGAGTCGTGAGCCGCTTGGGTAACGATCAACAATATCGTATTGAATCGGCCAAGATGCTGGCCGCGTCTGTACACATGATGCAAGGCACGCCTTATATCTATCAAGGTGAAGAGATTGGGATGACTAATCCAGGTTATACCGACATCAGCCAATATCGTGATGTAGAGAGCACCAATATGTACGACATCATGGTTAACCGTGATGGTGTAGCTCATGAAGATATGATGGCGATCTTGGCGCAGAAATCTCGTGATAACTCTCGTACGCCAATGCAGTGGAATCGTGAAGCTTACGCAGGCTTCTCACAATCACAGCCATGGCTAGATGTTGCGAATAACTACACTGAGATCAACGCTGAGCAAGCGCTCGAAGATAAAGACTCTGTTTTCTATTTCTACAAGAGCTTGATTGAGTTACGTAAAGAAGTGCCAGTGATTACTTACGGTAGTTACCAAGATCTATTGCCTGAGCACCCGTCGGTATTTGCGTACTCTCGTGAGAGTGAAGGGCAGATCCTGCTGTGTATTAATAACTATTATGGTGAAGCGTGTCAGGTTGAGTTGCCCAATGAACTTGATCTGGATGAAGCGCAATTGCTATTGGGGAATTACCCTGAAGATCCGTCGCCAGTTTCTGTAAATACGATGATCTTGCGACCGTATGAAACAAGAATTCTCTTGATAGAGCAATAATACTCGTTCCCCTATGCGAGTATAAGCTTTGAGCCTGAATTCTAAATGTTAGGCTCAAAGCTTTCCTTCCTATTTCAGCGGAAGGCTTGTTCGATTGATTAGCCTTTATTTACGGTAAATGAATCGAGAACCCACACACTTTCGCTCAGTTGAGTACCGTTCTTTTCATCCCAGCCCATCGTTTTTACAACACCAAAGCTTGGGTTAAACCATGTTTCGGTATTGCTTTGAAATTCAGCTGAGTCATACCCATCACATGCAACGTTGTAAGTGTTTTCAACTTTCAGGTACGCCGTTTCAATTTTCTTACCTTGAACCGTCATCGTTGATCGTTGGCCATTCTCAGATACTTGTTGGCTCCAGTTGAATCGACATTGTGTTTCTGATGGCCCTAAATCATTGATGCCTTCTTCATAGAAATCATCAAGCAAGGCTTCTAGTTGTCCAGTCGTCACATCAAACGAGAGGCTCACTGAATTGTCACTGATATCAATATTTGGGCTTTTTTCTTTTACTGTGCGGCTTGAAGATTTGAATACTGGGTTGGTCACCAAAAAGTCGACAGCCTCACCATTGCTCAGTTCTATATTGGAATCAACTGAGTTAACAAAGCCATCACTGCCTTTGTAAAATAGTTCACTGTCCGTATCACCTTGCACTGTCATATCAGCAGCGTAAAAGCCGTTGATACCACTATTTACCATGCTTTCTACCGTTGCTTTTAGCTTCTCTAGTTGAGCAACACCTTCAGTAGTGTTAGAGATAGCTAGCTTATCCAATTCCAGCTGAATATTGGCCAACATTAGCTCAGAACTGATGTCTCGGTATGCAAGCTCCAGCGTTATGTTCTCTCCACCATCTTCTGATACTAGGTACGATAATAATGTGATGTTCTGTGGGGTAAATTGAGAGTTGTTAATTGGGTAATCGAACTGACTTGCCTCAGTTGAGCCAGTTGAAGATCCACCTCCGCCGCCACACCCGTAAAGAGCAAATAGAGAGGTCGCAAGCAGCGTCATGGTTTTTTTCATGTTGAGTATTCCTAATGTGAATGGCCAGGTGGCCTGATGTTTTTAGGAATGCTATTGCTGAGAGGGTTTAGAGGGCAAAAAACGAAGACACACGAGATCTTAATTTATATTTAAGTCATTGTTATCATAGTCTTTAGGTTTTTTATTCGTTATCTGTTGTTCTACCGCCGTGCAGTAGCTAAGCATTAGGTTTTCCCATTGCTTGATGATCAGTGGCTCTTTGATGCTCAGTTTTAGATTTTTCCAAGGCTGGAGACAAGTCGATTTTGACTCGGGCTTAGATAACCTTGCAAACAGTTCTTCAGAAGGAACCACCCGCAGTAACGCAACTAAGGACTCCATGTAGTTTAGACGGAACTTATCCATGTCCCCTTGCTTGTAAGCAATATGAGAAATCATCATATAAACAAGTGCGTTTTCGATGGTGGAGTTACCCGCCGTGTTAGTCAGAAAATCTTTTGCGGTTTGTAGGTCTCTTAACTTGAAATGAATAATCCCAAGCCAGAGTTTGAGTTCGTCGGGAATCAATTTAAAGCGTGTTTGCACAAGACTAGTGAAACTAATCAGGCGTAGGTGGTCGGTCTCAAACAACGCCAGTTGTCGTGCAATCAATGTTGAGGTCATTACGTTGAGGGGGAATTTATCAAGCTCCAGTGTTTGCCCATCAAGTAAACGATTTAGTTCTTCATTATTGACAGACCATTCTGAAGCTAAAGGAGCAGGCAGAGCAAAGTAGTTCGCCAGTTCTCGATTGATTTCCATCAGGCTTTCACTGAGGTTATCGATTTCTATTGAGTAGATGCCACGAAAGGCGAGCTTCCCGGAGCTTGGGTAAATCAGGCTTACTTTGGCGGTAAGACGTTTATCGACTTCTTGATCTTTCAATTGAACATTGAGTAGGTAATCACTGGTGCGCATGTTCTTTGCGCCAGGAAAGAAGGGAGAGTTATCTACTGGATCGACGAAGTAACTCGGTGCATCTTGGTTAGCTAAATCGGTATAAGCGTATTCAATTTGTTGTTGAAGCAGCAGTGCTTTGACAGACTTTCTGTGTTTTCTCGCATTGTCACCGATGGCGTCGATGCGGTTCAACAATAGTTCTACCTTCGGAATGAGTCTCTGCTCGCGCTCAAGCACGGAGGCTTGGTTCGAAGACTGCCAAAACATATAGCCCAAGGTTGCAGTGCTGATTAGAAATATCAAAGACATTAAAAGCAGTAATGAAGTAACCAGTGACGTTTTTTTGTGAGGCTTAGGCTGCTCGGTTTGTTTTGGCGCTATCGTTGTTTCAGTCGGTGCATTGGCCAAGCTCACTGAGCTCGGGCTAAGGAAGTACCCCTTTCGTGGATAAGTCACCAAGATCTTAGTGGCGTCGCTTTCTGGTAGGTACTTTTGAATGATCGAACGTAGCGTACTGATTCTATTAGTAAGAACGTTCTTTGATATGAAATTGCTTTGCCAAACAGTTTCGATGATGTGCTCGGCAGCTAACGGGTCACCAACGCTGGTAAGAAACAGCTCTAAGAGTTCGATAGAACGAGGTTCTAAATCAATGACCTGCTCATCACAACTTAAAACACGCGTGGTTGGGTTGAATTTTAAACCTTCAATATAAATCGAGGTTTGAGTGTCTTTGGCGCTAGAGAGGTAATCTTGCATAGAAAAAAGAAGGCGGCTTATAAAAGCTAAATACTAGTTGTTTTTGTTATGAAAAACAGCCAGTAATTCATTCGTTGGATAGCTAATGTTAAGACGCGTAGTTAACAGAGTAACGAGTTGGCTTATGATTCATGGCCAATACGATGTTCAATACCGCAGTTCCCAATACAGAAACGGCAATTACCCAAGGCGATATAAAGAAGAAGGATGCAAACAGAATACAAGCATCAATGCCCATCTGGGTTTTACCTACAGAGATACCGTAGCGATCTTGGATAAACAAACACAACACGTTAAAGCCACCTAAGCTTGAGCGATGACGGAATAGTATCAGCATACCTAAACCCATTAACAAGCCACCTGCTACCGCGCAGTAAATTTCATTATGAACTTCTAATGAGATTACCAAGTATAAATGGTCGGCAAATACAGACACCAAAGCGCCAGAGATGGCACTGCTAATCGCAAAGTGACGGCCAAATCGTTTCCATGCTAATAGGTAGAATGGACAATTGGCAATAAAGTACAAAATACCAAAGGTTACCGGCGTAAATTGACTCAAAAGCAGAGCCAAGCCAGTAGTACCACCTGTAAGCAGGTTCGCTGACTGTAAAAAGAAGACGCCTAATGCCACTAAAAACGTGCCAGTAAGAATAGCGACCCAATCTTCTTTACGTGAGTGTTTTTCCATCGTTTTTATAATTACCTAACCAATAAAGGCGTGCATAGTAGAGAAAAACCTTAGCTTTCGGTAGCTTGAGGTGCAAAATTAAGGTAAACCTATGTAATCTGCGTTTTACAGGGTGTAAAGCGTAAAATTGACAGTAAGCTTCATCTTTGGTTGGATAAGCTTAATAACCATGATAAATCTTATTTGTGATTATGAAAAAACTGCATGATAAAATTGCAATTAGCTCTTTATGACCTAGATCAAATTATGTAGAATGCGTCACATCAAAACGGTGACGGAAACGTTTGCTTTCGGTCGTTGTGTGGTTTTTTTGAAACTTTCAGTACAATCTGAGTCAGGAGATACAGATGCTTAAGCGTGACATGAACATTGCTGATTACGATGCGGACCTATTCGCAGCTATCCAAGAAGAAACTCTTCGTCAGGAAGAGCACATCGAACTTATCGCTTCAGAAAACTACACAAGCCCACGTGTAATGGAAGCTCAAGGTTCTCAACTTACAAACAAATACGCTGAAGGCTACCCTGGTAAGCGTTACTACGGCGGTTGTGAGTTCGTAGATAAAGTTGAAACTCTAGCAATCGAACGTGCATGTGAACTTTTTGGCGCTCAATACGCGAACGTACAACCTCACTCAGGTTCTCAAGCTAACAACGCTGTATACATGGCACTACTAAACGCTGGTGATACCGTTCTTGGTATGAGCCTAGCGCACGGTGGTCACCTAACTCACGGTTCTCCAGTAAACTTCTCTGGTAAGCTTTACAACATCATTCCTTACGGTATCGATGAAGCTGGCCAAATCGATTACGAAGAGATGGAAGCTCTCGCTATCGAGCACAAACCTAAGATGATCATCGGTGGTTTCTCAGCTTATTCTCAAGTTTGTGATTGGAAACGCATGCGTGAAATCGCTGACAAAGTAGGTGCTTACTTCTTCGTAGATATGGCTCACGTTGCTGGTCTAATCGCAGCAGGTGTTTACCCGAACCCAGTTCCACACGCTCACGTTGTTACAACAACAACGCACAAAACGCTTGCTGGTCCTCGTGGTGGTCTTATCCTTTCTAACGAAGGCGAAGATCTATACAAGAAGCTGAACTCAGCAGTATTCCCAGGCGGCCAAGGTGGTCCTCTAATGCACGTTATCGCTGGTAAAGCAGTAGCGTTCAAAGAAGCTCTAGAGCCAGAGTTTAAAGAATACCAAGCACGCGTAGTTGCTAACGCAAAAGCAATGGTTGCTGAATTCCTAGCTCGCGGTTACAACATCGTTTCAGGTTCTACAGAGAACCACCTGTTCCTAGTTGACCTAATTGACAAAGACATCACAGGTAAAGAAGCAGACGCAGCACTTGGTTCAGCTAACATTACAGTTAACAAGAACTCAGTACCAAACGACCCACGTAGCCCGTTCGTTACTTCAGGTATCCGTATCGGTTCTCCTTCTATTACTCGTCGTGGTTTCTCAGAAGCCGATGCGAAAGAGCTAGCAGGTTGGATGTGTGACATCCTAGATAATATGGGTGATGAGTCTGTTATCGAAGCAACTAAAGCGAAAGTACTAGAGATCTGTAAGCGTCTACCGGTTTACGCTTAATTTTTTCTTCGTAGTAATTTGAACTTCGTTGTCGAGCATGCTCACTTACACCCGTAAGCTCCGCGTGCTCTCCTAGAATTTCAAACGACTACTTTGAAAAGTACTTTTAAAGGGGCTCATTGAGTCCTTTTTTGTTTTAGGGAAAGGTGCTGAAAACTCCGCGCCTTTTCCTTGAACTAAATCTATTTGATTGAAACATACGATTTGAAGGGCTCCTGTATAGGGGCCTTTTTTGTATTTGTCGGTATGAGCGTTGGGTTATCTGAGAATACAGAAAGGCAGGTACTAAAAAGGGCTGATGTTTGCACATCAACCCTTTGCTGTTTGTTGGTATCGGTTTTACTTTTTGATGCTCAGTAAAGTACCTGACTTACATCTAAACGAGTAGTAGCTGCGGCTTTCATTAAACTTACCTAAGCCTTCACCATCACAGTAGTCGATGTTGATATCACGCATTACTTCTAGCGTTTCTTCGCTGTTCAAAGCGAATTTAGAACCATCTGAACAGACGATACGAATTCGCTCATCATGGCTTACAGAGTAGATATCGACTTCAGTATTACACAACTCAAAAGACGCTTCACGAAAGTTGTCTTGTTGAGAGTTTGAAGAGCAACCTGCGGTGAGTGCGGCTGCGATAATGGCTAATAGTCCGAGTCTTTTCATTGTTAGTCCTTCGATATCATCAAACTTAGTGATGAGTTTTATATGCTGTTCTGGGTAGCCTATACAACAACACGCTTTGATTCAAGGAGCGTTGGTTCACTCTAAGATATAAAAGTATAGGTGCAAACAGATAATTTATAATAGGTTTATTGGTCTTGGTCTATCACGTACCTCAAACAAAAAAGACCAACACTGAGGTTGGCCTTTCAAAATCAAGTTTGTTTTAAATGACTATCGAAACTGTTTGGCTTCTGGAAGGAACTCAAAACCAGCAGACGCAAGTTTAGCGATCAAGGCTGCTTTGTCGATTTCGTAGAAGTTGACTACTCGATCCAAATCACCGCCGAAGTCGTCACGCAGCTTCATGTTGACGATACTCATCAACATCACTGGATCCATCTTTGCAAAATTAGCGAGGTTCATATTAGTCCTCGAAATCTGAGATCAGTAGGTTAGCTGCGGCAAATGCAGCACTATCTCTTGCTTCTTTAGGAAGAGACTCATCCGCAGCAAGGTCATTCAATGTTTTTACCGCGCAGGTGATCGCTTTAGGGATATAGCCTTGGTCGCCACTGCCAATTTGAGAATACAGTGCACGCACCAAATCACAACAATCGTATACTTTCATTTTTATACCTAACCAAATGATAACTGATCTCAATATACACATAGAGATAAGCAAAAACAAAGTGGATCTGATTAAGTTCAGGGTTAGTTTGTCCTTGCTCAATATCTTATTTTGTTGATGTTCAATATATCACTTGGTTAGCTCACTGCTTAGACCGATCTTTATCGATTAGCTTGTATTTATTGAGTTAGCCGGATATTTGCTGTTCAAGTTGATAAGTGACTTCATTAGCAAGGTTGAGTTGCTTTGCCAACTCTTTGAGATAGGCCTTTTCCATGAAGTTCTGCTCATCTGCCACAATCAAAGAGGCTAAGTAGATTTCACTCGCTTGTTGAGGCGACGTTGCTAGCTGAGCGATCTCGCTTGGGTCGAGTGGTTTGTGCAATTCTTCAGACACCAATTTAGTCAGCTGATAATCCGCGCCCATGTTCTCGACGGCTTGCTCTATCTTAGCCATCTCTTCTTCATCAACATGGCCGTCGGCTTTGGATGCGGCAATCATCGATCTTAGAATCAGAACGCTGTGGTTTGAATCGTTCTCATCAAATTGAGCTTGTTCGGCGTTGGGTGTTTGTCCTTGTTTAGACTGGTAGTCGTTATAAACTTTATAAGCCAGAGCACCCAGTGCCGCTGCACCACCAATCCCAACGGCTTTCTTACCCATTTTTTTTGTCTTCTTAGAGCCCATTAACGCACCCAGGAGTCCGCCACCAACAGCACCTGCGCCTAAAGCACCGAGTGTGCTCTTGTTGCTACTCTTACCATCACCCTTACTGCTTTTGGAAAGGCTACTTAAGTTCGAAGATCCTTGTGCAAGCTTCTGAGTTCCTTGTTTAACGAGATCTGATTTAAGTGCTTGGTTAAGTAAGCTTTTGATGTCCATCGATACCTCCAATGGTAAACGTGTCTAAAGAGTTGTTAGAACCAATATACGGACTTGAAGATGAACCGGGGATTAACTTACGTTATTTACTCTACTGATCAATAGATAGGAGTTTGAAGAGAAACGACAGGCACAAAAAAGGCCGCCTAATGGCAGCCTTTCAATGTTTATCTATCAGCTTGCAAAAGCACAAGCAATAGGATTACTTAGCTAGTTGAGCTTTAAGGTGCTCGATAACCGTATCCATAGCGATAGCTTCTTTATCACCAGTACGACGGTTTTTGTATTCGAAGTTACCTTCGTCCATGCTGCGATCACCGATAACGATAGTGTGAGGAATACCCACTAGCTCGATATCTTTAAACATAACACCTGGACGCTCTTTACGGTCATCAAATAGTACTTCGATACCCATAGCTGTTAATTCAGCGTATAGCTTCTCAGCGGCTTCTTTAACGCGCTCAGATTTGTGCATGTTCATTGGTACGATAGCAACTTGGAACGGTGCTAGTGCGTCTGGCCAAGTGATACCAAATTTATCGTGGTTTTGCTCGATAGCTGATGCAACAACACGTGAAACACCGATACCGTAACAACCCATTTCTAGGATTACGCTCTTACCATCAGGACCAAGCACGTTGCAGTTCATTGCTTTAGAGTAAGTATTACCTAGTTGGAAGATGTGACCAACTTCGATACCACGTTTAAGCTGGATAGTACCTTGACCACATGGGCTAAGGTCGCCTTCAACAACGTTACGTAGGTCTTCAACTTGAGCAAGCTCAACGTCACGACCCCAGTTAATACCGAAGTAGTGCTTACCGTCTACGTTTGCGCCAGCGCCGAAGTCGCTCATTACAGCAACAGAGCGGTCAACGATGAATGGCAGCTCTAGGCCAACAGGGCCAAGTGAACCAGGACCAGCACCAACAAGTGCGCGGATCTCTTCTTCAGAAGCCATCTCTAGCGGAGAAGCAACTTGTGGAAGATTTTCTGCTTTCACTTCGTTAAGCTCGTGATCACCACGGATGATCAGTGCAATGATATCTGCATCTACTTCATCAGACGCTTTAACGAATAGAGTCTTAACTGTCTTCTCGATTGCTAGACCGTGTTGCTCTACAAGTTCTGCGATTGTTTTAGCGTTTGGCGTATCAACCAGTTCCATCTCTTGAGTTGGTGCTGCAACTTCTTCAGTAGGAGCTAGTGCTTCTGCTTTCTCGATGTTCGCTGCGTAATCAGATTCAGAAGAGAATGCGATTAGGTCTTCGCCGCTTTCAGCAAGAACGTGGAACTCTTGAGAGCCGCTGCCGCCGATTGCGCCAGAGTCTGCCAATACTGGACGGTACTCAAGGCCCATGCGGTCAAATGCTTTACAGTAAGCATCGTGCATCGCTTGGTAAGACTTTTCTAAGCCTTCTTTATCGAGATCAAAGCTGTACGCATCCATCATAGAGAATTCACGTGCACGCATTACGCCAAAACGAGGGCGGCGTTCATCACGGAATTTAGTCTGGATTTGGTACAGGTTTAGAGGTAGCTGTTTGTAAGAGCTGATCTCATTACGTACTAGGCTCGTTACCACTTCTTCTGCTGTTGGGCTAAGAACGAATGGACGAGAGTGACGGTCTGTGAAACGAAGTAGCTCAGGACCCATCTTTTCAGAACGGCCAGTCTCTTCCCAAAGCTCAAACGGTTGAACTACGGGCATCAAGATTTCAACGGCACCTGCATTATCGATCTCTTGGCGAACGATATTTTCGACTTTACGCAGTACACGTAGACCAGTAGGTAGCCAAGTATATAAACCTGAAGCTAGCTTACGGATCATACCTGCACGTAGCATCAGCTGGTGGCTGATAACTTCTGCGTCGTTTGGAGTCTCTTTCAGAGTAGAAAGAAGGTAGTTACTGGTACGCATTCTATGGTATCCGTTTCATCATTGATAAAAGAAAATTTGCTGCAGTGAGTGACGACAGCAAATCTGATATAGCCGCATATAATATCAGCCTATTTGGGATCTCAAAAGCGTTCAATGTCGGTAACATTGATGAAAAGCGTTTCAACAACGAATTTCACGTTAAGATCGAACAAATTTACCGCATATTCCTTGCTGTCTGGCTTGCCTTTCTTATAAGCGGGCCTTGGATCTTGGCCTAGCACTTCTTTGATCACCTGAATGATATGGCGCGCCTGTGGGTGACCAGACAGCTTACTTTGGGCTTGCTGCGAGAAGTTCACATCTAACACTTCAGGTTCATCGGCGGCAAACCCTCCTAGTGCATCGGGAATTGAATCTGAGTAGGGGATATAAGGTTTGATATCGATAATAGGCGTGCCGTCGACGAGATCAACGCTGCCTAGCTCTAACCAAGTTTGTCCCTTTTCTTGAGATACACCTTTGAGCTCAACTGCAGACATGCCTATTCCATTCGGCCTAAAAGTGGCACGCGATGCGAAGACACCAATGCGTTCATTACCGCCAAGTCGAGGTGGCCTTACTGTTGGTTTCCAGCCTGCTTCAAGGTTCTTATCGAACAGAAACAGCAGCCACACATGGCTAAATTGCTCAATACCACGAACGGATTCAAGACAGTTTGCTGCGTCAGCAAGCCTAACTCTTGAGCTAGATGTTGGTACCAACCTAGGCTGCCTTGGTACTGCAAACTTCTCTTTATAGGGAGACTCTATAAAGCCAATAGGTTCAATGGAGTACATGAGGGAAGGTTCTCGGATTACAATCTATGGCTGAAAAATATCATAAAATCGCTTGTTTTTCTTTTGATAATAATTATCATTTGATACGTTATAACGTATCAATTTAAATCTTTAGGGAAATACAATGAAACCGAATATCCACCCTGACTACCGCACAGTGGTGTTCCATGACACCAGTGTTGATGAATACTTCTTGATTGGCTCAACGTTGAAAACAGAACGTACTATCGAATGGGAAGATGGCAATACTTACCCTTATTTCACGATTGAAGTGTCTGCAAAATCGCATCCTTTCTATACGGGTAAACAGAGAGTGCTACATAAAGAGGGACGCGTTGCTAACTTCACTCGTCGCTTTGGTCAATTAGGTAAGGGAGCTAAATAATGAAAGTTGTTAAATCACTTAAAAGTGCGAAAAGCCGTCACCCTGATTGCCAGATAGTTAAGCGTAGAGGGCGTCACTATGTGATCTGTAAATCCAATCCAAGATTTAAAGCGGTTCAAAAATAACCGTCAATATGATGTGACACGTGTGTAAAAACGAGGGGAAAGTCAAACTTCATTCATTTGTCTGTTTTTCTTTTCCTTCGAGAGGAACCTTGCTGAATATTGAGTGCTTATTTAAAGTACGCTGTGCTTTGTTTTTAAATGAATCAATGAGTTATATCATCAGTTATATCTGTAGTGAATGTGTAATTGTGAATTATAAATCTAGTTTTTGTATTTAATGTAGATTTATTTGCTAATTAATTGTTCAAATAGAGTTGAAAGTCGTCGTTTGTTACACATCTTGTAACATTTTGAATTTCTAATTGATAATTTTGTCGCGTACCCTTCGCTGGCAATTTGAACATTTTTGTCACAATTGCACAGGAATCACTACACAAGGAGGGAACAGATGAGTTCATCTGCTTCAATAAAAAACAACGCACCAAAGAAACCTATTTTCACACGCTTTTTAGACAGCGTTGAATATTTGGGGAACCTTTTACCCCACCCAATCACTCTTTTTGCAATCTTCTGTGTCGCAATCCTAGTTTCTTCAGGTATTGCTGGTTACTTTGAAGTGTCTGTAATGGACCCTCGCCCCGAAGGTGCTAGTGGTCGTGCTGCTGATGGTATGATCCACGTTGTAAGCCTGCTTAATGCAGAAGGCCTACAACTTATCGTTACAAATCTCGTTACAAATTTTGTTGGCTTTGCTCCTTTAGGCACCGTGCTTGTTGCCATGCTAGGTGTAGCCATTGCTGAACATTCTGGTCTTTTATCTGCTGCAATGCGCGGCATGGTAATGGGCGCATCTCAGCGCATGGTGACAGTAACTGTCGTCTTTGCAGGTATTATTTCGAATACTGCATCTGAGCTTGGTTATGTAGTTCTTATCCCACTTGCAGCGATGCTTTTCCATTCTTTAGGTCGTCACCCTCTTGCAGGTTTAGCGGCTGCATTTGCTGGTGTCTCTGGTGGTTATTCTGCCAACCTACTTATCGGTACGGTTGATCCACTGCTTTCGGGTATTACCGAAACTGCAGCACAAATGCTTGATCCATCTTACTCTGTTGGTCCTGAATCAAACTGGTACTTCATGTTTGTTTCGACCTTCTTTATCTCGATTGCAGGTGCATTTGTAACAGAGAAGATTGTTGAACCTAAGCTGGGTAAATACAACGACGAAGACGCGTCTGAAGACCTTTCAAATGACTCAATGGGTAAGCTCAATGATACTGAGAAGAAAGGCCTTAAGTTTGCGGGTGTTGCAGTATTAATCGTCAGTGCGCTTTTAGCTTGGACTGTTGTTCCTGCTGACGGTGTTCTGCGTTCAGAGGCGGGCACGATTTCAGGCTCTCCATTCCTGAAAAGTATCGTCGCGTTTATCTTTGTATTCTTTGCTATTCCTGGTTTTGTTTACGGTAAAGTTACCGGTTCAATGAAGAATGACCGTGATGTGATTAATGCAATGGCGACGTCTATGTCTTCAATGGGCATGTACATTGTTCTTGTCTTCTTTGCTGCACAGTTTGTTGCTTTCTTTAAGTGGACGAACTTTGGTCAAGTCGTTGCTGTAGGTGGCGCTAGCTTCTTACAAGATATTGGCTTAACGGGTCCAATGTTGTTCTTCGCATTTATCTTAATGTGTGGCTTCATTAACCTGATGATCGGTTCAGCGTCTGCACAGTGGGCAGTAACAGCGCCAATCTTCGTTCCAATGCTTATGCTAGTAGGCTATGCACCAGAAACGATTCAAGCGGCTTACCGTATCGGTGATTCAACAACGAACATCATTACACCAATGATGAGCTATTTCGGTCTTATCCTTGCAGTAGCGACTCGTTACATGAAGAACCTAGGTATTGGTACACTGATTGCGACAATGCTGCCTTACTCAATGGTATTCATGTTCGGTTGGAGTATCTTGTTCTACTTATGGGTATTCGTATTTGGTCTACCAGTAGGTCCAGGTGCTGCAACTTTCTACACGCCTTAGTTAACAGTGATGGGCGAACATTTTGATTCGCTTATTAACTGAATAAAAGATGATATACCCAAGAGCCTGCATTGATGCAGGCTCTTTTTGTATGAGCCAGTAAATTTACAATCCTGCAAACCGATAGGTGACGCCAAACTCCAATGACCAGCCCAAATCTTGTTGTATTAATGCGCTGTCGCTGTCGTGATGAATTAAGTCTGCGCGTGCGATACCAATCCAGGTTGGCGTGAACTCATAAAGCCCGATTAACCCTGCTTGATAAACAAGCGTCGATCCCGCATCAAACTGGTTTAACCCTGAGGCAGAAGATTCGGTGTTAGAAATACCATACAGGTGATTGGACAGTTTCTTATCACGATAATCGACTTCTAGGTAGGGCGTAATGGTGAATGGTTGCGTCCAGGTTTCTAATGTTCTGCCTAAGTGAAGCTGAACTTCGTAGCCGTCATGTTCTGAAGTCACATCGTGTAAGTAGGTGAGGCGTGCCCCTACCGTGCCTAAAGTTATCCCCAGCTCTCCATTACCATCTCGGTCTTGAATGCCGTTAGGTAGGTCAACAACGGTGTCTGATACTTCAGCAAAGCGCCAGTTTCCAGATAGCCCAACATAGGGTAACAGCTGCCAATTGGCTAGGCTGCCATCGATGAAACCTTTTGGACCTGAGTAGAATAGGTTTGGTGTCGCGCCAAATTGAGGGGCACTTTTAGTCGAGAAAACACTTTCACCATAGGTGATGCTGCCTCCGATGATTCCGTACTCTTGATCAGCAAAGCCTTCATCAGCAAAAGAAAGTTGGGTGCTGCCAAAAACAATGGATAGCGAGAGGGCGATTCGACGAATCATAAGCAATACTCCGTTATTGTAATAAATATCAAGAACGGAGTAGGTCGATTAAAATTTCATCGGGGCTGTATTGACTAAGTGACGACTTCTAAAGCTGTCGTCATTAGAAAGACTGCGTTTAGCGTTTAGCTAGCAGGCGATCGAGGTGGTTTGCGAACTCACGACGGTCGGTTTGAGAAAGGGTGCTTGGTCCGCCAGTTTGAATGCCACTTGAACGCATGGTATCCATAAAGTCACGAATGTTGAGACGCGCTTTGATGGTCTCTTTGGTGTAAAGCTCGCCGCGAGAGCTTAAAGCAAGCGCACCTTTGGTGATCACTTCGTCAGCCAGAGGTATATCGGATGTAATCACCAGATCGCCCGGTTCAGTGCGTTTTACGATTTCATCATCTGCAATATCAAATCCACTCGGCACTTGAATTGAATGTATGTTGTTGCGCTTGGGAACGGGAACCAAATGGTTTGCGACAAAGGTGCATTCCACACCCGTGCGCTCAGCTGCGCGTACAATTGTTTCACGGATAACCTTGGGACAAGCGTCCGCATCAACCCATATCTTCATAGTGTTCTATTTCTCTGTTGGCTTATTATCTGTAAATTTATTGCTCTGTTGCCTTATTGACCAGTTAGCCTATTGCGCCGTTAACTTATTGTTCAGTTAATTTGGCTTCAAGCGTGGCAACGCGAGCGGTAAGTTCGAGAATTTGCTTTTCTAGTTGGCTAACACGATCGAGTGCTGGCGCTTCTTGTGTCGCAACTTCCACTTTAGGGACGCGATTGGCTGTTTTCCAGCTCTTGATGGTTGTGATTAAAGCGGGCATAGGAACGGATGTACTCATGCGAGCCTTAACTAAAGCAACTGTCGGCTCTTTCCCTTGTGCTTGTAGTCCTTCAAGCACCGATTTTAACTCTTCAGACACATCTTTAGTGAGCATGCTGACCTCCATTTTTAGTCTTTTTCTATTTTACTCGCTCGAGTGAATGATAGCGAATCATAAAAGCGCCTATGGCTTGTGAGAGATCTCTTACAAAGGTTGTGAGATAACACGAATATATCTTTAGAGAGATTGATGTGCATATGGTTAAGGCTCTGATTTTTAGTTGTTTTATTTAATTAACAACTTGGTTGAATTAAAAGTGTGATGCAAATCTATTGTCCAAAATCTTAAATCGCGTAAATTAAACCTTGTCGGAAGGATTCTGACACGGAACAGGAAAGCACCAAGGATTTGGTTATCTTCAGGATGAAGATTTGGTTACTTAGGATTGAGTGATCAAGCATGGAGCGTAAGGACATTGTAGGGATACAGACAGTTAACAGGAAGTTAGCTGCAACGGAATGACAATGGACACCTTTAGGACAAAGGGTTGGATTAGCATCAGGATGATGTAAAGGACACCGCTCACGGAACAAGTGATGTGCGCTAACTAGGATTGTTAGCTTTCAGGATGATTGGGACACCGCTAGGACGGCGAAGTAAAGGAAAGAGCTGAAGGATTACAGCCACTATTATGGATGATGCATGGAGCATTAATTAGTAGCCGGACTGCTGCGAGTAAGACCCTAGCCCTGACACTTCGGTGTCGGGGCTTTTCTTTATCTAGGCACTTTGTTACCTGGGCGCTTTTTATCTAAGAGATTTTTATCTAAAAGCCTTGCATCTGCTTTCCTGCTAATGGTCAACACAAGGAGTGTTTTATGACAATAGCAACTTCAAGAACGCTGTTGGTACCTTATACCGAGCAGTTAGAACATGACTTTATCAAGTTGAATTGCAGCCCCATTAATCGTGCTGAAATGAATGGGCCGCACTCGATCACTTCTGCAAAACACTTATTTCAAGACATATTGAACGATAATGTTGGTTTTTGTCGGGCTATTATCCATAACCAAACCCGGGAGTACCTTGGGCATCTGTTTATTTCATCTGAAGGTGAGAAACATGAACTGGGTTTTATTCTGGATAAAGAACATTGGCATCAAGGGCTAGCGAGTGAGGTGTTGAAGCCATTTTTTGGTTTGGCTTGTTTTGAAAAGCACTTAACGAGTGTTATTGCGACGGTCAATGTTGGTCATAACCCATCCATTAAGTTACTCGAAAAGTTAGGCTTTGCATTTAAAGAGACCAAACAAGATCAGTTTGGCCCCTATCATGAATATCGTTATACCAATTATTGTGATGTTACATTCTATGAGGCTGTAGCTCAAAGCGCATAGAGCGAAACCCCACCATTGTCAGTTGCCCTTTATAACAGTCGTCTCCTAAAGCCGAAAACTCAAATTGGTACACCGTGTGCCAGCGCCAAATTGTGGTCAACTCATGGCGCATCTTAAGCTTATGACCACTGAAGGCAACATTTAATAACTGCAAGTCGAGCTCTTTACATTTTCTCGCAATGGCCGTTTTTGCTAGTTCGGATTGCCTGCGCTGTTGCCAAAATAAAAAGCAAAAGAAGCACAAAAACAAAATAGCCAATAAGTTATCCATCATTTAATCGATACTTCCTTTTTATCTCTTAATCTCAATCGTGATTATTAAGCTATTAACTTATTGAGCTTTTGCCGCTTGTTGTAACTCAACAAGTGCGTTGGCGAGTTCTGGTGATGGGTTCGAGTTCAATAGCGGTAAAAATACCATTCTTAACGCTGGAATCATCACTAAATCAGCAAATAATTGATTGAATAGGTTTTGATTGCCTGTTTGTGCGAGACGCAGCAAGAATTGCTCAGCAATGACCGGATCTTGTAAGGCGCTCCAACTGCGGCCTGCTATACCAATCAACACCTCTTGGTGGCTTAAGCGTGGACTAGCCAAAATTTTGTTAATCACGGCATTCGTTGTACTTTGCTTTGCGCCAGAAAGGGCACGTATCAATGCTGAAAGTAAGAACAGATCTGGCTCTTTACTTGTGATTTCATTCTCTGCCATTTCTTGTAATTGCTGAGCGAGCTTGTCATTGATTTGCGTATGCTCAAGCGCGCATAACGTTGCGTAAAGAGGTTCTGATGGCAGCTTATGAAGTGCTTTGCGAATCGCTACACCGTTTTGTTTGTGGCTTAAGCGAGCGCACATATCTGTGATGCCTTGAAGACCAACGGTTTTCCAGTTGTTCCAATCTAGCTCACCCGTGAAGTAATGTTGAGCGTGTTCATAGTATTGGCTGGTCGTAAGGTCTAATCCTGCTCTTACCTGGCTATGGAATACTGCCATTTTGTCTTCTGAAGGCTTGAAAGTGTATGGGTTGTTTGACAGCTTTTGTTGTTGCTCTTCGCTGATCTCGCCGTTCAAACGAGTGCCCATTGCTTCGATAACAAACTTTAAGAAATTACCAACATCACCCTGATGTAATAGGCCTCTTTCATCGAGTTTGAATTTTAGGAACCAAATCCACGGCTGCTTGTGTTCATTCCAGTAGCTAATCGCTAAGTGAGCCTGTTTCTGCAGTGGGAATGGGTATGGCTGTTTCCCTTGCTCAACATCAGAGAATAGGGTGTTGTCGATTTTCTGGATACGGCGACCGAGGTCGTAGATATCGTATTGGCAAGCGCTATTTTTCAGCAACTGAGTGAGCGTGTGAATCGTTTCCATAGTAATAAGCTCCTAACTTTCTTTCCTCAATAGATGGTACTCTATGCCCCAATTTCAAGGTCACTAGATAAATAACTTGGTGAAAAATGACAGTTGCCACAAAGTTACCTCTTTTACTTCAACAATTAGAACGACAAATGCGCCAGTGTTCTTTATGGAGCAGTTCTCCTCCATCGGAAGAAGCGTTGGCGAGCGTTGAACCTTTTGCTATTGATTTGTTACCACCTGAAGAGTGGTTGCAGTGGATCTTTATCGTTAAGATCAACGCAATGATGGATGCGCAAATGAATTTACCAAAAGGTTTTGCTATCTATCCTTATTTTAGTGAAGTGTGGAAAAATGAGGCAGACAAAGCCGAATTGCTAGTGACAATTCAGAGCATTGATGAGGTATGTGCGTAATGCTAGAGATCATTTATCAAGATGAGTATTTTGTCGCAGTGAACAAGCCTGCGGGCATGTTGGTCCATCGCTCATGGTTGGATAAACATGAGACACAATTTGTGATGCAAACACTGCGTGACCAAATTGGTCAGCACGTATTTCCACTGCACCGTTTAGATCGCCCAACATCCGGTGTGTTGGTGTTTGCGTTGTCGAGCGAGGTTGCTTCACAGGTGATGCCGATGTTCGCGAACCATGAGATGCAAAAAACATATCATGCGATTGTTCGTGGCTGGATAGAAGAGGGTGACACTTTAGATTACGCACTCAAGGTAGAGCTAGATAAGATTGCAGACAAATTTGCAAAAGAAGATAAAGAACCACAAGAAGCGGTAACCGTTTACGAGCCGCTAGCAAAAGTTGAAGTGCCATACTCAACAGGCCGTTTTCCTACCAGTCGCTACTGTTTGGTTGAGATGATGCCAAAGACAGGGCGAAAACATCAATTACGTCGCCATATGGCACACCTAAGACACCCTATCGTTGGTGATACTTCACATGGTGACGGCAAACACAATCGACTGTTCCGTGATGATTTAGACTCGCACCGTCTGTTATTGCACGCCTCTGAGTTGCGCTTCATCCACCCTTTTACAAAAAAAGAGTTAGTGATGAAGGCTAACCTAGATGAAACGTGGTTAAGATTATTTGAAACCTTTGAGTGGAATATAGATTTACTTAATGCTGAATTTCGCTGTTTCAAGTAAGAGATCAAAATAGAAAGTAGAACAAAAAAAAAGGGCTGATAGTGATATCAGCCCTTTTTTGATTTCTGTGCAATTTGAATGAAATAGCTAGAATTTAATAGCGATTTCGTTTATCGCAGGATCATTTCAGCTTTGCTAGATCCGCTTCGATCTCGGAGATCTTGCTCGAAACCACTTTCTCTAAGTGGCGCAAGTCGGTGAGGATCTTCTGCTTCACATCCACCTCAGTGGTTGGCGTAGGTTTGGTAATCTTATTTAGCTCATCAATCACAAGAGTGAGGTTGCGGTTTATCTCAGTCACTTCTTTGTATTGATTATTGCCACCACTAACAAGCACACTTTTCACTTGTCGTGGGTACTTGAACTTGACGCTTTTCGCGAACAATTCGCCTTTCTGTTTACGAAAGTAAATCTTGAGAATATCTTTATGTGCTTCTTGGCGAAGGGAGTAACGTTCAATCTGTTTAGGTTCGTGGATACCTAAGCCAGTGAGGTTTGGATACATAAGCGACCTCTAGTTTATGAATGTAATACTTTTATGTAATTGACTTAATCAATGTAGCAGCCTAATGACGAGCTAGATAGTTGATATATGGGAATTGATTGTAAGTTGTGGGCAAGATCGCTCTCTATCTTTACCCACACTTACTCGGCTATTAAACCTGTTATATAAGGTCAAACTTATTTTCTAGATCTGAATGTATTTCCCTGATCTAAATTGATTTCTATCGCCAAATCCTTTTTCTAGGGCGCGAGTTCAGAAACATGCTCAGTTAACCTTTCTCTTAACGCTTGTTCCTGTTCCTCTGAAAGCCTTCCTCCAGCTTCACTGGTTAGAATAAATAAATCTTCTGCACGTTCACCTATGGTGGTGATTTTCGCACCATGTAAATTAATGTCCAATTCAGCAAAGGTCGCACCTACTTGAGCCAGCAGCCCCGGTGTGTCGAGCGCTCTTAACTCCATCAAGGTGCGTTTTTTACTCTTGGTTGGTAGAAATTCAACCAAAGTCTTCACTTTGAAATGCTGTAAGTTACGAGGTGTGCGACGTGTTTTGATCTTAGTTGGGCGACCATCGGCTAGAACATGGGTCAGGTGTTTGGCGACGGCTTTATGCCTTGCTTCATCAATCGCTTTACCATGTTGGTCTAGAACAATAAAAGTATCCAAAACATGTCCGTCTTTACTGACCATCACCTGCGCATCATGAACGTTAAAGTTACGTCGATCGAGTTCGGCAACCACAGTCGCGAACAGTGCGGCTTGGTCTTTACAGTAAACAAAGACTTCAGTACCGCCACGAGTGGCTTTCTTACTGATCAGTACTAAAGGTTGGCTTGGGTCTTCTAAGCGAAGCAGATGTTCACAATGCCAAGCAATTTGCTTGTGTGTATGACGTAAGAAGTAGTCAGCTTTGAAACGCTGCCAAAGCACTTCAATTTCACGCGCAGTGAAGCCTTCTTTACGTAGCAATGCTGAGGCCATTTGTTGGTTGTGGCGAATACGGTCTCTTACATCGACCGGGTTTTCTAAACCACGGCGCAGTGCTCTTTGTGTTGAATGAAACAATTCAGCCAACAAAGTGCGCTTCCAGCTGTTCCATAGTTCAGGGTTGGTTGCACAAATGTCTGCAACGGTTAGGCAAACGAGCAGCTCCAACGACTCTTCATCGCGAACTTTCTTGGCGAATTCGGTGATCACTTCTGGGTCATGGATATCACGGCGCTGAGCGGTAACAGACATTAACAGGTGATTTTGTACCAACCATGATACTTGTTTGGCTTCTGGTTTCGATAATCCATGCTCAATACAGAAAGAGTAAGCCTCGACGGCGCCAATTTCTGAGTGGTCTCCACCACGGCCTTTACCGATGTCATGAAAGATAGCCGCAAGAATCAGTAATTCTTTCTTCTGAACGCGTGGATACACTTCACAACAAATAGGGTGTTTGTCGTGGTTTTCTATTTGGCCGAAACGGTTAATATGCTTGAGAAGACGAATACTGTGCTCATCAACGGTGTAAGCGTGGAAAAGGTCAAATTGCATCTGACCAACAATTTGGCTCCACTGCGGCAAATACGCTGATAGCACGCCTAACTTGTGCATCAAGCTAAAGGCTTTGTGCAGAGCATTCGGGTGGCGAACCAGTGCCATGAATTTGTCACGTGCTTCAGGGATGGTATGCAGGAAGCGGTTTAATCGGCGACGTGCCGTACGCAGTTGTCGCAAGGTTGGTGGGCTGACCCCTTCGATGGAAGAGTCGTTAGCGATATGGATAAACATATCGAGAATTGTTTCCGGACGAGCTTGGAATAGGGCGGGCTTACGGGCTTCGATCAGTGAACCTCGACGCTGGAAGTCGTTATCGAGAATTTCCGCTTCTTGCGTCTCACCGCCATTGATGATCGCTTGATCAAACAACTTAAGCAGCATCTTATTGAGCTCTGCTACGCGACGAAGTGTTCGGTAGAATTCCTTCATCATCATTTCAACGCCACGGTTTCCTTCACCGGTATAACCTAGATGTTCGGCGACTTGAGCTTGGTGTGCGAACGTTAAACGGTTGTCGTAACGGCGCAGTTCAATATGCAATGCAAAGCGAACACGCCATAGGAAATCTTGGCATTCAACTAACTCACGATACTCGGCATCGGTAAGAAAGCCGTACTTACTCATCTCTAGTAAAGATGTCGCACCGAAGTGTCGACGTGCTACCCAGCTTAACGTGTGGATGTCTCGTAAGCCGCCAGGGGTTGATTTGATATCAGGTTCTAGATTGTAAGTGGTGTCGTGGTAGCGAGCATGACGCTCTCTTTGTTCTTGAATCTTAGCTTTGTAGAAGGTCTCACTTGGCCAAAATGAATCAGAATGGATTTTTAGCTTAAGTTCTTGAAAGGTGTCTTCGCTGCCACACAATAAGCGTGACTCTTGCAGGTTAGTGGCAACGGTTAAATCATCGGTGCCGATATCAAGACACTCTGCAATGGTACGCACGGCGTGACCAACTTCGAGTTTCAAGTCCCAGAGTAGGGTAATGAATTGACTGACCTTTTCGCCTAGTGCTGGTGGTAGTGTTTTTTGCGAGACGATTAAAATATCAATGTCAGATAGAGGATGAAGCTCACCTCGACCATAACCACCTACCGCGACAAGGGCAATATGAGGCAGTTTGTTGAATCCTAAGTGCTCCCATAATCGATTGAGAAGTAAGTCCATGTATTCGGACCGCAGCAGTACCAGGTCGGTAACTGGGTGATGATTCAGAAATTCACTTTTTTGATACTGCGTGAAGATTTCGAGCTGATTTTTTAATTCGCAGATTTCAATTTGTTCGTCATTGAACGTAAGAGGGCATTGATAAGGCATAGTCTGCTATCCGTGCAAGCAAATGAGAATAGTAAACAATTTAACAGATGCTGATGGAAAATCGAAATTGAGCAGATAAAAAAATATCCTCGACAATGCGAGGATATTTTTAAAAGGCTGATGCGTTCAGTTTGATGAACTAAGCGTTCTTCATGATACGTGGAATAGTATCATCGCTGCGCAGGGTTAGTACTTCACAACCAGTATCGGTAACAACCAATGTGTGTTCCCATTGTGCAGAGTTCTTGCTGTCTGCTGTGTATACTGTCCAGCTATCTTCGTCATCTAGACGACAGCCAAACTTACCAGCGTTGATCATTGGCTCAATAGTGAAACACATTCCCGATTTTAGCACTGTGCGGTCGTTGTTCTTGTAGTGTACGACTTGTGGATCTTCGTGGAACTCAGAACCAATGCCGTGGCCACAGTAATCTTTTACAATCGAGAACTTAGCGCGTGGGTTGTTCTTGTTGTTTGTCTTGATGTACTTCTCGATAGCAGTACCGATCTGACCAAGTTGAACCCCAGGCTTAACTTGACGCATACCTTCGTAAAGTGCTTCTTGAGCAACCATACATAGACGCTTGTTTGCAGGTGAAACTTCACCAACAAGGAACATCTTAGAAGTGTCACCGTGGTAACCTTGTGGGCGAACGCTTAGGTCTGCGTTTTCGTCATCAGGAACAATCACAGTGATATCAACATTCAGAATGTCGCCGTCTTTTAGTACTGCAGGTTTGAATTGACCTGTGCTGCCAGTCTCATCTTGTGATGCTGGAATACCATGACACACGATGTGGTTGATAGACGTACAGATTGACTTAGGGAAACCGTGGTAATCAAGTGGTGCTGAATATGCGCCTCTTTCTAGAGCGTACTCGTGACAGATTTTGTTCAGTTCTTCTGTCGTTGTACCTACTTGGATGTGAGGTTCAATCATCTCTAGAATTTCAGAAGCCAGCTTGCCGGCAACGCGCATTTTTTCAATTTCTTCAGCAGTTTTAATTTTTACAGCCATTGCATATCTCTTAATTTGGTAGCACCTAAGTGTGCATATTGGGGCTATTCTATCAGTGCAGCATTTTAGCGCAACATTCCCATGTCCGTACAATGTTGGTGGATACTGCTCAATCTGAGTAGATAATGTTCGGTTTAATGACGCAGACGCGATTTGAATAGGACACTATTTTATAGAGAAAATTCACCGCTAGGGATCAGTATAGCAGTCGCCATTTGTAGATTTTTTTCTAGCCATAGATAGACAAAATATGGTATAAAGCGCGCCGGACATCAGGACTGTTTTCTCCATTTGGCGAAACAAGCTTTGTGTCTACTAACTTATTTCTTTAAATCACACACATTCCGACACATGTTCCGGGGTGCCTCAACAACACAGATAACGGCTGAAAAGTGGTTAGTTGTTAGGGGTCGGATTCATGGGGAGTGTGGAGGCCTAACCCCATAGAGGATTTTAAAATGGCAACTGTATCAATGCGCGATATGCTTAAAGCTGGTGTTCACTTCGGTCACCAAACTCGTTACTGGAACCCAAAAATGAAGCCATTCATCTTTGGTGCTCGTAGCAAAGTTCATATCATCAACTTAGAAAAAACTGTACCAATGTTCAACGAAGCTCTAGCTGAAATTGCTAAAGTTGGCGAGAAGAAAGGTAAAGTTCTTTTTGTTGGTACTAAGCGTGCTGCATCTGAAGCTGTTAAAGAAGCTGCTATCAACAGCAACCAGTTCTACGTTAACAACCGCTGGTTAGGCGGTATGCTAACGAACTACAAAACTGTTCGTCAGTCTATCAAGCGTCTGAAAGAACTTGAAGCGCAAGCTCAAGACGGTACTTTCGACAAGCTTACTAAGAAAGAAGCTCTAATGCGTACTCGCGAAATGGAGAAGCTAGAGAAATCTCTTGGTGGTATCAAGAACATGGGCGGCCTACCTGACGCTCTATTCGTAATCGATGCTGATCACGAACACATCGCAGTTAAAGAAGCTAACAACCTAGGTATCCCAGTTTACGCTGTAGTTGATACTAACTCTAACCCAGACGGCATTGACTTCATCATTCCTGGTAATGACGATGCAATCCGTGCAGTACAGCTTTACCTTAACGCTGCTGCTGACGCGGTTAAAGAAGGCCGTAACAAAGACGTTGTTATCGCTGCTGCTGCTGAAAAAGACGGTTTCGTAGAAGCTGAATAATAGCGGCTCTGAGCCATATTTAGTTCATATTCAGGTGTCATATTGATATTTGAAGCAAGCTAAATACAGTCAATATCAGGGGCCATTTAATGAGGCCCCTGTTTTTTATCTTTTTTAGAATTAACTGAGGAATAGAGAATGGCAACTGTAACTGCAGCTCTAGTTAAAGAACTTCGTGAACGCACAGCTGCGGGCATGATGGAATGTAAAAAAGCGCTTGTTGCTGCTGAAGGCGACATCGAGCTAGCAATTGAAAATATGCGTAAATCTGGCGCAGCGAAAGCAGCTAAAAAAGCTGGTAACGTTGCTGCAGAAGGCACAATCGTTATTAAAGAAGACGCTGGCGTTGCTGCTCTTCTTGAAGTTAACTGCCAAACTGATTTCGTAGCTAAAGATGCAGGTTTCCTTGCATTCGCTAACGAAGTTGCTGAAGCTGCTCTAGCAGAGCGTTTAGATATCGTTGCACTTCAAGCTAAGTTTGAAGACGCACGTATTGCGCTAGTAACTAAAATCGGTGAAAACATCAGCATCCGTCGCGTTGAGCTAATCGAAGGTGTTGCACTTGCTTCTTACCGTCACGGCGAGAAAATCGGTGTTGTTGTTGCTGGTGAAGGCGAAGCTGAAACGCTTAAGCACATCGCTATGCACGTTGCTGCTTCTAAGCCTGAGTACGTTAACCCATCTGACGTACCTGCTGACGTAGTAGAAAAAGAAAAAGCTGTTCAAGTTGAAATCGCTATGAACGAAGGCAAGCCTCAAGAGATCGCTGAGAAAATGGTTATCGGCCGTATGAAGAAATTCACGGGCGAAGTATCTCTTACTGGTCAAGCTTTCATCATGGAACCTAAGAAAACTGTTGCTGACATTCTTAAAGAAAAAGGCGCATCAGTTACTACCTTCGTTCGTTTAGAAGTTGGTGAAGGTATCGAGAAAGCTGCTGAAATGAGCTTCGCAGACGAAGTTGCAGCGGTACAACAAGGTTAATCCTTAGCGTATTGATTGAAAAAAGACCGTGGCAAATGCTGCGGTCTTTTTATGAATAGTGAATTATTTTTGGCTTTAGCTGTTATGAATGCGAACTGAACTAATCAGTTTTTATCCATGACTGTTAATCATCAACTCTTTGGAAGGTAAACTCCATGACTACGAACCCTAAACCGGCGTATCAACGTATTCTGTTAAAACTTAGCGGCGAAGCACTACAAGGCGAAGAAGGTTTTGGTATTGACGCGACGGTCCTTGATCGTATGGCTCAAGAAGTAAAAGAATTGGTTGAACTAGGTGTTCAAGTAGGTGTTGTTATCGGTGGCGGTAACCTTTTCCGCGGTGCAGGTCTTGCTGAAGCAGGCATGAACCGCGTTGTTGGTGACCATATGGGTATGCTTGCAACGGTAATGAATGGCCTTGCAATGCGTGACGCTCTACACCGTGCTTACGTAAACGCACGTGTAATGTCAGCAATTCCTCTTAAAGGTGTGTGTGACGACTACAACTGGGCAGATGCAATCAGCCAACTACGTCAAGGTCGCGTTGTGATCTTCTCTGCTGGTACTGGTAACCCATTCTTTACAACGGATTCTGCTGCATGTCTACGTGGTATCGAAATCGAAGCTGACGTAGTTCTAAAAGCGACAAAAGTAGATGGTGTATTTACTGCAGACCCAGTAGCAAACCCAGACGCAGAGCTGTATGATACTTTGTCTTACAACACAATTCTTGAGAAAGAATTGAAAGTAATGGACTTGGCTGCATTTACGCTAGCACGTGATCACAAAATGCCAATCCGCGTATTTAACATGAATAAGCCAGGCGCATTGCGTCGCGTGGTTATGGGTGAAACTGAAGGTACATTAATCAGCGACGCTGACTAATTTTTCGGGCTTACTGAGGCTTCGTGCTTTGGTAAGCTTATCCTTATCACTCCAAATAAAAAGCTTTCTTGAAGAAAGAACATAATCAAGGTGAAATTGTGATTAACGAAATCAAAAAAGACGCTCAAGAGCGCATGGTAAAAAGTGTTGATGCACTAAAAAACAGCCTACAAAAAATTCGTACAGGCCGTGCTCACCCGAGCCTACTTTCTGGTCTTACTGTTGAGTACTACGGTGCGCCAACGCCTTTGACTCAAGTAGCTAACGTTATCGCTGAAGACGCGCGTACACTAGCAATTACAGTGTTTGATAAAACACTGACTCCTCTAGTTGAAAAAGCAATCATGACGTCTGACCTAGGTCTAAACCCAATGTCTGCTGGTACGGTTATCCGCGTTCCACTTCCGCCGCTAACGGAAGAGCGTCGTAAAGACCTAGTTAAAATCGTTCGTGGCGAAGCTGAAGGTGGCCGTGTTGCTATCCGTAACATCCGTCGTGACGCGAATGGCGATCTAAAAGCGCTTCTTAAAGATAAAGAAATCTCAGAAGACGAAGATCGTAAAGCACAAGATGAAATTCAAAAGCTGACTGACACTGCGGTTAAGAACGTAGATGAAGTTTTAGCAGTTAAAGAAAAAGAGTTGATGGAAGTTTAATTTTCCATATTCTTTTCTTTCCGGAAAAACGCTGTACTCACTGTTCAGCGTTTTTTTATGCTACTCTGTTCGACTATTAGAATTTGATTCACTCTTTTATGCATAATTCTCAAGCGTTCACAGACTCTCTTCCTAAACACATTGCTATCATTATGGATGGTAATGGTCGCTGGGCAAAAGCTCAGGGCAAGCCTCGCGTATTTGGCCATAAAAACGGTGTTCAAGCCGTCCGAAAAACCATCTCTTCTGCAGCCAGACTTGGCATTAAAGCCGTGACACTTTTTGCGTTTAGTAGTGAGAACTGGCGTCGTCCTGAAGAAGAAGTCGGTATCTTGATGGAACTGTTTATTTCAGTCCTTTCGAGTGAAGTAAAAAAACTTCATAAAAATAATCTACAGCTTCGTGTTATTGGTGACAAAAGTCGTTTTAATGATCGACTACAAAAGAAGATAGAAGAAGCGGAAGCTTTAACTCGCACCAATACCGGTATGGTTATTAATATTGCGGCTAACTACGGCGGCAAGTGGGATATTCAGCAAGCTATGACTTCGATTGCTCAACAGGTAAAGTCTGGTGATATTAATGTAGAAGACATTGATGAAGCTATGATTACACAACACCTGACTATGGCAGATATCCCTGAAGTCGACCTATTGATCCGCACTAGTGGTGAGTGTCGCATTAGTAACTTTATGCTTTGGCAGTTGGCTTACGCCGAAATGTATTTCACTGAACAATTCTGGCCAGACTTTAATGAAGACAGCTTAGTAGAAGCTGTGACTTGGTTTGTAAATCGTGAGCGTCGTTTTGGATGCACCGGTGAGCAAATTAAAGCTCTGATGGACAGTTAATAAGGATTTCTTGGTTTGAAACAACGAATTATTACGGCGTTGATTTTGGCTCCCCTAGTTATTCTAGGTATTTTTGAGTTATCACTTCCCACGTTTATTCTTTCATTGGCGGTAATCACTCTGCTTGGTTTTTGGGAGTGGACTCAGTTTATTGAAAGTAAATCGCGTTATTTGGCATTGATTCCAACGGTTGTGGTCAGTGCTGCAAGCTTTGCTGTTATCCCTTTTGATGCATTTAGTCTTAATAACCTATCTAGCGTTCACTATGCCATTCTGAGCATCGGTTCAATTTGGTGGGTTATCGCGAGTGGTATGGCTGTGACTTATCCTAAGTCGATGCCTGCATGGAAAGACTCTTCTATTCTTCGTCACGCATTTGGCGTTCTGACTCTGTTACCATTCTTTTGGAGTGTCGTTATTCTGCGTGCTAATGGTATCGATGCTGATCCTTACCATGGTGCAAAGCTCGTAATGTTTGTTTGCTTGCTAGTGTGGGCTGCAGATAGCGGTGCATATTTCTCAGGTAAGATCTTTGGTAAGCGTAAAATGGCGCCAGCGGTAAGCCCCAATAAGACGATTGAAGGTCTCATTGGTGGAATTATTACTGCGGTGATCGTGGCTTGGATCTTTGCTGACTTGTTTGATATCCAATTTACAAGTCCTCTTCACATGATTGTTATTACTCTTGTGACCGTCGTTATCTCTGTTCTTGGAGACCTTGTTGAAAGCATGTTTAAGCGTGTTTCTGGGGTGAAAGACAGTAGTAATCTGATTCCTGGTCATGGTGGTATACTTGATAGAATAGATAGCTTAACGGCTGCATTCCCTGTCTTTGCTCTGCTTTATTTAGCATTCTAATAAAAAGGGCAGTGATTCTGCCCTTTATTACATTTCTACGGTCATATGTGATGCGAAATCTAACTATCCTTGGCGCTACCGGCTCAATTGGTGCAAGTACACTAAAAGTCGTTGAGCAAAACCCAGCTTTATATTCAGTCTTTGCACTGGCTGCGGGTTCAAATGTTGAAAAGATGCTGGCGTTAGTTGAAAAGTGGCGACCGAATTATGTTGCTATGGCATGCCCAGATGCGGCGTCCCAACTGGCTGAAGTGTTGTCAGTTAATTACCCAGAAATTCAGGTGCTTTCAGGTTCTGAAGGTATGTGTCAGGTCGCTTCTCTAAAAGAAGTTGATACGGTAATGGCTGCTATTGTTGGTGCTGCCGGTTTACTTCCAACGATGTCAGCGGTTAAGGCTGGTAAGCGTATTTTGCTTGCGAACAAAGAAGCCTTGGTGATGTCTGGGCAGTTGTTTATTGATGCTGTAGAAAAGTACGGTGCTGAGCTACTTCCTGTTGACAGTGAACACAATGCTATCTTTCAATGCCTGCCTAAAAACGTACAAACTAATTTAGGCCGTTGTGAGCTTGAAGCTAACGGTATTAACCATATTCTTTTGACTGGCTCTGGCGGTCCTTTTCGCTATAGCGACGTTGCAGAACTCGATTCAGTGACCCCTGAGCGTGCCATTGCTCATCCTAATTGGTCTATGGGTCCTAAAATCTCGGTCGACTCAGCAACAATGATGAATAAAGGCCTAGAGTATATTGAAGCGAAATGGTTGTTCAATGCTTCTGAAGAACAGTTAAAAGTCATTATTCATCCTCAATCTGTTATTCATTCAATGGTGCAGTACAAGGATGGCTCCGTGCTTGCTCAAATGGGCGAGCCTGATATGGCGACGCCAATTGCGCTGACCATGTCTTACCCTGAGCGTATTGAAGCGGGTGTTAAGCCTCTGGATTTCACTAAAGTAGGTGAACTTACCTTTTTGGAACCAGACTTTAGCCGTTACCCATGTTTAAGATTAGCGATTGAAGCATGCTACCTAGGTCAGCATGCAACCACTGCAATTAACGCTGCAAACGAAATTGCAGTCGATGCTTTCTTGAACAATCGAGTGAAGTTTACCGATATTGCTGTCATTAACGAACATGTTATGAGCAAAGTATGTGAACAACATAACTCTGAGGGCCTAGATAGCTTGGAAAGCCTTCTCGAGCTAGATAATATGTCACGTCAAATAGCCATTCAATTTATTAAAGAGCAGCTAACATGAGTGGAATCCTGTGGAACTTCGCATCTTTTATCGTAGCGCTTGGCATTCTGGTCGCTGTTCATGAGTTTGGACACTTCTGGGTTGCTCGTCGTTGTGGTGTGAAAGTTGAAAAATTCTCGATTGGTTTTGGTAAATCAATCTGGAGCAAAATTGGTCGTGATGGCACGGAATATAGTCTGTCAATGATTCCACTGGGCGGCTACGTTAAAATGCTCGATGGTCGTGTTGACGATATCACTGAAGAACAGCAACAATATGCTTTTGACAAGAAGCCGTTGTGGAAACGAACGGCGATTGTAGGTGCTGGCCCAGCATTTAACTTTATCTTTGCCGTCTTTGCATATTGGTTGGTGTTTTTGATTGGTGTACCGGCGGTCAAACCCGTTATTGGTGAAGTCACTCCGCAATCTATTGCTGCACAAGCCGGAATTGAAAGTGGGATGGAACTTAAATCTGTTTCAGGAATCAAAACCGCAGATTGGGAATCCGTTAATATGGGTTTGATATCCCATATTGGTGACCAATCCATGACAGTAACGGTTTCTTCTCAAGACGATATCGGCTTTGAACAAAAAATGACATTGGATATTTCAGACTGGTCGTTTAATCCAGAAACTGAATCTGCAATGACAACGCTTGGTTTTAGGCCTTACTCTCCAGAGATATCGACAGTGCTTGCTCAAGTGATTGACGACGGTGCTGCATACTCTGCAGGGCTAGAAGCTGGCGATAAAATTATTGAGATTAATGGTCAGTCCATTGAACAGTGGCTGTCGGTTGTTGAGTTAATTCGTGCAAACCCGGAGACATCATTAGACCTAGTCGTCTTACGAAATGGTCTTGAACAGTCCTTGGTGATGACGCCAAAAAGTCGAGAGCTTTCTGATGGTTCTACAATTGGCTACGCGGGTATTGCTCCAGAAGTCGCAGAATGGCCAGAAGACTATCGCTTTGAGTTACAATTTGGTGTAATTGAGTCTGTAGGAAAAGCATTTGATAAAACAGGTCAAATCATTGGTTTGACGCTGACAATGCTTAAAAAGCTCATCGTTGGTGATGTAGGCTTAAATAACTTGAGTGGCCCTATTTCAATAGCGAAAGGCGCAGGTACAACCGCTGATTACGGTCTGGTTTACTTCTTAGGCTTTTTGGCTCTGATTAGTGTTAACTTAGGTATTATTAATTTGGTTCCGCTGCCTATGCTTGATGGCGGACATTTGCTCTTTTTCGCTATTGAAGCTGTTACTCGCAAACCTGTCCCTGAGAAAATTCAGGAGATTGGATATAGAGTGGGAGGGGCAATCCTCTTCTCTTTGATGGCTCTGGCAATATTTAATGATTTTACTCGTCTGTAAATGGTTTCTTACAGGCATTGGTAGTAGCAAGGAATAATTAGAATAAGTATGGCGATTAAGCAAATTCTGTTCGCAAGTCTATTGGCCACTAGTGTGGCTGCGAACGGGGCACAAAACTTTGTGGTTCAAGATATCAAGATCGAAGGTTTACAGCGTGTTGCACTAGGTGCAGCTCTACTGAAAATGCCAGTGCGTATTGGCGATGAAGTGGATGAAGGCGATGTATCTGAGATCATTCGTGCATTATATGCTTCAGGTAACTTTGAGGACGTTAAAGTACTTCGCGATGAGGGTGTATTGGTTGTTCAAGTTAAAGAGCGTCCAACTATCGCAAGCATCTCATTCTCAGGGAATAAAGCGATCAAAGAAGAACAACTTCAACAAAACCTAGATGCGTCTGGTGTTCGTGAAGGTGAAGCTCTTGACCGTACAACGCTGAGCAACATTGAGAAAGGTCTTGAAGATTTTTACTACAGTGTTGGTAAGTACAACGCGACAGTAAAAGCCGTTGTTACGCCTTTGCCGCGTAACCGTTCTGACCTTAAGTTTGTATTTACTGAAGGCGTATCCGCCAAGATTCAGCAAATCAACTTTATCGGCAACAAAGTTTTCTCTGATGCTGAACTGCTTAGCCGCTTTAACCTAAACGTAGATGTTGCGTGGTGGAACTTCCTTGCGGATGAAAAGTATCAGAAGCAAGTATTGGCTGGCGATATTGAAGCACTGAAATCTTACTACCTTGATCGTGGTTACCTTAAGTTTAAGGTTGATTCAACACAAGTAGCGATCTCTCCAGACAAGAAAGGCGTTTACATCACGCTTGGTATTGATGAAGGCGAAGCTTACACAGTTAAAGATGTGGCGTTTCGTGGTGAGTTAATCGGTCGTGAAGCTGATTTTGAAGCATTAGTTCCTTTTGAAGATGGCGATACTTATAACGGTTCTTCGGTGACTTCACTGGAAGAGAACGTTAAACGAATTCTTGGTGAAGCAGGTTATGCCTACCCGCAAGTTCGTACTATCCCTGAATTTGATGATGAAACGAAAGAAGTTTCGTTAGTCATTAATGTAGAAGCGGGCAGTCGTATTTACGTTCGAGATATTCGCTTTACGGGTAACAACTCGACTAAAGATGAAGTATTACGTCGTGAAATGCGTCAGATGGAAGGTAGCTGGCTTAACTCGAAATCAATAGATACGGGTAAGAGTCGCCTGAACCGTTTAGGTTACTTCGAAACTGTGGACGTACAAACGGTCCGTGTTCCAGGCAGTGACGACCAAGTTGATTTGGTCTACAACGTTAAAGAAGCGAACTCGGGCAGTATTAACTTTGGTGTTGGTTACGGTACTGAGTCTGGTGTTAGTTTCCAAGTTGGTTTGCAACAGGATAACTTCGCCGGTTCAGGTAACCGTGTTGGCGTTAGTGCCATGATGAACGATTACCAGAAGAACGTGAGCTTAGACTACCGTGACCCATACTGGAACCTTGATGGTGTGAGTTTAGGCGGTAAGATCTTCTATAACGAATTCGAAGCATCTGAAGCGGGTATCGTCGACTATACCAACCAAAGTTATGGTACCAGCCTTACATGGGGTTTCCCTGTGGATGAGCTGAATCGTCTGGAATTTGGTTTTGGTTATACGCACAACAAAATCGGTAACGTTCCGACCTATATTCAAGTTGAGCAGTTCGCGAGAAGTATTGACCAATATGGTGACGAACATATCTTAACTGATGATTTCGATATCAATATTTCTTGGACACGTAACAATCTTAACCGTGGTTTCTTCCCAACTGAGGGTAACCACCAACGTGCTTTCGCTAAAATAACGGTACCAGGTTCTGATGCCAAGTACTTCAAAGCGCAATACGACGTAAAACATTACATCCCGCTGACCAAAAAGCATGAGTTCACTCTATTGATGCGTGGCCGATTAGGCTATGGTAATGGTTATGGTCAAACAGATGGTAACGATAACTTGTTCCCATTCTATGAAAACTACTATGCGGGTGGTTTCACTACGCTGCGTGGTTTTGGTTCTAACTCGGCAGGTCCAAAAGCCGTTTACGGAAGCAGCACGGGTAATAACCCAACTTACAGCTCCGCAACTGATGATTCAGTTGGTGGTAACGCGGTTGCTTTGGCTAGTTTAGAACTGATTGTACCGACGCCGTTTGCTTCTGATGAAGCGCGCAGTCAGATTCGAACCAGTGTCTTCTTCGACATGGCAAGTGTATGGGATACCGAGTTCGTAGACCGCAATCAACCGAGCAGCGGCAGTCAGTATTACTACGATTATTCTGATCCAACAAATTATCGTTCATCTTATGGTGCCGCTCTTCAATGGATGTCGCCAATGGGCCCACTGGTTTTCTCTCTAGCGAAACCAATTAAAGTTTACGAAGGTGATGATGAAGAGTTCTTCACATTCACCATTGGTAGAACCTTCTAATATTTAAAGGACAATATTTTGAAAAATATGATTAAAGCAGCAGGTTTAGGCCTTGTAGTTATTAGCTCTTCTTTCTTTGCTACTGCTGCAGAAGCTGCACAAAAAGTGGGTTATGTAAACACTGCACAAGTATTCCAGGCTCTACCTCAGCGTGAAGTTGTTCTTCAAAAAATGCAGGAAGAGTTCAAAGATAAAGCGGCTGAGCTACAAAGCATTCAAGCAGAAGCTAAAACTAAGATTGAAAAGCTTAAGCGTGATGGCGAATTGCTAGGCCCTGATGAAGTTGAGAAGCTTCGTATTGAGGTAGGTCAACTAGACAGCAAATACAAAATCAAAGCTCAAGCACTAGAAAAAGCAAGCCAACGTCGTGAAGCACAAGAGAAGCAGAAGCTGTTCAAAGTGATTCAAGATGCTGTAACAAAAGTTGCAGAGAAAGAAGGCTACGACATGATTGTTGATATTCAAGCTCTGCAATACGGTAAGCCTGAATACAATATCTCTGAGCAAGTAATTAAATCACTGAAATAAGTTTTATGAAGAACCTGACTTTAGCCGAATTGGCAACAATTACCGGGGGAGAGTTACACGGAGACGGTACGATTACTGTTTCAGCTGTTGCCCCTATGGATAAAGCGCAAGAAGGTAACATTACGTTCCTTTCTAACGTTAAGTACAGCAAGCACCTAGGTGACTGTAAAGCATCCGCTATTATGGTTAAAGAGAGTGAACGTGAACTGTGTAAAACCAATGTAATAGTGGTTAATGACCCTTATGTTGCTTTTGCTAAAGTTGCTCAAGCGTTGGATATTACTCCTGCACCGGCTTCGGCTATTGAGGCTTCAGCTTCAATTTCAGGTGATGCGACCATTGGACAAAACGTGTCTATTGGTGCAAATGCTGTGATTGAATCTGGTGTGGTCCTTGGTGATGATGTGATCATTGGTGCTGGTTGTTTTATCGGCAAAAATGCTCAAATTGGCGCTGGTACTAAGCTATGGGCTAATGTCAGCATTTATCATGAAGTGGTTATTGGCACCGCGTGTTTGATTCAATCGAGCACAGTGATTGGTTCTGATGGCTTTGGTTATGCGAACGAAAAAGGCGAGTGGGTTAAGATCCCTCAAGTTGGTTCGGTTCGCATTGGTAATCGTGTAGAAATTGGTGCATGTACTACTATCGACCGTGGTGCATTAGACGATACAGTCATTGAAGATAACGTTATCTTAGATAACCAACTTCAAATTGCTCACAATGTTCACATCGGATATGGTTCAGCGATTGCTGGTGGTACTATTATTGCTGGCAGCACGACGATAGGTAAGTACTGTATTATTGGTGGTGGCTGTGTGATTAATGGTCACATTGAAGTTGTCGATGGCGTTACAATCACCGGTATGGGGATGGTAATGCGCAGCATCACTGAGAAAGGTATGTATTCCTCTGGTATTCCTTTACAGCCAAACAAAGATTGGCGTAAAACAGCGACGCGTGTTCATCGCATTGATGAAATGAACAAGCGTCTGAAAACCGTTGAAAAACTTATCGAGAAGAGCGCGGAATCATAATTCCAGCATTTCTAATAAAAGGCTCGCGTACAGCGAGTCTTTTTCGTTTATAATCCTTCTAATTAAATAAAGAATACATATAGGAATACGACTTTGACTACTGAACAGACAACGATGAACATTACTGAAATTCAGGAACTATTACCTCATCGCTACCCATTCTTAATGGTTGATCGTGTGACTAGCTTTGAAAAAGAAAAAACATTGACCGCGATTAAGAATGTTTCTGTCAATGAACCTCAGTTCACAGGCCATTTCCCACAACTTCCTGTATTTCCGGGTGTGTTGATTTTAGAAGCAATGGCGCAAGCAACAGGTCTCCTAGCATTTAAATCTTTTGGTGCACCTTCTGGCAATGAGCTTTACTATTTTGCAAGCGTAGATAAAGCAAAATTCCGTAAGCCAGTTATCCCTGGTGACCAATTAGTTATCGAAGTTGAATTCTTGAAAGAACGCCGTGGTATCGCATCATTTAATGGCGTAGCTAAAGTTGACGGCGTTGTAGTTTGTTCAGCTGAACTTAAATGTGCTCGTAGAGAGTTTTAATATGATTCATGAAACAGCGAAAATTCACCCGGCAGCAGTAATCGAAGGTGATGTAACTATCGGTGCTAACGTGACGGTTGGGCCTTTCACTTACATTGCTGGTAACGTGACAATTGGTGACGACACTGAAGTGATGTCGCATGTTGTGATCAAAGGTCACACAACCATTGGTAAAGAAAATCGCATCTTTCCACACGCTGTTATCGGTGAAGAAAACCAAGATAAGAAATACGGTGGCGAACATACGACAGTAGTGATCGGTGATCGCAACGTGATTCGTGAAGCGGTTCAAATCCACCGTGGCACGGTTCAAGATAAAGCAACCACAGTGATTGGTGATGACAACCTACTTTGTGTTAATGCTCACGTAGCACACGATGTTGTTGTTGGTAACCACACTCACATCGGTAACAACGCTATCCTTGGTGGTCACGTAACGGTTGGTGACTACGCTGGTGTAATGGCACTTTCTGCGATTCACCCATTCTGTTCAATTGGCGCTTATGCTTACATTGGCGGCTGTTCTGCTGTTGTTCAAGATGTACTGCCGTACGTACTTGCACAGGGAAACCATGCGGCGCCATTTGGCCTTAACCTAGTGGGCTTGAAGCGTAACGGATTTGAGAAACCAGAAATTCGTGCACTACAGAAAGCGTACAAAGAGTTATACCGTTCAGGTAAAACACTTGAAGAAGCTAAAGCAGCTTTAGTTGAAATGGCGAAAGAGTTTACTTCAGTTGCACCTATGCTAGAAATGCTAGAGAACTCTGAGCGCGGCATTATTCGTTAATACTTGATGTGGTTATGTACCAATCAACGTGAGTATGACCAATAATTACTTCATCAGATTGGTATAACAAAAAGATCGCTACTTGTTAGGCGATCTTTTTTGTTTTAGGTAAGAAGGGAATTGGAAGAATATGGCACAGCAAGAAACACAAACCAATAACTCGGACTTTGTTTCGAATGAACCACTACGCGTAGGTATCGTTGTCGGAGAACTTTCTGGTGACACGCTTGGTGAGGGCTTTATTAAAGCGATTAAGTCACAGTACCCGAATGCTGAATTCGTTGGTATTGGTGGGCCAAAAATGAAGGCTCTGGGTTGTGAATCTCTTTTCGAAATGGAAGAGCTTGCCGTAATGGGGTTAGTGGAAGTGCTGGGCCGTTTGCCTCGCTTGTTAAAAGTGAAAGCGGAGCTGGTTAAATATTTCACTCAAAACCCGCCAGATGTCTTTGTTGGTATTGATGCTCCTGACTTCAACCTGAGGCTTGAGTTAGATCTTAAGAAAGCAGGTATTAAAACCGTTCATTATGTTAGTCCTTCAGTTTGGGCTTGGCGTCCAAAACGTATCTTTAAAATCGACAAGGCAACCGATTTGGTATTGGCCTTTCTACCATTTGAAAAAGCGTTTTACGATAAGTACAACGTTGCCTGTGAATTTGTTGGCCACACATTGGCAGACGCGATTCCCTTGGAACCAAGTCAAAAAGAAGCTCGTGATCTTTTAGGTTTAGAGCAAGACAAGCCGTGGTTAGCTGTATTACCGGGTAGCCGTGGTGGTGAAATGAGTTTGATTGCTCAACCATTTATTGAAACTTGTCAGCGCATTAAGCAGAAATACCCTGATATCAATTTTGTTGTTGCGCTCGTTAATGAACAGCGTAAAAAACAGTTCACTGAAATTTGGCAATCAACGGCGCCTGAACTTGAATTCACCTTAGTGGAAGATACTGCGAGAAACGTGATTACAGCTGCCGACTCTGTGCTATTAGCTTCAGGGACCGTCGCTCTTGAGTGTATGTTGCTGAAACGTCCGATGGTCGTTGGCTATAAAGTAAATAAGCTGACGGGCTATATTGTGAAGAAGTTGTCGATTACCGAGTTCGTCTCACTGCCTAACATTTTGGCAGGTGAAGAAATCGTAAAAGAACATATCCTTGAAGAGTGTCACCCAGACTTTTTGTTCCCCTCTGTCGATAAGATGCTCTCAGCGGACAACAGTGCGTTGATCGAGCGCTTTACTGAGATGCATCACTGGATCCGTAAGGATGCGGACAAACAAGCCGCCAACGCTGTCCTGAACCTAATTGATAGACCGTTTGTTGAAGCGTAATACGCGCATATAGATTTACAGAGTACTAAGAGAATAATTATGGCAGTAAAAGAGAAAAAAGAGCTTCCTCCTTTTGAGTATCCTCAAGGTTACCAATTATTTGCTGGTGTGGATGAAGTCGGGCGTGGGCCATTAGTTGGTGATGTCGTGACGGCTGCGGTTATCCTAGATCCCAGCAATCCGATTAAAGGCTTAAATGACTCAAAAAAACTGTCTGAAAAAAAGCGTCTTGCACTGCTGCCTGAAATCAAAGAAAAAGCACTGGCGTGGTCAGTGGGTCGTTGCTCGCCACAAGAAATTGATGAATTGAATATTCTGCAAGCGACCATGGTCGCCATGCAGCGTGCTATTGCTGGTCTTAGCATTCAACCTGATATGGCATTGATCGATGGAAACCGTGTTCCTGAATTGCCGATGGACGGTCTTGCTATCGTGAAAGGGGACTTGCGAGTCGCTGAAATCAGTGCGGCGTCTATTATTGCTAAAGTAGTTCGTGACCAAGAAATGGAAGAGCTTGATAAGATTCATCCTGAATTTGGTTTTGCTAAACACAAAGGTTACCCGACGAAAGCACATTTCGAAGCGATTGAAAAACATGGTGTGACCGAGCATTATCGTAAAAGCTTTAAACCCGTAAAGCGGATCCTTGGTATCGATTAAAGCGAATCGATTAAACTTTATATTGCCTTGGCTTCTTATTGATAGTGGCTTCCTATTGATTGGAACCGGCTATCGAATAAAGTTGCCTACTTGCGGTAGATAAAAATAAAATACACCCAGTTGTAACCCTAGGCTCAAACCTAGAACTCAGGAAAAATAATGTCAGATCCAAAATTTGTTCACCTACGCGTACACAGTGATTTTTCGATGGTGGATGGCCTCTCTAAGGTGCCACCATTAGTTAAGAAAGTCGCTGAAATGGGTATGCCTGCTCTAGCACTTACCGATTTTACCAACCTTTGTGGCTTGGTTAAATTTTACGGTACGGCTCATGGGTGCGGGGTTAAACCAATTATTGGTGCTGACTTCTTGATGCAGTCTTTAGAATTCGGTGATGAGCTGACTAGGCTCACCGTCATTACCACGAACAACAAAGGTTATAACAACCTTACACTGCTTATCTCAAAAGCTTACCTTCGAGGTCATGTGCAACATCAGCCTGTCATTGATAAAGAGTGGCTAATTGAGCATGCAGAAGGCCTGATTATTTTATCGGGTGCAAAAGAAGGTGAGATAGGCAAAGCGTTGCTGAAAGGTAATCGTGAATTGGTCGCAAGCAGCGTTGAGTTTTACAAAACGTATTTCGCAGATCGTTTCTATCTTGAGTTGATTCGAACTGGACGCCCGGATGAAGAATCTTACCTGCACTTTGCTTTAGAGCTTGCTGAGCAAGAAGACCTGCCAGTTGTCGCGACCAACGAAGTAGTATTCCTGACCGAAGACCTGTTTGACGCTCATGAAATTCGCGTAGCGATTCATGATGGTTTTACGATGGTCGATCCTCGTCGTCCTAAAAACTACAGCGCGCAACAGTACCTTCGCAGTGAAGAAGAGATGTGCGAGTTGTTCTCGGATATCCCTGAAGCACTAGAAAACAGCGTCGAGATTGCTAAGCGATGTAACGTAACCGTTCGTTTGGGTGAATACTTCCTACCTAACTTTCCAACCGAAGGTTTAGCGATTGAAGATTTCCTGATTAAGAAATCAGAAGAAGGTCTTGAGCGTCGTTTGGCGTTCCTATTCCCTGACGAGAAAGTAAGAGCTGAGCGCAGGCCTGAATACGACGATCGACTAAAAATCGAACTCGAAGTTGTCAATAATATGGGTTTTCCCGGTTATTTCTTGATCGTAATGGAGTTCATCCAGTGGTCAAAAGATAACGATGTACCTGTAGGTCCTGGTCGTGGTTCTGGTGCTGGTTCTTTGGTGGCTTATGCGCTTGATATCACCGATCTTGACCCACTTGAATATGACCTGCTTTTCGAACGTTTCTTGAATCCAGAACGTGTATCGATGCCCGATTTCGATATCGATTTCTGTATGGATAAGCGTGATCAAGTTATTGACCACGTTGCTGAAATGTATGGCCGTGATGCCGTGTCTCAGATCATCACCTTTGGTACCATGGCGGCAAAAGCCGTAATTCGCGACGTAGGCCGTGTACTTGGTCACCCATTTGGTTTCGTTGATCGTATTTCTAAGCTTGTCCCACCTGATCCTGGCATGACCTTAGAGAAAGCTTTCCTTGCTGAACCAGCATTGCCAGAGCTTTACGATGGTGATGAAGAAGTTCGTGAGCTGATTGATAAATGTCGAATCTTAGAAGGTTGTACGCGAAATGCAGGTAAGCACGCGGGTGGTGTTGTAATTTCACCAACCACGATTACCGATTTTGCGCCAATTTATGCCGATGCGGAAGGTAACTTCCCGGTAACGCAATTTGATAAAAATGACGTTGAGACGGCCGGTTTGGTTAAGTTTGACTTCTTGGGGTTACGTACCCTGACTATCATCGACTGGGCGTTGGGTTTAGTGAACCCACGTTTGGCAAAAGAGGGTAAAGCTCCGATTCGCATCGACTCGATTCCTCTGGATGATCAAGCGTCATTTAACTTATTACAAAATTCTGAAACGACGGCGGTATTCCAGCTGGAATCACGTGGTATGAAAGACCTGATCAAGCGTCTACAACCTGACAGCTTTGAAGATATTATCGCATTGGTAGCTCTGTTCCGTCCGGGGCCTCTGCAATCAGGCATGGTAGATAACTTTATCGACCGTAAACACGGACGAGAGGCAGTATCTTACCCTGATGAAACGTGGCAACACGAATCGCTAAAAGAAACACTAGAACCGACTTACGGCATCATCCTGTATCAAGAACAGGTAATGCAAATCGCTCAGATCCTTGCGGGTTATACGCTTGGTGGCGCCGATATGCTGCGTCGTGCGATGGGTAAGAAAAAGCCTGAAGAGATGGCAAAACAGCGCGGTACCTTCAAGGAAGGTGCTGAAGCCAATGGTGTTGATGGCGAACTGTCTATGAAGATCTTTGACTTGGTAGAGAAGTTTGCGGGCTACGGCTTTAACAAATCTCACTCGGCTGCATACGCACTGGTTTCTTATCAAACACTATGGTTGAAAACGCACTATCCAGCTGAGTTCATGGCGGCGGTAATGACCGCAGACATGGATAACACTGAAAAAGTTATTGGCCTTGTTGATGAGTGTCTCCGTATGAAGCTCAAGCTTCTTCCACCAGACATTAACTCAGGCTTATACCGTTTTAATGTGGATGAAGATGGTGCCATTGTTTATGGTATCGGTGCAATTAAAGGGGTTGGTGAAGGTCCTATTGAAGCGATCATTGAAGCGCGAAATAAGGGGGGGCACTTTAAAGACTTATTCGACTTTTGTGCGCGCCTTGATCTGAAAAAAGTAAACAAACGTGTTATCGAAAAGTTGATTCTATCTGGAGCCTTAGATAGATTAGGTCCTCACCGAGCTGCAATGATGGCATCATTGAAAGATGCGGTTAAGGCTGCAAGCCAACATCATCATGCCGAATCTTTTGGTCAATCAGATATGTTTGGTGTGTTGACTGACGCTCCAGAAGAGGTTGAGCACAAGTATACTCAAGTGCCTAAATGGCCTGAAAAGGTTTGGCTTGAAGGTGAGCGTGAAACGCTAGGCTTGTATTTAACGGGTCACCCGGTTAATGCTTATATTAAAGAGTTAGCTAAATACACCAGCTGTCGTTTGAAAGATGCCACACCAACACGTCGTGACCAATCATTAACGATTGCAGGTTTAGTGATTGCTGCTAGGGTAATGACCACGAAACGTGGCACACGAATTGGTTTGATGACGCTTGATGACCGATCAGGCCGGATGGAAGTGATGTTGTTCTCGGATGCACTCGATCGCTACGCAGAATTGCTCGAAAAAGATAAAATTGTGGTTGTTTCTGGACAGGTCAGCTTTGATGATTTCAATGGTGGGCTTAAAATGTCCGCGCGTGAGGTCATGGACTTAGGAAGCGCCCGTGAGAAATATGCTCGTGGGGTGTCGATATCTATTGAACAATCCCAAATTAATGGTCAATTTTTTGAACGCTTTAGTCAAATCTTAGAACCTTATAGAGCAGGAACGGTCCCAGTCAATGTATACTACCAACGTGCCGACGCCAGAGCGCGGTTAACATTGGGCACAGAATGGCGTGTGACGCCAAGTGATACATTACTAGACGAATTAAAACAGCTGCTTGGAAATAGCCAAGTAGAACTCGAATTTAACTAAAATTTAGCTCCATGACTGTGGAGCTGAATCAACAAGGATTCATAGATGAGCCTGAACTTTCTAGAATTTGAAAAGCCTATCGCTGAACTTGAAGCAAAAATCGAAGCGCTACGTGACGTTTCGCGTCACGGTGGTGATACCGCGATAGATCTAGGCAAAGAAATTGAACAGCTAGAGAAAAAAAGCTTAGAGCTTAAACAGAAAATCTTTAGTGACCTAGGTGCGTGGCAGGTAGCTCAACTTGCTCGCCACCCTCAACGTCCGTACACCAAAGATTACCTGGAGCATGCATTCACAGAGTTTGAAGAGTTAGCGGGCGATCGCGCTTACGCTGACGATAAAGCAATTGTGGGTGGTATGGCTCGTCTAAATGGTCGTCCTGTTATGGTTATTGGTCACCAAAAAGGTCGTGAGACTAAAGAAAAAGTGATCCGTAACTTTGGTATGCCAAAGCCAGAAGGTTACCGTAAGGCACTTCGCCTAATGGAAACGGCTGAGCGTTTCAACATGCCAATCATTACTTTCATCGATACAGCGGGTGCATACCCAGGTGTTGGTGCTGAAGAGCGCGGCCAGTCTGAAGCTATCGCGAAAAACCTAAAAGTAATGGCAGGCCTATCTGTGCCAGTTATCTGTAACGTTGTCGGCGAAGGCGGTTCTGGTGGTGCACTAGCAATCGGTGTTGGCGACTACGTGAACATGCTTCAGTACTCTACGTACTCAGTAATCTCTCCAGAAGGTTGTGCTTCAATCTTATGGCGTGATTCAGATAAAGCGCCACAAGCTGCGGAAGCTATGGGCTTAGTTGCTCCTCGTCTTAAAGAGCTAGAGCTTATTGATGAAATCATTCCTGAGCCTTTAGGTGGTGCACACCGCGATCCAGTACAAACTGCTCAGAATATGAAAGACATGCTAGTTAAACAGCTAGAAGAACTAGAGCAGTTTGATAACGAAGCGCTTCTAGAGCGTCGTTACCAGCGCCTAATGAGCTACGGTTACTGCTGATAAATTTGCCTGCATAAGGTCAGCTTTGAGTAACAAGATGATGAAAGGGTTGGACTCAGTGCCAACCCTTTTTTATTATTAAAATATTCTCCCTTCAAACCTACTCTCATGGTTCACTCGCTCATGACTCACTTAATCGAAACCTTCACATCTGTACTTCATCAAAGCGCACTCAAGCCATGCCGACTGATCGTTGCTTTCAGTGGCGGTGTCGATTCCCGAGTGTTGTTGGAGTTGGCTGCTCAATATTCCAAACAACATGACATTGAGTGCCTTGCGGTACATGTTCATCACGGCCTAAGTGACAATGCTGACGACTGGGCAAATCAATGTAAAGTATGGTGCGATGCTTTATCTGTGTCTCTAGCAGTAGAAAGAGTATCTTTGGATATCAATAGCGGTGAGAGCATTGAAAAGTTGGCTCGAGATGCTCGATATCAAGCTTTTAAGCAACATGTAAGACAGGGTGATGTTTTGGTTACGGGTCAGCATATAGATGACCAACTTGAAACGTTCTTACTTGCGTTAAAGCGTGGAAGCGGCCCGAAAGGACTCTCCTCTATGGCGAGATTTATGCCGTTTGGAGAAGCTTTTATCGTTCGTCCTATGCTGTCAATAACTCGACCGGATATTGAAGCAGCTGCTTGCGATATGGGCTTAACCTGGGTTGAAGATGAGAGTAATCAGGATCTTCGCTTTGACCGTAATTTTATTCGACACCAGGTGACTCCAACATTAATCAATCGTTGGCCTAGTTTCCGTGAATCGGTCAGTCGTAGCGCGTTACTGTGTGCAGAGCAAGAGTCGTTACTTGATGAATTGATTGAGCCTCACTTTCTCAAAGCTTTAGGTGGCAGTGAGATCAAGAGCCAAAGCCTAAGCATTGAGGTGTTATCTGAGTATTCTGTTTTATTGCGTGCACGCTTGTTAAGAATGTGGCTGAGTTATTGTGGGCAATCGATGCCGAGCCAAAAACAACTTAAGTTGATTTGGGATGAAGTCGCATGCGCTCAAGCAGACGCTAACCCTAAGCTGGTGTTGGATAATGCCGAAGTTCGACGCTTTAATCATCAGCTCTATCTCGTGAAAGAGACCAAAGACTTGTCGAACTGGCAAAGTGATATCTCGATGGGTCAGAGCTTGGTTCTGCCTGATGGTTTAGGGGATCTACACTTAAATTCAGCGCTGAGTGATGGCGTATCTAACAACCGTGATGTGCAAAGCTTTAGTTTGTCGGATACAAGCGAAACACTACGAGTTATCTTTAATCCTGAAGGGTTATCTGCGCATCCTGTTGGGCGTGGGCATAGCAGAAAACTCAAAAAGCTCTTCCAGGAATATCAGGTGCCAAGTTGGCTAAGGCGCAGAACACCCATATTGATGGAGGGCGATCGAGTGATCGCTGTTTTGGGCTTATTCGTAGATAAAAACTACGAAGGTCAAGATTGTGAAGCGCTTTGGAGCAAGTAGAAAAAGTTTGTGTCACAATTTAGGCTACTTTAATAAAAATAATCAATGGAATATGCAATGAAGAAAATTACACTAGGATTAGTTCTTGGCTTGGGACTATTGAGTGGTAACGCGTTGGCGGGTGATGTTGCTGCAGGTCAAGCAAAAGCAGCAATCTGTGCAGCATGTCATGGTGCAGATGGAATCGCGGTGATCCCTGGTTACCCAAACCTCAAAGGTCAGAACGAGCAGTACATTGTTTCGTCAATTAATGCTTACAAAACAAAGCAGCGTAATGGTGGCTTAGCTGCTGTGATGCAAGCTCAAGCTTCAATGCTGAGTGACGAAGATATCGCTAATCTAGCTGCTTATTACGCAAGCCTTAAGTAAAACCTTCTTAAAGCGCTGATTAAACAAGATGATAAATTACGAGCCAGAGCTTTAAAGCTCTGGCTTTTTTCATTGAATGTTTACAATAGCTAGCCGATAATGAGCTATTCGCACAGTTTAAGGGATGAACATGAAAAAGATTGAAGCCATTATCAAGCCGTTCAAGCTTGATGATGTACGTGAAGCGCTTGCAGAAGTAGGTATTACAGGTATGACCGTATCTGAAGTGAAAGGCTTTGGACGTCAAAAGGGTCACACTGAGTTATATCGCGGCGCAGAGTACATGGTCGACTTTTTGCCTAAAGTGAAATTAGAAATTGTCGTGACTGATGAAGTCGCTGACCAATGCGTAGATACCATCATCGAAACGGCGCAAACCGGTAAGATTGGTGACGGTAAGATCTTCATTACTGATGTTGAACGTGTGGTACGTATTCGTACTGGCGAAGAAGACGAAGACGCCGTATAAAAAAACTATTACCCTAAAAGGAGCGTTTATCGCTCCTTTTTCATTTCTGGTAGGGTGCTGTATGTTTAAGAAAACCATTTTTGTTATCGCCTTATTGATAACGCTCGCGGTTGCTAGCTTTCATATTATCTTCGTGATCCCTCAGAAACCAAGCCTGATCACATCTTCTCAAAACACCAGTAATGATATCTATAGTTGCTACCAAAATTCAGCACCAAAAGCGATTGACGTTTCAGACGGATTAAGTCTTACAGTGTGGAATATCTACAAGCAAAACCGCAGTAACTGGCAGAGCGAACTGAATCAAGTATCCGCGGGAAGCGATTTAGTCTTGTTGCAAGAAGCAAGTATGACTGAAGGGCTTAGGCGGTGGGTGACAAGTGGCCAGTGGGGCAGCACTCGTGTTAATGCATTTGAAGCCTTTAAACAAAGTGCGGGTGTACTCAATCTAGCGACCCATTTGCCGATCGAAGCTTGTGCTTATACTCATGAAGAGCCTTGGCTTCAATTGCCAAAATCAGCACTTTGGTCTCGTTACCAGTTGAGTAATGGGGAAGAATTGGCAGTCATCAATATTCATGCGGTGAACTTTACGTTTGGTACCGAAGATTACGAATCACAACTTAAGAGCTTAACTGATAATTTGCAGAAATATCGTGGGCCTATCATCTTTGCTGGTGACTTTAACAGTTGGAGCGAAGCTCGTTTTTCAGTGTTAAAAAGTGCGTTGGAAAAGGTTGGTTTGAATGAGGTTGCTTTTGAACCTGATAATCGAACTCAGTTTATGACAGGGTTAGTGCTCGACCACGTGTTTTATCGAGGGTTAGAAGTAGAAAAAGCAAAAGCGCCCATTACGGACGCTTCTGATCATAATCCAATGTTAGTTACCTTTAAGGCTAAATAGTAATAAGCCAGTAGCTGCTAACATTTTGGTTACTCTGAATAAATAAGCTAATGGAATAAATAGGCGAGTGAATGTTCGCTAGCCTTATTTCTTCAGCTTAAAATATTAAAATGTAGAGTGCCCAGATTAGATAATAGCCAACCCATGGCAAACCCGAAATGACGAGGGCTTGGCCGCGTTCAAATTCGGTCCACGTTAGCACTGCTGCATAACCGAGTACGATGTACCAAGGTAGCAGTAGCGGTAATGAGCTTGCAAACTGTGACCAGTCATTGGTTAGCGGTAACTTGATTAAGCCGTTTAAGCTGTTCAAGTCAGCAGCGTAGCTCATCACTTGTCCGTGTTTTAGTATTAGGCTCGCGTAGCTCGCTACATCACCTAAAACAGCAGGAAACATCACGACCGATGAGGCTGCAAACCATCTCCAGTAACTGTGTTGATGTTGGCTTGGTTTTGTTGCGAGGTTAAACCAGAATGCCAGTAGGGCGATGCTTAGCGTGCGACCAAACACATCGCTGATGATTTCGCTCGCGAGTAGGGTATCGCTGTCAAGTAACGCCAATTGGTCAGGGTTAGTTTGAGCCAGTTGTTGTGACAACTCAGCACTTAACCATGCAAAATCTACATTCGAAAAATAGGCACCCCAAAATAAGAACGGGCTCAGAATTAATACGACGTAGGGTTGCCACCCCCAAGCGCTTCGTTCGTAAAGCGCTAAGAAACAAGCTGTTGGTGATCGGAAAATATCCAACAGCATGACGAGTGGGTTACTTGACGGGTTCATACACTTACCTTAGTTACATCAACATACAGCTTCAGTTTTTGTCCTGGCTGCAGGTATTTTTTGTTCTGCAAAGTGTTCCATTTTACAACATCTGCACTTTTTACTTTGAACTTTGATGCAATACCGCTGACTGTGTCACCTGATCTGACGTTATAAAAGATAGTGCGGATGATGGCACCATCTGAACCGTTCTTCCAGATGACCAGTTCTTGACCGATTCGAAGTGTGTCACGTGGTCCCATACCGTTCCACTTAGCCAGTGATTGGTGGGATACTTTATTTGCACGTGCAATCGTCCATAGACTGTCACCACTTTTTACTGTATGACTGAGCTTATATTGACCACGACTCTTCGATTGTGTGCTGGCTAGGCGATTTGAAGCGCTTAGTGCATACGTCTTGTCATCTTTGGTTGATGTTGGAATAAATAGGTGCTGACCAATACGAATGTTGTTGTTGCTTAAACCGTTTGCAGAGCGGATTACTTTGCTGGTGGTATTATATTTACTTGCCAGTACGCTGATGCTGTCGCCAGACTGAACCTTGTAACGAACCAACTTCATACCTTTGCCTTTGTTGGCCGCCACTTCTTTGTTGAATTTCTCAACAGCGCTTAGAGGTAGTAATAATTGTTGGTGTTTTTCTGGTGCCGTTGCCCATTGATTATAAGCCGGGTTGTAACCTTGCAGTTCTTTAACTGGAATTCCCGCGTAGCTAGCGGCAATGGCTAGATCTAGCTGCTCATTTGGGTTCACCAGAGTTAATACGGGTTTGTTCGGAATCGCTGGAATGTCGATGCCATACTTCTCTTGATTTGCAATCACGTCAGCCAATGCTAGTAGCTTAGGTACATAGCTGCTGGTCTCTTTTGGCAAATCCAGAGAGAAGAAGTCGATTGGTTTACCTAGTTTTTTGTTCTTACGAATTGCGCTGTTTACTCGGCCTCCGCCACTGTTATAGGCAGCAATGGCATGGTTCCAATCACCGTCGAAACGTCTGTTGAGATCTGATAGGAAATCCAATGCGGCGTCAGTTGAGGCGGCAACATCACGGCGACCGTCGTACCAGAAGTTCTGTTCTAGCCCGTAGTCTTTGCCTGTGCCAGAAATGAATTGCCATAGACCTGCAGCGCTACCATGGGAGTAGGCAAACGCATCGAAAGAACTTTCTACAACAGGCAGTAGTGCTAATTCTAACGGCAAGCCTTTTTCTTCAATCTTAGTCGTGATCAGATAAAGGAAAGGTTCAGCACGTTGTGAGACAGTTTTTAGATGGCTAGGATGTTTTAGATACCAAGTTCGGTAGTAGTCGACTTTCTTTTGGTCGGGCACTTCCATTTCAAGTTGCATCGCAATGCGTTTCCAAACGTCTTCTTGTGCTTGTGGCGTAACGACAGGTGCGTCAACTTTGGGTTCTTCTTTGGTCGCTTCTGATGAAACGTTCGCTTGAGAAACTTCTTTAGTAGGAGATGTGTTGGTTTGCTCGGAAGCTTGGTCTGGATTCTCTGACTGAGTTAATTGGCAACCAGAAAGTAGTAGTACCAAAGCCCAGCTGTACTTAACTCGCATGTTACAGCCTTTTTAATAAACGGCCGATGATAATACTTGCCACCCCCTATGAGTGACAAGTCTGTATTTGTTAAAATTCGTTCTTCCACGCACGTAAAGCGGTAAAGACTGATAAAGGATCGGTCTGTTCGGTACGATTAGACACTGATTTAACTACACTTGGTTCGGTGTAGCGCAAGAAAGGATTAACAAACTTCTCTTGTCTCAAATTTGTGGGAATGGTCGACTTATTTTGAGCGCGCAGTCGATTCACTTGGTCACGATATTGCTTTAGGTGTTGGTTATCCGGCTCAACTGCAAGTGCGAAAGCGATATTGGCAGCTGTGTACTCATGTGCACAATAGACTTCTGTTTCTTGGGGGAGCGCAGTGATTTTGTTCAACGCATCAAACATTTGTTGTGGTGTGCCTTCCATAATTCGGCCACAACCTGCTGAGAACAATACATCGCCACAAAATAGTTTTGCATCACCAACATAACCGATGTGGCCTGCAGTGTGCCCGCTGAGTCCTAGCACTAAAAAGACTTCACCAAACAGTTCTAATTGGTCACCGTCGTCGACAGGGTGAGTCAGAGTGGGGATAGGTTCGTTCTTTGGACCGACCACATCAACACCAGGATGTTGCCTTACTAATTCTGGAACGCCACCAATGTGATCATGGTGGTGGTGTGTAATCAAGATTGCATCTAAAGTTAGCTCATGATGTGCTAAGTACTCTAATACTGGAGCGGCATCACCAGGGTCGACGACAGCACAACGGCGATCGCTATTTTCAATCAGCCAGATGTAATTATCGTTAAATGCAGGTATGCTTTTGATATGTAACATTATTGGATCTCCAGTCACTTTTAGTGAGACAGAATAAGTGAGATAGATTATTGATGAAGCCAGCGCGTAGCAGAAAGAAGTTTGAGCGTCCTTATACTTGGGCACAGTTGCACAATGGGGACTGGTTGAGAGAATCTATTCAAACTCGACTCGATGAGTGGTGCCCAAAGCTTTTTGGTTACCACATGCTCAAGCTCGGTGGCCTCAGTAGTGAGATTTCTAGCTGCACATGCAACATTCAACATCAAGTAAACCTAGATATCCAGAACCCATTACATAATGTGATAGCGGATGGTTATAATTTACCCTTTTTGGAGAAAAGTTTTGATGTTGTAGTGCTCAGTCATCAATTAGATTATAGCAATGACCCGCATAGGTTATTGAGAGAAGTCGACAGAGTGATGATGGACGATGGCTATATTATCATCACCGGTTTTAATCCGTTTAGTGTGACAGGCTTGGCGAGTTTATTGCCTTGGCGTAAGAACAGCTTACCCTGGAGTGGTCGTATGTACACGACAAGTCGAATAAAAGACTGGTTAGGTGTACTGAACTATGAAGTTATTCATTGCGATACCTATGCGCTGTTCCCGATGAGTAAATATCAAGCGATGTGGACATGGTTGGAAAACAGCTTAGGTGGTTGTGCATCCTTTGCCGGAAGTCAGTATTTTATTGTCGCTCGCAAGCGCACCTACCCGCTGAAGCCTATCAAGCCACATTGGCACCTTAAACGACGTTTCTCTCCTGTTGGAGCCAGTTTTAGAACCAACAGCCGTTGTACGCTGAATTCTATTAAGGCTATATACCCGTTAAAAACAGAAAAAACCGACTAACTAGTGGGCGGCTTTTCATTTTTAGCTCGGGTTTAGAAGCGTATATAACGAGAACTCTAAACTCAAAAACTTACTTCAGATTCAAATCTTACTTCTTGTTTAAAAAAGATCGTTAACTTGGTTGGTAACCAGTATCTTCTTTCGTTGGGTTTTCGGCTGCGGTACGCGCGAGATCATCACACATTTCATTTTCTCTGTGTCCTGCGTGTCCTTTTACCCAGCGCCAATCAACGGTGTGGCGCGCGGTTTCTTTATCTAACCTTTGCCAGAGGTCGGCGTTTTTAACCGGTTTCTTATCAGCTGTTTTCCAATCACGCTTTTTCCAGTTATGGATCCACTGGGTGATACCTTGACGTACGTATTGGCTGTCTGTTGTTAGAATCACAGAGCATGGTTCTTTGAGTGCTTGAAGCGCAATGACTGCGGCGAGCATTTCCATTCGATTGTTGGTCGTTAGTGTGAAGCCTTCTGCAAGTGTCTTTTCGACTTTTTTATAGCGAAGTACGATGCCATAGCCACCAGGACCTGGATTGCCTAAACAAGAACCATCAGTGAAAATTTCAACTTGTTTCGTCATGATTTGATACTATTATCCCAAGCACATTATCGGCATAGTCTGACACAGATATCCTTATGAATACCAGTAGCACTCCAGAACAAAGCGTTGACGCAGCAGCGAACTCCAAATCAGAAAATGGGGCGAACGCAGAAAACAAGCGCATCATTGTACTCGATACCGAAACAACAGGTATGAATACGGAAGGTGGCCCTCACTACATGGGTCATCGCATCGTAGAAATCGGCGCAGTCGAGATCATCAACCGTAGATTGACAGGGCGCCATTTTCACGCCTACATTAAGCCCGATCGTGCCATTCAAGAAGAGGCGATTGGCGTTCACGGTATCACCGATGAGTTCTTGGTGGACAAGCCTGAGTATCAAGATATCCATCAAGAGTTTCTCGACTTTATCAAAGGTGCTGAGCTGGTGGCTCACAACGCGCCCTTCGATACTGGCTTCATGGACTATGAGTTTGAGAAGCTTAACCCAGCGATTGGTAAGACGGATGACTACTGTAAAGTTACCGATACCTTGGCGATGGCTAAGAAGATATTTCCAGGTAAGAGAAATAACCTCGATATCTTATGTGATCGTTATGGTATTGATAACTCACACCGTACTCTCCATGGCGCATTACTCGATGCCGAGATCCTAGCCGACGTCTACTTATTGATGACGGGTGGCCAAACTTCGCTGCAATTTAACGCAGGCCAAAAGGAAGGTGAAGGCGAAAGTATACGAAGAGCAGAAAGTGGCAGAAAATCCCTAAAGGTTTTACGAGCTACGGCCGATGAAGTAGAAGCGCATCAAAGTCGTTTAGATCTCGTCGAGAAAAGCGGAAGCTGCCTCTGGCGTCAGTAGGGAGAAAGTATGTTAAGGGTATTGGCTACCGGTTACTTATTGTTGTTGAGCTTTAGCTTACACGCAGCAACAGAGTCCGTAATGAGTTTATTGGACAACCGATTTCGAGTTGATCCCAGCATTGAACAAGTCACCTTTGTGATTTATCGAGCCGATAACTCTAAACCCGTCGTCTTGGTTCGTCCTGACGGTAAGAAATATTACTCTTGGCGCAATGCTGATAATGTCCGTTGGTATGAAGAATCCTCAATGGACATTATCTCTATCGACAAGCCGATGCCAGGCCCTTGGCAAGCGGTAGGCAAAGTCTCACCTAAGAACAACATTAAACTCTTATCGCATCTTGTTTTGGACGCCAATGAATTTCCGAACAAGTTGTACCAAACAGAACACATCAAATTCACCGCTCGTTTGACATCAGATGGTAAGCCTCTCGTACTGCGTGATTTTCTTGATCGCGTGAAACTTAAAGTCACGTTTACTAAGTTTGTGGAAAACGAAGAGTCTTTAGTAAGAGAAGCGCGCCCGGGTCCTGTTGTGATGGGCGAGTTTGCTGACGATGGCGCAGACTTTGATGAAAAAGCCGGAGATGGCGTGTTCACAGTATCGTTACCTATTGATATTGAGCCGGGTAAATACCGAGCTCGTATAACCTCTGGTAATGGCGTGTTTTTGAGAGCACAAGAGCAAGAAGTCTTGGTGTACCCCACGCCAATCACCACCACCTTCATTCAGTCTCGCAAAGAAGGTTTACCTCATACCATAGTGGTGTCAGGTGAGCAGGGCATGATTGCACAGAGTTCTTTGGCGGTTCATGTTGAGCACAAGGCTCCTGATGATTACGTCATGTACAAGCAAGGCCAAGCCGAAGTCGATGCGATGAAAGTGTCTTTAGAGGTGCCTTATAATGGTGAATTGGGTATTTATAACTGGTCGGGGATGATTTATGCCACTGATGCTTCAAGCCAACGTCCACTGATTTTTCCAATTACAGAGCAGTCGTACAGTGTTGTTGAAGATATCGATTTAGCGGAGTCACGACGCCTTCAAGAGCAAGCACTTGCGGAACAGAAGCGGATCGCAGCAGAATTAATGATACTTCAGAAGCGTGAGGATGATAGGCAACGCAGCATTATCATTATCGCGGTGGGTAACGTGGTCGCAATTTTATTGGGCTTATTGATCTGGTTTGTGATTCGTAAAGTGACGGCGAAGAAAAAAGCTCAACCAGAGATGCAACTTAAGGCGCCAAAGTAACTCGCCTATATAATTAGAGTTGTCTTGAGAGAACAAACTTCAAGATAGCAAGCTATAGAGTTTGTGATAACGATGTCATGAACAAAAAAAACGGGACTCATAGGAGCCCCGTTTTTGTTTCTTTTTCTGACCTTAAGCGACGTTCTCAATCGATTGGTCTGGATACTCAGACTTTGCTGCTAGCTCCTCTGGAGAGAAGTCGTCAACGTTGATCGTGTACAGTCTGTGTTGCTCGGCGCTAACCAGCAGGTCTGCCTCTTCTTGCATCAAGATGCCTTTCTCTAGCCCTAATTGAGCAACAAGATCTAGTCGTAAGAAAGCGCGTTTTTGGTGCGTTTCTTTGCAGACTTTGTCGAATAGCGGTTCAGCTTGAAGAATGACTTCTAGTGCTTTCTCTATCTTACCTACTGGATTGTATTCGGTTGCTTCTAAATATTGACCACGGCCAATACGTGAACGTGTCTCGCTTGGCGTTTGTAGAATATGAGCAACTTGACTATCTAGTTTGTCATTTGGTGCGCGGCGAATACGACCAAATGGCATCAACACAACTCGAAGTAAACGACCAATCACAGGGTTAGGGAAATTTGCTAAGAACTCATCAATAGCGACTTCAGTTTGGCGCAAGCTGTCTTGCATACCCCAATGAACTAACGGTAGATCTTCAGCATGGCTGCCTTCGCTTTCAAAGCGTTTTAGTGTTGCCGAACCTAAATACAGTTGACTTAAGATATCACCTAATCTTGCTGATAGGCGTTCTCTGCGTTTCAGTGAGCCACCTAGAACGGCCATTGAAATATCAGAAAGTAGCGCTAGGTTTGCACTGTAGCGATTAAGTTTCTGGTAGTAGCGCTTAGTTTGTTGATCAGTTTTACTTGCTGGAGTTGGAGTATCAGAACCTCGGCCATCGGTTAAACCGAACCAGAAGCTACGAACTAAGTTACTTAGTGTAAAGCTAACATGTCCAGCTAACGCAGAATCAAACTTATCCAGTGCATCGCTGCTTTCTGAATAAGCGGCTTCCATTTCATTTAGAACATATGGGTGACAGCGAATTGCGCCTTGCCCATAGATGATCATCGAACGAGTTAGGATGTTAGCACCTTCCACGGTAATCGCGATTGGTGCGCCTTGGTAGCTACGAGCTAAGAAGTTTGATGGACCTAAACAGATGCCTTTACCACCGACGATATCCATCGCATCAATGATGCTGCGTTGGCCACGATGAGTACAATGGTATTTTACGATTGCAGAGATAACTGAAGGTTTTTCGCCAAGGTCGATGCCAGCAACGGTTAGGTTACTTGCCGCGTCCATTACGTAAGCATTCCCGGCTAGGCGTGCAAGTGGTTCTTCCACCCCTTCCATACGACCAATTGGTTGTTTGAATTGACGACGGATACGAGCATATGCCCCCGTCGCTAATGCTGCCGACTTGATACCACCCGTCGAGTTTGAAGGAAGTGTGATACCACGCCCAACCGATAAACATTCAACTAGCATGCGCCAGCCTTGTCCTGCCATTTTCTGGCCACCAATGATGAAATCGATAGGGACGAAGAGGTCATCACCTTGGGTTGGGCCATTTTGGAACGGTACGTTAAGTGGTGAGTGACGATTACCAATCTTCACGCCTTTTAAATCGGTAGGGATAAGCGCACAAGTGATACCGAGCTCTTGCTTGTCGCCAAGCAGGCCGTCTGGATCTCGTAATTTAAACGCAAGCCCCAATACTGTTGCGACAGGTGCAAGGGTAATGTAGCGCTTGTTCCAAGTGAGGCGCATACCTAAGACTTCTTCGCCTTGCCATTCGCCTTTACATACAATGCCGTAATCAGGGATTGAGCCTGCATCTGAGCCAGCTTCCGGGCTAGTTAGGGCAAAACAAGGGATCTCTTTACCTTCTGCTAAGCGGGGTAGGTAGTGGTTTCTTTGTTCTTCTGTACCGTAGTGCTGCAATAGCTCACCGGGGCCTAACGAGTTAGGTACGCCAACGGTTGATGACAATACGCTAGAAACGCCAGTTAGCTTCTGTAGCACTAAAGACTGAGCGTAAGCCGAGAATTCTAAGCCACCGTATTTTTTCTTGATGATCATGGCGAAGAATTTTTGGTCTTTCAGGTATTGCCATACTTCTGGTGGCAAGTCGGCAAGTTCATGTGTCACTTGGTAATCGTTAACCATTTCACAAACCTGATTAACCGGACCATCTAAAAAGGCTTGCTCAGCTTCAGACAACTTAGGGTCTGCAATGTCTTGCAGCTTCTTCCATTCTGGTTTGCCTTTGAACAGCTCGGCTTCCCACCATACGGTACCAGCTTCCAATGCTTCTTTTTCTGTCTGAGACATTGCTGGTAGGACTTTCTTAAATAAAGACAGTGCTTTTTGACTGATGATGGTTTGGCGGATGGCAGGTACAGCAAGCAATGCAACGGCCAATAGGTAACAAAGCCAGCCAGTGACAGCGACGCCGCCAAACAATGTCAGTACAACCATTGAACCGGTAAGGATGACTAAAGCGCGTACCAGACTAACTCTATGGTAAAGGCAGACACCAAAGATAGTTGTCATGGCAAGTAGGGAGAGCAATATGTTCATGATCGATTTCCTTTTCAGAGATCACTTATTGTTATGAATTTAGGTAAGAGGTCTAACCAGTTAAGTGTAAACAAAATATTAAATATTTGTAAAACTCTAAATTGGGTAAAAAGTGATCTTAATAGAGTTAAAATTCTAATTGTGAGAGGTTGGTGGTGAATAATTGGACGGTTCTGCCATGAGATATTAATTAAGGTGGCAATCTTTTGGCTTAAGTATCGACACTATTTCATGTTTGTGGGTAAACTCAGGTAAAAGAGGGGGGAAACCTCAGTTCTCATTTCACGTACTTTAAGTTGCGTAAAAAATATAAGAGATAAGCCTTATGTACCAAGACCTAATCAAAAGTGAATTGAACGAAGCTGCTGACGTTCTTAACAAGTTTTTGAGCGATGACCATAACATCGCTCAGATCGAAGCTGCGGCAAAAATGATTGCTGACTCATTTAAACAAGAAGGCAAAGTGCTTTCTTGTGGTAACGGTGGTTCGCACTGTGATGCGATGCATTTTGCGGAAGAGCTTACTGGCCGTTACCGAGAAAATCGCCCAGGTTATGCTGGTATTGCGATTTCAGACCCTAGCCACTTATCTTGTGTGAGTAATGATTTTGGTTATGATCACGTATTTTCTCGTTATGTAGAAGCCGTGGGTCGCAAGGGCGATGTGTTGTTTGGTCTGTCGACTTCTGGCAACTCTGGCAATATTCTAAAAGCGATTGAAGCAGCTCAAGCAAAAGGCATGAAGACCATTGCATTGACCGGCAAAGATGGCGGTAAAATGGCAGGTTGTGCTGATATCGAAATTCGAGTGCCTCACTTTGGTTACGCTGACCGTATTCAAGAGGTTCACATTAAGATCATTCATATTGTGATTCAGCTTGTTGAAAAAGAGATGGAAGAATAGTTTTACAGATATTTGGAGCCTTGATTAGGCTCCATGGGTTTTAATAGGGAGTAGATTAAACCATGTGTGAATTGCTTGGTATGAGCGCGAATGTGCCAACTGATATTTGTTTTAGTTTCACCGGCCTGATGCAGCGTGGAGGGAATACCGGTCCGCATCGTGATGGATGGGGAATTACCTTTTATGAAGGGAAGGGCTTTCGAACATTCAAAGATCCTAACCCTAGCTGTGAATCAAAGATTGCCGAGTTGGTTCAAAACTACCCAATTAAAAGCCAAGCTGTTGTCAGTCATATCCGCCAAGCTAACCGTGGTGGCGTTAATCTAGAAAATACCCACCCTTTTACGCGTGAACTCTGGGGGCGATATTGGACTTTCGCTCATAACGGCCAATTGACGGATTACGATGACCTACACAGTGGACGTTTTAGACCCGTAGGAGAAACAGACAGCGAGTTATCGTTCTGTTGGTTAGTGAAGCAGCTCGAAGACCGTTTTCCTGAGCCGCCTCAAGACATGGAAGGGATGTTTCGCTATGTTGCGGAATGTTGTGACCAGCTACGAGAAAAAGGTGTCTTCAACATGTTGTTGAGTGATGGTGAGTATGTGATGACTTACTGTACTAACCACTTGTATTGGATAACAAGACGCGCTCCTTTTGGGAATGCGAGCTTAATTGATGAAGACGTTGAGATTAACTTCCAAGAAGAAACAACGCCCAATGATGTGGTTACGGTAGTGGCAACTCAACCTCTAACATGCAATGAAGAGTGGTTTAGAATGAAGCCGGGCGAATACGCGCTGTTTCATTTTGGTGAGTTGATTGGCAATAACCATCAAGAGCTGGAAGATGTCGCTTACGCACCGAAAAAGGTCGCAAGTCAGGCGCCGACAGAGGCTTTGAGCTAAAGCGACCAAATAATACTATTTTGAACCGGACAAACGAAAGGCCGCTTACTGTACTGATACTAAGTCAGTTAGCGGCCTTTTTGTTTTCTGATTTTGTGTTTGACGACTTGTTTTTCAGCGATCTGTTTAGCGAGAACGGTCTGAAGATCTATTCCTCTGCGTAACCGTGCTTACCTAATATCTTATCATCTAAGATCGCTTGCCCGTTGACCATTGATAGACGATTTTCAGCGAACCACTTGCAGACCATAGGGTAAATATAGTGTTCTTGGGTGAGAACTCGGCTTGCTAGTATATCGGCATCATCCCCTTCAAATACAGGTACCTTAGCTTGCAAGATCACAGGGCCGCCATCGAGTTCTTCGGTAACAAAGTGAACACTGGTTCCGTGTTCTTCATCTTGCGCGTCAATAGCACGTTGGTGAGTGTGCAGACCTGGGTATTTAGGTAACAACGAAGGATGGATGTTGACCATTTTTCCCGCGTAATGACGAACAAACTCTGAACTCAGAATTCGCATATAGCCAGCGAGTACAATCAGGTCTGGTTGGTAAGTATCGATCTGAAGCATCAATTCATGATCAAACTCTTCACGCGAGTTAAATTCTTTGGGATTCACCGAGTGAGCGTCAACACCGGCTAATTTTGCTCTCTCTAGACCAAAAGCATCCGCTTTGTTTGAGAAGACAGCGTTAACAGAAGCATCAATCATACTGTTATCGCAAGCATCTAAAATTGCCTGTAAGTTGCTTCCGCTTCCTGAAACTAACACAACGATGTTTTTCTTAGATTGACTGATTTTCTTCGATTGATTGTTTTTCATAGAGTGGGTCATGCGGTTGATTAACGAGAGAGTTTACAATTTACCTACATAAACTAAGGTTTTCTGCGGGCTAAATAGCAAAATGAGGACCAATAGGTCCTCATTTATTAACTAAGTCAGTGAGCGTATCACTTATTTGATTTCTACTTGCTCTTCACCTGCTTCAGCGTTTGCGATCTCACCGATAACCCAAGCATTTTCGCCTTCAGCTTTCAGTAGTTCAACAGCAGCATCTGCTTGATCTTTAGGTAGAGCAACAACTAGGCCAACACCACAGTTGAAAGTGCGGTACATTTCAAATGTTTCCACGTTGCCTTTCTCTTGTAGCCAGCTGAAGATAGCAGGCCATTCCCAGCTCTTGCCATCAATCACTGCTTTAGTGCCTTCAGGAAGTACGCGTGGGATGTTTTCCCAGAAACCACCACCTGTGATGTGCGAAATAGCATGAATATCATGCTCAGCGATCATCTTAAGTGCTGACTTTATGTAAATCTTAGTTGGTTCTAGTAGGTGTTCACCGATAGTGCGACCTTCTAGCTCTTCACTCTTATCGGCACCAGAAACTTCGAGTACCTTACGAATGAGAGAATAACCATTTGAGTGTGGACCACTTGAGCCAACAGCGATAAGTGCGTTACCTGCTGCTACTTTAGTACCATCAATAATGTCAGCTTTTTCTACAACACCAACACAGAAGCCAGCAACATCGTAGTCGTCGCCTTCGTACATGCCTGGCATTTCAGCCGTTTCGCCACCGATTAGTGCACAACCAGCTTGAACACAACCTTCAGCGATACCCGAAACAACGTCTGCAGCTGTATCTACATCTAGCTTACCTGTTGCGTAGTAGTCTAGGAAGAATAACGGCTCACCACCTTGAACGATTAGGTCGTTCACACACATTGCCACTAGGTCGATACCAATGGTGTCGTGTTTTTTCAGATCCAAGGCAAGGCGAAGTTTAGTACCAACACCATCAGTACCTGAAACAAGTACTGGCTCTTTGTATTTCGTTGGAAGTTCACATAGGGCGCCAAAGCCACCAATACCGCCCATTACTTCAGGGCGACGAGTGCGTTTAACTGCACCTTTAATACGGTCTACTAGTGCATTACCTGCGTCGATATCAACACCAGCGTCTTTGTAGCTTAGAGAAGAAGTATTACCACTCACGGGATAGTCCTCGAACTTAAGTTGGATGTGAAAACGGCGCTATTCTAACAGGGCTTGATTACCAAGAGCAAACGTTTGCGCGGTTTTTTTTATTAGAATAAAGATTCTGAAATAACCACACAGTTCGTGTATAATCTACAGGTTTGTTTAAATATTGCCGGAGTTGGAAATGAAAGTTGTTGAAGTGAAACACCCGCTAGTAAAACATAAAATTGGCCTGATGCGTGAAGGTGACATTAGCACTAAGCGTTTTCGTGAGCTAGCGACAGAAGTGGGTAGCCTTCTAACATACGAAGCGACATCAGACTTTGAAACTGAGCGTGTAACTATTAATGGTTGGAACGGTCCAGTAGAAGTTGACCAAATTAAGGGTAAAAAAGTAACAGTAGTGCCAATTCTACGTGCTGGTTTAGGCATGATGGACGGTGTTCTAGAGCACATCCCAAGTGCGCGTATCAGCGTCGTGGGTATCTACCGTGACGAAGAAACGCTTGAACCAGTACCATACTTCAACAAGCTTGCATCTAACATCGACGAGCGTATTGCTCTCGTTGTAGACCCAATGCTTGCGACGGGTGGTTCTATGATTGCTACTATCGATCTTATGAAAGAGAAAGGTTGTAAGCACTTTAAGATTCTTGTGCTTGTTGCTGCGCCTGAAGGTATTGCTGCTCTAGAAAAAGCGCACCCAGACGTTGAGCTATACACGGCTGCAATCGATGAGAAGCTAAACGACAAGGGCTACATTGTTCCTGGTCTTGGCGATGCTGGTGATAAGATCTTCGGTACTAAGTAATTAGGTTTCGGTTTAAGTTCATTTAAATAGTGATTTAAACTTTACCTGCTTAATTAGCCGTATAAATAAAAGGGAGAGCATTCGATGCTCTCCCTTTTTTGATCTTGTTAGGTTGTGATTCTTTTGAATCCAGCCTTATCGATAAATTAATCGATTTGAGCTTTGTCTACTACGGTGTTGTCGCCTAATTCTTCAGGAAGGACTAGGTTAAGTAGAATCGCTACGATACCGCACAAGCTTACGCCTTGTAGGCTAAAGTCGCCGATGCCAAATGCCATGCCGCCGATACCGAAGACCAACGTAATACCCACAATCACAAGGTTGCGTGATTTGTGTAGGTCAACTTTATTCTGAATTAGCGTGTTTAAGCCTACCGTTGCGATTGAACCAAACAGTAGAATCATGATACCGCCCATTACAGGAACTGGGATCGTTTGAAGTAGTGCGCCTAGCTTACCAACCAATGCTAAAACAATGGCTGTTACCGCAGCCCAAGTCATGATCACAGGGTTGAATGCTTTAGTCAGCATTACAGCACCTGTTACTTCACTGTAAGTTGTATTGGGTGGCGCACCCAGCATAGAAGCTGCAATCGTTGCTACACCGTCGCCAGCAATAGTGCGGTGTAAACCTGGTTTCTTAAGGTAGTCTTTACCGGTTACGTTAGAGATAGCAAGCATATCGCCCACGTGCTCAACGGCTGGCGCAATTGCAACAAACACCATAAAGAAGATAGCGTTGATGTTGAATTCTGGTGCAGTGAAGTTTGGTAGTGCTAACCAAGCTGCTTGAGCTACGGGGGTAAAATCAACTACGCCGTATACCAAGCTCGTTACATAACCCGCTACAATGCCACCAAAGATTGGTAATAGTTTAAGGAAGCCTTTCGAGAATACACTGATGACAATAGTCACTAGTAATGAAATAGACGAGATCCATAACGCTGCGTCTGCATCGATAAGTTGAACCGCACCATCGCCAGTTTTACCTAGCGCCATGTTTACCGCAACAGGTGCAAGGCCTAAACCGATCACCATAATCACAGGGCCAACCACGACGGGTGGAAGCAGTTTATGGATGAAGGCTACACCACGCACTTTAATCAATACACCCATTAACACATACACAACACCTGCTGCCATTAGGCCGCCCATGGTTGCACCTACACCCCAAGTTTGAATACCAAACATGATAGGCGCGATGAATGCAAAAGAAGACGCTAAGAAGATTGGCACTGAACGGCGTGTAATAAGTTGAAATAAAAGGGTACCGATACCCGCGCCAAAGAGTGCAACGTTGGGATCGAGCCCAGTCAGTAGCGGCACTAATACAAGTGCACCAAAAGCTACAAACAGCATTTGCGCACCTTGCAGAGCATTCTTCATGTTATGTCCTTAAAAATGGTCGTTATATGAAAAGTGAAAAATAAAATTCGCGGGATTCTATCACTTAGCAATCGATTGCCACACCAAATAGATCAAATTTATTTATCTTAGTGATGTTTTATCTCTTTCAAAGCAAGAAAAATTCAGTTTTGAAGTGAACGAATTATCATGGCTAGGTGATATTTTGTGGTTATTAAACACAGTGAGCGCTATCGACCTTGCCCCACAATCCATAGTTGCTTATCATCTAGGCACAAGATTTGAATATTAGGATCAGTATGCGCTACATAGCATTGTTGTTAATGGCACTATTAGCCTCTCCGAGTTATGCATTAACTCAAGTAGATATCTTTAGTGCTGAAGTTGCGATTAACGCTGAAAACAAACAGCCAGAACAAGTGGCAAGAAATACCGGTATGGAACAGGTGTTGATTCGAGCGACTGGCCAAACCGATGTTGCTTCGAATGAAACCATTCAAAAGGCGATGCGTAAAAGTTCGCAGTACATGTCTCAAATGAGTTTTGGTGAAAGCAATGACCAAGCAACATTGCGCATGCGTTTTAACGGTGCTCAAATCCGTTCTCTATTGACCCAAGCACAATTACCGTACTGGCCTGATACTCGTTCAAACATTCTTGTTTGGCTGGTAGAAGAGGATAACTACGACAAGAATATAGTATGGGAACACTCTAACTCTCAGTTGGCTTCTGGCTTACAAGCGAATGCAAAAGAGCGAGGTTTACCACTGACACTACCTGTTGGGGATTTTGACGATATTACGGGTATTGCGACGTCTGATTTGTGGGGCAGCTTCGTCACGCCAATCAGCAAAGCGAGTCAACGTTACCCTGTTGATGCCGTATTGGTGATAAAAGCTCAATCTTCAGGATTGCGTTGGACTTTGTATGATCAAAAGCCAAGTCAATTGACGAGTGCACCAACATCACCAGTAAGTGGTTCTTTATCGGGTAACAGCGCGACGACTTCTAAGAAGTTAGTTGACCAAATCAGTAACTACTACGCAGGTAAGAGTGCTGTCACTGTAGCCAGTGAATCATCAGAGTCTATTTTAACGCAGTTTATTAGCCTGAATAACGCTCAGGACTTCTTCAAACTGGAGAATTCACTTAAGCGTCTAAATTCAGTTGCAAGCTTAGATATTCTGAAGATTCAAAATAATGAAGTTACGTTCCGAATTCACTTATTGTCGACTCAACAAGAGTTTGAGCAAGAGGTTGAAAGCATTCGTCAAATAGCGAAGGTTGAAGAGTCTTACATTGAACCTGAAGTGAGCCCTGAATTTGAAACGCAAGACAACACCATGTCTGTAGGCGATGATTCAGCAGCTGCTACTGATGCGACAGTGAACAATGACGCAGAAGCGACGGCTAACGAAGCGGACTCAAGTATTCAAGTCATCAAAGGTAGCGAGTTATCAACTGAAGCGGATGTTGAGCTAACGAACACGTCTGACGTAACGCTAGAAGAATCTGACGCTGTAGAACTAACAGCTACTGCACCAGTGCATGCTAAGCCAAGCTTAGTATACGAATGGGTTCGCTAGTGATTGTCTTCTGACATGACCGATTGAAATGAATTTATGAAAAAAAGCCCTGCTAGAGTAATCTCGCAGGGCTTTTTGTTTATTGTCACTATTTTCTATTGGTACTAGCTCAGGACAACCTAATCTAGGTTACTGTTCGAACTTAGCTTTCTCTTTCCTTTCTACTTCAGAAAGGCGCTTAAGCTTGATACCCAACTCTTTGGCACGAAAGCGGGTAAATAAAATATTACCTGCGAAGCCTAGTGTTGTTAGTAGCAGTTCTACTGCCGCCAGAAGGCGTTCGCCACCGTCTACATACAAGATAGTTAAGGCGTGCAGGAAATAGAGCATTAAGACGAAGTTTGCCCAAGCATGCGTATAGGGTTTGCCCGCTAAAATCCCCGGTAATGGCAATAAAAGAGGAACAGCCCAAGCAATCGCAAGCGTTACATTACTTAGATGAGGGTGCGGCGAAAGTGTCATCTGCCAAGCAACCACCCACAGTAAAAGCAACAAGTTGCCCGCCAATGCAAGGTAGCGAAACAGCTTAGTTTTGGGAGACATCGCCTTCTCTGGCATATACATCATTGAGAGATTCCTTTCTGGTTTATAGCGATGCGCGCTAGCCGTTTACCTAGGTTTTGCGCCAACTCAATTTCTTCTTTGCTTAATGAAGCACTCTCTCCAGTACTGCTTGCACCATAAGGTGTGCCACCGGTTTGAGTGGTATGCAGCGCCGGCTCGGAATAAGGGATTCCCACCACTAGCATGCCATGGTGAAGCAGTGGCAACATCATGCTTTGCTGTGTGGTTTCTTGGCCGCCATGCAGCGATGAAGAAGAGGTAAATACACAAGCTGGCTTATCGATCAGATCACCATTGATCCAAAGTGATGTAGTGCTATCCCAAAAGTGCTTCATAGGCCCAGCCATGTTGCCAAACCAAACTGGGCTTCCTAGCGCTAAGCTATCGCAACATCGAAGTTCTTGTAACGTCGCAATAGGATCGGTTGGTTGATAACGCGAGTCAGGCTGTTCTTCTACCGTGTACACGTCGTTCACCGTTCTTAGCATGGCTTCGCAGTTCGGGATGGATTCAACCCCTCGTGCAATTTGTCTTGCTAGAGCCTGAGTGTTGCCGTGGCGACTGTAGTAGAGAACAAGAATGTTAATGCTCATATTGGCTTACAGGATCTCTAATACTTGCTCTGGTGGACGACCAATCTTTGCTTTGTTGTTAGCAACAACAACTGGGCGTTCAAACAGTTTTGGATTAGTAGCCATTGCTGAGAAAAGATCCTCATCAGTCACCGATGCATCGCCAAGGTTTGCGTCTTTGTAATCCGCTTCTTTGGTGCGCATCATGTCTCGAACGCTGTCAAAACCTAGTTGAGAGAAAAGTACTTTAAGTTGCTCAACAGTGAGTGGAGTGTGTAGGTACTTGATAACCTCTGGCTGTACGCCGTTTGCTTCAAGTAGTTCTAGGGTTTGACGGCTTTTTGAGCAGCGTGGGTTATGGTAAATCACGACAGACATGGTTCTTCCTCATTATTATTTTTTATTTAAATTTTTAGTTGAAGCCATCCGAGTGGCTTTTCCACTGTTTAATGTTGAGCTTTCTTTCTTATTTCAATGACAGAGTTACTGCTAGCAAATAGATTTATTGCAGCGACAAGAAACGCTCGCGCTGAATCATTAACTGATCAATTCGTGCGTCGTAACGTGCTTGTTTCAGGCTGCCTAGTTCTGCGATTTGACTAGCCTGCGTATAGTACTGAATCGCTTTGTTCCAATTGGCTTGCAGTGCCAAGATTTCTGCGCGAGCGGCAAGATCTTCGTCGCTATTACCAAGGCTAGTATTTACCTTTGAAAGTAGGTGCCAGCCATTGGTGTCGTTCGGGTTATCGTGTGTGTAACGTTGCAACACGCGAACGGCTTCTTGTAGATCTTCGTTTTCAATCAGTGCGTTGGCGTAGTTGATGGTCAGTACCGAGTTATTTGGTTGACGACTCAGTGCAGACTTTAGTTCTTTAATCGCAATTTCAGGTTGTTTCTGTTCAATGTGCAGATCCGAAATCGCATCCAAATAAAACAGATTGGTCGGGTCGCTATTGATGAGCTTGGTCAGAATAGGTTCTGCTTTATCCAGTTTTTTGGAATCTAGGTAAACCAACGCCTGGCCATACTCTAGTGATGGTACTAGTGCTTTAGGTGCTTTCTTTAGTTGGCGTGCAAACCAGTCGAGAGCAGCATCGTTATTAATGCCGGCATACCGCGCGACAATGCGGGCTCTCGCTAGGTGGTAGTCTAGCGAAGGTGCCAGTTTAAGTGGCGGATAGCTACGAGCACGAGCACGTGAATCTGTGATTCGATCTTCTGGTAATGGGTGAGTGAGCAGCATTGGTGGTGGTGTGCTGGCATAACGGTATTCATCAGCTAGGCGACCGAAGAAGCGTGGCATGGCATTCACATCAAATCCTGCCTTTGCAAGGGTGTTGATGCCAAAGCGATCCGCTTCTTTTTCATTGCTACGAGTGTAGTTGATCTGGCTCTGCATGTTACCTGCGGTTGTGGCCGTTAGAGCTGCAATACCGGCTTCAGGTGCTGCAATAGCCAATAATACAGAGGCCGCTAGCGCTGCGATGGTCGCTGGAGAACGACGCGCTTGATCTTCCATACTACGCGCTAAGTGACGCTGCGTAACGTGTGCGATTTCGTGCGCCAATACCGAAGCCAGTTCACTTTCAGATTGTGCATGGAGGAAGAGTCCTGAGTGCAACGCAACATAACCACCAAAGAAAGCGAAGGCGTTGATATTGCGGTCTCGAATCATAAAGAACTGAAAGGGGGTCTTTACGTCGTTGGCATTCGCCACAAGGCGATGGCCAAGTGTATCAATATACTGGTTTAATACAGGGTCGTTAACGATGGGCTGGCTGCTTCTAATGATGCGCATATAGGCATCACCATAGATAAGTTCTTGGTCGATAGTGAGTGTGCCGCCAGCAGCGGTTCCGATATCCGGTAGCTCCAAACCATTGGTGTTTGCCAAGGTTGGGGTACTTAATGTAGCTGCGATGCATAAGCAAGCAATTGAACGAGCGCGTTTAAACATATTAGTCAGTAATACTCCGTTTCTTCTGACAGTAAGACAAGTGCAATGCAAATTGGTTCTTGATCTGATTTAACCTTTGCCAAGTACGTGCGCTATCATAAAGGAAGATGAATGAATGATGGCGCGTTTTGAAAAACAGATTACAATACGACCCTTATAATAAGCATCGAGCTCCAGAATGACACCTAATATTCTAGATTTACGCCAAGAGCGATGTCCAATGGCATTATTATTAGCCAAGCGTCACAGTGTAAAGTTAGAAGTAGGGCAATCATTGTCAATTTATGTCTCTGACCACAGCTCGATGAAAGATATTGTTAGTTTTTTGTCTAAGCAAGCTTACGTCGTCGTTATAGATGCTTGTTCTAGTTATCATCACCTCCTCGTCACTAAAAAGGAATTGCAGTCAGATGCTTGAAATGGTCAATCGTTGGTATAAACGACGTTTCTCTGATCCCGATGCTGTCAGTTTGGTTGCCATCATTCTCTTCGGCTTTATTACGATCTATTTCTTCGGTCATTTAATTGCGCCACTCTTGGTTGCGATTGTATTGGCGTATTTATTAGAGTGGCCCGTTACCCAACTTCAACGACTTGGTGTGCCAAGAACGCCTTCGGTGATGTTGGTTATCATGATGTTCTTTAGCCTGATGTTGTTTGCGTTGTTTGGTTTAGTACCAACGATTTGGGAACAAGTGGGTAACCTTATTAATGACATTCCGAGTATGTACGGGAGTTTGCAAAAATTCATTGCGACGATTCCAGATCGTTACCCAGAATTAGCTAATCTACAGATTGTTGAATCGGTGATGTCGAACGCGAAAAACAAAGCTCTAGGCTTTGGTGAAAGTGTTGTTAAAGGTTCTTTAGCTTCATTAGTGAGTTTGGCTACGCTTGCGGTTTATCTGATTCTTGTACCTCTGCTGATCTTCTTCTTACTGAAAGATAAAGAAGAGATGATCAACATGGCGAGTGGCGTACTACCAAAGAACCGACGTTTAGCGACTAAGGTTTGGGTTGAGATGAACCAACAAATCTCTAACTACATTCGCGGTAAAGTGTTAGAGATTCTAATCGTCGGTGGTGTCAGCTACGTGACCTTCGCGATTCTGGATTTACGTTATTCTGCATTGCTGGCTGTAGCGGTTGGTTTCTCGGTGTTGATCCCGTATATCGGTGCTGCTGCGGTGACTGTACCTGTCGCCATTGTGGGCTTGTTCCAATGGGGGCTTGAGCCTCAATTCTACTGGCTACTAGTTTCATACGGCATAATTCAAGCGCTAGATGGCAACGTGTTAGTGCCTGTTCTGTTCTCTGAAGCGGTGAACCTTCATCCTGTCGCAATTATTGTTGCGGTATTAGTCTTTGGTGGATTGTGGGGATTCTGGGGCGTATTCTTTGCCATCCCACTTGCGACCTTAGTGAAAGCGGTTTGGAATGCTTTGCCAAGCCACGCACTAGACGATGACCTCGAACATCAATCGTAGCCATGAAGCGTAGGCCTGCACACCAATAGCAATTGAACTTGCTATCAATTTGAATAATTAAAAAAAGGCCGAATATCCATGATATTCGGCCTTTTGCATTTGTTTTAATTAGTCGTGAATTTAAACAATCAACTCACCAACATCGATATTAAGCGTCTTGATTAAAGTAATCTAGAACCACTTCGTGGTGAGTTTTAGTCTTGAACTTGTTGAAAACGTGTTCAATTTGACCTTCTTCATCGATCAGGAAGCTAATACGGTGTAGACCGTCATAGACTTTGCCCATGAATTTTTTCTCACCCCAAACCCCAAACTGTTCAGCAACGCTGTGGTCTTCATCAGATAGCAGTGTGAAGTTCAGAGATTTCTTCTCAACGAAGTTTGGTAGGCGTTTTACTGGATCAACACTTACACCCAAAACGACAACGTTAAGATCGTCAAGTTGTGCCTTGATATCACGCAGGCCTTCAGCTTGTACAATACAACCAGGGGTCATTGCTTTTGGGTAAAAGTAGAAAAGTACCTTTTTACCTTTGAAGTCATCAAGAGATACGATATTGCCATCTTGATCGGGAAGAGAAAAAGCAGGTGCTGGAACACCAGCTGTCAGCGTATTCATGACATTTCCTTTTTAAAGACTGTTTTTAATAAAATTGAGCGAGCCTTGGACTGATAGGCTCTGACACAGCGAATTGAATTCTTCTTGTAGCTGCATCAAGTTACATTCTGATTGCACAGAAGCGGTAATAGAGATATGGAATTGGTCGTTATCGAGCTGAACCTTGGACTTATTGATGGTTTGTGCGCTCAGTGAGTTGAGGCCGATGTTACGGTCGGCAAAGAACTGAGTGAACTGTTCGGTAAGGCCGATTTTATCGTCTGACTCAACGAATACCTCTGCAGTGTAGGAGTTCTCAATAACATCATGAGTTGAGGTTCGCTTCATTATTGTAATCAAGTCGTGCTCTTGGCCAAGCAAGGGCAGAGTTGTTTCAACGCGGGTGATGTTGTTTGCCTTTCCAGACAGCAGCATGATAAGCGTAAATTCTTCGCCAAATAGGGCGATACGGCTATCAATAATGTTACAGCCTGATTGGGTGACTAAATGTACCACTTGGTTACAAACACCTGGGCGATCAGTTCCCACAGCTGTGATTACTAGATGTTGAGTCATAAAATCACGTCTCTATATATTCCATTGATGCATGCATGTTAGCACAGTTAGAACGAGGAATAAGCGTGTGAACGGGGCTTTTTATGAGGCGCTTCGCTTCTAATGCGCCGTAAATGATAGGAATATCTAGAGCGTGAAAAACAAGAAATTGAAGATAGGGCACAGCTTACTTGCTACTGACATCTAGCAATGCGGTATCCGCTAGATTGAACGCAGGTTACCCAAATTTTAGGTCGAACGCTGTTATAAGTCGTTTTACCTCAAACATACGACAATATTTAATGCAGATGTTGCCAGTAAGCCACTTTAATGTCTTGTGTTTATTGATTGGCTTACAGTAACATGCAAAAAGAATAAATTAAGGGAGATAGACATGTTTTCAGGAAGTATCGTTGCGCTAGTTACGCCATTTAATACAGATGGTGAAGTGGATTTCGACAGCCTTAAAAAGCTAGTTGAGTACCATGTTGCTGCAGGTAGTGATGGTCTGGTTGCGGTTGGCACAACTGGTGAGTCTTCAACACTCACTATTGAAGAGCATGTCAAAGTCGTCAATAAGATCGTTGAATTTGCAGATGGTCGTATCCCTGTAATCGCAGGTACTGGCGCGAACGCAACTCACGAGTCAGTGTTATTCAGCCGTTTATTAAATGGTTCTGGTATTGCTGGTTGCTTGAGCGTAACGCCTTACTACAACAAGCCGACTCAAGAAGGTTTGTACCAACACTACAAAGCAATTGCTGAAGTAAGCGACGTTCCACAGATTCTATATAATGTACCGGGTCGTACTGCTGTTGACTTGTTACCAGAAACAGTTGCTCGCCTTGCTAAGATTGAAAACATCGTTGCACTGAAAGATGCGACGGGTGATCTCGACAGAATTGCAATTCACCGTGAACTTTGTGGCGAAGATTTTATCTTACTAAGTGGTGATGACTTAACAGGCCTAGAATTTGTTAAGCGTGGTGGCGATGGTGTGATATCTGTAACGAACAATGTTGCAGCTGCTGATATGGCGACCATGTTTAAGCTAGCGAAAGAAGGTAAGTTTGAAGAAGCTGAAGCGATCAATGAGCGCTTGATGCCTCTACATAAGAACTTGTTCGTTGAGTCTAACCCTATTCCCGTAAAGTGGGCGGTTCACAAAATGGGTCTGATTGCTGAAGGTGGCTTACGTCTACCGCTGATTGAATTGTCAGAACCAGCTCGACCTGTTGTTGCTCAAGCAATGACTGAAGCGTGCATTTACTAAAAACGTATGAAGTGATGCCGAAGCGAACCTTCGGCATTTAGGAGTGTAAATGAAGTATTCTCACCAGCTAGTGATTGGATCACTGGCTGTTTTCGTTCTTACAGCATGTTCTGGCAGCCCGACTCAACGTCGCCAAGCCAAAGATGATTTCGAATACTTAGAAACACCTGAGTTTTCACAATGGCAATTGCCTGAAGATGCTCAACCTCAGTTTTACCCAAACTTTGATATCCCAAGTGGTGAGTTTAGCGGTGGTACAGGTCGTGAGGTGGATATTCGTCCACCTCAACAGGTGCTTGAACTGATCCCTGGGGCTCGTGCTGAGCGTCAAAATGGTGAAGTGACTCTGTGGCTCCTTCGTGCAGAAGAAGCCGATCGAGTGTGGCAAACTGCTGTAGATATGTTGGCTCAGCGTGGTATTGGCATTCGTGAGCAATCAGAGAATGATATTGAGACCGACTGGGTTACTTGGGTTTCTGAAGACGAAGAAGTAGAGATTGGCAGCCGTTATTCTCTCTCTCGTTTCCAAGCGAACAACCGCCATGGTTTCAAAATTAACCTTATTGATTGGCGTGAAGGTTCTGAAGAGAAACCTGTATCGGCAACCAATAAAGAGCGTTACAACGCGTTCTTAACTAACTTAGTCATGGCCAAGTACGATGAGAACCTTCGTGCTGAAGCGGCGTTGAAAGCGCAAGAATTGGTGAAACGCATTCCAATTTCAATGGGTGCGGATCGCAGTGGCTTCCCTGTGATCATTGCTCGTACTCCATACAATGTATTGTGGCAGCGTTTGCCTACCTTGCTACCGACGATGGGCTTTGAGCTTGAAGAGCGTAACCAGTCTCAAGGTACTGTAAAAGCTAAGTATGCAGCGCCAGATGATGAATTCTGGGAAACAATTGGCCTACAACCCATTGATTTGGCTCCAGGTACTTACACCTTCTTGTTTGGTGACCTTGGCAACCGTACGTCAATTAACGTAACGGATGCATCAGGTAAACCAGTAGAAGAAGCGTTACTTAAGTCTATGGTACCGGTATTGGCACATGTTGCTGACCAAACCAAAGATGACAAAGAAGCTGATGCAGAGTAAGTAAAACTGAGTGAGCATAGCTGAAAAACCACAGAGTAAGTCATATCAGCCCTGTGGTTAGCTAAAGCCAATAAAAAAGAGGACACATTGTGTCCTCTTTTTTGTATTCGTTGATTAGTCATCAGCGGATTATTAGCAAATTAGATTGACTCCTTAGAGCTACAAAATTAAGCGTCTTTGTTGTCCGTAGACTCATCTTTTTGAGCTTTCTCTTGGTTCTGTTTATCCAATTGATTGAGCTTGTCTAAGTCTTTCTCTGTTTTGTTACGACCTGTCAGATCCATATTCGCGGTTTGTTTAAGAGCGGCAATGTTACCCACCACAACGCTAACCACTATGATGATGATAACCCAAGGGTTTGTAAGCCACTCCAACATAAGCGCTCCTAATGACTGATATTCGCTACGAAGCGCGCGTAGATCTCGTCTAGCTGCTCCACAATAATCTCATACCCTAATATTGGCTTAGATTGCAGTTGCTTGCCAAGTAAAGTGGGAGATAACTGTGATAAACACGACTGTGAAACTTTACGGTGGCTAATATGCCACGGTTCTATTGCAACACCACCAAGGTCTTGGCTGTACGGAAAGAAGAACCCAAATTGCGAAGCATGAACAGATAGCCATTGGTAAAACGCCTGCTGGTGGCCAGTAAGGTATTCCCATGGTTCTAATTGAAGCTGTGTGCCTTCAGGTAAGTGATTACGAGCAAAGACATCAAAGTCACAACCCCAATGGTGACGACTCGCCCCAGGAAGCGCAGACCACCTTAAGATAGCCGACAACTTTTGATGTTCACTGAGTCTTGAAGCATCAAGTGGCTGGCTTTCTGAGTCTAATATCGGTGCTTCACCAGAAAACTTACGGTTCCAAATCAGAGATTGCCTTTCATAGTCGCGAAAGCCACTGGCAACCTCCATTTTAAACCCAGCGACTTGAGCAGCTTCAATCAAACTGTTTAGGTCATCTTTAACATCACTGTGAACCAGAAATGTCTTGGTACCTATGAGGCTAGGTTCCAGATGAGAATCGGATTGTCCGGTAAGCTGCTCTGGTGTCATAACGCGTCTCTCAATAATTAGATGCTATGAATCGCTGATGAAAGAACTATTTAGCGAACAGGTTCACTAATGTTCTCTCATACATGTCGGTTAGCTTCTCTAAGTCAGCCACTTTCACGCATTCGTTAACCTTGTGAATGGTTGCATTCACAGGGCCGAGTTCGACGACTTGTCCTTTCATGCGTGCAATAAAGCGTCCGTCAGATGTACCACCTGTGGTCAGTAAGGCTGGTTTTACGTCGTTAACGTGACCAACGGCATCAACAATAGCATCAAGCAGTGAGCCTGCGTCTGTTAAGAACGGGTCGCCATTGAATGTCCATTTTAGGTCATATTCGAAATCGTACTTGTCGAGTATTGCTGTGATTCGTTCAACGATAATATCGTTATTTAGTTCTGTGCTAAAACGCAGGTTAAATTGAACATTAAACTCACCAGGAATTACATTCGAAGCTCCGGTTCCTGCACTTACATTTGGGATCTGGAAGCTCGTTGGCGGGAAGTAGTCATTACCTTTATCCCACTCAGTCGTTGCCAACTCATTGATTGCAAGCAGAGAGCTATGAATTGGGTTGTTTGCTAGATGAGGGTAAGCAACGTGGCCTTGTGTGCCTTTAATCGTTAGATCGCCAGTGATAGAACCACGACGGCCGTTCTTCACAACATCACCCACATACTCAGTGCTTGATGGTTCACCAACAATACACATGTCGATGTTCTCACCACGAGCCATCAATGCTTCAACAACACGTACTGTACCGTTGATGAAAGGGCCTTCTTCATCAGAAGTAATAAGGAAACCAATCGAGCCTGTGTGGTCAGGGTGTTTTGCAATGAACTGTTCAACAGCAACAACCATTGAAGCCAGAGAACCTTTCATGTCTGCTGCGCCGCGCCCGTGTAAGAAACCATCGACGATCGTCGGTTCGAATGGCTTGGTATCCCAAAGCTCAACAGGGCCTGCTGGCACGACGTCAGTGTGTCCAGCAAAAGCAAACAAAGGAGCTTCTGTACCACGACGAGCCCAAAAGTTAGTTGTATCTTCAAATACCATCACTTCGATTTCAAAGCCGAGTGCTTTTAAGCGTTCAATCATCAGGTCTTGGCAGCCGGCATCTTCAGGTGTTACTGATTGGCGGCTAATGAGGTCTTTTGCCAGAGCCAAAGTTGGGCTATCTGTCATCCTTGAATTCCTTGTTTAATAAAACGTCTAGTCAATAATTGTCAGGCGCTGCATTGAGAAGGTTCAACGCCTTGATATCTGTTTATTTAGTTAAATATGCGTGATCTAAGTAAATACGGCGATTTATGTAAATATCCCCTTTTACTCAAAGCCGCGATTTAAGCAAAAATAGCGGCGTATTGGTCGGCTTTGAAGCCAATATGAAGCTTGCCATCGACTTTCAAGATAGGGCGCTTAATCATTGCTGGCTGTTCAATCAGTAAAGTCATGGCTTTTTCTTCCGTTAGCGTATCTTTTTGTTCTTGAGAAAGTTGGCGATAAGTCGTACCACGTTTGTTTAGCACAAGTTCCCAACCAAGCTCTGAACAGAAGGCAGTAACCAACTCTTCATTGATGCCTTGTTTACGATAGTCGTGGAATTCAAACTCGATGCCTTCCGCTTCCAACCATTTCTTCGCTTTTTTGATGGTGTCGCAGTTTGGGATACCGAACATAGTGATAGTCATTATTCTTCCTTTGGGTGATTTTATTTCATTGTTATGAGTTGAATCCTATCAGGAAGCAGCAACTCAGACAAAATAGAGTGAGGAATATTTCATAGAGTGAAAAAAAACAGTAAGAAAATGTCACTATTGGAGACTTATTGATCAGCCTCAACATGTTGTCAGCGAAAAAAGAAATAATTGAGCTGCACATATATAGGAGGTGTCAATGGAGTTGAGTCCTGTTTTTGCAAGGCGGCTATATTTAGCATTGTTAGTGGAAAGCCTTGATAGGCCAAATGTGCCTAAACTCATCGAAAAAACGGGTTGGCCTCGTCGTACGATTCAAGATGTACTCAAGGCGTTACCGGGGATCGGTATCGAACTTATGTTTGTTCAAGATGGGCGACGTCATAATGATGGTTATTACCAGTTATCCGACTGGGGGCCATTTGATAGTCAATGGGTTATCGAACGTAAAGGCGATATAGCAACAAGCCTTGGATTTAGTGCATAAGCCAGCGAAAGCTGGCTTTCTTTTGGGCGTCGTAAAATCAGAGCATGCAGATATGCCAATTTACTTACCTGTTTATTTGCTTATTTGTTTATCTGCTTACTCACACAGATAGGCTGTGCCAAGCATAGTGACAGAAGTGCTAAAGTCTTGGGGAAGTGTAAATATCACCGTATCTGCGCCTAGTTCAATCGTATTCGATTTGAGTTCATTCATGGCGCCCTGAATCAGGGTGTCGTTCGGGTAAAATAGGTAACTATACCAGTGGCCTTCGCTGCCCGTGACTTCCCCTTTATACTCGCACTGATCAATATTGATAAGGCCGTGGAAATCCATCTGCACTTTGTCCGCTTCATTGTGAGGGGCTGAAGTCGGCGTAGTGCATCCCAAAAGAGACCCACTCATAGCCAAAGCAACCAATTCCTTTTTCATACGTTTATCCTGCTATCTCATCAAATAAATTGCGAAGCCCACCCAACTTGCAATCAATAGCAACCACGGTAATTTATTCGAGTGATTTGATGATGGCTCAACAGTTGGCAAGACATCATGATCTTGGTCTTGGGTAACTTGTTGAGTCAGTTTATCTTTCTGCACACGCTTCTTAGCTTTGTCTGCTTGGCGACTGCGTTCTTTTTGTTGTTTTTTATAGAGAGCGATGCCCTTTTCGATACCTTGAGCGATCAGCTTAGTTTGTTCTTTGGTTTGAGCTGGCTTTTGAGTCGCTTTGGCTATCTTCAGTGCTTCTTGTTGAGATTCAACAGACGGCGTATTAGTTTTCTTTTTCATGCTGAGTTCGATAATTAAAACGGATTAGCTAATAAGATAACGCAAACCTAGTTAAGTATGAATGATTTGCGTTAAAGTGTTGGTTTGAAGATAAGTTAAAGTGAGATTTGTGCGGTACTCCATAGAACAATACGATAAGAACGGTTTTTTGAAAGCCCCAATCTTATTATGGTTGGGTTGGTTATTTTTGGCGAAAGCTCTAGTCGTTTTCATTGTTGCTGGAGCGAGCAGAGAGTCGGGAACCGATATCCTCGAAATTATTTATCCAGATCATTACATGTTCTATGTTGGGATTGCATTGAGCATTCCTAGTCTACTTGTTATGTGGTTGTTTGGACTAAGATCTCCAGATAGAAAACGTCTGAATAAAGTCGTGTCTTGGGGGCGCTGGGTCACCATGACAGCCATCTTGGCACAAGGAACTCATACACTGTATTTGATCTATTTGGACAACGGATGGTTTCGTTGGTCGAATGGGGTAACTTTATTGTTGCTCTTATGGTTAGCACTTTACCTAACCAATAGTCATACCGCCAAAGATTGCTTTAAAGTGGTCGAGCACGAAGACTGATTCTCATCAAAACATTTATCCCGTTCACAATTATACTTAGAAGCTTAAAAATGAAAGGATTAATCTATGCTTAACATCTCAAATGAGCAGTCTCAAATTCAAAGCGCTATTTTGCCAGAAGTTGGGCCTTTCGCTCTTTATGTTCAACTAAAAGTAAATGCTAACGCTGCAAACGTCTTAGCTGAACTTCAAAAGCTTCCGAACCTAATCGATGAGCTAAACCAAACTCAACCCGATGCGAACTTAACGTCATCGGTTGCGTTTTCAAAGGCATTTTGGGATAAGTTTGAGCAAGCAGCCCCGTCTGACCTAATTGATTTCCCTGCGCTTGGTGAAGGTGATGTTACGGCACCTAGCACATTGTCTGATGTTCTTATTCACTGTCATTCAAACCGACATGATCTACACTTCTTTATTCTGCGTAAATTGCTATCTGAAGTGGCAGCTGATGTTGAAGTGGTTGATGAAACCTACGGTTACCGCTTCCTAGACTCTCGTGACATGACGGACTTCGTAGATGGCACTGAGAACCCGAAAGATGCACAACGCGCCGAAGTAGCGATTGTTCCTGAGGGTGAGTTTGCTGGTGGTAGTTATGTGATGGTGCAGCGTTTTGTGCACAACCTGCCAGCTTGGAATCGATTGAATGTGTCGGCACAAGAGAAAGTGATTGGTCGAACTAAGCCTGATTCAATTGAACTTGATGATGTTCCTGCTGCGTCTCACGTAGGCCGTGTTGATATCAAAGAAGAAGGCAAGGGCCTTAAGATTGTTCGTCACAGCCTACCTTACGGCACAGCGACAGGCGATCACGGCTTATTGTTCATTGCTTACTGTAATGTTCGTCATAACTTTGATGCGATGTTAGAGAGCATGTACGGCGCAACAGATGGTAAAACAGACCAACTGCTTCGCTTTACTAAAGCAGTAACTGGCGCTTACTACTTTGCGCCCTCAACTGGCATGTTGAGTGTATTAACGATTAAGTAAATCGTCTTAAAGATAGTCAACAAAGGGAGCCTCAGGGCTCCTTTTTATTAAAGCTTTATATGTACTGGTCGATATAAGAGCAATCGTGAGTTTTATTCATCTTTTTGTAAGTGAAGGTCTATGGCTATAACTGTTAATACAAATGTCTCAGCGTTAGTGGCTCAGAGGAATCTTTCTAATGCCAATAACATGCTGAACCAATCTTTGGAGCGGCTAGCTTCAGGGAGTCGTATTAATAGTGCAAAAGATGATGCTGCCGGTTTACAAATCTCGAATCGATTAGAAGCACAGATGAGTGGTATTGATGTCGCCGTTCGAAATGCTAACGATGGCATCTCTATTATGCAGACTGCAGAAGGGGCGATGAATGAAACCACTAATATCATGCAACGCATGCGAGATTTGTCACTACAGGCGAGTAATGGTTCGAATAGCCAATCGGAAAGAACCGCTATTCAAGAAGAAGTGACCGCTTTAAATGACGAGTTGAATCGAATTGCAGAAACCACCTCATTCGGTGGGAAAAAGCTACTCAATGGCAGCTTTGGGCATACCTCGTTTCAAATCGGTGGTAGCTCTGGTGAAGCGGTGCAGATCGGCTTAAAAAGCATGCGTACTGACGACATCAACATGGGTGGTTTTAGCTATGTTGCCAACGGCATGGCAAGTGACTCATGGGAAGTGAAGTCTAACCAGAATGATATGACAATGTCGTTTACTGATCGTTTTGGTCAGCCACAAGAGATCACTATTAACGCGAAATCGGGTGATGATATTGAAGAGTTAGCGACTTACATTAATGGTCAAACGGACCTGGTCTCAGCTTCAGTTAATGATGAAGGTCAGCTTCAGATCTATATGTCTGGCGAAGACACGGCGGGCACGATCTCTTTCTCAGGTTCGTTAGCGAGTGAGCTTTCGATGTCGGCGGGTTCTTACGAATCAGTCGATGACATCAATGTGACCGATGTGGGAGGCGCGCAGCGTGCTGTCTCTATTTTGGATACAGCGATGAAGTATGTGGACAGTCATCGTTCCGAACTCGGCGCAATGCAAAACCGCTTTGACCATGCAATAAACAATCTTGAAAACGTTCATGAGAACTTGGCGACATCCAACAGCCGAATCAAAGATACCGACTACGCCAAAGAGACCACTCAAATGCTCAAACAGCAAATATTGCAGCAAGTGAGCACCACAATACTGGCTCAAGCCAAACAAGCGCCGAATCTTGCCTTAACCTTGTTAGGTTAATAAATCACTTCGAATCTTATAAAGGTATTTCAGCTTAACTAAAGCCCTTTGGTTAATAAAAATACAACTTTCCGTTCGGCCAACTTCTCTGCGACTTTAACCTTTTTCTCATCTTTTTTTGATAATTTTACTGCCAGTCACACTTTCTTCTCGTTTATCGCTATTTCTTTAATTTTGTTGTTTTTTTTCTAAAGGTTTCAGCATTCGCGCCGTTATTAAAAGTAACTTAGAGATAACTACTTGGTTTTCCGAGACGTCGGAAACCGCTATACCGGAAAATCAATTGGAGAAATCACCATGGCAGTAAATGTAAATACAAACGTTTCAGCGATGACAGCGCAACGTTACCTAAACAACGCAAACAGCGCACAACAAACATCAATGGAGCGTCTAGCTTCAGGCTCTAAAATCAACAGCGCGAAAGATGACGCTGCGGGCCTACAAATCTCGAACCGTTTGAACGTTCAAAGCCGCGGCCTTGATGTTGCTGTACGTAACGCAAACGACGGTATCTCTATTGCACAAACTGCTGAAGGTGCAATGAACGAGACTACTAACATCCTGCAACGTATGCGTGATTTGTCTCTACAATCTTCAAACGGCTCAAACTCAAAATCTGAGCGTGTAGCGATTCAAGAAGAAGTAACAGCACTGAACGACGAACTGAACCGTATTGCGGAAACCACGTCTTTTGGTGGCAACAAGCTGCTTAACGGTACTCACGGTACTAAATCATTCCAAATCGGTGCGGATAACGGTGAAGCGGTAATGCTTCAACTGAAAGACATGCGCTCTGATAATGCTCAGATGGGTGGTAAGAGTTACCAAACTGAGAACGCGAAAGACAAAGACTGGAACGTTCAAGCTGGTTCTAACGACCTAAAAATGTCGTTCACTGATAATTTCGGTCAAGCACAAGAAATCGATGTGTCTGCGAAAGCGGGCGATGACATCGAAGAGCTAGCAACGTACATCAACGGTCAACAAGACTCTGTTAAAGCGTCTGTAACTGAAGACGGTAAGCTACAGATGTTTACTGGCAACAACAAAGTTGAAGGCGAAGTGGCATTCTCTGGCAGCCTTGCTGGCGAATTAGGCATGCAACCTAGCAAAGATGTAACGGTTGATACTATCGACGTGACATCAGTTGGTGGCGCACAAGAATCTGTAGCAGTCATCGATGCGGCACTTAAGTATGTAGACAGCCACCGTGCTGAACTGGGTGCTTTCCAAAACCGTTTCGACCACGCTATCAGCAACTTAGACAACATTAACGAGAACGTTAACGCATCTAAGAGCCGTATTAAAGATACCGATTTCGCGAAAGAAACGACTCAGATGACTAAGTCTCAGATCCTTTCTCAAGCTTCAAGCTCTATTCTTGCTCAAGCGAAGCAAGCACCGAACTCGGCACTTAGCCTACTAGGTTAATCGATTGAAAGGCCACGTTGGTTATAAGCGCTGTTTATCATAAGCGCAGTTGATCATAAACGTTAACGTTAGGCTTCCACAAATTAGCTCGTGGTGAGAGATGAGCGCTAAACAGACCCAGCTTCGGCTGGGTTTTTTATTGCCTGTTCTTTATCGAAAGGTGTGCTGAGAAAAGTACTGAGTTGGTATTAGGGAATGATGGAGGTGGATGAGCATAGCGTTTAACTCTGTTTAATAAGAAAGTAGGGGGGAGTTAGTGACATCTAAGGGGGCGGGTAGCTTACAGAGGGCTTGTTGATAAGGGCTTTTAGTCGGACTGTCAGTACTGTGATTTAAGGAACTAGACAAATATAGCAGGCACAAAAAACGCCACCCTTAGGTAGCGTTTTAATTAAAGCAGATAAGTAATCGAAATTACTTAGTTACTTTAAGAACTGGAGTTTCGCCAACAGTTACAGAACCAGAAAGCTTGTTCAGCTCCTTGATTTCGTCCATGTTAGAGATAACAACTGGAGTAAGCGTTGATTTAGCTTTCTCTTCAAGAAGCGCTAGATCGAAAGTGATGATAGTGTCACCAGCTTTAACAGATTGACCTTCTTCAGCTACACGAGTGAAGCCTTCGCCTTTAAGTTCTACAGTATCGATACCGAAGTGAACGAAAAGCTCAACACCGTCGTCAGACTCAATAGAGAACGCGTGGTTAGTTTCGAAAATCTTACCGATAGTACCGTTAACTGGAGCTACCATTTTGTCGCCAGCTGGTTTGATAGCGATGCCGTCACCAACGATTTTTTCAGCGAAAACTACATCTGGCACATCTTCGATGTTTACGATTTCACCAGAAAGAGGTGCGATGATTTCGATTGCACCAGCATCAGCGCTGTCATCAGATACAAGCTTTTTCAGTTTGTCAAACAGACCCATTGTGTCATGCTCCTAACGTTTAGTTTTATTCTGTAGAATATACTATACCAATCTAACAAATTAGACGACTATTTTTAGCCGTCCAATCTTATTAAGCTCTTGGCGATTACTGAGTTTTCTCAGCGATGAATTTTTCTACGCAAGCTTCAATTTCAGCAGCTGTAGGTAGAGATAGTGCTTCGTCAGCCATCGCTTTAACTTCTGCGAAGTTAGAGTTACGGATTACTTTCTTAACTTTAGGGATAGAGATACCGCTCATAGAGAACTCATCTAAACCCATACCAAGAAGAAGTAGCGTTGCACGCTCATCACCAGCAAGCTCACCACACATACCAGTCCACTTACCTTCAGCGTGTGATGCGTCGATCACTTGCTTGATTACTGTAAGTACAGCAGGAGATAGTGGGTTGTATAGGTGAGAAATCATTTCGTTACCACGGTCTACTGCAAGAGTGTATTGCGTTAGATCGTTAGTACCGATAGAGAAGAAAGATACTTCTTTCGCTAAATGGTGTGCGATTGCAGCAGCAGCTGGAGTCTCAACCATTACGCCGATTTCGATTTCTTCATCGAAAGCTAGGCCTTCAGCGCGAAGTTCAACTTTGTACTCTTCGATTGCTTTTTTCAGTTCACGGATCTCTTCAACAGAAATGATCATTGGGAACATGATACGTAGATTACCGTGTGCAGAAGCACGTAGGATGCCACGTAGTTGGTCACGTAGGATTTCACGACGATCCAAGCTGATACGTACTGCACGCCAGCCTAGGAACGGGTTCATCTCTTGTGGAAGATCCATATATGGTAGATCTTTATCGCCACCGATATCCATAGTACGGATAATCACTGACTCGCCGTGCATTGCTTCCGCTACTTCTTTATAAGCAATGTATTGCTCTTCTTCAGTAGGAAGTGCGTCACGGTCCATAAATAGGAATTCAGTACGGTACAGACCAACACCTTCGCCACCGTTACGCAGAATACCGTCACAGTCTTTAACTGTACCGATGTTACCGCAAACTTCTACTTGATGATCATCAAGAGTGATAGCTGGTAGGTCTTTAAGTTTTGCTAGCTCAGTCGCTTCTGCTTCAAAATCAGATTTGATTTTCTTAGCTTCTGCTAATTCAGCATCAGAAGGATTGATGATGACCTTGTTGTTCATCGCGTCTAGCACAAGCATGTCGCCGTTCTTAACTTGCTTAGTGATATCGTTAGTACCAACGATAGCAGGAAGCTCAAGTGAACGTGCCATGATTGAAGTATGAGATGTACGACCGCCGATGTCACAAGCAAAACCAAGAACGTAGTCTAGGTTGATTTGTGCAGTTTCAGATGGCGTTAGGTCGTAAGCAACTAGGATAACTTCTTCATTGATATCTGCTATAGAAACAATGTTGATGCCTAGTGCATTTTTAACGAAGCGAGTACCGATATCACGGATATCAGTCGCACGTTCTTTTAGGTACTCATCATCAAGTGACTCTAGTGCAACAGCTTGCTCTTCGATCACTGTGTAGATCGCGTTGTCTGCGTGCATTTTGTCTTTCTTGATGAGTGCTAAAATCTCTTCTTCTAGCTCTTCATCTTCAAGCAGCATGATATGGCCTTCAAAGATTGCTTCTTTTTCTTCGCCAAAAGTTTCAAGTGCTTTTTGCTTTACAACTTCAAGTTGTTGAGAAGATTTGTTACGAGCGTCAAAAAAACGCTGAACTTCTGCTTCAACTTGATCGTCTGAGATAGATTGAGTGTTTAGGACAATGTCATCTTCTTGAAGTAGTAGTGCTTTACCGAAAGCAATACCAGGAGATGCTAGGATGCCTGAAATCATAGCCTTACCTTAGTTGTTCAACTGTAAACGGGAGAATGTGTGACTTTAAGTCGTCGACTAGTGTCGCGCTTATTGCTATCTATTTCGAACAAAGCCACTTTGCTATGCAAAATGGCTTGGAAAGAAGGAGACCGTATTAGTGTAGTTGATCCATAAGAGCAACTAGGTGGTCTACTGCTTGCTGAGCTTGAGGGCCTTCAGCTGAAATAGTAACGTTAGTACCTTTTACTAGGCCTAAAGTTTGTAGCTTGAACAGGCTTTTCGCGCTAGCGCTTTTGCCGTTAGAAGTCACTGTAATGTCAGCATCGAAAGATTTTGCTTCTTTAACGAACTGTGCAGCTGGACGAGTGTGAAGGCCATTTTCTGCTGTGATTTCTACTTGCTTCTCGTACATTTGATATACCCCAATTAATTTATTTTTTGTAAGTTTGTAACCAGTTTAGCTTAACTGCTTTAGCCCAAATGCGCTAGAGCCTAGTACGGCATGTTCGTGTTAGAACTTAGACTGATTATAAAATTTTATCCAGCCATGGTCGTCTTTTATTGAGTACTCATGACTTTAAGAATTTGTTTATTGCTTCTTTTATTTTGAAGCGAAAAATAAAACAGACCCGATATTACCAAAGGTGGGGCAAGGATCAACAAAAAAGCCCCTAAACGGGGCTTTTTTGGACGAAAAATTGATTTGACTACATATTATTGTTGGTTCTCTTTTTCCGTAAAGACGTCGGCAAATAGGGCAGTACTTAGGTAACGTTCACCTGAGCTTGGTAACACAGTTACGATGGTCTTTCCTGCAAATTCAGGTAGTTCCGCAATTCTGTTTGCCGCAACTACTGCTGCGCCAGATGAGATTCCTGCGAGGATACCTTCCTCTTTCATTAGACGTTGAGCCATCTCAATCGCTTCTTCAGAAGTTACTGGCTCTACACGGTCAATTAGGTCTAAATCTAGGTTGCCGGGGATAAAACCTGCACCAATACCTTGGATTTTGTGCGGAGCTGGTTTGATTTCTTCGCCAGCAAGCGCTTGTGCAATCACTGGAGATTCTGCCGGTTCAACCGCTACAGAAGTGATCGCTTTGCCTTTCTCACCTTTAATGTAACGACTTGTACCAATAAGCGTACCGCCTGTACCTACGCCCGCTACAAATACATCGATTTCACCGTCTGTTGCTTCCCAAATTTCAGGGCCAGTTGTCTTCTCGTGAATTTGTGGGTTCGCTGGGTTGTTGAATTGCTGAAGTAGCAAGTACTTTTCTGGATCTGAAGCGACAATTTCTTCTGCCTTAGCAATTGCGCCGTTCATACCTTTTGGTGCTTCAGTAAGGATTAGGTTTGCACCTAATGCTTTAAGTAGTTTACGACGCTCTAGGCTCATTGACTCAGGCATAGTTAGCGTAAGTTTGTAACCGCGAGCGGCTGCTACGAATGCAAGAGCAACACCGGTATTACCACTGGTAGGCTCAACAAGCTCAATACCTGGTTTAAGAGTACCTGCTTTTTCTGCTTCCCAGATCATGTTTGAACCGATACGGCATTTAACACTGAAGCTTGGGTTACGAGCTTCAATCTTAGCAAGTACATTACCTTTGCTTACTTTGTTAAGGCGGACCAGAGGTGTGTTACCAATCGTTAGGGTGTTGTCTTCGTAGATCTTGCTCATGCGATATTCCTTCATTTAATGACAGAACTAAACGTAGTATATCAATCACTTTACCGTCTAGTGTCTTTCGATGTTTGTTCAGCTTGAATTTAGATTAAACAACTTGAAAAAAAGGTAAAAGGATTAAAAAGTTATATCATATAGATATGTAGCAGAATTCACGCCTATCTTTATTGAAATCAGAGCTTCAAAAAGATAGGCGCAGTGAGGAAGTGTTGGAAGGCTAAAGACGAGAACGTAGAGCTTGATCTTTAAACTCAGCAACCCACATAGCGGTAGCGCCGCAGACGGCCACCGGCATGACGATCAGATTTAAAATTGGAATTGTGGTGAACACAGAAACAAGCGCGCCGAAGCTGTAGGTCTTGCCTTGTTTTTGTTTCAAATTGTTTCTCATGTCATCAAATTTGATTTTATGGTTATCAAACGGGTAATCAGCGTATTGAATGGCTAGCATCCATGCGGTGAAGATAAACCATAAAAACGGCGCAACAGTTTGCCCTAGTGCTGGAATTAACAAAAGCAGGAATAAACCGATCGCTTTTGGCAGAATGTAGACAAGTTTACGCCATTCTCTCGCTAATATACGTGGAGTGTCCTTTAAAGCATCAAGCAAGCCATCGTCGTTAACTTTCTTGCCGCTAAGCAGCTCTTCTACTTTTTCAGCGAGCAAACCATTGAAGGGAGCTGCAATGAAGTTAGCGAGCGTGCTAAAGAAATACGAAAACGTGGCCAAGACGGTCAACACAAGCAGTGGCCATAAAATATATGATAACCACGACAGAAAGCTTGGCAATGCACCGATCCAGCCTTCAATCCAAGTGTTTAGGTTGGAGAAAATATAAAACAAGGCACCACCAACAAGTAATACGTTAGCAATAAGAGGAAGCAGTACAAACTTACGAATGCTCGGTGACAAAGCGATCTTTATTCCGAAAATAAAGTAGCCAAAGCCGGAGCGGGGAACAGATTCAATAGTCATATTTAAATTAGGTCACATGTGAATTTGGTTAAATAGCAAACATCCCTAGTGTACTAGACCGAAATTAAGAAAAAAAGCGTGGCGAAAATCACACCATGTAAGGAACTAATTGTATTAAGTTGTTCTAAAACAGTGGCTACTTTTGATAGAGTAGTGATATTGGCCAAATTAACCCAACTTAGTGACAGCGTCTTTATAGCTAGTTGACTAAGAAAGCTGAGAGCGAAAAATGCAGGAATTGCGATTTGTACTCATTATTGTTGGCGCATTAGCTATCGCCGCATTATTGTTCCACGGTCTGTGGACGAGTAAAAAAGAAGGGAAAGCAAAGTTTGGTGATAAGCCGCTTGGTAAGCTTGATAACGATAGCTTAGATGAAGCAGAAACGATCCCAAACCGTTCATTCGCCCCAGAAGATGATTTTGAGATAATCCGGAAAGAACGTAAAGAGCCGGATTTTGCTGTTTCACCATCTGTGACCGATCCACTGATTGACTCGGATCCGCTAATCGCTCCACAAGAGAAAGAAATTCGCGAAGATGATATTGAACTGAATGATCTACCTTCTTTCAGTGTGGAAGACCCAGTTAAGGTTGAAGATCCTGAAGTGCTTGAAGAAGCGGTTGAACCTGAAGTACCAAGCTTTGAGTTGACTGAAGAGCAAAAAGAAAGTCACGCTGGTTTTCAAGAGCAATACGGTTCGTTTGATAACAAGTCAGAAGAAACGATTGAAGAACTATTAATTCAAAGCGAACGCCTAATTCCAAATGAGCCGCTCGTTTCGAAAGAAACTATTGCTCCACAAAGCGCAGTGCTTACTGAAGAAGCTAAGCAAGATGAAGAGCTTGGCCTTGAAGTGATTGTTCTTAATGTTCACTGCGCCGGAGAGATCCCATTTGTGGGGACTGAACTTTTCCGTAGCATGGAAAATAATGGTCTAACTTATGGTGAAATGTCTATCTACCATTGCTTTGCACAATCTAGTGATGAGCCAAAAGTTATTTTCAGTGTCGCGAACATGATGCAGCCGGGTACGCTAGAACATGACGATCCTGCTGACTTTACAACGAAAGGCATTTCGTTCTTTATGACGCTGCCATGTTACGGCCAAGCTGATCAAAACTTCAACGTAATGCTGAGTGCAGCGCAAAAAATTGCTGATGACCTGGGTGGAAACGTTTTGGATGAGTCACGTAACTTAATGACACCAAACCGTTTGTCTGACTGCCGCAAGCAAATCAGAGACTTTATGACGGCAGCGAATGCTTAAGCGCATTGTTTAGCCTTGTAAGTAATCTATATTTATAGAAAAGGGCTCCTAAGGGAGCCCTTTTTGGTATTTCAATCACGACAGAGAATGATATGAAAGAATCGATTCAAGTTACCTTAGAGCAGTTAAGAGAAACTCTGCACTATCATGCCGTTCGTTATTACGTAGAAGATAGCCCTGAGATCCCTGATGTCGAGTACGATCGATTAATGCAACAGTTGTTAAAGATCGAAGAAGAGCACCCAGAGCTAGTGACTGTGGACTCACCAAGCCAACGTGTTGGCGGGAAACCGTTAGACGGCTTCACTCAAGTGGCTCACGAGATCCCGATGCTTTCTTTGGACAACGCATTTTCTGATGAAGATTTGGATGCATTTAATAAGCGTATGTCTGATAGAGCACCAATGGCCAACCTTAAGACCTTCTGTTGTGAGCCTAAACTTGATGGCTTAGCGGTGAGCTTGCTCTACGTTAATGGCACCTTAGTTCAAGCTGCTACTCGTGGTGATGGCGCGACGGGTGAAAATATTACCGAAAATGTGCGTACGATCAGTTCTATTCCGCTTAAATTACAAGGTGAAGGCTGGCCAGAGCGCATTGAAGTTCGTGGCGAAGTGTTTATGCCAAAAGCCGGTTTCGACAAACTGAATGAAATGGCATTGAAGAAAGGCGATAAAGTATTTGTTAACCCACGTAATGCCGCCGCAGGCAGTTTACGCCAGCTTGATTCTCGTATCACAGCGAAGCGTCCATTGGCGTTTTATGCGTACAGTGTTGGTGTGGTACAAGGAGCTAAGCTTTCAAATAGCCACTACCAGCGCTTTATACAGCTTAAAGGCTGGGGTCTACCAATGTGCCCAGAGACTAAGCAACTAACCTCGCTTGAGGATGTGAAAGCGTATTATCAAGATATTATGACTCGCCGCGATGCTTTGGCTTACGAAATCGATGGCGTAGTAATTAAGGTTGATGATATCGCCGCACAAGAAGTGCTTGGTTTTGTCGCAAGAGCACCGCGTTGGGCTATTGCTTATAAGTTCCCAGCTCAAGAAGAGATTACTCTGCTGAATGATGTTGAGTTTCAGGTTGGTCGCACAGGCGCGATTACACCGGTTGCTAAACTGGAACCTATCTTTGTCGGTGGTGTAACGGTGAGTAATGCAACGCTCCACAATGCCGATGAGATTGCTCGTTTAGGTGTAAAGGTTGGGGATAGCGTTATTATTCGTCGTGCTGGCGACGTAATTCCTCAAATTGTCGCTGTTGTTCAAGATCGTCGACCTGATACCGCGAGAGACATTGTATTCCCTGATGCTTGCCCAGTATGTAACTCTGCAGTAGAGCGCGTTGAAGGAGAGGCTGTAGCGCGTTGTACAGGTGGTTTAGTCTGTCAGGCACAGCGTAAAGAAGCGCTTAAGCACTTTGTGTCTAGAAAGGCTCTGGATGTTGATGGCCTTGGCGTCAAAGTGATAGAGCAGCTCGTAGACCGCGAAATGGTCGAAACGCCTGCTGACTTGTTTAAGTTGAGCGCTGGTGTGATTACGGTGCTTGATCGTATGGGGCCTAAGTCAGCACAGAACGTAGTGAGTGCTCTCAACAAAGCCAAAGACACAACATTGGCACGTTTCCTTTATTCATTGGGTATTCGTGAAGTGGGCGAAGCGACTGCGATGAACTTAGCGCAACACTTCAAGACTCTCGATTTAGTTCAAGCAGCAACTCATGAGCAATTGGTTAATGTGTCAGATATTGGTGACATTGTTGCAAGCCATATCACAAGTTTCTTCTCACAAGAGAAAAACAGAGCCGTAGTCGAACAGTTGTTAGGTCTAGGTGTGAACTGGCCTGCAATCGAAGAAGCTGCAGATGATCAAGAGCTACCGTTAGAGGGGAAAGTGGTTGTATTAACAGGCTCTCTATCTCAACTTGGTCGAAGTGAAGCTAAAGCTGCGTTACAAGCTTTAGGTGCAAAAGTGACAGGCAGTGTTTCTAAGAAAACCGACATATTATTTGCCGGTGAAGCTGCGGGTTCTAAATTAACCAAAGCACAAGATTTAGGTATCGAAATAAGAACTGAAGAAGATCTAATTTCTCTTATTTCATAAGTAAATTCAGGTAAAAAAAGCTCAAAGGCACTCCTTTTAAAGGAGTGCCTTTTTTGTGTTTGTCATAAATTTATGAGCTTTTTAATTGTTGAGAATTTTGTACCTATACGAACTATCAAATCAGGACAGTGATGGCGCTCAACATTAATGAAATGCCGTTCTAGTTGTGTCAGAAATGCGAGTCACTTCTATTTTTATGAAGGGCTTGTTGTTTTAACTTGTTGTTTTTAATGGTTTTTAATGGTTTTTATTGTTTTTCTGTGCGAGTTTTTCAATTTGTAGATCTGGATCACTAAGTACCTACTAAATTTGCACCAACTCATATTTTTTTAGATGAAAATTAAGTTCTCATTGATCTTTTTGAGGGCGAAGTTAGTCTTAATGCCATGGATGCACACGATGTGCATAACCAGAAAGGAAATAGAGAATTCAGAATTTAGGGTTCTCAAACAAGAAAAGGTATTTCTCTCTACGGCGGCCAACTTTAGGCGGGGAATATTCAAACAGCTATATCCATTTTTAGGAGTTTTATTCCATGGAAAACAAAATTTTCAAACGTACTCTACTAGGTGCAACGGTTGCACTTTTATCGACAGGCGTAATGGCGAAAGAAGTTGGTATTAACTCTGACTTCAACGTTGACGTATACGGTGTTGCAGCTATCTCAATGGTTAACTACAACACTACTGATAATGGCAACAATAGTGACGGCTTTGTTGTAGAGAACGAATCTCGTATCGGCTTCCGTGCACATAAAGATATGTTTGATGACGTATTAATCACAATGCAGATTGAATCTGGTTACGTAGATAGCACAGACTGGTCTCATGGTGGTGTTTCAGGCGGTGTGCTTGGTTTCCGTGATACGTTCGTTGGTGCTTCTGGTTCTTGGGGTAATCTACGTGTGGGTCGTGTTCTTACACCACTATACGAAATCGTCGATTGGCCATTCTCTAACCCGGGTCTAGGTTCTGTATTCGATTGGGGCGGCATCAACGGTCACTACGATCGTCAATCTAACCAAGTACGTTACGATTCAGCTAAATTTGGTGGTTTCTCTTTTGCAGCTTCTGTTGGTCGTGATGATAACGACAACGGTGGCGGTGCTGCGACTCGTGATGCTAACTTTGTTGGCGCAAGTGCTAAGTACAGCTTCGAAAAAATTACATTCATGGGTGCGGTAGAGTCTGGTACTCGTGTAGTTGCTCAAACTGGTGGTGAATACCTGATCGCTCAAAAAGAAGTTAAACTTGCTGACGGTACGGTTGTTAAAGCTGGTGACCAATATCAATCTGACGTAGTTGCTGGATACGATGATGATACATTTGCTTATATCGTTGGCTTCGAAGCGAGCCTGCCAGCAGGCTTCGGTTTTGCAGCTGCGTTTAAAGGCGAAGAGCTAGATAACGGCATCCGTAAGCAAACACAAGATTCTTACTCAATTATTGGTCAATACTGGAACGGTCCAATCGGCTTTAAACTGGGTTACGCAGCGAACTTAGAATCTGAACTTAACGGTAAGAAAGAAGCTAACTCAGATAGCAACACTATCTCTGGTCAGCTAATGGCTGTTCACAACGGTTTCGTACCTTACCTACGTGTAGCGGGTCGTACTGTTGGTGACGCTGATACAGATATCGTAACTCGCGTTGGTCTTGAGTACGGTTTCTAAGCTAAAATTATCAGCTTAAAAATAGTTAAATAGAATCAAAACGCTGGTAAATTATTTTGCCAGCGTTTTTCCATAGTGAACATAAGGAATTAGTCATAATGAATAAAGTTAGTGTAGTTGTATTATCATTATTTTTGGGAGCTTGTAGTTCACTCGATTCACAAAGTAATTTTGCAGATTCAGTTGCAGATGTGCAGCCCAAAGGTGGTTATATTCAGGTAACTGGACAATCTTACGTTGCCGAAAGTAAAGCGAATGTAGGGGCGGACATCCTGAAATCGTCACTTTACTTTACGTACAACAAAGAAGTAACACAGAACTCAGCTCCAGAATCTTCAATTATCATGGATGTTAGCTACTTCCAGAGCTATAAAGAATACGAAACAGTGAGCTTTTTCGGTAAGACACTTGAGCTAGAAGACAGACAAGTTCCAAGAGAAAGCTGCAGCGAACACTGCACAAAGACTCAATATATTAAATTTCCATTAAGCGAAGCTGATATTCAGCAGGCAAGAGAAAAGAACTTAGAGTTTACGCTTGATGGACAAAACTCAGTAATGAGTACAACTTTCATTGTGCCGAAAGCGTATATCGACACGATCTACAATGGTGCGAATAATCATACTGCGATCGCGGTTGCTCCAGTCGCGGTACCTGTAGCAGCGGTTGTTGCTGAAGAACCCAAAGCTTCACAAGCTCAAGAGATGGTTAACTACTGGTATGGACAAGCGACAAAAGAAGAGCAGTCCGCAGTGACAGATTGGGCATTCAAAAATCGTAAGAACGCTTCTCCAGCATCAATTGAAGGCTCAAAAGAAATCGAGATGGTTTCATATTGGTTCAATAAGCTAGACAGTGAAGAAAAATCTCAAACTATGATTTGGCTGTTAGAGCAAGAGTAACCCTCTAACGTAAGTCTCTAGCTATGTTTTTCAACCGCAGTATTGTATAACAGCAGTACTGCGGTTTTTCATTTTAGGTCGCGCTCTTTGTTTTAGGTAACAATTTGAATTGAAGGTAATAGAGTGAATATTGGTGAAGTAGCGAAACGTGTTGGTACAACAGCTAAATCCATTCGTTTTTACGAAAGTAAAGGCATGATGAGCCCACCACACCGATCAGAAAATGGTTACAGGCAATACGGCGAGATTCATATCGACCAATTAGAGTTCGTACTGAGAGCTAAAATGGTTGGATTCACTCTCGATGAGTGTAAGTCGCTTGTCGAGTTGGCAATGAATCCGAACAGACAAAGCTACGAAGTAAAGAAGAAGGCCACTCAGAAGTTAGATGAAATTGAATTGAAACTTGCTGAGTTAAATAAAATGAAGGCTCAGTTACAGTCTTGGGTGCATGATTGCCCAGGCGACACTTCTACCGAATGTCCGATTCTAAATAATCTATCTGGCCGTAGTTAGGCTGTTTCAGTTATAAATAATCGTCAGGCCGCAAATTATATTATTAGCCTGACTTTACTCACTTATCACAGCACTTTTCCGCCGTAATGTTTACAGATCAGCAGTGGCACATGAGTGACCGAGTTACCATCTGAACACTTAACAATAGGCCCCATATTTCCATTGCCCGGAGACTGAGTCCCTGCAATAGCGCTTCCAAACGACAGGCTGAACATAGCTGTTAAAATTATTAAAATATGTCTCATACGAACTCCGTTAGGTTTATCTCTGATTGAGATAAATGAAAGTATGGACAAGGAGAGGAAAATTTCAAAAATTTGACGAGCTTAACATTTTTATTAATTATAATTAAGCGAGCTAGTGGCTTCTAATTCATATATATATTGGTGTATAAACTAGGGTTTCTTATATCTTTTTAGTCTTATTAGATAAATTAGTTTTACGAAATAAGAACTTATTTTTTATTCAGTTCGATCTATCGCAATGATAATTCGAATGTTATTTGTCGTTTGAAGCTGCCAAAGCCCACATTTATCGTTAATGTAGGCTTTATATGCACTTTAATTATAAAGGCTCTATTATTAGAATTATTCCGTCTAAAGCAACAATCTTAATTTCGGTACCAGATTGGATATCTTGACTCGCTCTTGCTGACCAAGATGAGTCGCTAACTTTAATACGGCAATTCCCACGTTGAATATCTTCTGTTAAACGAACCGTTTGCCCAACTAGCTGCTTTTCTCTTTGATTCAGGTCTCTGTTAGCATCTGATTGCTTGTCGTTAGATAACTGTCTTCTCCACCACAACCAAGTGGTGATAAGCGAGAAACTCGCAAAGGACAACCATTGCATCTGCCAGCCGATTGGTAGCGCGCCTAATAGCGCTCCGACCAACATGGCAGATATGCCTATCCACAAAAAGTAACCAGCGGTGCCAACCAGCTCTAGGGCTAGCAGCGCTAGACCAAATGCTAACCAATGCCAATGGTTTACTTGCTCTAGTAACTCGAACATAAGTTAGTCCTTACTACCCTTATCATTCTTATGTGCAAACATCTCTGCGATACCTGCGATAGAGCCCATTAGGCCAGTCGCTTCGAGTGGTAGCATGATGATCTTGCCGTTTTGCGTATTTCGGTGATTGCGATCGCTCGTTTCGGTTTATTCCGATCACCTGATCCTACCGTTTTTCTCTCTTCTTATTTTTACTCTAAGTGATCGGATTGCGCCAGTTTTCTCATTGACTCACCTCCCAGTTCTATTCTATGACTATTGTGTACTAACCGATCCATTAGCGCGTCCGCGACGGTGGCGTTGCCGATCATGTTGTACCACTCCCTTACAGGTAACTGGCTGATGACGATTGTGCTGCTGTTTTGATAACGCTCTTCCAGCACTTCTAATAAGTGACCCGCATGCTCTTGAGTGAGTTTTTCCATCCCCCAGTCGTCGAGGATCAGTAAGGTTTTCTTAGCCAGCGATTGGAGTTGCTTTTGATAGCTACCATCCAGACGACCAGCGGTCAGGTCGTCAAGCAAGCGAGTTAATCGGTAGTACTTAACCGTTTGTTGTTGGTCACAGGCGCTGGTTGCCAGTGCGCAGGCAAGATACGTTTTGCCTGCGCCTGTTGGGCCTGTAACCAAGATGTTCTGGTGTTTGTATAGATAACTGCCCGTCAGAAGTTCGCTCATCTGTTTACGATTGAGGTTTCGTCCCTCCTTATAGATGAGTTGGCTCGGCTGCGCATCTACTCTCAGCTTGGCTTGTCGTTTTAAGCGTTGGATTTTGCTCTGATTGCGATTCAAGATCTCGCTTTCCAGAAGTAGGCTTAGCCTTTCCTCGAAGTCCAGTTCTGCGTAGGTGGTCAGTTGCTCTTGCTGCTGCTCTAATGCTTTCGCTACATGGCTCAAGCGTAGGGTTTTGAGTTGGTCGTTCAGTGCATTCATATCCTTTCTCCTAGTGATAACTGTTCGGGCCACGAACATTGCTATGAACAAGATTTGGCGTACTCGTGTTGTCTTTACTCAGTTGTCCTTCACGATTGTTTTTCAACAAATTGCTGATGAAGGTGTAATTGGATTTTGTCAGCATCAGCGCATCTTTACAGGCTTGCTCTAGGCGCGATTCGCCATAGGTTTTACTGAGGCTGAGCAAGCCAAGGCAGGAACGATAAGACTGCTCTGGATGAGGCTTGGAGTTCAGCATCTTATTGACGACTTCTCGTGTGGCTGGGCCGATATTGGCTCCCCAGCTAAGCAAGCGCCCTGGCGACCACTTCTGATGTTGATGGTTGCTTGGCATGTGCTCTGGTTGGGTGCTGTTTCCTCGCTCTCTTTGGCTACGTGGATGCTGGGCCACCAAGTTACCTTGATGGTAGATCTGCACCAGGCGATTAGAGGCTTCCAACTCGACATGGTGACCAACAAGTTGATGGGGAACCGAGTAGTAATGACGGCGATATTCGATGTGATAGTCAGGGCCAACTTTGGCTCGTTTAGTTTCGGTATACAGGTAACGCTGCCTAGGCAGTGGCTTTAATGCAGGTTTGTCGAGTTTATCGAACAGCGCTTGGCGGCTGGCGCCATACTGTTTCATCTCACGCTGATTTAACTCATTCATGAGTTCACGGATGGCGAGATTCAACTCTTTAAAAGTGTGGAAGGCTTGGTGTCGCAACCGCATCATGATCCAGCGTTCTACTAGGAGCACGGCATTCTCTGCCTTGGCTTTGTCTTTCGGTTTGTAGGGGCGAGCAGGCATCACGGCTGTTTGATAGTGATTAGCCAGCTTTTGATAGCTGTCGTTCAGTCTCGGCTCATAACGATTGGCTTTGGTGACTGCGCTGCGTAGGTTATCGGGAACTAAGAGTTGTGGTACGCCACCGAAGTGTTCGAACGCATTCGCATGCGCCTCTAACCAGTAGGGCTTCCCTTGGCTGGGGAAGGCTTCAACATAAGTGTAATTGGACGCGCCTAAAGTCGCGACGAACACCTCCGCTTCGCGCACTTCGCCTGTGTCAGGGTTGACCACCTGAAGCCGAGGCCCACAGTAATCGATAAACAGTTTATCACCTGCAACATGAAGCTGGCGCATGCTGCGTTTTTGGGTTTTGAACCAACGAGTGAAGTGCTCGCAGAACTGAGTGTAAGCGTAAGCTTGCTCTTGATATTGCTCATGATACTCCTGCCAGAGCAGCATCTTTGTCATACCTTTACGCCTGAGTTCGACTGCGTATTGAGTGAAGTCTGGCATAACTTTATCTCGACTGACTTTCTTGCCGTGATACAGCGTCTGTGTGAGATCTGCATCGCTGCAACTGTCGGGTAGAGGCCAACCAAGTTGGCTTTGTTTAAAGCGAGTAAGGAGTTCTGATACGGTGGACGGGCCGAGTTTAAGGCAAGAAGCGATACCACGATTTGAGAGACCGCAGTCGTATTTAAGGCGTAATACCTCTTTGATTTTGTTCATTGGAGTTCTCTTTTTGGCCATTGTCGCTTCCTTTCCTTCTTGTTTAAGAAGTAAAGAATAGCGAGCTATTGATTTAAAAGAGAAAAAGGAAGGATTTCGGCCATTACGATCGCGGTTTTCGCTATTCCGATCACCGATTTCGGAGTTTGACTAAAAGTGATCGGATAATCGCGGAATCAGTGATCGGTTTAAACCGAAATGGGTGATCGGATAATCCCGAAATGACTGATCGGAATGCTCCGAAATATGCACGTTTTCAGCTTGGCCAATAGACTTCAATGCGTCGGTATAACCTTGTGCTATAAAGTAATTTACCGCCTGCATGTCACCTTGAGCGATGGCTGTCGATACCATTTCTGTCGCTTTAGCTTCTGCTTCTGCTGCACGCTCACGAGCTTCTGCTTGCAGAATTGCTGCTTGCTTTTGACCTTCCGCTTTTAAGATTTCTGATTGCTTATGACCTTCCGCTTTTAGGATCTCAGCTTGTCTTACCCCTTCAGCCGATAAAATGTCGGCACGTTTGTTTCGCTCAGCTTTCATCTGGGCATTCATTGCAGCGGTCAGATCGGCTGGCGGTTGCACGTCTTTGATCTCGATACGAGTAACTTTTACACCCCAAGGGTTTGTTGCTTCATCCACGATATTTAGCAGCTTAGTATTGATCATGTCTCGTTGGCTAAGCATCTCATCCAGTTCCATAGAGCCAAGTACGGTACGGATGTTAGTTAGGGTTAAATTACGGATCGCATGCTCAAGGTCATTTACTTCATAAGCCGCTTTCGGAGCATCGATAACTTGTACGAAGCAGACTGCGTCAATCATGACATTAGCATTATCTTTAGAGATGACTTCTTGAGCAGGGACGTCGAGTACACGCTCCATCATGCTGATTCGCTGTCCGACTTTATCAATAAATGGAATAATCAGGTTCAAGCCTGGTTTGAGGGTCTGCGTATAGCGACCAAAGCGTTCGACAGTCCAGTTGTTGCCCTGTGGAACGGTTTTGACACCAGCGAAAATGAACAGTAGTGCGACGACAGTAAAGACGCCAATAGTAATCAATGTATCAATAGCCATACAAAATCCTTTGCAAGTTTAAGTTTTTGATAGTTCACTATTGATACTGGCTCATATTTAAATCCTGAGCAAATTTATAAACGAGAAATGGGCCATAAAATATTGATTTTATGGCCCATTTTATATTATTCATTCGATAAGCTAATTGATTGAATTGTCAGTTTTCGATGTTTAATCTAACGATTTTAGGCTTTTGTTAGTAAAGCAGAGAGTACAGTTGTCGACGGTACTTACTGGCAACAGGGTTTCCTTGCCCAAGCGCACTTAAGATGTCCATGAACTCTTTTTTCATGTCGCCATCGCAAGCATTTAGATCTTTTGCTAGGAAAGACCACAATAGCTCCATCGCTTCTTCGTTGCGGTTCACTTGGTGATATTGCAATGCTAACTCAGAGGCAGTCTTAGCGTCATTTGGGTCTTGCTGCAGAGCGGTTTCTAATGCCTGTATTTCAGGGCTGTCTGCTGCTTGCTTGTGAAGCTCCAGTTTCGCGACTAAGCCTTTGTAGTAGTTGTCTTGGTACTCTAGAGGAATGGTGGCTAGCTGAGTTTCAGCAAGATCAAACTGTTGCGTTTCTAACAAACACTCTGCGATCGCCAGTTTTATTTCGCCTTTGCTTGTTAGCGTAGCTGGAAGTTGTTGCATTGCTGCCAGTGCTTGCGTGTGCTCACCTGCTTGCATTTGCTCCAGAGCTTGACGTAATGCAAGTTCATCTTGGCTAGGAAGGTGCTTGCTTAGCATTTCAACAATCGCTTCTAAGCTCTGAGGGCCACCAAGCCCATCGACAGGCTGACCGTTAACAAAAAGTGCAATAGTCGGCAGTGCTTGAACCCCAAATTGGCTAGCAATGGCTTGCTCTTGCTCGCAATTCAACAGGGCTAGGGTGAAAGCGCCATTGTATTGCTGAGTTAGTGTTTGTAGTTCAGGAATGACTTGGGCGCTCTCTTGGCTCATTGGTGCCCAAAAATGGATGAGTACAGGTGTCTGCATCGAACCTTCTAATACTTGACGAAAGTTCTGCTCATTAAGTTCAACAATATGCGGAGATTGCATTTACGTTCCTTGAGGTTTGTTTTATGGATACGTTGCAAATATGGGGGGATAAGTCGGTAACTTCAAGATCTAACTGGGTTATCTCAGATAAAAAGAGACAAATAAAAACGCCATGCTTCGATGTTGTTAGGATGTTTATCTCAACATAGAAGGCATAGCGTTATCATTTCAGTGGTCAGTGAGGCGTTGCGAGAGGTATTCAAAACAGAATAAACAACGTAATAGCCAGACTTACACCTACCCAATTAAGGCGATTTAAAGTCATGAAATTTCCAAAGTATATTCATCAATTGGGAATAACTGATGAGATAGGCTAAATCATGACACCTTATTGTTACGAATAAATTACATCGTTACATTAAAGTTTGAGACTGTTCATGCAAAGTTAGTAATTTATGCAGCTTTTCGTAAAATAGGGTCTAGCAAACGACTAGGTAGAATTCTTTTCAATACAGCAAATACCTTGGTCGGGGTAGTCACACGGTATCTCAACCTAGGTTTACCAGCAGTGAGAGCATGGAAAACCGGCTCAATACAGCTTTCAGGTGGCAAAACAAAAGCGTTGTTCGATGATTCTTTTTCGAGACGGTCTTTTTGTTGTTGGTAAGCTTCTTGATGAGCACTGCCTGAAATGGATATCCATTTATTGAATGCTTTGAGGGCATTGGTTCTGAATTGAGTCTCAATTGGCCCCGGCTGTAATAATGATATGTGTATACCACTACCGTGAAGCTCTAAGCGTAATGTGTCTGTCCACCCTTCGAGAGCGAACTTCGACGCATTATATGCGCCACGATATTTCATGGCGGCAAAACCTAATACTGAGCTGTTTTGTACAATGCGTCCTTCACCGCGTTCACGCATGTGCGGAAGGATTTGGCAAACTAAGTGATGCCAACCAAAGAAATTGGTTTCAAATTGCTCTCTGAGCCCTTGGGTTGGCAAATCCTCTAGCGCGCCAGCTTGACCATAAGCCCCATTATTGAATAAACCATACAACCCGTTAGGCGCGAGCTCTATCGCTCGCTTCGCCCCTTGCTCGATGCTTTCTTGATTGGAAAGGTCTAACTGAATACAAGTGAGTCCTTCGTCTTGAAGGCGTTTTACATCTCGTGGGTGGCGACAGGATGCAATGACATTAAAACCACGTTTTTGCAGTGCATGAGCACATGTATAGCCTATACCCGTTGAGCAGCCAGTGATAAGAATCGACTTGTTCACACTTAATCCTTTATTAGAGTCTCTATCTCTCTAGAGTAAAGAATTAGTCTTGATGTTGTAACAAGTTTTTCAGAGCAGGTTCGATTCTTGAGTAACTGAATATAAAACCCATCTCGGTCAATTTCTTTGGCTTAGAACGAATGCTATCGAATAGTAGACAAGAAGATTCGCCCATGAGCAGCGACATCGCCCATTTGGGTGTGAAGAGAATATGCGGACGTCGTAACTGTTTGGCTAATGTGCTACTAAATTGTTTGTTGGTGACGGGATGAGGGGCGCATAGATTAAATTCCCCCTGAGCGTGAGGGATCGATAATAAGTGGTTGATGGCCCTAACCATATCAAGCATATGAATCCATGGCATGTATTGCTTTCCTGAGCCTAGTGGTCCACCTACACCAAGTTTGTATGGCATCAGCATCTTCTTTAGCGCTCCACCATTTTCGCCAAGAACAATACCTGTCCGGAGCAATATAACGCGAGTGTTATCTGATTGAGCTCGTTTAGCGATGTCTTCCCAATGAGCACAGACTTTGTGAGGAAAGCTTTCATCCTCTACTTGTAATGATTCATCAAACGGTCTTTGTTGTTGATCACCATAGTAACCGACGGCTGAGCCACTGATAAAAGTCTGTGGTGGATTTGTACTGGTGTGGATTAGCTCGACGATTTTTTCTGTGATATTCCAGCGGCTAAGACAAATCCTCTCTTTTTGTTCTGCACTCCAACGTTTGTCGGCAATGGGTTCTCCCGCGAGGTTGACCACTGCGTCGAAATTATTGAGGTCGTCGAGATCATCAAGAGACTGTATGTAGTGAAGATTGTTTTGGTTGAGATGGTTCAGGCTTTGCTTTGCTTTTTCTGGGCTCCGCGTCAGTAATGTCACGTCGTCAGTGTTCCAACTCTTGATCAATTCAGAGCCAATAAATCCAGTACCACCAGTTAACAATATCTTCATACCAATCTCCCTATTAAACATAATTATAGACATGGCTTGTTTTTAATATCCAACCAATACGAAAAAGTCACTATAACGATCAGTTGATTTCAATCGTGTGATAGCCAAATTATGCCCTTAATAAATAGACATATGAATTTAATCGTTGATAGCGGAATGTATACCTTTATCACACTTATGAACTTTACTCGGATAGGTTACCAACTGCGTAATATTTATCACATAAGCAACGATAATGATTTGCCATGATTATTAGTAATTGATAACCGAGCGTAATCGTAAACAAAAGGAGTCACGATGACAGCAGTGCTTGCTTTGTTTCGAGCTATGTTAGGTAGCCTGAGAGACTTATTACCGATTGTCGCGGTGATTGCTTTCTTCCAACTCGCGGTTCTCCAAGAGCCGCTTCCTCATCTATTTTCTATTTTGTTTGGCCTGATGCTGGTGGTTTTAGGCCTCACTTTTTTCATCTTCGGACTCGAAATGGGACTTTTCCCGATTGGAGAGTCGATGGCTCAAGCATTTGCTCGCAAGGGGAGTGTGTTCTGGTTACTGACCTTTGCTTTTTGTTTAGGCTTTGGTACCACCATCGCAGAACCCGCATTAACTGCGGTTGCTGCCGAGGCCGCTGAAGTGGCGGCAGAAGGCGGCGTTATCCCCAACTCTTTAGATGAGATGGAACAATACGCTGATGGTCTCAGGCTTACTGTGGCGCTTTCTGTTGGTATCGCGATTTTACTTGGCGTGTTACGAATCCTGAAAGGCTGGCCAATTCAATACATGATTATCGGTGGTTATATTGGTGTTGTGGTGCTGACAGCATTTGCTCCTGAAAATATCATCGGTATCGCATATGACTCTGGAGGCGTGACGACTTCAACCATCACCGTTCCTCTCGTTACTGCTTTAGGGGTTGGTTTGGCTTCTGCGATTAAGGGACGTAATCCTATGATTGATGGATTTGGCTTGATCGCGTTTGCCTCACTATTGCCGATGATGTTTGTGATGGTTTATGGAATGGTGGTGACATGATCAGCTTCCAGCAATTTATAGATACTTTTCTTGGTACCGTGACTGATGTTATTCCTATTGGTGTCATTATCTTTGGTTTTCAGTTAGCGGTGTTACGTAAGCCTGTCACTAATTTAGCCAAAGTACTACTTGGCTTTTTCTACGTGATCTTAGGTCTCTCTCTATTTTTGATGGGGCTTGAATTGGCATTGTTTCCTTTAGGGGAGACGATGGCGATGCAATTAACCGAGCCAAGTTTTTTGTCGGAATTTAAGATCAGCTCAGGACATGAATTGGTGTGGTTTGACTATTACTGGGTCTATCTGTTTGCATTCTTTATTGGTTTTAGTACTACGATAGCCGAACCTTCTTTGATTGCTGTCGCAATTAAGGCGAACCAAGTTTCTGGTGGCAGCATTAGGATCAACGGTTTAAGAATTGCTGTCGCACTCGGTGTCGCGATTGGTATCTCCCTTGGGAGTTATCGCATCGTTGCAGGTGACCCTATCCACTACTACATCATTTTTGGTTATGTCATCGTCGTGATTCAAACCTTCTACGCGCCCAAACTAATTATTCCGTTAGCTTACGATTCGGGTGGCGTAACCACATCAACGGTGACGGTGCCCTTGGTGACGGCTCTTGGGTTAGGGCTTGCTTCAACCGTACCTGGACGTAATCCCGTGATCGATGGTTTTGGCTTGATTGCGTTTGCCAGCTTATTTCCAATCATCTCTGTAATGGGCTATGCCCAAATAACACATTGGTTAAATCGTTTACACACCTCTAAGGAGAGTAAAGATGCGCTTTAAACTTATCTTAGCGTTTGTCGAAGAGAGCAAGACAGACATCGTGCTTGACGCCGCGCGTGATGCTGGCGCAACCGGAGCGACGGTGATTAATAATGCCAGAGGACAGGGCTTAAACCAGAAACGCACTTTCTTTGGCTTGACGCTAGAGGTTCAAAAAGACGTGTTGTTGTTTGTTGTCGAAGAGCATTTAGCTAGACATATTCTCGAAAGGATCAGTGAGGTGGGGGAGTTTGACCAAGAATCGGGGCAAGGTATTGCGGTACAGATAGATGTAGAAGATGCCGTAGGGGTTGCGCACCAAGTAGAGACGTTGACTAAAATTGTAGAGGATGAGCTATGAGTAGCAGTGAAAGAATCCGAGTGAGTGATGTAATGGCCAATACCTATGTCATTATCGATGGGTTGACCACCGTGTTAGAAGCGATTGAGATGGCAAGAAAACACAAGGTAAAAGCCATTATCGTAGATAAACGTCATGAGGATGATGAGTACGGCATTGTATTGATGAATGACATTGCTAAGAAAGTGCTTGCTAAGAACCGTTCTCCAAAGCGAACCAATGTTTATGAAATCATGACAAAACCAGCCTTAAGTGTGTCGGCAGATATGAACGTTAAGTATTGCGCTCGACTGTTTGAGCGGTTTGGTATCAGTCGTGCTCCGGTGGTCAGTAATAATCAAATCGTCGGTATGGTTAGTTACAATAATATCGTGATCAACGGCATGGCGAGAGATGACGTGTAGCCTTTCGATACGTACAATAGACACATAAGTTTTATGGAGAAGTACGTGTGAAATTATTTTTTGCTTCCGATCTACACGGATCGCTGCCAGCAACAGAAAAGGTATTAGAACTCTATCAAGCGTCCGGTGCGCAATATTTAGTTCTACTGGGTGATATTCTGAATCACGGTCCGAGAAACCCGATTCCTGAAGGATATAATCCGCCAGCGGTCGCAGAGAAGTTAAATGAGCTCTCTCAAGAGATCATCGCGGTTCGCGGTAATTGCGATAGCGAAGTGGATCAGATGCTGCTGTTTTTCCCGATGATGATGGATTATTCGTGGGTACTGTTAGAGTCAGGTGCGCGTATTTTCTTAACTCATGGTCACCTTTATAACACGACTAAGCGACCTGTATTAAAAGCGGGTGATGTTATTGCGCATGGGCATACTCATATCCCTGTTGCCGAATACCAAGATGGTGTGTTTATTTTCAATCCAAGCTCAGTTACATTTCCAAGAAATGGCCATGCCGCTAGCTATGGCCTCTATGAAAATAACACATTCAAAGTAATTAGCTTGGAAGGTGAGTTGCTTGTGAGTGGCAAGTTATAAACTGGTCGTCTTAAGTAAATAGATCAAAGCCTTCAGATAAGGCTTACTTTGAGTCTACGTGGCCAAGATCTCTATCTGGAGCAATGATGTTTCGAACTCTTTGCTTCAGAACTTTCGCCTCAGGAAAGCCTCCATCGGCTTTTCTTTCCCAAATTTGCACACCATTACAAAAGATTTCAAATCGCCCACCCGTATCGGGGTGCAAACTTACTTGCTCTATTTCTTCACTGAAAGTATGCAGTAACTCTTGGCATAACCAGCTAGAACGAAGCATCCAATTGCATTGACGGCAATAGTGTATGGATATAGACGCTTTAGTGAATGATGAAGCGGTTTGCTCTGATTCTTTGCTCATGGGTAATCCTTTAAGCGCGAGTAAATTCCTAGTCCCAATATCACGGTTTCAATAACAACACCGATGTTGCGGGTAATAAAAAAGGAGCATCATGCTCCTTTTTCTATTGGTATTTCGTTTAAGGCTGTACCGCGATTGATATACGGTAAATTACTATTCAGTCTTAGTTTGAAAACAACACTGTAGAACCGTGATTCAAGCTTGTGAGCAGCAGTGCTTTCGGATTCACAATATCAATTCGACGGCTCTGTTCTGCATCCATCTTGATAACCTGAGTGATAAGGTCTAATTGCTCTTCAGAGAAGTCTTGGCGTTGAGCCGAAGTCACATCTTTAAACTCAGTCGGAGAAACGAGTAAGTAGTTATCGTTGATATCCCATTGGCCTGTTTCAGAAATGTTGATCACATTCGCTGGCGCAGTTTGGGTGCTGTATAACCTAACTACCGACATTCTTAGATAGGTGCCGTTTGGTAGGTATTTTGCATTTGACGACAATTCAACTTTACGAAGTGGGCCGATTGAATCAGCTTGCTTGTTATCGCTAATCAGAGTCACCATTTTCGATTGCCATTCATGCTGAGTGAGCAAGCGCTCTACTTTTGCATCGCTGCCCCAATACAACCAACCACTTAAGAAAGCAGAGAGAACCAGTAAAATAATGGATACTTTTAATTTCATGTTACTCATCGCCTTTACAAATGTCGTTTACATCCGACTGGTTTGCATAAATTCTTAGGGTTACATTCTCGCTCGAATATTCTTGAGGGTGAATGTAGTTGAGGGCAAGGTTGTTGGTTTGTCCACCCGTTGCAATCACTTCAGTCGGCTTTAACATGCCTGTGTGATTGGTGTTATAACGCAATACACATTTCTCTATCGCTGGCAGCCAACTGGTGAGGTCAGGGTGATTGATTGGTGATTGCACTTTCACGCCATCAACTTCTGCTAAAGTACGAAACTCTGATTCAGCTGGATTAGTAAACGTCAAAACAAGGATTGGCATGATGATAGCGGCAAGCAACAACCCAAATGTTAACCATTTAGTATTGTTGACTGGAGCTGAAACAGAAGTTGTCGTTGGTTCTACTTCAACTCTAGTCTCTTGAACTTTTGTGATTGCTGCAAGGTCGACAGTTTCAGAAATAGCGTCTTCACTGGTTGTAGTTGTAGCAGTGGCAAACGTTAAAATAGGTTCTACGTCAATTTCTGCAATTTCAGCCGTCACCGATTGATCATTTGAAGAAAGTGGTGCAGAGCGCTCTACAGTGGCAATAAACTGGTAACCACGCTTTGGAACAGTCTTAACGAATTCTGGAGATTTGGTCGAGTCTTTCAGCATCTTTCTTAGTGTTGATACTGCTTGCGTCAAGCTTGAGTCATCGACTTCAAAGCCTTGGTCTCGCCAAACATATTCGTGCAATTCATTACGAGTGATAACTTCATTGGGCCTTTCTGACAGCATTAGGAGAATGCGGCTTTCATTGCTGCCAAGGCGCACGACTTCGTCGTCGCTCAGTTGATCAACAAGTGAATTGCTATTTGGATCGAAGACGAACCGCTGTGCGAGAATAAACTTTGTGCCGATATTGCTCATTGAATTCTTCTATTTTGGATGATTTTGGGTGCGAAATAGACAAATCAGAGGTGAAGTTCAGCTGATTCTTCACCAAATTATGGCTTCTTTTATGTTCTTTTATATTTATCAGGCTCAAGGATAATAAAAACAGATAAAAAAAACAGTGTTTTTATGATTTTTGACCTTGAATTTACATTTGTCATCCTCATGTTAATGAACATAAGAGTGGCATTCAGTATTCCGCCCTGTCGTTATTCAACATAAAGTATAGATGTTTTGGAGTAAAAATGAGCGAAACAGCAACGCAAAATAAAGAGACTCGTGGCTTTCAATCTGAAGTAAAACAACTACTTCACTTAATGATTCACTCTCTCTATTCAAATAAAGAAATTTTCCTACGTGAGCTGATCTCTAACGCATCTGATGCAGCTGATAAGCTTCGTTTTCAAGCGTTATCAAATGGCGACCTTTACCAAGGTGACGCTGATCTAGGTGTTAAACTGTCGTTTAACGCAGAAGCTAATACTTTAACGATTTCAGACAACGGTATCGGCATGAGCCGCGATAACGTTATTGAGCATTTAGGTACAATTGCAAAATCAGGTACCGCAGACTTTTTCTCAAAACTGTCTGATGACCAAAGCAAAGACTCTCAATTGATTGGTCAATTTGGTGTTGGCTTCTATTCTGCTTTCATCGTTGCCGATGCTGTAACCGTTCGCACTCGTGCGGCTGGCCTAGCGAGTAATGAAGCCGTGCAATGGCACTCGGCAGGTGAAGGCGATTACACCATTGAAGACGTTACAAAAGAGTCTCGTGGTACTGACATCATTCTTCATATGCGTGAAGACGGCAAAGAGTTCTTAAATGAATGGCGTCTGCGTGAAGTGATTGGTAAATACTCTGATCACATCGGTATCCCTGTTTCTATCTTCACTGCTGTTAAAGATGACGAAGGTAAAGACACCGAAGAGAAGCATTGGGAACAGATCAATAAAGCCCAAGCGCTTTGGACTCGCAACAAATCTGATATCGAGAAAGAAGAGTATCAAGAGTTTTATAAGCATGTATCTCACGACTTTGCTGATCCACTAACGTGGAGCCACAATAAAGTTGAAGGTAAGAACGACTACACAAGTCTGCTTTATATCCCAGCTAAAGCACCTTGGGACATGATGAATCGTGACCACAAAAGCGGCCTAAAACTGTACGTGCAGCGCGTCTTCATCATGGATGATGCTGAACAGTTCATGCCATCTTACATGCGTTTCGTTCGTGGTTTGATTGACTCAAATGATCTGCCACTCAACGTATCTCGTGAAATTCTTCAAGACAACAAGGTGACTCAGTCTCTTCGTGGTGCATGTACCAAGCGTGTTCTGACTATGCTTGAGCGCATGGCGAAGAATGACAATGATAAGTACCTAGAGTTTTGGAATGAGTTCGGCCTCGTACTGAAAGAAGGCCCGGCTGAAGACATGGCGAACAAAGAAAAAATCGCTGGTCTACTTCGTTTCTCATCAACGGAAGTAGATTCTGTTGAGCAAACTATCAGCCTAGCTTCTTACGTTGAACGTATGAAGGGAGGCCAAGACAAGATTTACTACCTAACCGCTGATAGCTATGCAGCCGCTAAGAACAGCCCTCACTTAGAGCAGTTTAAAGCGAAAGGCATCGAAGTAGTTCTAATGTACGATCGTATTGACGAGTACGTAATGAACTACCTAACGGATTTCGACGGTAAACAATTCCAATCAATCACCAAAGCTGGCTTGGACTTGAGCAAGTTTGAAGGCGAAGAAGAGAAAGAGAAGCAAAAAGAGACAGAAGAAGAGTTCAAATCTGTTGTTGAGCGCACTCAATCTTACCTAGGTGATCGTGTTAAAGAAGTTCGTACTACTTTCAAGCTAGCGACAACGCCAGCGGTTGTAGTCACTGACGACTTCGAAATGGGCACGCAAATGGCTAAACTTCTAGAAGCTGCGGGTCAAGCAGCTCCTGAAGTTAAGTACATCTTTGAGATTAACCCAGAACATGCTCTGGTTAAACAAATGGCAGATGAAGCGGACGAACAAGCGTTCGGTCGTTGGGTTGAGTTACTACTTGGCCAAGCTATGCTGGCTGAAAAAGGCTCAATGGAAGATCCGTCACAATTCTTAGGTGCAATCAACGAACTACTGACAAAACGTTAGTCTTTCGACTTTGGGCTAAGCTCATAATTATAAATAAAAGCTCGCTAATGCGGGCTTTTTTTATGAACGTCGCTTAACTTCATCGAAATGTAGCTAAAGTCGCTAACAAGACGAACGCAAACGCTGTCGATACATTCTTTAGTCTTAATTTCAGCCAAATTGAATATTAATGTGATAGAATGCTCGACCTAATCAGCTGGTACTATGAACCTATCGTCTCCAGTTGTATGATTTTTAAACGTTATACCGAAACTTACCGTTTTGCTTCTGTTTACAGTTGTGCTTAGCCTCAGTTGTTACCTAACCTCTCTTGTTTGACCTAAATTAAACCAGAAAGGCGGGATAGTGAGCTTCGGTATAAATCATAATTTTTATAAGAGGATTAAACATGCGCATCATTCTTCTAGGTGCTCCTGGCGCGGGTAAAGGTACTCAAGCTAACTTCATCATGAACAAATTTGGTATCCCTCAAATTTCAACTGGTGACATGCTACGTGCTGCTATCAAAGCGGGTACTGAGCTTGGTAAGCAAGCAAAATCAGTAATCGACGCTGGTCAGCTAGTTTCTGATGAAATTATCCTTGGTCTAATCAAAGAGCGTATCGCTCAAGATGACTGTGAGAAAGGTTTCCTACTAGACGGTTTCCCTCGCACCATCCCACAAGCGGATGGCCTAAAAGAAATGGGCATTGCTGTTGATTACGTTGTTGAATTCGACGTAGCTGACGATGTGATTGTTGAGCGTATGGCTGGTCGTCGTGCTCACCTTCCTTCTGGCCGTACATACCACAGTGTGTACAACCCGCCTAAAGAAGAAGGTAAAGATGACATCACTGGCGAAGAGCTAGTTGTACGTGATGACGACAAAGAAGAAACAGTTCGTGCACGTCTAGGCGTATACCACGATCAAACAGCTCCGCTTATCTCTTACTACGGTAAAGAAGCGGAAGCAGGCAACACTAAGTACCTTCAATTTGATGGTACTAAGCAAGTTGCTGAAGTTAGTGCAGAACTTGAGAAAGCATTAGCATAATTGGCTAACAGCCAGTTTTAGAATTTGATATATTAGAAGCGACCTTATAGGTCGCTTTTTTTGTTTCAATTTTTAGTACGATACCAATCTAAATAAGTTTGATTGCGCAAAATTCAAGGTTGTTAAGCTTTGATGATGGGTAGCAGTTTAGAGTTTGAGGTACCTAATGTGCAGAATGATTATTCAAACATTTGGTAGGCGTAATGATCTTCAACTTACTCAGATTAGTATATTACTTTCCAGAAAATCACACATTGGTCTCAGGTATCTATGGAAAATAATAAAAAGCAGGGCGTTTTACTGGTGAACTTAGGGACTCCAGATTCGGCGACCCCGGCTGGCGTTCGTCGATTTTTGAGTGAATTCTTACACGACAAGCGAGTCGTTAATCTAACTCGTTGGCTTTGGTGCCCTATTTTACATGGGGTGATCTTACCGATTCGAGCACCGAAAGTGGCTAAACTGTACCAATCTGTTTGGATGGACGATGGATCACCGCTGCTTGTGTACTCGCAAAGACAAGCGCAAAAGCTACAGAAAAAATTACAGTTGCCTGTTGCTTTGGGAATGACCTATGGTAGCCCAAGCCTTAAAACAGGTATTGAGCAATTGATGGAGCAGGGTGTTGAAGATATCATCGTATTGCCTTTATACCCCCAGTACTCAGGCACAACGACAGCAGCTGTTTCTGATGGTTTAACTAAAGCCTTCAAGCAAATGCCTGTTATCCCGAGCTATCGCTTTATTCGAGATTATTACTCTCACCCTAGCTATGCGAAAGCATTGGCTGAAAGTGTTCGTAGCCATTGGGAAGAAAATGGCAGAGGCGATCACTTGGTGTGTTCATTCCACGGCATCCCTAAAAGGTTAGCCGATGAAGGCGATATCTACCCTCAACATTGTGAAGCGACGACCAAATTGCTTGCTGCGGAGTTAGGGTTATCCTCGGAAGACATCACCATGACATACCAATCTCGATTTGGCCGCGAGGAGTGGTTGAAGCCTTATACCGACGAAACGCTTGAAACGCTTCCAAGCAAAGGCATCAAGAAGATCGATATTATGGCGCCCGCATTCTCAGTGGATTGTTTAGAAACGTTAGAAGAGATTTCAGACCAGTGTAAAGAGACGTTCATTGAGGCTGGTGGTTCTGACTTTAGCTACATTATGTGTCTCAACGACAGAGACTCACACATCGACATGATGGCTGAACTAGTGGCGCTTCATCGCTAACTGATATGTCGATTGAATAGATAGCAAAAGGGCTGCTCATTGAGCAGCCCTTTTTGATCTTGATGTTTCTTCTTGAGGTAGATCTAGTTATTAAGCAACCGAAGTTTCTGCTTTTGGTTCTGCTTCAAGCGTCATGTTGGTTTCTACACCATGCATCCATGATACAAGTTTGCCAGCACAAAGAAGCAGTAAGACGCCACTGATTGTCGCTGTAATTGCGATACCACCGAAGATAGACATCGCGCCAAGCTCACCAACGTGAGAGCCCACAAGGCCAGCTACGTAGTTTGCAACGGCATTGAAGCCAAACCATGCACCCATCATTAACGATGCTAGACGAAGCGGAGCTAACTTAGTGACCAACGACAGGCCAATAGGAGATAGACAAAGCTCACCAAGAGTGTGGAAGAAGAAAGCACCGACTAGCCACAGCATTGATGTTTTCACTGTTAGGTCACCACCTTGCTCCATTACCGCGCCCATCATGCACACAAAGCCAAGAGCTAAGAAGAATAATGCCATGGCAAATTTTACTGGAGAATTTGGTTCGCGCTTACCAAGCTTGACCCAAAATGCAGCAATGATTGGTGCAAGAGTAATGATGAAGAATGGGTTCAGAGATTGGAACCACGCAGCAGGAACTTCAAAACCACCAATCATGCGGTCAGTGTATTGCTGAGTGTAGATGTTCATTAAGCCGCCAGCTTGTTCAAAGCCAGCCCAGAAAACAATCACGAAAAGACCCATAACCAGAATAACTTTTAGTCTGTCGAACTCTTCTTTTGTCAGTGGTGCTTTCTCTTTAGATTTGTTCAGTGCCCTTGCTCGCGCTGCAGCTGGTACTGAACCGATGTTACCTAACCAAGATTGAGCCATCGTTAGTTGCATAATCAGGCTAATCACCATACCAATACCAGCGGCTAGGAAGCCTGCTTTCCAGCCGAAAGAATCGACGGCAGCACCTGAAATTAAGCCTCCCAATAGTGCGCCTAAGTTGATACCCATGTAGAAAATGGTGAAAGCACCATCACGTCGGTTATCACCTTCTTGGTAAAGATCGCCAACCATGGTCGAGATGTTAGGTTTAAACATACCGTTACCACTGATAAGCAGAGCTAAACCAAGATACAGTGCATTCACTTGGTCTAATCCAATGAAACCGTTAGGTAGAGCAAGTGTAAATTGTCCTAGCGCCATTAGTAGGCCACCAATCAGGATCGACTTACGCTGTCCTAGGTAATTATCGGCAATCCAACCACCGATTAATGGTGTGATGTAGACTAAACCGGTGTAAATACCGTACAGATCAAGTGCGTCTTTCGTTGACCAACCAAGTCCACCGCTGAGTGTGGTGTCAGTTAAGAATAAAACAAGGATTGCACGCATTGCATAATAGGAGAAACGTTCCCATAGCTCTGTGCTAAAAAGTAGAAATAGGCCTCTAGGGTGGCCAAAGATGTTGTGATTGCTTGGCATAAGTTTTACTAATTTTAGGTATTAAAAGATTTTATAGTTACTTATGTATACAGAGTGGAATAACCATCTGCAATAGGTGTCTTTTATGGTCACGATAACTTATTTTGTATAAGTTTATGAAACTGATGACTTTTATTTGTAATGTTACCCTGGTAATACGTGCTGCAAACTAATTTTTCAGATTTGAGCTGAACATGGAATGAGCAATTTAAGAGTGAATTTTAATGATTTTGTTATTATGCATTGTTAGGGTGTATTGTTTTGAATTTTAAAGGGTATGTCATGAATGATGATCGTTGCATACACTCGTTTACAATAATGCGCCTTTTGATCTGAAAATGATCCCTGTACAATGCTTAACCACTGTTGGTACCTATAACTTTTTGTTGATAAATTGGTCTGCTACGCATTATTTCTTGCTGCAACGGTTCATTTTATTAATGGCGATTCAACCAGTTTAGGCATGTGGTAAAATATCTAAAAATATAAAATGGCTAGTAAAATGAAACGTTGGTATTTACTTTACTGTAAGCGTGGTGATCAAAAACGCGCGCAGTTGCACTTAGAAAATCAAGGGGTGGAGTGCTTTTACCCCCAAATAGAAGTCGAAAAAGTGGTTCGAGGGAAAGAGAAGCAGGTCAAAGAGCCGCTATTCCCTTCTTACATCTTTGTTCGCTTTGATTACGAACTGGGCCCTAGCTTTACGACTGTTCGCTCAACTCGTGGTGTTGTGGATTTTATTAAGTTCGGCGCTAGGCCACATGAAGTCCAAGGTGACTTGGTGTATGAGCTTAAAGAGTTTGAGAAATGTTGTAGTAACGAAGCCGAAGATTGCTGTATTGAGTTTGAATCAGGGCAGGTAGTAAAAATCAATAGTGGCCAGTTTGCTGGTGTTGAAGCTATTTACCATCAAAAAGATGGTGAAGCTCGCTCTATTATGCTGGTTAAGATGATCAGCCAAGTTGTTCCGATCAGTATTGAGAACGAAGCGCTTCAAGCTCACGCATAAGTGCAGTAATAAAAAGCAATAAAAACAGGCTTAAAAATAAAAAGGCGCATTATGCGCCTTTTTTAGTCTTTAGCATTTATTCAAACGCTATGATTCGATATTTCTTAGTAAGAGTCGTTATGAACTGTTTGTACAGCACGACCTGAAGGGTCTACACAGTTTTTGAATGATTCATCCCATTCAATCGCTTTTGCTGATGAGCACGCAACCGATGGACCGCCAGGTACACATTCCGCCGCTGATTCTAGAGGGAATAGCTCTTCAAAGATTTCGCGGTAAGCGTAACCTTCTTTCGTTGTTGGCGTGTTGTAAGGGAAACGGAACTTAGCAGCTTCCATTTGTTGATCCGTTACTTTTTCTTCAGCTGTCGATTTCAACGTATCAATCCAATCGTAACCAACACCATCTGAGAACTGTTCTTTTTGACGCCAAGCAATTGAATCTGGCAGGTAGTCTTCAAAACACTCACGTAGGATGTGTTTTTCCATCTTACCGTTACCACACATCTTATCTTCAGGGTTCAGACGCATAGCTACATCGATGAACTCTTTATCTAAGAATGGTACACGGCCTTCGACGCCCCATGCTGCCAATGATTTGTTTGCACGAGCACAATCGAACATGCTTAGAGCAAGAAGTTTACGTACTGTCTCTTCGTGGAACTCTTTTGCGTTTGGCGCTTTATGGAAGTACAGGTAACCACCAAAGATCTCATCAGCACCTTCGCCAGACAATACCATTTTGATGCCCATTGCTTTGATCTTACGAGCTAGCAAGTACATCGGTGTTGAAGCGCGGATAGTCGTTACATCATAAGTTTCGATGTGGTAGATAACATCACGGATTGCGTCTAGGCCTTCCTGAATGGTGTAAGTCATCTCGTGGTGCACAGTACCGATCTTATCAGCAACTTCACGAGCCGCGATGAGGTCTGGCGCATTTTCTAGGCCAACTGCGAATGAGTGCAGTTGTGGCCACCAAGCTTCTGATTGCTCATCATCTTCGATACGCATTGCAGCAAAGCGTTTAGCGACCGCTGAAGTGATTGATGAATCAAGACCACCAGATAAAAGCACACCATAAGGTACGTCAGTCATTAGTTGGCGTTTAACCGCCGCTTCAAGCGCTTCAGTCAGCTCTTCTTTGCTCGTACTGTTGCCTTGAACTGCTGCATACTCGTTCCAATCACGTATGTAGTAGCGTTGAGGTTCTGCATCTTTTGAAGAGTAGAAGCTGCCTGGAGGAAATTCACTGATTGTTTTACATACAGGAACTAGCGCTTTCATCTCTGAAGCTACGTAGTAGTTTCCGTGGGCATCGTAACCTTGGTAAAGCGGGATGATACCAATGTGGTCACGGCCTACTAGGTATTCGCCTTTCTCTTCGTCGTATAAAACGAATGCGAAAATACCGTTAAGTTCTTCTAAAAGGTCCGCGCCCATCTCTTGGTATAACGCTAGGATGACTTCACAGTCAGAATCTGTCTGAAATTGGTATTTGTCTTCATAGCGTGCACGAAGTTCTTTGTGGTTATAAATTTCACCGTTTACTGCAAGAATGTGCTTTTTGTCTTGGCTGTATAATGGTTGTGCACCACTGTTAAGGCCAACGATAGCTAAACGTTCGTGAGCAAGGATTGCTTTTTCACCAGCATAGATACCAGACCAGTCTGGGCCGCGGTGACGAAGCTTTTTAGACATTTCTAAAGCAATAGGGCGAAGTGTTGCGGCATCACTTTTAATGTCGAGAATGCCAAATACTGAACACATAGAACTTCCTTTTAAATAATTTCTAAATCAACTGCATTCAATTTGCCATTCTGGCTAAAAAAAGCAACCAGATGTGAGCAAAAAAATAATATAAAGGGTGTTATGTTAGAAATTATCTAATTATTACTCTATTTTAGTGATTGATATCTAATTGCCGTTGGGTTTTTATACAAAAGCCTCTCAAAAGTGCCAAAACAAGCAATTTTAAGAGGCTTATAAGAGGGTGTTTAGACTAAATTTTATTGATGTTTGGGTTTAACTGCTCACATACGTGTCGAGCAAAACCACTACCCGCTTCGCTGTAAATGTTAAACGCCGCATCGACGCCGTTTTCTTTTAGTGTTTCTAACTGATCTGTATATTCAGCAATGGCTGCTATTTGACCCTTGAAATTACGTGATTTTAATTGTTCTAAAGTAGTTTGGTTACCTTGATGGTGAGGCATCGCCAAAATAACCAATTTTACGTTTGCTGTATCTAAGATTCTTTCCCAGAAATCTGGGTCAGTTGCATCGCCGGAAATTACGTTTCTTCCATGGCTTCTGTGGTTGTGTGCCGCTTCTTCACGAACTTCTACACCCAAACTGACTTTCCCGTAGCGTGAGCGTAATTCGTCGTATGCACCTGTACCAATTCGTCCCATTCCAAGAATGAGTACTTGTGCACGGCCCGGGTCGATAAGTTGATCTCGTTGGTGAAGCTTCTCTGCCGCGTGCTCTTTTAACCATTTTCCTGATTGTTGATACAGTTTGTGGCCAATTCGATTGAGAGGTGCGGCAATTAAGAACGACAACGAGACTGCAATAGCCACGGCAACCAGTATGTCACCAGACATCCAACCCATCTTAAAGGCAAGACCGCCGACGATGAGGCCAAATTCACTGTAGTTAAAGAGTGATAAAGAAGCGAGAAGAGACGTTCGAACACGGAACTTGAAACGATTGAGAACCAAGAAATAAAGGATGCCTTTAACGGGTAGCAACAACAAGAATAAGATCGCAAGCATAAAGCCTTGAATGGTTGGTTGCTCGGAAAGGCCAATATTCAAGAAGAAACATACAAGGAACAGTTCTTTGAGATTAAACAGTGATTTCGATAGCTCTGAAGCTTTTGGGTGACCTGCTAGTAACATACCTAGGATAAGTGCACCTAGGTCTGGCTTCATACCTACAAACTGGAACAAACCGGCACCGACCACTAACGCAAAGAAGATGCCGAACAAAACCAACATCTCACCGTGACCAACCCAATCGAGGACTTTGTAGAATATTGGACGACAGAATGGCAAAGCAAATAATGCGATGGCATACCATTCTGGCATTTTACCGGTGGATGCGGTTAAAAAGACCACAGCAAAGATATCCTGCATGATCAGAATACCAATCGCTAATGTTCCATAGGTCGCATTCATTTCCCCTTTCTCTTGCAGAGACTTAACCGCGAATACGGTACTCGAGAAAGAGAGAGCAAAGCCGAGCAAAACGATCTGTTCCATCGACATGGCTGCCAGCGATGAAATACCTAGGAGCTTAAAACCAAATAAGGCGGCTGCAAAAAACAGAGTTGATAAAAGGTTGTGGATTGTAGCACCAGCCCAGATCTCTTTAGAGAGTAGGGTTTTGATGTCAAGCTTTAAGCCAATAGTAAACAGGAGCAGGGTGACGCCGAGGTCAGCCAGGGTAATGATGGTGTCATTAGTTTCAAAGCCTAGAGCATATAGCCCAAACCCTGCGACCAAAAAGCCAACGAGTGGGGGAAGGTGACACTTTAAAGCAATAAATCCTGCGATAAACGCAGTTGATATTAATATAAGTTCCATAACTTGTTGTTGTAGTTCCCTAGCTTAAAAAAACGGGCCGTGTTCATACAAACACGGCCCGCGGAAAATCAGAATTGTTTTCTTTAGTCTTCGAGTAACTTTTGAAGTAACACACCGTTGAGCATGGCACGCTTAATCATGGCAAAAGCTCCCATCGTAGGATGTTTATCGATCTGGGATGCTACAATAGGCAGGCCACTATGGAAAGCCGTTAACGACTGATTCTCTACATTGCGCTTAATTGCAGGGAAAACAATCTCTTGTGCCTTGGTAATCTCACCAGCAATGATGACTTTTTGAGGGTTAAATAAGTTAATCGTCATTGCGATAGCTTTACCTAACTGGTTTCCTACTCGAACCAAGCTCTGTTTCGCTAATTCGTCACCATTGATTGCATGGTCACAAACGTCTTGAATCGTAATATGCTCAAGCTCTGTTAAAGAAGACTCGTAGCCTTGTTTAATCAGCTTTTGCACTCGTTCAACGATAGCAGGGTTTGCCGCTACGGTTTCAAGACAACCGAAGTTACCACATTGGCATTGTTCGCCCAGTGGATCTATTTGGATATGACCAATTTCACCGACGTTGCGGTTATGGCCAAGGAAAACTTGTCCATTAACGATAATACCAGCACCGGTACCGCGGTGAACACTGACCAAAATAGAGTCTTGGCTATCTTTACTTGCACCGAAGTAATGCTCAGCAAGCGCCATTCCTCTAACATCATTACCCACAAAACAAGCAACATGGAATGTGTCGCGAATAATGTCGCTTAATGCCAGGTTATCGATATCCGTATTTGGCATGTACTCAACGACGCCTGTCGTAGGGTTCACCAAGCCTGGAAGGGTGACACCAATGGCAATTAATTGGTCGATCTTTGGTTGGTGCTCAGCAATGAAAGTCTTCATGTTATTGACCAAGCCTTGAGTAAGGTCTGATTGGTCCGAATAATTAAGATCTTGCTGTTGGAAAGCCAACTCATGACCGCCTAGGTCATGAAGACTTATTTGAATGTAGTCTCGTCCTAAGCGTACAGCAATAGAATGAAAAGGTTCTACTTCTGTGGTTAGGGAGATAGCGCGTCTACCGCCAGTAGACGCTTGCTGCGCAACCTCTTTAATTAGGCCGCGCTCTAAAAGTTGGCGGGTAATTTTTGTAACACTTGCCGGTGCGAGTTGACTTACATCAGCCACTTGTATACGACTGATAGGCCCTTGCTGGTCTATTAGTCGATATACTGCCGCACTGTTTAGTTGTTTAACTAAGTCTACGTTACCTATTTGTCCGCCATTCATACTTAATTGTGCTCGTATTGTCCGTTAACAACAGTCGCTTTAACGTTAAAATCTCGGTCAAATACAGCGAGGTTTGCAACCATGCCTTTTTTGATTCGACCTAGCTTGCTTTCTACACCGATAGCCGTAGCTGGGTATAGTGTAGCCATGCGAAGAGCTTCGTCTAAAGCGATACCAGCGTGCTCAACTGTATTCTGAACTGCTTCAATCATAGTCAGAGCTGAGCCGCCCAGTGTGCCGTTTTCATCAACACACTTACCATCTCGGTAATATACTTTCTTACCGACAAAAATAAAGTATTCCATGTCAGCACCTGCAGGAGCTGTGGCATCCGTCACTAATACCAACTTTTCTCCCTTGATTTTGTGCGCAATTCGTATGTTTGCGTAATCAACGTGAAAGCCGTCGGCAATGATGCCTGCATAAACTTCTGGGGTGTCGTAAATCGCGCCAACAACGCCAGGCTCACGACCAACCATAGGTGTCATTGCATTGAATAAGTGAGTCGCGAAGGTAATACCTGACTCAAAACCTTGACGCGCTTCTGCGTAAGTGGCGTTGGTATGGCCGATAGAAACCACTACGCCAGCCTTATGTAGACGTTCGATATGTTCTGGGTCGTTAAGCTCAGGAGCCAATGTCACTTTTGCAACAAGGTCACTGTTCTCACAAATAAGCTCAATCATTTCGCTGTCTGATTTACGAATGTGATTGACGCTATGGATACCTTTTTTTGCAACGTTTAGGTACGGACCCTCTAGGTGTAAACCTAAAGATTGGTTTTGGAATTGGTTGTGGTATTCACGAGCTGCTGTAATAACCGCACGCATATCTTCGTCTGAAGATGTGATTAGCGTTGGTAAGAAGCTCGTGCAGCCAGATTTAAGGTTTGCTTTGTGCATGATCTGCATTGTGTCTGCAGTGATCTCATCGTTTAGCATTACACCGCCACAACCGTTCAGTTGTAGGTCAATGAAACCCGGGCTTAGGTTTGCTCCATCTAGGTCACGGACCTCGATTCCTTCTGGTAATTCAGAGATAGGACAGACTTTTTTGATCAATTCGTTTTTGATTACAACAGCATGATCGGTTAGAACATCACTACCAGTGTAAATTTTACAGTTACTTAGCGCGTACATAGTCAGCTAATCCTTATTTCGTGAGATCTTTTAAATTTTTCGTTACCTAAATGTGGACTTAGTTTGCGAGCATCATTTACGTAACGATTTATCTTTTATGGGCAAACGGCTTCAAAAAGGGAAGCGAGTTTAAGTGTTTGAAAAATATGTGAACAGTTCGTTTTTTATATAAGTATAGGCTAAGTATTACCGATTATTTGTCGGTCTTTTCGACTAAAATAATCGTGTATTAGTCCAATAGTTAGGTTTGAATATTATCTATAAATGTTCATTTTTTTGAATGATAAAATAAGTTTTATGATCTCGCTAGCAAAAACCTCTGTATTTGGTAAAAACTGGTGATTATGATCACAAATGATAAGGTTTTAATTTGCGGAGCAAAATTAATTGAATACACTGAATAGGACTAAATTGAGCGACTAAAATAAGTTTCTCAAACGAATTCTAAAAAATCCTATAGGGGGAAACAACTGGTGAATATTCTAGGATATGCACAGAAGCTTGGTAAGGCGTTAATGCTACCAATCGCAACGCTTCCGATTGCGGCGCTTCTTTTACGTTTAGGTCAAGGCGATCTACTTGATATTCCATTCATGGCAGAAGCTGGTGGTGCTATCTTCGGTAACCTACCACTGCTATTTGGTCTAGGTATCGCGATTGGTCTTTCTAAAGACGGTAACGGCGCAGCGGGTCTTGCTGGTGCAGTTGCTTACTTCGTACTAACAGCGACAGCAACGACAATCAACGCTGACGTTAACATGTCATTCTTCGGCGGTATCTTTGCAGGTATCATCGCGGGTCACTCTTACAACGCTTTCCATGCAACACGCCTTCCTGAGTGGCTGGCTTTCTTCGCGGGTAAACGTTTAGTACCTATAATGGCCGGTCTATTTGCACTTGTTGCAGGTGCTGTGTCTGGTGTGGTTTGGCCTGGTATTCAATCTGGTCTAGATGCATTAGCTCACGCGGTATCAACGTCTGGTGCTGTTGGCCAATTCGTTTACGGTACTCTTAACCGTGCACTTATCCCTGTAGGTCTACACCACGTGTTGAACTCATACTTCTGGTTCGGTATGGGTACGTGTCAAGAAATCATCGTTGCTGGTCAAGGCGCATTCGCTAACATCACTCAACTTTGTGTTGACCCTGCATTGGCTAAAACTTTAGTTGTTGGTCAAGAACATACATTCACATTCGCTAACTCAGTAACTCCAGAAATTACTACTGTTGTTAAAGAAGTGACTGAAACAGTTAAATCTGGCGACCTACACCGTTTCTTCGGTGGCGATAAAGGCGCTGGCGTATTCATGAACGGTTTCTTCCCAGTAATGATGTTCGGTCTACCAGGTGCTGCACTTGCAATGTACCTAGCTGCTCCTGCTGAAAAACGTAGCCAAGTTGGTGGCGCACTGTTCTCTGTTGCATTCTGTTCATTCCTAACAGGTATCACAGAGCCGCTAGAATTCATGTTCGTATTCCTAGCTCCTGCGCTATACGCAATGCACGCTGTATTTACTGGTCTGTCTCTAGTTGTTGCTAACATGTTTGGTACTCTGCACGGTTTCGGTTTCTCTGCTGGTCTTATCGACTTCGTTTTGAACTGGGGTCTAGCAACTAAACCATTCACTCTACTATTGATTGGCTTAGCATTCGGTGCTCTATACTTCTTCACTTTCTCTTTCGCAATCCGCGCTTTCAACTTGAAGTCGCCAGGTCGTGAAGATGATGACGAAGCAGTAACTGCTCCTGCAGGCGACGCACCTAAAGGTGATGTTGCACGCCAATACCTAAAAGCACTAGGCGGTCACGAAAACCTGACTTCAATTGATGCTTGTATCACTCGTCTACGTCTAACTCTTAAAGACCGCTCTATCGCTGATGAAGTTGTTCTTAAGAAACTTGGCGCTAAAGGTGTGGTTAAACTAGGTGAGAACAACCTTCAAGTTATTCTAGGCCCTCTTGCTGAAATCGTAGCTGGCGAAATGAAAGCTATCGGTGCCGGTGAAGACCTATCTGATGTAAAACTTCCATAGTAAGGGAAGTACTTATTAAGACGTAACAACTGCTCTTAACTAAGTTTTAGATTGAAAGCCTCCCACATGGGAGGCTTTTTTGTGCTTACCGTTTAAGGTCAGTGAACAAGGTTCGTTCTATTCTTCATCGAATAACATAAATAATCACAATTAACTGATGGTTCTTATTGTGCAAAGGGGAAGAATTGTGGATGATTAGCAACAATGATCTTTCTATCTTTGACTGGCAGTGAAAGCGGCCTTTTCCTTAAAGATGAAAGATAACTTTCTCTGACAATACTAAATACATAGAGGTGCTATAGATGAGTGAAGCTGAGGCTCGTCCATCGAATTTCATTCGCCAAATTATCGATAAAGATTTAGCGGATGGTACACACAGTAGCGTGCATACTCGTTTCCCGCCGGAGCCGAATGGCTACCTGCACATTGGTCACGCTAAATCTATTTGCTTGAACTTTGGTATTGCTCAGGACTACCAGGGACAATGTAATCTTCGTTTCGATGATACAAACCCTGAAAAAGAAGACGTTGAATACGTTGAGTCAATTAAGAATGATGTAAGCTGGTTAGGCTTCGAATGGTCTGGTGATATTTGTTATTCATCAAACTACTTCGATACGCTTTACGCTTATGCTGTGGAATTAATTAATAAAGGCTTAGCGTATGTTGACGAGCTAAGTCCTGAGCAGATCCGTGAATACCGTGGCACGTTAAAAGAGCCAGGTAAAGCGAGCCCGTACCGCGACCGTAGCCCAGAAGAAAACCTAGCGCTGTTTGAAAAAATGCGCGATGGTGGCTTTGAAGAAGGCAAAGTGTGTCTACGTGCTAAGATCGACATGAGCTCTTCATTCATGGTGATGCGCGATCCTGTGATCTACCGTGTTCGTTTTGCTCATCACCATCAGACTGCTGATAAGTGGTGCATTTACCCAATGTACGACTTCACTCATTGTATCTCTGATGCATTGGAAGGTATTACGCACTCGATCTGTACGCTTGAATTCCAAGATAACCGTCGTTTGTACGATTGGGTTCTAGACAACATCACTATTGATTGCCAACCTCGTCAATATGAATTTAGCCGTCTAAATCTTGAATACACAGTAATGTCTAAGCGTAAGCTGAACCAACTTGTGGTTGAAAACCTAGTTCAAGGTTGGGACGACCCGCGTATGCCTACTATTTCTGGTTTACGTCGTCGCGGCTTTACTTCTAGCTCAATTCGCGAATTCTGTAAGCGTATTGGTGTAACGAAGCAAGAGAACATGATTGAGTTCGGTTCACTTGAATCTTGCATTCGTGACGATCTGAACGAAAATGCACCGCGTGCTATGGCTGTTCTGGATCCAGTTAAAGTTGTGATTGAAAACTACGATGCAGACGCAGTAGAAACGCTAACCGTAGCAAACCATCCAAACAAGCTAGAAATGGGGACTCGTGAAGTACCGTTTACACGCGAAGTTTGGATTGAGCGTGATGATTTCCGTGAAGAAGCAAACAAGAAATACAAGCGTTTGGTTCTAGGTAAAGAAGTTCGCCTACGTGGTGCTTACGTGATCAAAGCTGAACGCATTGAGAAAGATGCAGAAGGCAATATTACGACTATCTTCTGTTCTTATGATAACGAAACACTAGGTAAGAACCCTGCAGATGGCCGTAAAGTGAAAGGCGTTATCCACTGGGTATCGGCTGATAAAGCACTGCCTGCTGAGATTCGTTTATACGATCGCCTATTCACAGTGGCAAACCCAGCTGCTGCTGATGACTTCACTGCGACACTTAACCCAGAATCGCTTGTTACGCTAAACGGTTTCGTTGAACCAAGCTTAGTGGACGGTGTGGCTGAGCAAGCGTATCAGTTTGAACGTACTGGTTACTTCTGTGTAGATTCAAAAGACTCTAAATCAGATGCACTAGTATTCAACCGCACGGTTGGTCTACGTGATACTTGGGGTAAAACTGAGGCTTAATAGCTGAAGTGCTTGGCTTGTTAAAAGCAACCCAATAAAAAACCGGCTTTGAGCCGGTTTTTTTGTATCTGAGCTTTATCTGTATTTATAGACATTTGCTTCTGAAACGATTTTATAAGTTAGGATCTTGCTGTGTGACTTCACCTGTTCGTGAGTTGTACCAGAATACATACCCAGCATCATCAGGATCACTGTTGTAATCGATACCAGTAAATATGTAGTAACACACGGCCAATTTTGTTTGAGGGCTGCCATCTTTGGCTACAAATTGATGATTCTGACGGCGCGTAATAAAATCAAAGGAATCTGATTGATTAGGATCTGTCGTGGCGGTTAAATCAGTACTCATAATAGCGTTCCAAATTGAAACGCATCCTTGGTCGCCTTGGCCTATATTATAGGGCTGACCCATTGGATTACCTTTATCTACACCTAAAGGATAGCCAACATCATTGATGTCGAGTTGTGGATCACCATTAATATCTTCACCAAAGCCAGGCAGATCGTTCATTTCTGAATTCCCACCACCACTGACTAACCATTTACTATGAGCAAATGTTATTGCACTTTGGAATTGAGATTGGGCGCCTTCAAATAGAGCTATTCGGCTGTCATTCTGGATGTTCAAAAATCGGGGGAGGGCAACAACAGCAAGTACAGCAATAATCACAATCACGACTAGCAGCTCTATTAGGGTAAAAGCGTTTATTGTCTGTATCTTTCTGTTTGGGTAACTCATAGAGCCTCACATAAAAAACGCCGGCCTAAGCCAGCGTTCTGTGTTACTTCTTCGCTTTATGTGCGTCTGGGTTGCCTTTGCAATCCCCAGTGATGCTTTTTCCGTACAAGTATAAACTGTGGTTTGTCAGTTTCACGTTGTAACGTTCCGCGATTTCGTTCTGTCTTTCTTCGATAAGGTCATCAGAGAATTCAATAACTTCACCACAGTCTAGGCACACAAGATGGTCATGGTGGTGCTGAGTTGAAAGTTCAAATACAGATTTACCGCCTTCAAAGTGGTGACGAGTAACAATGCCAGCGTCATCGAATTGGTTAAGCACTCGATAAACGGTCGCAAGACCAATTTCTTCACCTAAGTCGATCAGCTTCTTATATAAATCTTCAGCACTAATATGTTGGCAGTCTGGCTGTTGTAATACTTCTAAAATTTTGAGCCGTGGAAGGGTCACTTTAAGACCAGCATCTTTTAGCGCTTGATTATTGTCTGACATATACTTTCCTGTTGATGATCTGCCGCAATTAACAGAATTCAATATTAATACCATTATAGTTTAGTCAGGCATAACAATAAACCACGAACTTCAAAGGGTTACTCACCGACATCACAATCTGTTTTGTAAAATGGAGGTATCTCACTTATAGTGGAGGTACGACCAGTCAAGGTGGTGGTGTTTCTGATATAAACATGGAATGTTGTTATGAATAAGCAACTCGCAAAAATCTATAAACCGAACATTGTAAAATTCGCTCTCAATATTTGGCCTCCTTTCTGGGGAGCCGGTATTAGAATTGCCCATATTAGCGCTGATTTTAGGGTCGTTAAAACGATACTGAAACTACGTTGGTGGAACAAAAATGCCAATCGTACTCAATATGGTGGCAGCATATTTTCCTTAACTGACCCTGTTTATTCTCTGATGCTCATGGGGATCTTAGGTGAGAGGTATTATGTTTGGGATAAAGAAGCGAGTATTAATTTTATTAAACCGGGTCAGTCTGACTTGTATGCGGATTTTGAAATAAGTCAGGGGCAGCTTGATGAAATCTATCGTCAGACACAGCTTGGTGAAAAGTGTTTCCCAGAATTTATTATCCACGTAAAAGATAATCAGGGGAATGTGGTGTCAGAAATTCAGCGAACTCTGTATGTTAGAAAGAAGCCACAATTTAGAGATGATGACGAAGTATTAGAAGCTGAATGTTGATTGATAGACATTAAATGGCAAAAAACCTCCCATAAGGAGGTTTTTTCATATCTACATAACGGTCATTAATTGTAACAATTAACAATCGCTAGAGAATTAGTCTTCTAGCTCTGCTAGGCACATTTCTTCGTGGATTTGTTTAACCCAGTTAGATACACGCTCATCAGTTAGCTCAGGTTGACGGTCTTCATCGATACATAAACCAACGAATTGGCTGTCATCGCCTTCAACTAAACCTTTCGATGCTTCGAATTCGTAGCTTTCAGTAGATGTGTAACCTAAGATAGTGCCGCCTTTCGCTTCAACGATGTCACGGACAGTACCCATAGCATCACAGAAGTATTCTGCGTAATCTTCTTGGTCGCCACAACCAAAGATAGCAACAAGCTTAGTTGAAAAATCAATAGCTTCTAGCTCAGGGAAAAAGTCGTCCCAATCACATTGTGCTTCGCCGTAGTACCACGTAGGGATACCAAGCAGCAGTAGATCGAAGTTATCGATATCTTCTTTGCTGCTTTTTGCAATGTCTTGAACTTGAACGAGCTGCTTGCCCAATTGCTTTTGAATCATCTTAGCAACAGCTTCAGTGTTACCTGTATCGCTACCAAAGAAGAGACCTACACTTGCCATAGAATCATTACCTTTCATTTTGTCTGTTGTCGGTGTAATAAAGTTCGGAGGAAATCGTTAGATTCCAGTTCCTTCCCAGCTTAGTTGGATTATCCCTTTTGCGATAAAACCTGCGCAGCCAAGGAAAAGTACTAACCATACGATACGACGACCAAATGCAGGAACATTTCCCTGCTTTAGAACGTCTTTAATTGCCATTCCGATTAGAAAGAAAATCGCGGCAAACAGAAGATCTAAACCAACAGATTCAATGATGTTCATGTAGTCGTAAAGCATGGGAACCTTATATACCAAATTTGCTTGGGCGCACTATATCACTGTTGTGAGATAAAGTTAATCTGCTGTGATTACACAGCTCTCATTTATATCGACTAATCAATATATTTAAGCGATGAATTTTCTTATTGCACGGAGCACTTCGGCTGGTTTTTCCGCATGTAACCAGTGTCCAGTATTGGCGATAACATGTGCCTTTGCGTTGGAAAATTGCTGCTGAACAGCGGTTTGGTGTTCAGCGGTGAGGTAATCAGAATCACCTCCCTTTATTAGCAATGTTTTGACCGACGTTTTATCAATCGGTTCCCAACCAATAATCTGCGGGTAGTTGTTTATTAGTGATGCAACGTTGAAACGCCACTCCATGATACCTTGCTCTGTTTTGAACAAAGACTTGGTTAAAAACTGGCGAACCCCGTCGATTTCGATATGTTTGGCGAGAATTTTCAGTGCGTCTGAACGTGATGTCGGTTTTTCTTCAATCACGGCTTGCAGACCGGCGAATACGTTGTCGTGGCGATTTTGAGTGTACGAAACAGGCGCCATATCCAATACAATTAATTTATGTAGTGCAAGATGCTGCGTTAGTGCCATCGCCACCTTACCACCCATAGAGTGACCAATCACGGTGACATTTTTTAACGCAAGGTCATTCAGTAATTGAGCGACATCTTTTGCCATTGCTTGATAGTTATGAATATCACTATGGAACGATTGGCCGTGGTTGCGCAGATCGATGCTAAGCACCTGATGATCGGCTTTTAGATCCCTAGCCAGCAAGCCAAGGTTGTCCAGATTACCAAATAATCCATGGATCAAAACAATGGTGTGACCCTCACCTTCTAATTTATAGTTGAGCTGTACTGACATTTTTATCTTATTCATGGTGGGTTTGACGTAGAGTATCCGCGCGGATCTCGCTATAATCCCCCAGAGTTTAAACATTGAGATTGTGAAAAGCGAATGAAAACAATTGAGGTTGATGAGGACCTATACCGTTTTATTGCGGGTCAGACAGAACGTATTGGCGAAAGCGCTTCAGATATTCTGCGCCGCTTGTTACAGGTTGATAGCCAAGGCATGGTTCCGATCGAACAGATCGTTGAGCCAAAAGGTATCGTTGTTAGCAAAGAGGTAGGCTTTACTCCAGAGAAATTCGATGGCGTTAAAGAAATGCGCTCACTACTAATATCAGATGAGTTTGCATCACTAAAGAAAGCCATTGATCGTTTTATGCTTGTGTTATCAACACTGCATAAAATCGACCCTTTAAGCTTTTCAGAAGCAACTCAAGTCAAAGGTCGCAAGCGTGTTTACTTTGCAGATAACGAAGAAACGTTGTTAGCAAACGGTAACACAACGAAGCCTAAAGCTATTCCACAAAGTCCTTTTTGGGTTATTACTAATAATAACACTAGCCGTAAAAGACAGATGGTTGAGCAGCTTATGAGCCGTATGAATTTCCAAGCAGAATTGATAGAAAAAGTAACAGGTTCAATTTAAAGAAATCTGATTTAAACCTCATAATATCCATGGATAAGAAGATATTATGAGGTTTTTTTGTTTTTAAATTTTATATATAAGGATGTCGAAAAATGGCTATGCACCCTCGTGCCGGGCAAAAAGCTCAGCAGGAAGATCTTCATAATATTCCGGCTTTAGTGGCTAACTATTTCTTACAGCAACCGGACGCTAGTAACCCAGACCATAAAGTACTATTCGGTACTTCGGGTCATCGAGGTACAGCAGACAAATCAACCTTCAATGAAAATCATATTCTAGCGATTGCTCAAGCGGTTGCTGAGGTTCGTGCTGATCAGGGTACAACAGGCCCACTTTTCTTAGGTAAAGATACTCACGCTCTATCTGAGCCTGCGTTTTCTACTGTTATCGAAGTGCTTGTAGCAAACGGTGTTGAAGTTATTATTCAAGAAAAAAATGGCTTTACTCCAACACCTGGTATCTCGCACGCGATTCTTACGCACAACTTGGTTAATGACAAAAAAGCCGATGGCATTGTTATTACCCCTTCACATAACCCGCCACAAGACGGTGGTATCAAATATAACCCGACACACGGCGGTCCTGCTGAAGCTGAACTAACTCAAGCGATTGAAGATCGCGCGAACGTTATTATCGCTGAGCAAATGCAAGGTGTTAAACGTACTCCTATCGCGCAAGCTAAACAGTCTGATTTAGTTAAAGAGGTTGATCTGGTTGCACCTTACATTGCTGATTTAGTTAACGTTGTTGATATGGAAGCGATCCAGAAAGCAAACATCAAGATTGGTGTTGACCCACTGGGTGGTAGCGGTATTGATTACTGGCGTCAAATTGGTAAAGCGTACAATTTAGATCTTACTCTTGTAAGTGAAGCTATCGATCCTTCGTTCCAATTTATGTCTTTAGATAAAGATGGCGTGGTTCGTATGGACTGTTCTTCGCCATATGCGATGGCCGGTTTATTGGCTCTTAAAGACGATTACGAACTCGCGTTTGGTAATGACCCAGATTACGATCGCCACGGCATTGTTACGCCAAAAGGCCTGATGAATCCAAACCACTTTCTAGCGGTTTGTATTGACTACCTATACCGTAACCGTGAAGGTTGGGGCAAAGACGTTGCAGTGGGTAAAACACTAGTATCAAGTGCACTAATCGACCGTGTTGTTGCTGACTTAGGTCGTGAACTTTGCGAAGTACCCGTTGGATTCAAATGGTTCGTTGACGGCTTATACAACGGTCAATTTGGTTTCGGTGGTGAAGAGAGTGCTGGCGCATCTTTCTTACGTAAAGACGGTACGCCTTGGTCAACAGATAAAGATGGCCTAATTCTTTGCCTACTTGCGGCTGAGATCACAGCAGTTACGGGTAAGAACCCACAAGAATACTACGAAGAGCTTGCTGCTAAACACGGTGAATCTAAGTACAACCGTATTCAAGCGGTAGCAAATGGCGCACAAAAAGACGTGCTTAAGAAGCTGTCTCCAGAGATGGTTTCTGCTGAGACGCTGGCTGGTGACCCAATTACTGCACGCCTAACGCACGCTCCAGGTAATGGTGCTGCGATTGGTGGACTAAAAGTGACGACTGAAAACGGTTGGTTTGCTGCTCGTCCATCAGGTACAGAAGACATCTACAAGATCTACTGTGAAAGCTTTAAAGGTGAAGAGCACCTAAAAGCAATCGAAGCAGAAGCTCAAGAGATTGTTAATCAAGTATTTGCAGCTGCTGGCTTATAATCGAAAACTGATTGATAGCGCCACAAAGTAAATAGTAGAAGGGTTGATGTGAAAACATCAGCCCTTTTTTTATCAGCTTGTGGGTAAAGCGGCTAAGGCTAGGTGGTTGAATTGCTGTACAACTGAGTCGATTATCCTAACCGTGTGGCCAACTTTGTGGCATCACAAACCAAAACTGCCCTGATTTGGTTTGTCCATGAACGAAGCGATCACCAAACTCGGTGATAGGTTCACAGGTGAAGCCATCAGTGCCAGCTGCCCATTGCTCTTTGGTGAGAGGGTAGAGCACTTCAGTAATTAAATGGGCTTGGTTTTGATAGCACCAAAAGCCGTTGGCTTGGCTTGGGTTGATATCGTACCCCAGACATTCAGTAGGTATGTTCTGTTGTAAGAAAGGGTTGGTATATAAGCGACCCTGCATGAGTAAGTGTTTTGAGTCGACATTGATCTCTGGGTATTGTTCGATAAAAGCTGGTGAAGAGGACATACCTAATTGGTGACTGAGCATGCGGTCAAGTTTCTTATCTAGTTGGTCATGGGAGTTAGGACCAAACCATGTTTGCTCATGGAGCAGGTAAAACTTAATCGCAACTTCCCAATGTTGCAGTTTTTGGCTGCTCTTTTCTTCCAGAATAAAGTCAATTGCACCTAGCGTTCTGCCATCCACATTAATCTGAATCTCATCGTGTTTGATTGAATAATTATCCGAAGTAATGATGACTTGCTCGCAGAGGTGCTGGTAGAGGAAACCTAACCTAGGATTACCATTGTATGTATGTGAGGAATCGATGGCATTAGGGCTTGAGAAGGCTCTGAGATCAGAAACGGGTGGTTTGATTCCCAGTAACGGTGGCGACTCTATGACCCATTGGTAAAAACGTTGCAGTGTTGTCATCTCTTCCTCATTAACATCAATTATCTGTTCTTCTGAAATAGCTCAATTTTTCATGAACATCGCTCTTTATAAACATAGCTCTGGGTCTTTCGACATTCTATCTGTAAATTGATATAACGACGTTATTATAAAGGTAAGCTGGAAATAAAAATGAATAACTTACAATTAGAAAAGCTACTTAACGACAAACTGCAACCACAGCAAATTAAGGATTATTGTCCGAACGGACTTCAAGTGGAAGGGGCTTTGGAAGTGAAACGCGTGGTTACGGGTGTAACGGCTTCTCAAGCTTTGATTGATAAAGCGGTTGAGCTAAACGCTGATGCTTTGCTAGTGCATCATGGATTCTTTTGGAAAGGTGAATCAGAAGCCATTCGCGGCATGAAAGGCAAACGCATTCGCACACTGATCAAAAATGATATCAACCTTTTGGGCTACCACTTACCTCTTGATATTCATCCAGAACTTGGCAATAACGCAAAACTAGCAGAACTACTCGATATCGAAGTAGAAGGTGGCTTGGAAGGGCACCCGCAGTCTGTGGCTATGTTCGGCACGCTAAAAACACCAATGACAGGCGCCGAGTTTGCAGCGAGAATTGATCAAGTACTGAACCGTAAGCCATTGCACATCGCTCCTGAAAACCAAGACAAACTGATTAATACCGTTGGTTGGTGTACCGGTGGCGGCCAAGATTACATTGAGTTAGCAGCTTCTAAAGGTATTGATGCGTTTATCTCTGGTGAGATCTCAGAGCGCACTACGTACTCAGCCCGTGAGCAAGATATCCATTACTTTGCAGCAGGCCACCATGCAACAGAACGTTATGGTGTGAAGGCATTAGGTGAGTGGTTAGCGAAAGAGCACGGCTTAGACGTAGAATTTATTGATATCGATAATCCAGTATAGCCAGACCAAGAGATGATGATATCTCTGGATATTTGTACCTCTATTGAAGTGATACGAAATACTGGAAGGCAAAAAAGGGTTGATGTTATACATCAACCCTTTTTGATTTTAATCGATTAGAAAAGTCTAAACTTTACTATTCGCGTTCGTGTAGAGCTTGGAAATCGCGTTGTTCTTCACCAGTGTACAACTGACGAGGACGACCGATACGGTTCGTCGGATCGCTGTGCATTTCGTTCCAGTGCGCAATCCAACCGATGGTACGAGACATCGCGAAGATTACCGTGAACATTGATACAGGAATACCAATCGCTTTTAGAATGATACCTGAGTAGAAATCTACGTTCGGGTATAGTTTCTTCGATACAAAGTACTCATCAGAAAGAGCGATGCGCTCAAGTTCCATTGCTACATCAAGTAGTGGATCTTGAATGTTTAGCTCTTTTAATACTTCGTGACACGCTTCACGCATTACCGTTGCACGCGGATCGTAGTTCTTGTAAACACGGTGACCGAAGCCCATTAAACGGAATGGGTCATCTTTGTCTTTTGCTTTTGCTACATATTCTTCAATATTGTCTACGCTACCGATCTCTTCAAGCATCATTAGGCAGGCTTCGTTAGCACCACCGTGAGCAGGACCCCATAACGAAGCGATACCAGCAGCAATACAAGCAAATGGGTTTGCACCCGAAGAACCAGCTAAACGAACCGTTGAGGTTGAAGCATTTTGTTCGTGATCAGCATGTAGTGTAAAGATTTTGTCCATTGCGCGAGCAACAACAGGGTTTACTTCATATTCTTCACATGGGTTTGCATACATCATGTGCAGGAAGTTCTCTGCATAGCCTAGGTCATTGCGCGGGTAGATAAACGGTTGACCGATAGAATATTTGTAACACATTGCAGCCAGTGTTGGCATTTTTGAAATTAGGCGATATGCCGCAATTTCACGGTGTGTGTCGTTATTAACATCTAATGAATCATGGTAGAACGCAGCAAGCGCACCTACCACACCACACATAACAGCCATTGGGTGAGCGTCACGACGGAAGCCGTGGAAGAAACTAGCAATTTGCTCATGAACCATGGTGTGACGTGTGACAGTTGTCTTAAATTCTTCGTATTGAGCTCGAGATGGAGCTTCGCCGTATAGAAGAATGTAACAAACTTCTAAATAATCAGCGTTATTGGCCAGTTGATCAATTGGATAACCACGGTGTAGAAGAATGCCTTTTCCACCGTCAATATAAGTAATTTGCGATTCACAAGATGCAGTGGCAAGAAAACCAGGATCGAAAGTGAAAAAACCATTAGAACCTAGTGTACGAACGTCGATCACTGGTGTACCAAGTACGCCTTCTGTAATCGGCAGTTCGATTGGCGCATGACCTTCAATGTGAAGGGTAGCTTTCTTATCCGCCATAACAATCTCCTTTGTTTATTATTTTATCCGTCCAGGATGTTTATGTGCCATTTTTTTACTGGTCTTACGTGAGAAAGTCAATTTTTCTGAAGCTTTGTGTGCACTTGTTAGTGTTTTTTACATTAAATTCGTTAAAAATCTGTTCTATGTAGCATTATTTGTTGCATCAATTGTATTAGAATGTTGCCAGTCGTATAGTGGCGCTGAAAAGTTTGGTTAAGACCTTATAAATGCAAGGCTAAGAAGAAATGTGAGGTGTCTTCAATAATCTTGCTGTTAACAATTATTTTACAATTATCTACGGCTCAACCCCTGTTATTTGTTAAGTTAATGTTAAATTTTGAAGGTTTGCAATCAAATTTTGTCCATAACAATACATAAGGTTATTTAATGACCATCATGCTCAATGGAGCTGAGTGAGCGAGCCCGTGAAAGAAAGAAAGACAAGACCTGTTAATTTAGATTTACAGACCATCCACTTTCCTATCACAGCAATAGCTTCCATCCTACACCGTGTGTCTGGGGTGATTACTTTTGTTGCGATTGGAATTTTGCTTTGGTTACTATCCATTTCCCTCTCTTCCCCTGTAGGCTTTATGGAAGCTAGCGACATTGTCGACGGTTTCTTCGTGAAGTTTATTTTGTGGGGCATTTTAACCGCTTTGGCTTACCACATTGCTGGTGGTATTCGTCACCTTCTTATGGACCTTGGTCACTTTGAAGAGCTGGAATCTGGCGCTAAGAGCGCGAAGGTTGCATTCGCAGCAACAGCGGTATTGTCTCTACTAGCGGGGATCTTAGTATGGTAAACAACGTTTCTACTTTTGGTCGTAATGGTGTGCATGATTATCTATTGATTCGTGCAACTGCCATCATTATGACGCTTTACACTATCTACTTAGTGAGCTTCTGTGCTTTCTCAGGTGATATTTCTTACGCATCTTGGACGCAATTCTTTGGTGGTACCTTCACTAAAGTCTTCACCATGTTAGCGCTTACTTCAATTTTGGTTCACGCGTGGATCGGCTTGTGGCAAGTACTAACTGACTACATCAAATGTGCAAAATTGCGCGTTGGTCTTCAAGTCGGTGTTGTTGCGGTTCTTCTAGGATATTTCTTCTCTGGTCTGTTTATTTTGTGGGGTGCGTAAGTGACTATTCCTGTTCGTGAGTTCGATGCTGTAGTAATCGGCGCTGGTGGTGCTGGTATGCGTGCCGCGCTACAAATTTCTGAGCAAGGCCTATCTTGTGCGTTGCTTTCTAAAGTTTTCCCAACTCGTTCTCATACTGTATCTGCGCAAGGTGGTATCACCGTTGCTCTTGGTAATGCGCATGAAGATCACTGGGAACAGCATATGTACGACACGGTTAAAGGTTCCGATTACATCGGCGACCAAGATGCTATCGAGTACATGTGTAAAAATGGCCCTGAGTCAGTTATCGAATTGGAAAAAATGGGTCTTCCATTTTCTCGCTTCGATAACGGTAGTATTTACCAACGTCCGTTTGGTGGCCAATCTAAGAATTTTGGTGGTGAACAAGCGGCTCGTACTGCAGCGGCGGCTGACCGTACTGGTCATGCACTGCTACACACGCTTTACCAACAAAACATCAAGCATAAAACGACCGTATTCTCTGAGTGGTATGCACTAGACCTTGTTAAGAATGAAGACGGTGCCATTTTAGGTACAACCGCACTTTGTATGGAAACGGGTGAAGTATGCTACTTCAAAGCTAAGGCAACGATCTTAGCTACTGGTGGTGCTGGTCGTATTTACGCTTCTACAACTAATGCGCACATCAATACTGGTGACGGTGTTGGTATGGCGATTCGTGCTGGCGTTCCAATGCAAGACATCGAAATGTGGCAGTTCCACCCAACGGGTATTGCTGGCGCTGGTGTTTTAGTAACAGAAGGCTGTCGTGGTGAAGGTGGTTACCTTCTCAATAAAGATGGCGAACGCTTCATGGAGCGTTATGCTCCGAATGCTAAAGACTTAGCTGGTCGTGATGTTGTTGCTCGTTCGATGATGGTTGAGATTCGTGAAGGTCGCGGCTGCGATGGCCCTTGGGGTCCTCACATTAAGCTGAAACTGGATCACTTAGGTAAAGAGACGCTTGAATCTCGTCTACCTGGTGTATGTGAGCTTTCTCGTACATTCGCTCACGTTGATCCTGTTAAAGAACCGATTCCTGTAATTCCTACTTGTCACTACATGATGGGTGGCGTTCCAACACAAGTTTCTGGTCAAGCAATTAAGCAAACTGAAGACGGTTCAGACGTTGAAATTCAAGGTCTATTCGCTTGTGGCGAAATCGCTTCAGTATCAGTACACGGTGCAAACCGTCTTGGTGGCAACTCGTTGCTAGATTTGGTTGTATTCGGTCGTGCGACGGGTCTTCATCTTGGTGAGACTCTGAACAAGCAAGAAGAAGCTAAACCAGCAACTGAAGCAGATATTGAGCGTTCACTAGAGCGATACAATCGTTGGGAAAACAGTACTGACGGTGAAGATCCAGCGGTTATCCGTAAAGACCTTCAGCAATGTATGCAGAACAACTTCTCAGTTTTCCGTGAAGGCCAAGCGATGGCTGACGGCTTAGAAGAGCTGAAAGTGATTCGTGAACGTCTTAAAAATGCACACCTTTCAGACAAGTCTACCGAGTTCAACACCCAACGTATTGAGTGTCTAGAGCTTGAAAACTTGATGGAAACGGCGTTTGCAACGGCAGTTGCTGCAAATTTCCGTACCGAGAGTCGTGGAGCACACGCTCGCTTTGACTTCCCAGATCGTGATGATGAGCAATGGCTATGTCACTCACTTTACAACCCAGAATCAGAAAGTATGACTAAGCGTGGCGTAAACATGGAACCAATCCATCGTGAAGCGTTCCCGCCGAAAGCACGTACGTACTAAGGAGATATGACTATGAAACTGAATTTCTCTTTATATCGTTACAACCCCGATGTAGACCAGAAACCTTACATGAAAGAGTACATCCTAGAGGTGGAAGAAGGTTCTGACATGATGCTTTTGGATGCGCTTATTCTTTTGAAAGAGCAAGATCCAACGATTTCATTCCGTCGTTCATGCCGTGAAGGTGTATGTGGTTCTGATGGTTTGAACATGAATGGTAAAAACGGATTGGCGTGTATCACGCCTCTGTCCGCACTTTCTGGTCAAGATAAAATCGTAATTCGCCCACTTCCAGGTTTGCCTGTCGTGCGTGATTTAATCGTAGATATGACTCAGTTCTACGATAACTACGAAAAAGTTAAGCCGTTCTTAGTGTCTGATGGCAATTTACCACCGGCTCGCGAAAACCTACAAAGCCCAGATGAGCGTGCTCATTTAGATGGTTTGTATGAATGTATTATGTGTGCATGTTGTACTACTTCGTGCCCATCATTCTGGTGGAATCCAGATAAGTTCATCGGACCAGCAGGCCTACTTGCAGCATACCGTTGGCTAATAGATAGCCGAGATACAGCGACAGACGAACGTCTGTCCGATCTTGATGATGCATTTAGCGTTTTTCGTTGCCATGGCATCATGAACTGTGTAAGTGTTTGTCCTAAGGGATTAAATCCGACGAAAGCGATTGGTCATATTAAGACCATGCTAATCAATCGTTCGGTTTAAGTTATATAAAAATTGCCGCCCTAGAAGTTTTGGGGCGGCCTTTTAATAGCTCGGCATAGACCGCAGCACACGTGAAAACTACTGGTTAAGGGAAAATATGCACAACGGCGTGATGAAGGCATGGCTCGAGTCTTCACACTTGGCTGGCGCCAATGCAACGTACGTAGAAGAACTCTACGAACTGTATCTAAGTGACCCCGACTCGGTAAGTGACGAATGGAGAAGCGTATTTGAAGAATTGCCTGTGCAAGCTTCAGAAACGGTGGAACAACCACACTCTCGCGTTCGTGAATACTTCCGTCGACTCGCTCAAGAAACAAAGCATTACAGTGTCCAAGTTAGTGATCCTGATGTCGATGCGAAACAAGTAAAGGTTCTGCAACTGATTAATGCCTATCGATTCCGAGGGCATCAAGCAGCAAACCTAGACCCTCTAGGTTTATGGGAAAGAGATACAGTCGCTGAACTGGATCCTTCTTTCCACACTCTTACCGAAGATGACCTCAATGAGACATTTAATGTCGGCTCTTATTCTATTGGACAAGAGACGATGGTGCTGCGAGATTTGTATAAATCTCTAAAGCAAACTTATTGTGGGTCTATTGGTGCTGAATACATGCACATGACTAACACAGAGCAAAAACGTTGGATCCAACAACGTTTAGAGTCTGTTTCTGGTCAACCCTCTTTTGATAAAGAAGAAAAGCAAGCTTTCCTAGAAGAGCTAACTGCTGCTGAAGGTCTTGAGCGCTATCTTGGTGCTAAATTCCCAGGCGCAAAACGCTTCTCATTAGAAGGTGGTGATGCTCTTATCCCAATGACGAAAGAAATTATTCGTCATGCTGGCGGACAAGGCATGCGTGAAGTTGTTGTTGGTATGGCTCACCGTGGTCGTCTAAACATGTTGGTCAATGTGCTTGGTAAAAAGCCACAAGACCTGTTTGACGAATTTGCGGGCAAGCACAGCGATGACTCGTGGGGTACTGGTGATGTTAAATATCATCAAGGTTTCTCTGCAGATTTCGCGACACCAGGTGGCAACGTTCACTTAGCACTAGCATTTAACCCATCTCACTTAGAAATCGTAAACCCGGTAGTTATCGGTTCAGTACGTGCTCGCCAAGATCGTCTAGACGATAAAGACGGCAGCCGCGTACTTCCAATTACTATCCACGGTGATTCAGCTATCGCTGGTCAGGGTGTTGTACAAGAGACGTTTAATATGTCTCAAGCTCGCGGTTTCTGTGTTGGTGGTACGGTTCGTATCGTTGTAAATAACCAAGTTGGTTTTACAACGTCTAACCCTCGCGATACACGCTCTACGATGTACTGTACTGATATCGCGAAGATGGTTCAGGCTCCGATTTTCCACGTTAACTCTGATGACCCAGAAGCGGTGGCTTTCGTCGCTCGCCTAGCATTAGATTACCGTAATACGTTCAAGCGTGATGTGGTTATTGATTTGGTTTGTTACCGTCGCCATGGTCACAACGAAGCCGATGAGCCCAATGCAACACAGCCTTTGATGTACCAAAAAATCAAGAAGCATCCAACGCCACGTAAGCTTTATGCTGACGTGCTAATGGAACGCGGTGAGTTTGGTATTGATACAGCGACTCAATTAGTTAACGAATATCGTGATGCACTTGATCACGGTGAAGTTGTGGTTAAAGAGTGGCGTCCAATGGCACTTCATTCCGTCGACTGGTCTCCATACCTAGGTCACGAATGGAACATTGAATGGGATAACAAAATCGATATCGAGCGTCTTAAAGAGCTTGGTAGCAAACTTTGCCAATACCCAGACAGCCATAAGTTACAAAGCCGAGTAAATAAACTGTACAACGATCGTACTGCCATGGTGAATGGTGAGAAACAAGTCGATTGGGGTATGGCTGAAACTCTGGCTTATGCAACACTGGTTGATGACGGAAAACGTATTCGTATCTCCGGCCAAGATTCTGGTCGCGGTACTTTCTTCCACCGTCACTCAGTACTGCACAACCAATCAGATGCGAGCACTTACGTTCCTCTTGCGAACATTCATGATAAACAAGGGCCATTCCAAGTGTTTGACTCTGTGTTATCTGAAGAAGCAGTACTAGCGTTTGAGTATGGTTACGCGACAGCAGAGCCAAGCGGTCTAACCCTTTGGGAAGCACAATTTGGTGACTTCGCAAACGGTGCACAAGTTGTTATCGACCAATTTATCTCGTCAGGTGAGCAGAAGTGGGCACGTTTATGTGGTCTAACAATGCTACTTCCTCACGGTTATGAAGGCCAAGGCCCTGAGCACTCTTCTGCTCGTCTTGAGCGTTACCTTCAGTTATGTGCTGAACAAAATATGCAGGTTGTTGTTCCTTCAACACCCGCTCAGGTTTATCACATGATTCGCCGTCAGGTTGTTCGACCAATGCGTCGTCCACTGATCGTAATGTCACCAAAATCATTGCTTCGTCACCCTCTGTGTACTTCTTCAATGGAAGATTTGGCAGAAGGTACGTTCCAACCAGCTATCGCAGAAATTGATGATCTGGCTCCTGAGAACGTTAAACGCGTCGTGTTCTGTTCAGGTAAGGTTTACTTTGACCTGCTTGACCAAAGACGTAAAAACGAGCAAGACGATGTCGCTATTGTACGTATTGAGCAACTTTACCCGTTCCCTTATGAGGACGTGAGAGCTGCTATCGCACAGTACACAAATGTTGTTGATTACGTTTGGTGTCAAGAAGAGCCTCAGAACCAAGGTGCTTGGTACAGCAGCCAGCATAATTTCCGAGCTGCTATTCCTGTGGGAGCTGATATTCAATACGCAGGTCGTCCTGCATCAGCATCACCAGCTGTTGGCTATATGTCGGTACACTTGAAACAACAAAAAGCGTTAGTTGACGACGCTCTGACCCTACTTAAGAACTAGAAGTAAAAGGAAAATACAGACATGACAATTGAAATTCTGGTTCCAGATTTACCTGAATCTGTGGCTGATGCAACAGTTGCTACTTGGCACAAAAAACCTGGCGAAGCGGTTGCACGTGATGAAGTCATTGTAGATATCGAAACTGATAAAGTAGTTCTAGAAGTACCAGCGCCTGAAGCTGGTGTTCTGGAAGCTATCCTTGAAGAAGAGGGTGCTACGGTACTTTCTAAGCAGCTTCTGGCGAAGATCAAGCCTGGTGCTGTCGCTGGCGAACCAACGAAAGATACAACTGAAGACACAGAATCTTCACCTGATAAGCGCCATAAAGCGGCACTGACAGAAGAAAGCAACGATGCACTAAGCCCTGCTGTTCGTCGCTTGCTTGCAGAGCACAACCTACAACCAGCTGACGTTAAAGGCACTGGTGTTGGTGGTCGTATTACTCGTGAAGACATCGACGCACATCTAGCAGCAGCTAAATCGGCTCCGGCAGCAGCACCTGCACCAGCAGTTGAAGCGCCAGCAGCGGCTCGTAGCCAAAAACGCGTGCCTATGACTCGCCTACGTAAGACAGTTGCAAACCGTCTTCTAGAAGCGAAGAACAGCACAGCAATGCTGACTACTTTCAACGAAGTGAACATGAAACCAATCATGGACCTTCGTAAGCAGTACAAAGACCAATTCGAGAAGCGCCACGATACGCGTCTTGGCTTCATGTCTTTCTACGTGAAAGCGGTAACAGAAGCTCTGAAACGTTTCCCTGAAGTTAACGCTTCAATTGATGGCACAGATATCATTTACCACAACTACTTCGACATCAGCATGGCAGTATCAACGCCACGTGGTCTAGTGACTCCAGTACTGAAAGACTGTGACACACTAGGCTTCGCTGACATCGAAAAAGGCATCAAAGAGTTAGCAATTAAAGGCCGTGATGGCAAGCTAACAGTTGATGAGCTGATGGGTGGTAACTTCACTATCACAAACGGTGGTGTATTTGGTTCTCTAATGTCTACGCCAATTATCAACCCGCCTCAAGCGGCAATTCTGGGCATGCATAAAATCCAAGATCGCCCAATGGCTGTTGATGGCAAGGTTGAGATTTTACCAATGATGTACCTAGCGCTATCTTACGATCACCGTCTAATTGATGGCCGTGAATCAGTTGGCTTCCTAGTGACTATCAAAGAGCTACTAGAAGATCCTGCACGTCTGTTGTTAGACGTTTAGTATCGCTAAAACGTCTAGTTAACTCCGTTAGCTAGACGTAAAAAGTTTCAAAGGCTAGGCTGCTCAACGTCTGGCCTTCATTTGAACTGTAAAGCCATTAGAAAATGGACAGCAGTTGAATTGAGAAGACCCTACAGACGTACCACAGGAAACTGTGTCGTTATGGAAATAATAATCCCTTAAGGGAAAATAAACGGAATATCAAAATGAATTTGCATGAATACCAAGCCAAACAGCTGTTTGCAGAATTCGGTTTGCCTGTACCAGAAGGTTTCGCATGTGATACAGCTCAAGAAGCTTTTGAAGCTGCGGGCCGTATCAGTACAGCCAAGAAAGTTGTTAAGTGTCAGGTACACGCTGGTGGCCGCGGTAAAGCGGGCGGCGTAGAGCTACATGACACGAAAGAAGGCGTAAAAGAGTTTGCACAAAAGTGGTTAGGTAAAAACCTAGTAACTTATCAAACAGACGCTAACGGCCAGCCTGTAACAAAGATCCTAGTTGAAGAAGCATCGAATATTGCCAATGAGCTTTACCTAGGTGCTGTTGTTGACCGTGCAACTCGTAAAATTGTATTCATGGCGTCAACTGAAGGCGGTGTGGACATTGAGAAAATCGCTGAAGAAACTCCAGAGTTGATTCACCAATCAGCGATCGATCCTCTAGTCGGCCCTCAAGCTTACCAAGGCCGTGAATTGGCATTCAAACTTGGTCTAGTTGGCGATCAAATTAAACAGTTCGTGAAGATCTTCATGGGTCTTGGTGAAATGTTCTCTCAGTACGACCTAGCTCTACTAGAAATCAACCCACTTGTTATTACAAGTGAAGGTAGCCTTCTATGTCTTGACGGTAAAATCAACATTGACTCAAACGCAATGTACCGTCAACCAAAGCTTCGTGAAATGCACGATCCTTCTCAAGAAGATGAACGCGAAGCACACGCAGCTCAGTGGGAACTGAACTACGTAGCATTAGATGGCAACGTGGGTTGTATGGTTAACGGTGCAGGCCTTGCTATGGGTACGATGGATATCGTAAACCTACACGGCGGCAAGCCAGCAAACTTCCTTGATGTAGGCGGCGGCGCAACAAAAGAGCGTGTAGCTGAAGCATTCAAGATCATCCTTTCTGATGACAACGTTAAAGCAGTACTAGTAAACATCTTTGGTGGCATTGTTCGTTGTGACATGATTGCTGAAGGTATTGTTGGTGCAGTTAAAGAAGTTGGCGTAACAGTTCCTGTAGTTGTTCGTCTAGAAGGTACAAACGCAGACCTAGGTCGCGAAGTACTTGCTAATTCTGATGTTGATATCATTGCAGCTGAATCTCTAACAGATGCTGCTCAGAAAGTTGTTGCTGCTGCGGAGGCTAAATAATGTCTGTATTAATTAACAAAGACACTAAAGTAATCTGTCAGGGTTTCACTGGCGGTCAAGGTACATTCCACTCAGACCAAGCTATCGCATACGGCACGCAAATGGTTGGTGGTGTTTCACCTGGTAAAGGTGGTCAAACTCACCTAGGCCTTCCAGTATTCAACACAGTACGTGAAGCAGTAGAAGTGACTGGCGCAACAGCAACCGTTATCTACGTACCTGCTCCTTTCTGTAAAGATGCAATTCTAGAAGCGATTGATGCAGGTATCGAACTGATCGTAACGATCACTGAAGGTATCCCTACAATAGATATGATCGACGTTAAAGTGAAGCTAGAAGAAACTGGCGTTCGCATGATCGGTCCTAACTGTCCAGGTCTTATCACTCCAGACGAGTGTAAGATTGGTATCATGCCTGGTCATATCCACAAGAAGGGTAAAGTAGGTATCGTATCTCGTTCAGGTACTCTGACGTACGAAGCAGTTAAGCAAACAACAGATGAAGGCTTTGGTCAGTCTACATGTGTTGGTATCGGTGGTGACCCTATCCCAGGCTCAAACTTCATTGATATCCTAAAACTTTTCCAAGAAGACCCAGAGACTGAAGCAATCGTAATGATTGGTGAGATCGGTGGTACGGCGGAAGAAGAAGCGGCTGAGTTCATTAAAGCGAACGTAACTAAACCCGTTGTTTCTTACATCGCAGGTGTTACGGCTCCTCCAGGTAAACGTATGGGCCACGCTGGCGCAATCATCTCTGGTGGTAAAGGTACTGCTGAAGATAAATTCGCAGCACTAGAAGCAGCAGGCGTTAAGACGGTTAAGTCTCTTGCTGACATCGGTAAAGGCCTACGTGAAATCACAGGTTGGTAATCAGCTGGCTTTATCGAACTAGATAGAAGTTAACTGAACGATATAAGAAAGGCTTGGTCATTGACCAAGCCTTTTTCGTTTTAGCTTAATGTACTTTGTTTTTAGCTTGTTGCATTCCGTGTTCAGTTTTTTGCTGAAATCATACTGTCTTTTAGAGGTTATACTGTCTTTTTAGAGCAGTTTAAACAGTTAGAATTCACTCTGAGCTTTAAGCTCGGCTTCTGTACATTTGAGACAGCATAAACATTGCCGCTGCACTGATAACAACAGAGGGCCCTGCAGGAGTATCATAGAACCACGATAGGCTTAATCCCCCAAACACAGCAATAGAACCGATAATCGAAGCTAGGAACGCCATCTGTTCAGGTGTATTGGAGAACTTTCTCGCTGTTGCCGCAGGAATGATAAGCAGCGACGTCATGATTAATGCACCAACAAATTTCATACCCACCGCGATGACAATACCAACCAGTAGCATCAAAATAAGACGCATTAAATCAATGTTGATGCCATCAACGGCTGCTAGATCTTCGTTTACTGTCGTTGACAGCAGTGGTCGCCAAAATATCGCAAGCACTACGCCAATAACAGCTGCGCCTGCATAGATGAAGACTAAATCAGTTGGAGACACAGCAAGTAAGTCACCAAATAGGTAACTCATTAGGTCAACACGAACGTTGTCTAAAAAGCTTACCGCAACCAAGCCTAAAGAGAGTGCACTGTGTGCCAATATGCCGAGTAGGGTATCGGTCGCTACGAGCTTTTGCTTTTGTAGAGTAACTAGAAGTACAGCCAACATTAAACAACAAATTAGCAGGGCGAAGTACAAGTTGATGTTGAACAAAAAACCAAGCGCCAAACCCATCAAAGAAGCGTGTGCAAGCGTGTCACCAAAGTAAGCCATTTTACGCCATACTACGAACGATCCTAATGGTCCTGCGATCAGTGCAATACCCAAGCCCGCCAAAATAGAAGGAAGAAGAAACTCAATCATTAGTGATGTCCGTGTTTATGGTTTGAACATTCATGCGCGCCGCCGGTTACAGGTTCGCCAGCGAGATCATGATGGTGATGCTCGTGTTGGTGATGGTAAAACGCCAACGTCTCTTGGGTCGCGGTACCAAAGAGCGCAATATACGATGGGTGGTGTTTGATATCAGCAGGTGCGCCTGAGCAACAGATATGGTGATGTAAACAAATCACATCATCTGTTTTTGCCATAACCAAGTGCAGATCGTGTGAAACCATGAATACGGCACAGCCGAAGCGGTGACGAATGTTATCAATCAGGTCATATAAGTCGATCTGTCCTTGGACGTCGACGCCTTGAGCGGGTTCATCAAGAACGAGTAAATCGGGTCTTTTAAGCAATGATCTGGCAATCAACACTCGTTGGTTTTCACCACCGGACAACTGGTGCATGTTGTTCTTTTGTAGGTGTTCAGCGCCAACGAGTTTTAAAGCTTCAAGGATCTCTTGTTGGCTAAATTTGCCAGTGAGCTTTAGAAAACGCTCTACGTTTAATGGAAGAGAATCATTGAGCTTCAACTTTTGCGGTACATAACCTATTTTCAGTTTATTGGCTTTTTTAATGTTACCTGAAAACTTGGTTTGTAAGCCCAGTACCACTTTTACTAGTGTCGACTTACCTGCACCGTTTGGCCCAATCAGGGTGGTGATTCTGCCGCGCTCTAGATTGAGAGATATGTTGTCTAGAACTTTTCGACCGTCAAACTCGACGCTCACAGAATCTAGTTGGATTAAGTTATCCATGAATAGAACTCATTTGCAATTCGCTAATGTTATAATGTAACATTTACCTCAAGCCTAAGCTACTTTTCTATTATCGAGGGATTATGTCACGTTCATCTTTTATTCTTGCTACTTTGCTTTTAGCGCCAAGTGTTGCAAGTGCCAGTACTATTCTAACAAGCTTTAAGCCAATTCAAATGATTGTTACGGAATTAACGCAAGGTGTTAGTGAGCCGGATGTGTTAATGAACAGCAATGCTTCGCCGCATGACTATGCGCTTAAGCCATCGGATGTGAAAAAAGTTCATAATGCCGATATGGTTATTTGGTTTGGTCCTGATTTGGAAGCCTTTTTGACTAAGGTGATAGGCTCTAAAGAAAATGTAATTCAGATAAGCTCAATCCCTGGGATTGAGTTAAGAGAATTTGGACATGAAGACCATGACGCTCATGAGGGGCATCATCATGGCAGTCATGACCCACATTTTTGGCTGGGTATTAATCAAGTTGAAGTGGCCGCAAAATATATCTCAGCAAAGCTGATTGAAACTGATCCAGATAATGCAATGGCTTACCAAGAGAACTTAGATTCATTTTTGATTGCATTAGAAGAGAAAGAGCAATCTATTCGTGACCAACTTGCGCCAGTGAAAGACAAAGGCTACTACGTTTTCCATGATGCGTATGGCTACTATGAGCAAGAATTTAAGTTGAATAATCTGGGTCACTTTACGGTTAGCCCTGATCGTAAGCCCGGAGCAAAGAGCTTGATTGCAATTAAGAAAACGTTAGTGCGCGATAACGTGCAATGTGTGTTTTCTGAGCCTCAATTTACTCCTGCTGTGATTGAATCTGTTATTCGTGGTAGCAACACTAAACAAGGGCAACTTGATCCTGTCGGTTCAGAGGTTGAAGTGAAGAGTGGAAGTTATTTCGATTTTCTTCAGCAACTTACGGATAGCTATACGAGTTGCTTGAGCGCAGAGTAATCGCAAGGCAGAGTATTCCTTACTCTACTTTGCTCTCGTTAATTTATGAATCATGCCGCTTTTTGCGGCATTTTCGTGACCGCTAAGATAAAACCTTTCAACAAATAACAAACCTCCTTTCTCCTTCGCTAATTTCCGCTAAAATAGAAAGATAATAATAATCACAAAAAAACTCGGTGTCTGTTCTAGTAGGGTAAGGCATTGCGTCTACCGAAATTTCATGTGCTGTGCTGCTCAGGATTAAAAGTTGTATCAAATTATCTTCAGAATGCTCGTGTTGATGAGCATTTCATTTAGCGTTCTAGCGGTAAATACTTCACCTTCCGTTTTTTATCCTTTGCCTGTTCAGGCGCAAGGGAATTTCCTTGCGGCTAAAAACCTATATCTTGGGGCGGGAGGTGGGCTCTGGATCCACGACGTGCATGGAAAAGTGCTTTTTTATGATGGTCGTACTCTGTTGCCGAGAAAGGGCAGCCTTCTACAATTCTCCTCAGAAAGAGTGGCGTTTCTTAACGATGAGTTTTGGAGCTTTTTCGATAACGAGGTATATCGACATAATCCGGGGATTGGCAATGAACTTGCATTTAGTTTAAGCCCCGGTGCAGAGATCGCTAATATCGGCGTATCTGGTGATTATATCTGGGTGACAGATGGCAGTAATTTTTATACCTACAACACGCTGTCTTTAGAATTTAACACCTACTCATTACTTAAACTGTATCGATACAACAACAGCAGCGACATAGTGATCAATGACGCGGAGCGTGTGTTATCCAAATGGGTATTAGCGACAAGCTCTGGTGTCTACCTTTCAGAAAATCAAGAATTTACCCATGTCACCGCATCAGAGAAAAATCATATTGAGACGGTTTACTTCTCAAACACGAGACGTGAACTCGTCATCGGTACTTTAAATGGTGCGGTCATTGTCGATCTAGCAAATCCAGATAAAGAGACGTATGTACGAGGTTCCCATGTGTTATCTCTTGCTGAAACTTCTGACCAATATTGGATAGGAACAGAACACGGTCTCATTAGCTATAATTTCATTACAGGCCAAGTTACACGTTTTGAGCAAGCCACCAATCAAGACTTCTCGTTACCAGGCGAGAAAATATACTCGCTGATCAACGATCATGCTGGTGGGATGTGGGTCGCGACGAATAATGGTATTCGATATTTCTCACTATTCAGTAAGACATTCTCTAGAACGCCATTAACGGGAATGGGAATGCACTCCAGTAATGTCGTGATAAATAGGATACAGCCTATTAGTGATAATCTGTCTTGGGTCGCTTCTTCTATGGGCCTGTTTCTGGTCGACTCCCTAAGTGAAAATGATCCAGTTCGTGTTTATCAGAACCCAGTAAAGGACTTTGAAATTTTGGGTTCTTCTATTTGGCTAGCGACTGAAAATGGCATTATTAGTATTAATACTAATACGTTAGAGCCTGAAACGCTTAGTTTACCTAGAGCGATTAAGGGTGTACATATTGAGAACTTTGCGCTTCAAGCTGGCAGCGTGCTTTGGATGAGCTCTGGGCAAGACCTCTATTCATTGTCTCTCGAGACCATGATGGTGACGAGTTACGGAACTGATTGGTTAGTTGATAAGTTTTTGCCAGCGAAAATCACTGATCTCAGTATCGGGTTACATGACAGTGTCTATATAGGTACTGACCATGGGTTTTATGCCTTTGTTGATAAGAGAATTAGCTTCAGTCGTTGGAGTGAGCGATTTGGCAAAGTCGTTGATATCGAAAAAGCAAAAGATGGCGCCCAGTGGTTCGCTAGTAGTTATGGTGTGTATCGAATCCCTTATGATACAAATGTTATCGAAGAAGTTGCTCTCATCGAAGATAATATTAGCCCTAATTGTTTGATCAGCGATGATAACGGCGTCTGGTTAGGGTCTTCAAAAGGTATCAGTTATTACGGACTAGATGGACAGCTGCATAAACATATAGGTTCACCATTTGGTCTGATCACTAATGAACTGGCAGCGGGTGCATGTGCACTGTTTTTCAGTGAGAAAAATCAATCATCAAGGCTAGTTTTAGGCTCGAAATATGGCGTAGTAACGGCGTTGTCCAATGAGTTATTGGTGTCTACAACACCTCAGAACCGAGCTCTACTCAGCAAGATAAGTGTCGATCAACAAACCGTATCACTTGGTGGGAAAGCGGTTGTTCTGGAAGAAATCCCTTACGGTTCATCCATTAGTTTTAAGCTTGGTATCTTACCTGCAACATTCACACCTGCGATGGAGTATAGACTCAACGCTGACGAACCTTGGAGTGAATTTGAAGGGGGAGTCTTAACACTGGATCATTTGCTTCCGGGTGATTACACACTTGAAGTTAAACCGATCAAGGACTCTCATTATCGATTTGTACCTACTACTCAAAGTTTTTCAATTGCAGAGCCTTGGTACTTGAGTAATTGGGCAGTGGCGAGCTCTCTTATTATGTTAATCGGTTTAGTTACCGTTCTCGTTTTCTGGCGTTCGCGCTATGTCACTTTTGCCAACAGACACTTGAAAGCGCAAGTTGCATTAAAAACGGACCAGTTAAGACACCAAAGTCGTATCTTGTTAACAACGAATCAACAACTAAAAAAGCAGTTGTCGGTTAAAAATGTTTTGGTCTCACACACAGCGAAAGAACTATCCGATGAAGTCACTCAGATTGCTGCAATGCTACCTAGTTGGAACGATGACCAAGGTCGATCACCAATACTGACGTTGAAAAATGGGCTCGCCCAATTGAGCAATAGCCAAGAGGGTTCGGGGACAGTCTGTTGTGATGGAATTCTAATTTTGGAATCTGTGCTTAAGGCGTGGAAGGGTGACTTGGCAAAAGCGGGAATTGAACTCGATATTAAAGTTGAAACTAAATACAGACATGTGTCGCTACTGTATTTTAATCTGGATATTATTTTTAACAGTTTGGTCGCGAGTATCATCAAGAGAAACTTTAAATCACAAAGTATGGTGGTGTTGGTTGAAGAGGTTAAAGAGCATTTAGTTGTTACGATTCGCGACTATGGTATGCCTTTCCCTAAATTGGCTTCATCAATAAGTGACGGTAGCGGAAAGTCGACCGATCTCAATATCGAAAAGTTACCTTTATTGGTCAATCAAAGCGGTGGCGAACTTAATACTTTTGTTTCTGACTCTCAAAATAAGGTTCAACTATCATGGCCAATTGAATATCAGGTGTTGGATGACCTTGAAGCTAGCACAATCGAACAGATAGAAACGATTAAGCTTGCAGCATCGACGCCTGAGCGACAAAAGCTGACTACAGAGCAAGAGTGGAAAAATAAAGTATCGCAGCTTGTGAGTGAACACTACGCTGATGCGGAGTTTGGCACTGCAGCTGCCGCTAAATATTTGTTCATGTCCGAGAGAAGCTTACAACGGCGCTTTAAATCGGCCTATGACAAAACATTTAAAGAACACCTCAACGAAGTTCGTTTGGAACATGCATGCGAAAGGTTATTGGCCGGAGAGAAAGTGTCAGACGTCGCGTTCGATTCTGGATTCAATGATCCTTCCTATTTCAGCCAACGGTTTAAGCATCACTTTGGTATGTCTCCCTCTAAGTTTGCGGAAAATAGTGAAGAGTAGTTAGCTGAGGATTCATTTTCCTTTCACATTGATAAAATTACTCAAGGCCTCGACATTCGTGTTGGGGCTTTTTTATGCTCCTACGAGATAGAGATAGAGATAGAGATAGAGATAGAGATAGAGATAGAGATAGAGATAGAGATAGAGATAGAGATAGAGATAGAGATAGAGATAGAGATAGAGATAGAGATAGAGATAGAGATAGAGAACTAGGTTTGTTTAAGTTTTTTGTGGATAGAGAGGGATAAAACGAAAGGAAGAAAAAAAATATCGTGGTATAGCCGGGGGGACTATACCACGGGTGCCAAGGACACCTTCGCTTGCTGCCGGAGTGATATGGCAAACCACATCACCTCTGGAATAAAATTAAAGAGAAGTAATTTCTCTTCGATGGAGTAACTATACGGTGAGCCACTTATTTTACTTATAAAATTAACGACAGATACCTGTGAGAAAACCGACAATATTATAAGTAATTGAAATGTAATAATTTTTATTGATTTTTGGTAAGTCGTACTCGTGAGGTAGTTCTCATCAATTATTGAAAGTAACGTTTTTGACGTAAACGTTTTTAACGAAATTTACGAGTATGTATTTCCGAAAACTTTGATTTCACACAATAGAATTGTGGTCATGTATGTGTATCATGGCGGTAATAACAATCTTTCTCATTATCAGTCACGAATTGGGCATTTATGAAACTCTCACAACTCGAGCAAGGAAAAGCAGCTTCTATTGTTGCACTAACCGGCCTAACACCAGACGTTAGAAAAAAACTAATGGTTATGGGCATGCTGCCAAAAACTGAGGTGACGTTAATTCGTCGTGCACCTATGGGTGATCCGCTTCAAGTTGAAGTGAGAGGTGTTTCAATTGCCATTCGTGAAAGCATCGCAGAACAAATCGAGGTTATCTAAATGGATTATCAAGTTCTTACCGTTGGTAACCCTAATAGTGGTAAAACAACATTATTCAATGCATTGACCGGTGCTAAACAGCACGTTGGTAACTGGGTTGGTGTAACCGTAGAAAAGAAAACGGGCTTGTACTCGCATGCGGGCGACCAATTTCAACTGACTGACCTTCCGGGTATCTACGCACTCGATAGTGGTAATGATGCGAACAGTATCGATGAATCTATCGCTTCTCGTGCCGTTCTGACTCACCCAGCTGACGTCATCATTAACGTTGTAGACGCAAGCTGTCTAGAACGAAGCTTATACATGACATTACAACTGCGAGAATTGGGACGCCCAATGATTGTTGTATTGAACAAAATGGATGTATTGAAGCGCGAGCGTCAGGTGATTAACCTTAAAGCGCTTGAAAAAGAATTGGGCTGTCCAGTACTGAGCTTGTCGGCAAACGACAAAGGTCAAGTGGCTCGTTTTAAAGAACGTCTACATAAATTGCTTGTTCAAGGTGTAAGCCTTGATCCTATCTCTATCGACTACGATGCAGCGTTAGAAGCTCTAATACCTTCTGTTGAATCACAATTTGATGATGCTGATGTTTCGCATCGAGCGTTGGCTATTCGTGCGTTAGAAAATGATTACTTGGTATTAAACGGACTGGCTCCTCATACTCGAACTCAAATTGACAGTGTGCGTCTTGGTGCTGAGTTTGATATTGACCTTGCTGTTGCTGATGCGAAATACACTTTCTTACATGACCTTTGTAAACGTGTTCGTCGTAGCGAAGGCAAACTAAGCCGAAACTTTACCGAGAAAGCAGACCAATTCATTTTGAATAAATGGGTCGGTATTCCTTTCTTCTTCGTCATTATGTACCTGATGTTTATGTTCTCTATCAACATTGGTAGTGCGTTCATCGACTTCTTTGATATGGGCGTTGGGGCAATACTGGTTGATGGCGGCCATCACTTATTAGATGACCACTTACCGGTTTGGTTAGTAACCATACTTGCTGATGGTATCGGTGGTGGTATTCAAACGGTTGCGACGTTTATTCCGGTTATCGCTGCGCTTTACTTGTTCTTAGCGGTACTAGAAAGCTCGGGTTACATGGCTCGCGCGGCATTCGTACTTGATAAAGTAATGCAAAAAATCGGTCTGCCGGGTAAAGCTTTTGTACCACTGGTACTTGGCTTTGGTTGTAACGTACCTTCTATCATGGCAACTCGTACTCTTGACCAAGAGCGTGAACGTAAGCTAGCAGCATCAATGGCACCGTTTATGTCATGTGGCGCGCGTCTACCGGTATACGCGCTGTTCGCAGCAGCGTTTTTCCCTGGCGCCGGTCAAAATGTTGTGTTCGCTTTGTACATCATGGGTATTGTTGCTTCTGTGTTTACAGGTCTATTCCTTAAAAATACAATCTATCCTGGCAGCAGCGATAGCTTGGTCATGGAAATGCCAGATTACGAATTGCCAACCGTGCAAAACGTGATGCTGAAAACTTGGCAGAAGCTGAAACGTTTCGTGCTTGGCGCAGGTAAAACCATCGTAATGGTTGTGGCTATTCTTAGCTTCTTGAATTCATTAGGTATGGACGGAAGCTTTGGTAACGAAGACAGCGAAAATTCAGTGCTATCTAAAGCGGCACAAGTCGTGACGCCTGTATTCCAACCGATTGGTATTACTGAAGAGAACTGGCCTGCAACGGTTGGTATTATTACGGGGATCTTCGCTAAAGAAGCCGTGGTTGGTACATTAAACAGCTTGTACACCACGCCATCAGACGAAGAAGCGGCTGAATTCGATTTAGCAGCAAGCTTGCAAGAAGCCGTGATGACAATTCCTGAAAACCTAGCTGGTTTGAGCTATTCAGATCCATTAGGCATTGAAGTGGGCGACTTGTCTGACTCAAGCTCTGTGGCTGCGGATCAGGAGGTTGATACTTCGATCTTTGGTAACTTGAAAGACAAGTTTGTATCAGGCCACGCTGCGTTTGCTTATTTGATTCTTATCCTGCTTTACACACCTTGTGTGGCTGCGATGGGCGCTTATGTACGTGAGTTTGGTCAGATGTTTGCCCGCTTCATTGCGGTATGGACAATGGCTCTTGGCTACTTTGGTGCGACCTTCTATTACCAAGCGGCAAACTTTGCTGTACACCCAGTGAGTAGTGCAGTTTGGATGGTGGCGATTTCTGGTGGCTTTGTGGTGACGTATCGCGTCTTCAAGAAAGTCGGCAGTAAGCAAAAAGCGTTAGAGGTGCAAGTAGTATGATTTTAACTGAACTTCATCAATACATTGATAACGAGGGTGTCGCTGCTCGTAGTGAACTCGCGTCTAAGTTTGGAATGAGTGAAGACGGTGTCGATGCGATGCTGAGTGTGTGGGTCAAGAAAGGTAAGATATCTCGCTTGATCGATACCAACAAGCATGGACATACAACACGTATTCGTTACACCATCAGCAAACAAGATGGTTTGTCACTGAATGTGATGATGTAGTTCAGAGCTTCATACTCTCGTTGAAAACGGCGAGATTAGACAATAAAAAAGCCGCTCACCTATTTTAGATGAGCGGCTTTTTGTCATGTGTCTTTTCTGAACGGTCTTACTTTAAAGCATAATGAGATGAACTCGAATTACGCTTTCTTGAAAATAGAGCTCAGCGATAAAACGTTTTGAATGCGAGTATGGATTGCGGCTTGTTCTTCTTCATTACGTTGTTCACCTTTGGTGTTGCCCCATACCGGGCCTGGCCACGCGATGTCGTCTTTGAAACGTGCAATATGGTGAATGTGCAGCTGTGGCACCATGTTACCCAGCGCGCCTAGGTTTAGCTTATCAGGCTGGAACGTTGCTTCTAATGCTTGGCTTACCGCTTGAGATTCAAGCAGGAATTGCTGCTGTTCTTTCATTGGCAAGTGGTGCAGTTCTTTTAGGTTGGCGCGCTTCGGCACTAAGATAACCCAAGGCACAGCATTGTCTTTGCTTAGCAGTGCAAGGCTTAGTGGAAATTCGCCGATAACCGTGGTGTCTTTTGCTAACTGTGGGTGAAGTTCAAAGCTCATTATTATTATCCATTTCGATTTCTTGAATTCAGTATACGTTAGATAAAACAAAAGGTTGATGCTCTCACATCAACCTTTGTATTTATTCATTGTAATCCGAAGGGAATTACATGCGCTCTAGCGTTTCAATACCTAGAAGCGATAGACCTTGCTTGATAGTCTTCGCTGTCAGTGCAGCAAGCTTCAGACGGCTTTGCTTAACTGTTTCATCTTCTGCCACTAAGATAGGGCATGCTTCGTAGAAGCTAGAGAATTGACCAGCAAGTTCGAACAGGTAGCTACACATGATGTGTGGTTGACCTTCACGAGCAACAGATTGTACCGCTTCTTCAAATTGAAGAAGTTTCGCGATAAGTGTTTTCTCTTTCTCTTCAGTGATTTTGATTTCACCGTCAAGAGAGTCCATAGAGATACCAGCTTTAGCGAATACAGATGCAACACGAGTGTATGCGTACTGCATGTAAGGCGCTGTATTGCCTTCAAACGCAAGCATGTTTTCCCAATCAAACACGTAATCAGTCGTACGGTGCTTAGAAAGGTCTGCGTATTTAACAGCAGCCATTGCAACTGTGTTCGCGATGGTTTTCTTCTCGTCTTCTGCTAGCTCAGGGTTTTTAGATTCAATCAGCTGAGTTGCACGCACTTCTGCTTCATCCAGAAGATCAGCAAGACGTACTGTACCGCCTGCACGAGTTTTGAATGGCTTACCATCTTTACCTAGCATCATGCCGAATGCGTGGTGCTCAAGAGATACAGACTCAGGAACATAACCTGCTTTACGAACGATAGTCCAAGCTTGCATTAGATGTTGGTGCTGACGAGAGTCAATGAAGTAAAGTACGCGGTCTGCGCCCAGTTCTTCAAAACGGTATTTAGCACAAGCAATATCGGTAGTGGTGTATAGGAAGCCACCGTCACGCTTTTGCACGATAACGCCCATAGGGTCACCGTCTTTGTTTTTGTATTCATCTAGGAATACAACTTGTGCGCCGTCAGACTCTTTTGCTAGGCCTTGCGCTTGTAGGTCAGAAACGATGTTTGAAAGCATGTGGTTGTACATACTTTCACCCATCACATCATCGCGTGTTAGTGATACGTTCAGGCGATCGTAGTTACGTTGGTTTTGAACCATGGTTACGTCAACCAGCTTTTTCCACATTTCAGCACAGTATTCGTCGCCGCTTTGCAGTTTCACTACGTAGCCACGAGCTTTAACTGCGAATTCTTCGTCTTCGTCGTAAAGCTTTTTAGATTCACGGTAGAACTGCTCAAGGTCAGCAAGTTCCATTGAAACTTCGCCTGTTTCAGCCTGAACGCGCTCAAGGTTTGCGATAAGCATACCAAATTGAGTACCCCAGTCACCGATGTGGTTAGCACGGATAACTTTGTGACCTAAGAACTCTAGAGTGCGAACAACTGCATCACCGATGATGGTTGAACGAAGGTGACCAACGTGCATTTCTTTAGCAACGTTTGGTGCAGAGTAGTCAGCAACAATCGTTTGTGCTTCAGCGGCTGTAACACCAAGGCGAGAATCGGCAAGAGCGGCTTCTGCTTGTTGTGCTAGGAATGCTTCATCTAGGAAGATGTTAAGGAAACCCGGGCCTGCGATTTCAACTTTAGAAGCGATACCGTCTAGGTTTAGAACGTCCAATACTTTTTGAGCAAATTCTCGAGGGTTAGTACCTAGTCGTTTAGCAACGCCCATTACGCCGTTTGCTTGGTAGTCACCAAATTGTGGTTTTGCAGATTGGCGAACAGCAGCAGGAGAGCCTGCAGGTGCGCCAGCGGCTTCTAGAGCCTGAGATACTTTGTCATTAATAAGTGCTTGGATATTCACACGCGTTTCCTTCAATTCAAGGATGATAAGAGTGGTCGTTATTTCGTGGTCACTAAATTGGTTAATTATGCTTCTAGTTAACGATTTAATGCCGAAACGAACAATAGACTCTGTTTAAGTTCACAAAAATGGCGGTAATCATACCAATTTTGTGGGGTTTCTTATAGGTCGAATTGATAGAAAATTTACATTTCCTGAGGGGTTTTTGACAAACGACTTTTACGAGGCCAAGTTTGTCTGTTTTGGAAACTGAACTAGCGTGTTTGTTGAGTGTTTTTTGTAAAAGCAACGCTTGTTGCTGCAAGCAAAACTGATAACATGCAGCCCTTATTTGGAGAACATAGACGATGACGATGAGCCTGAAGCAAGCCGAACTAGAACCCCAACAAATGATTGCGCGCCTTGATACATTTATGGCGAAAATTGAGAACCTAGGAAATACATTGGGTTTAGATTTAAGCTTTGCTCAAGCGGATCATATTGCATTAAGAATCAATGAAACTGAGCTTGCGAAATCAGCACATCAAGCATGGTCTGAATATGGCTCTACGATTTCAGAAGCGATGATCAATGGTCGTCCAATCGTTGTGTTGGCGTTTGATAAACCGTTACAAAGTCTAAGTTGGAAGATTGAATGCTTAGAGCTGCCATATCCGGCAGAAGGTAAAACTTACCCAAGCCAAGACTGGGAGCATGTTGAGTTTGTGATTCCTTCTCATGCGCAAACTGCCGATGAGTATTTAGCCGATCTTAAAGAAACCTATCCACAGTTTGCTGCTAAGTTTGAAACCTTGGCTGAGCAAGGTATTAAGATAAAACTCTCTAGCCCGAAAGGCGAGGGTGAGCGTTTGAATAACCCAACGGTAGCTTTTAAGTATCAAGGGATTTGCATCAAGCTGCACCCACACTCTTTGAAGAAAATTGTTGAGTCAGAGCAGGCTTAATTTGAGTAGGGAGTTGCTGGAAAGAGATTCCTGATCTCGCTTAGGCTCGTCGGAATGACGTTTTTCAGAGTAATGACTTTAACGGTTAGAGAATGCCGTCATTCCCGATAACGACGAAGGAGCGTAGTTGGGAATCTCTAAAAGCTAGTCTAATAACCAGATACAAAAAACGCGCAACGGGTTAATCCTGTTGCGCGTTTTTTATTGGGTTCTAACTGGAAGTATTACTTAAATAAGCGACTTACAGAATCACGGTCTTGTTGCCATAAACAAACACATGATCATTGATCACTTTGTTTAAAGCCTTACTCAACACGTTCTTCTCTACGTCACGACCGGCTTGAGCCATGTCTTTTGCGCTGAAGTTGTGATCAACGGGGATTACGTCTTGCTTGATGATTGGACCTTCATCGAGATCGTTCGTTACAAAGTGCGCTGTCGCACCAATGATCTTCACTCCACGCTCATAGGCCTGTTGATATGGTTTAGCACCAATGAAGGCTGGTAAGAAGCTGTGGTGAATATTGATGATCTTGTGGTTGTATTTTTCAACAAACCCAGGGGTTAGCACTCGCATGTACTTAGCAAGTACAAGGTAATCCGCCTCATACTGGTCAATCACTTCAAGCATCTTCTGTTCATGCTCTTCGCGGTTTAATCCTTCATGAGAAACATAGTGATAAGGGATATTAAAACGTTCGGTTAAGCTTTGTAGCGTATCGTAGTTACCGACAACCGCTGCGATTTCAACATCCAAACTCCCATCGAAATTCTTCATCAGAATATCGCCAAGGCAGTGTGCTTCTTTGGTCACCAAGATAACAACGCGCTTGCGAGATGAATCAACAAGTTTACGCTTTGTGTTTTCTGGTAGGGCTTGGTCTAGATCTGCGAGTAAGGTTTCGTCATTGAAATACCCTTCTAACTCGGTACGCATGAAAAAGTGACCACTTGTGTTATCTACGAACTCATTGTTGTGGACAATATTGAGTTGGTGCTTGTAACAAATGTTGGTGATCTTTGAGATGAGGCCTGGGGCATCAGTACAATGTGTTAATAAAGTTTTTCTTTCCATTTTCATCTTACTTCCATGAATGTTGCACTTATTTATCTGGAATCGGGGTTATTCAAATTAAATGCAGGCCGTCGAACGGTGAACTGAGCCGCAATATCACCGTTATAATTAATCTATTATCAAGTTGGTTTCAACAAGTTCTGCTGCTCATTTATCGCTTTGATAAATTGTTTCATATAGAAATATCAGTTTTTAGACAGGAAAACAGGCAGAAGCTTCACTTTTTATAGTTTTGACCTTAGTACGCATTTGAACTTCAACCAAGGCACTTTCTGCCGTGGCAAAAATAGAGGTGATACTTATGGATAAAGAGTTACTAGCAAAAAAATTGTACTGCAAGCGAGTGAGTTCATTGGCTAGAGGTACGGAGCTAGACGGTCATGTTTTAGATGAAATGTGGGAAAATAAAACCTCACCAACCGATGCTGTAAAAGCCATTCAGCCAAATGACAACCATTTTGAAGGTGCGCCTTGGTTATCTCGTTATTTAAAACTCTAGTCGTAGGTAGAAACCTGAGCTTTAAGTAAAAAACGGAATCACAATTAAAGCGTAAGCGATAACGATTTTCTAATTTTTAGTTCTTTCATTTATGCCATTTGAGTATTTGAAAACAAACCAAACACTTCCGGGGCGAAGTCATTCTTGATTCGCGCCGGCTCACTAAACCTGCCATAATTCGCCTTCTTATTTTTCTAAACCTCGTACTTTATGATATCTAAAACGTTTTCTGCTGATGGTGCTCTGGGCAAAGCGATCCCAGGGTTTCAACCACGACAAGCTCAGTTAGACATGGCTGAAGCGGTGTCACAAGCCATTCAGCAACAGAGTCAGTTAGTTGTTGAAGCTGGGACGGGTACCGGTAAGACATTTGCTTACCTAGTACCTGCATTGCTTAGCGGTAAGAAAGTCATCATTAGTACGGGGTCTAAAAACCTGCAAGAACAGCTATTTCACCGTGACTTACCATTGATGGTCGATGCGCTTGGCTTTTATGGTCAGGTTGCTTTGCTGAAAGGTCGCTCAAACTATTTATGTTTGGATAGACTGAGCCGCCAAATGATTGAAAGTCATGGCACTCATACCGATCCAACGTTGCTGGCTCAGTTGGTGAAAGTTCGTGGTTGGTCATCTGCAACACAAACCGGTGATTTGGGTGATTGCGATGATATTGCTGAAGATAGCCCGGTTATTCCTACGATTACCTCAACTAATGACAACTGCTTAGGTAAAGAATGCCCGAGCTACACTGATTGTTTTGTGCTTAAGGCGCGTAAAAAAGCGATGGACTCCGATGTGGTTGTGGTAAACCATCACTTGTTTCTCGCGGATTTAGCGATCAAAGAAACAGGGTTTGGTGAACTGATCCCTGAAGCCGATGTGTTCATTTTTGATGAAGCGCATCAGCTCCCTGATATTGCTAGCCAATATTTTGGACAATCAGTTTCTAGTAGGCAGATCCAAGAGTTAGCCAAAGACATTGAAATCGCTTACCGCACTGAAGCCAAAGACATGCGTCAACTGCAAAAGGTTGGCGATAGGCTAACTCAATCTGCGGCTGACTTGCGCATTGTACTCGGCGATACCAGTTTCCGCGGAAATTGGCGTGAAGCCTTGAAATCTGAATCTATCTCAAGAGAGTTGGTTCGTCTCCAAGATGCCCTTCAGCTTGCTGTTGACGTATTGAAGTTAGCACTAGGTCGAAGCCAGTTATTAGATACCGCCTTTGAGCGTGCCACCATGATAAAGTCACGAATAGAACGTGTGTGTGATGTGTCGATTACTGGGTATTCCTATTGGTATGACACTACGCCAAGGCATTTTGCTTTGCACATCACGCCACTGTCGGTCGCGGATAAATTCCACGAACAAATCGAGCTTAAACCGGGCGCTTGGGTGTTTACTTCGGCAACCTTAGCGGTTTCGGATGATTTCGACCATTTCACTTCGCGACTCGGATTAAAGCCATCGGCACAGTTTTCTTTGCCTAGCCCATTCGATTATCCAAATCAGGCGCGATTGTGCGTGCCTCGTTATCTACCTGAACCTAATAGCCCGGGCTTAGCGGATAAGCTAGTAAGAATGCTGACTCCTGTGATTGAGCAAAACCAAGGTCGCTGTTTCTTCTTGTGTACCTCACACAGCATGATGAAAGAGTTGGGGGAGCGATTCCGTGAAACACTCTCGGTGCCAGTTCTGCTGCAAGGTGAGACAAGTAAGCAAAAAACCTTAGCCGAATTCATGGAATTAGGTAACGCATTGCTGGTGGCCACGGGGGCATTTTGGGAGGGGATCGATGTTAGGGGCGACGCATTAAGCTGTGTTATCATCGATAAATTGCCCTTTACAGCTCCAGACGACCCGTTACTTAAGGCTCGAATCGAGGACTGTAAGTTAAAAGGGGGTGATCCTTTTGCACAAGTACAGTTACCAGACGCAGTGATTACCTTGAAACAAGGTGTTGGCCGATTAATACGTGATAAGCGTGACAATGGCGCTTTGATTATTTGCGATAACCGCTTGGTGACCCGTGATTACGGTGGTGTATTTTTGGCGAGTTTACCGCCTATTCCACGTACCCGTGACTTAGGGATCATTAAAGAATTCTTAGCTAAAGACCATACAACCGCTGCTGATTAATTGGCATTGTTGAGCTTAGCCATTATTTTTAGATTAGATAACGAATATTTGAGACACGAATGAGCGCGAAAATTCTTGCAGTAGATACCGCAACTGAAAACTGTTCAGTTGCACTAGTAATGGGTGACCAGGTGTTCGCACGTAGCGAAGAGGCTCCTCGAGACCATACGAAAAAAATTCTACCTATGGTTGATGAAGTACTGAAAGAAGCGAACATCGCTTTAACCGATATCGACGCAATTGCGTTTGGCCAAGGCCCAGGCAGTTTCACAGGCGTACGTATTGGTATTGGTATTGCTCAAGGCTTGGCTTTTGGTGCTGATTTACCGATGATCGGTGTATCTACATTGGCAGCGATGGCTCAGGGTAGCTACCGTAAATTTGGTGAAACTCACGTAGCAGCAGCGATTGATGCGCGCATGAGTGAAGTATACTGGGCTCGTTACAGCCGTGAACAAGATGGTCGTTGGACTGCAGTTGATGCGGAATGTGTCACACCTCCAAGCGAATTGGCTGCGCAGCTTGAAGCGGATTCTGAAACATGGGCAAAAGTAGGCACCGGTTGGGAAGCATACGCCGAGCACATGGACACACTAGCGATCAACACTAAAGCGTGTGAGGTGCTGTTCCCAGAAGCTCAAGACATGGCGTTCCTTGCTCAATTTGCTTACGCAGAAGGTAAAGCGGTTGCAGCAGAAGAGTCTGAGCCAGTTTATCTTCGTGATAAAGTGACGTGGAAAAAACTGCCAGGTCGAGAGTAAGCCTCTTGGCCCCGCAAGTGAATTATAATTAAGGCGTGTTATTTTACGCCTTAATTTGGCTCTGCAGTTCATCCTGTAGAGTCGAGACTAAAGTCAGATACACAATCATTAATATCAGGTAATAAACTCTTTAAGCATGGTTTCAATAAATGGCTTACCTCCTTCTTCGATAGGCAACACATCCAAAACCAATCGAACCAATAAAAAGAACGAGGTAAAAAAAGGCGATGCAAAAACCTCAGTTGGTCAGCCAACTAAGGTCGCGAATGCTGTCTCGCATTCCATTCGCCAAGTCAAAGAATCTGAGATCCACAAAGCTCAGGTTCAATATGATCTTCCAGAAGGGCGTGGACGACGTGCGATGGAAGAGTATATGGATGTGATGAATCAAGCTAAAAAAGAGGAACTTGCGAAGCTTATTGGGGTCGATATTTATATCTAGCTTTGTGCTTTTATTTATCCTGTTCTAAGGACCAGCATCATGTTTTCTCTCATTTCTAAATCTCGCTTATTTTTCCTTGTCGCTTTCTCTTCGATGGTGATGGGCTGCTCCTCTTTGCCTGAAGAACTTAATGCAAACTCTGAACAGGTTGTAACTGATTACCAAGAGTGGGTAAATACCGTACCAGAAGCTGGTGATGTTCGCTTAGGGGGCGTTATTGCGAAGGTGACCAATTTACAAGATAAGACTCGTGTTGAAGTGGTTAATATGCCGATCTCAAGTAGCGGGAAACCTGATATTGATGCCGAGCCAAAAGGGCGTTTTGTTGCTTATATTGATGGTTATGTTGAGCCATTGAGCTTTGCTGAAGGCCGTTTAGTCACCTTGGTGGGCACATCAAATGGCACGGAAGATGGCACTATTGGTGATTATCCTTATACCTTCCCGGTAATGAATGTATATAACCAACGCTTGTGGCAAATTACAGAGCGAGTGGTTGTGAACGACTTTGCTCCTACCTATTATTCATGTCGCAGCTTACATTGTCGTAGTTTCCAAACGATGCCAAGACAAGGGCGCGTAATTAAAGACGTCGAATAGAACAGAGTTGTTTAGGGTTAGCGGATACACAAGACAGGGATAACAAACGGCAATGATTGAAAAGTCATACTCGCTTGCGAGCGGGACGCTCGCCACACAACAGATTGGAAGCCCAGAAACGACCGCCACGACGGTCGTTTTTGTTCATGGGTGGCTGGATAATTCTGCAAGCTTTAACTCAGTAGTAGATACGTTAGAAAAGCGGGCATCTAATTTGCATCTCGTTGCGATTGACCTTTTTGGACATGGCTTTTCATCGCATAAATCGGGCAGTTACTACCCATTTCACGACTATATCGATGACTTGCATCAGTTGGTGACCAAATTATCGCCAAACAGACTGGTACTAGTAGGACATTCACTTGGTGCATTGATCGCAAGTTGCTATAGTGCCGCCTTTCCTGAAAAGGTGTCAGGATTAATTCAAATTGAAGGTCACGGACCTCTTTCTGAAGCTCCCCAAGAAACGGTCTCTCGCTTGAGAGATGGGGTACTCAGTCGTCTTCGACAGCGAAGAAAGCCTTCACGTCCTCTAGCTAGCCTTGAGGATGCTATTAAACTGAGAGCTCACACTAACCAAATCAATGCTGAACTAATCGCTCCTATTGTTAAACGAGGAATTGTTGAGCTAGGTACTGTTGCTCAAGCTGCTTTTGATCAAGCTGCTTTTGATCAAGCGACAGTTGATCACGTTGCTTTTGATCAAACGACTGATGAGCAAGGTATTACCGAGTTCGAGAGCTCTTGGCAATGGCGATGCGATCCAAACCTAAAATGTGACTCGCTATATCGCATGTCACAGGCGCATGCTGAAGCGATTATGACGGCTATTGAATGCCCTCAATTAATAATTTTAGGGAATGATGGATTCCGACATTTGCAGCATAATCGCTACAAATCAGCCCATAGTTCTCTGCATATAGAGACTATTCCTGGCGGACATCATTGTCATTTAGAGAGCCCAGAGCTAGTTTCAGAGCTAATTCTTGGTGTAGTTAACAAAATTTAAACAAGTGTTTGAGCCTTTTAGTGCTCATGCACTAAAGCTGTGCTGTAATACCGCAATGATAAATAGCGGCGAGCAGTCGTCAGCTGATAAACGAGGAGTAACATCGTGGATAAACCTTGGCTTTCACGTTATCCAAGTGACGTACCAGAAACGATCAACCCAGATCAGTACCCATCTCTTATAGAAATGTTTGAACAGTCGGTACAGAAGTACGCAGACCAACCTGCATTTGAGAATATGGGGTCTATCATGACATTCCGTAAGCTTGAAGAGCGCAGCCGTGCCTTTGCCGCTTATTTGCAGAATGATCTAAAACTGAAGAAAGGCGATCGTGTCGCGCTAATGATGCCAAACCTGCTGCAATACCCAATTGCACTCTTTGGTGTGCTGCGTGCGGGTATGATTGCAGTGAACGTCAACCCACTGTACACGCCTCGTGAACTTGAACACCAACTGAATGATTCTGGCGCAAAGGCGATAGTTATCGTTTCTAACTTTGCGAGTACGCTAGAGAAAGTGGTTGATAACACGTCAGTTAAACATGTTGTACTAACGAGCTTAGGGCAAATGTTGCCACGTGCGAAAGGTACGATTGTCGACTTCGTAGTGAAATACGTAAAAGGCATGGTGCCTAAGTATGATCTGCCAGGTGCTATCTCATTCAGAAAAGCACTGCATAAAGGCCGTCGTCTTCAATATGTTAAGCCATTTATGGCTGGCGATGACATCGCATTCCTACAGTACACAGGTGGTACAACGGGCGTAGCGAAGGGTGCAATCCTAACGCACCGCAATATGATCGCGAACGTACTTCAAGCGAAAGGGGCATATAGCCCGGTACTGCAAGAAGGCCGTGAATTGGTAGTTACGGCTCTGCCGCTTTACCACGTATTTGCACTTACCGTGAACTGCTTACTGTTTGTTGAGATGGGTGGTCGTAACCTATTGATTACTAATCCTCGTGACATTCCTGGCTTTATTAAAGAGCTACAAAAGGTTCCGTTTACTGCGATTACTGGCGTAAACACCTTGTTCAATGCTCTAGTGAATAACGAAGATTTCCACGAATTGGATTTCAGTAACATGCGTTTATCTGTTGGTGGCGGTATGGCGGTTCAACGCACGGTTGCTGAGCAATGGAAGAAAGCGACAGGCGTCCACCTATTGGAAGGCTATGGTTTAACTGAATGTGCTCCTTTGGTAACCGGTAACCCATACGATCTTAAAGACTACACGGGTGCAATCGGTCTACCAGTACCATCAACAGAAGTTCGTATTGTTGATGATGAAGGTAAAGTGGTTGGCAATGACCAAGTGGGTGAATTGCAGGTTCGTGGTCCTCAAGTGATGCAAGGCTACTGGCAACGTCCAGAAGCGACCAAAGAAGTGATCGATCAAGACGGTTGGTTGTCGACTGGTGATATCGTTAAGTTTGATGACGAAGGCTTGTTGTACATCGTTGACCGTAAGAAAGACATGATTCTTGTGTCTGGGTTCAACGTTTACCCGAACGAGATTGAAGATGTAGTGGCTCTGCATGGCAAAGTGTTAGAAGTCGCGGCTATCGGCCAACCTCATGAAGTGTCTGGCGAGCTAGTTAAGATTTACGTTGTTAAGCGTGACCCTAGCCTGACTAAAGAAGATATCATTGCGCACTGTCGTGAACATCTAACAGGCTACAAGATCCCTAAATTGATTGAGTTCCGTGAGGAGCTACCGAAAACCAATGTCGGTAAGATCTTGCGCCGTGTGTTACGTGAAGAGAACGATGCAGAGCTTGCTAAACGCGCAAGTGAGTAAGAGCCTATTTTCGAGTAACCGCTGCACCAGCAGCCATTGAGGCGCTTAATCTAAGCGAGCGCTGAAAAATGGTGTTAGAATGCCGACAGTTAATGTCGGCATTTTTGTATCCGGCCATCAAAGTGAAACCAGTGAGAGTTTTTGTGGATTATCAGATCATTACCCAATTGAAAGACCTTGAGCGAGTTTGCCAACAAGCACGTGAAGCCGATGTCGTTATGCTTGATACGGAGTTTGTTCGTACAAGAACCTATTACCCTCAATTAGGCTTGATTCAGTTATTTGATGGTGAAACGCTGTCACTGATTGACCCTATTGCTCTTGATGATATGACACCGTTTGTTGGGTTGTTGAAAGATGCTTCTGTTCTCAAAGTTCTGCACGCTTGCGGTGAAGATTTAGAAGTATTCCAGAACGCATTTGGTTGCACGCCAACACCAATGGTCGATACACAGATTATGGCTGCTTTTCTTGGCCATGGTTTATCAACGGGCTTTGCTGCTCTGGTTTCAGAGTTTGAGGGTGTAGACCTAGACAAGAGTGAATCTCGCACTGACTGGTTAGCTCGTCCGCTTTCTCAGAAGCAACTGGATTACGCAGCAGCAGATGTTCACTACCTGATGCCAATGTACAACAAGCTTCTAGAAAAAGTGATGGAAGCGGGCTGGTGGGAAGCGGCGCAACAAGAGTCTGATTTACAAGTGGCTAAGCGCATCCGTAAAGTAAACCCAGACAACGCTTACCTTGATATTAAAGGCGCGTGGCAGCTAAAACCTCAACAGTTAGCCATCTTGAGACCTCTAGCTACTTGGCGTTTAAAAGAAGCGATTAAGCGTGATTTAGCGTTGAACTTTGTCTTTAAAGAACAAGACTTGTGGGCTGTTGCCCGTTTTGCGATGAAAGATCCTAAACATATGGAGCAGGAAGGGTTTGATTACCGTTCTGTACGTCGCCATGGTGCGAAGATCAGCTCAATAGTGAAATTGGCTGAGCATACGCCAGAAGAAGAGTACCCAGCGCCAGTAGAACGTCTAATGGACTACCCAGGTTACAAGCAACTCTTCAAAGTGCTGAAAGATGAAGTGAAAACCGCATCACAACACAGTGGTTTAGCGACTGAATTTTTGGCATCGAAGAAGCAACTTAATCAAGTGTTAAGCTGGATTTGGAAGTACGATCGTAATCCAGAGAAGCTGCCTGATGTAATGCAAGGTTGGCGTCTAGATGTCGTTGGCGAGAAGCTAAATAAAGCAATCAAGTAACTTTAGTTTTGTAGTAAGCAACGAATGCTTTAGAGATAAAAGTTGCAGACACAAAAAAGAGAGCCTAGGCTCTCTTTTTTATTTAATCGCTATAAGCACAGCTCGTTCTCTGCTTATCGATCTTCTTTTGGAATACTATCGTTCTTCTTCTGGAAGCTTAACATTCAGCTCTAATACTGAGATGTCATCATCTTTGTGTTCGAAAGTTAGATCAACCATTGATGGATCGACTTCTACATACTTAGCGATAACCCTTAGAATGTCTTCTTTAAGCTGTGGTAAGTATGATGGTGCTGGATCATCATGGCTGCGTCGCTCCGCAACGATGATCTGCAAACGCTCTTTGGCTAGGTTTGCGGTGGTCTTTTTCTGTGGTCTAAAAAACTCTAATAATGACATTGTGCATTAGCCCCCGAACAGTCTTTTGAAGATGCCTTTCTTCTGTTCCGTTAAGAAGCGGAAGTCAACTTGGCTACCCAGTAGTCGCTCTACAGTATCATTGTAAGCCATACCTGCGTCGGTTGCTTCGTCAAAGATAACGGGAACACCTTTGTTCGATGCGTTTAGTACCGCTTGGCTCTCTGGGATAACACCCAGTAGCGAGATGTGTAAGATTTCTTCTACATCTTCCACGCTCAGCATCTCACCTTGATTTACGCGTGCTGGGTTGTAACGAGTCAGTAGAAGGTGCGTTTTCACTGGCTCCAAGCCGTCTTCAGAGCGGCGAGACTTAGAATCAAGAATACCTAGAATACGGTCTGAATCGCGTACAGAAGAGACTTCAGGGTTAGTCGTCACAATCGCTTCATCAGCAAAGTACAACGCCATCAGAGCACCTTGCTCGATACCTGCTGGAGAATCACAGATGATGAAATCAAAGCCCATTTCATCCAGCTCATCAAACACACGACGAACACCGTCTTTAGTCAGTGCATCTTTATCACGAGTTTGAGACGCAGGAAGAATGAATAGATTCTCTGTGCGCTTGTCTTTGATCATCGCTTGGTTCAGCGTCGCTTCACCATTGATAACATTAACGAAGTCGTACACAACGCGACGTTCACAACCCATGATTAAATCTAGGTTACGCAGGCCGATATCAAAGTCGATAACTGCGGTTTTCTTCCCTTTTAAAGCCAGACCCGAGGCAATAGCTGCACTGGAGGTCGTTTTGCCTACCCCGCCTTTACCAGACGTTACAACGATAATGCGTGCCATTCTTTTTTCCTTTTATTTCTCTTATATTGCGAGGACATCAACGTGTAATACATCGTTTGCCATACTGAACATGGTTTTTTTCTGCCAGTACTCGCTATCAATTTGATCGCTGAGCCAGTAATTTCCAGCGATGGAAACCAGCTCTGCTTGTAAATCATTACAAATTATTTTTGCTTCAGTTTGACCACTTGCACCTGCAATCGCACGGCCGCGCAATGTGCCATGAATATGGATGCTGCCATCGGCAATCACTTCTGCGCCAGCACTCACGTGACTCAGGATTAACAGGTCGCCATCTTTGGCATAAACCTGCTGGCCAGAACGAATAGGCGTTCTAATCACTTTAATTGGTGCCATCTTTGCCGGAGCTTGAGAGGGCGACTTGCTCGCTGTCATTACTGCAAAACCGGCTTCTTTTGCTAGGTTTTGCATACGCTTATCAGAGCAGCCTGCCACACCAACTGGGATCATGCCCGCTTGAGAGATACCGTTTTTCAGTTGCACGAAGTCGATATCGCCAGCGACTTTGCTAATGTTAATAACAACAGGCGCAGCAGCGAAAAAAGTGGGTGCTTGGTCTACCTTCTCTTGAAGAAAAGACACCGCATTTTCGACTTGATCATCGGATAAGTGCAAAACAGATAGCGTGAAACTGCTACCTTTTAGATCTGGGTTACTAGACATCGAAAAACTACAGGACCTCAATAGCGAATGGGTACAATTTCTTTATCAATAAAATAAAGGGCATTGCCTGAAACTAGGTTTATCATGTTATATTCCCAAACCAAGCACAGCAAGTAATCTTGTTGTCAAATGAACGTTTTGTTCCCAATATTTCCCTAACATAAACTATTGATCTCGCAAGTGAGAGTTTTGTAGTCATAAACAATTAAAAAAGGTTTGTCATGCTGTGTTCTATATATAAAAGCTCAAAGAAAGAAGGAACATACCTTTATATCCCTAAGAAGGATGATTTCTCACAAGTTCCTGACGCATTGATGCAAATGTTTGGTAAACCTAGTTTTGTAATGGTAATTAAAATGGATGGCCGTACGCTTGCCCAAGTCAGCATCGAAAAAGTGAGAGAATCACTAAAAAGCGATGGTTTCTTTTTGCAGGTTCCGCCACCACCGGTTAACGAACTTGAACGACATAAAGAGCGTAAAGCTCAACAAAAAGTTCAAGACGAAGAGTAATAGCCACCTCAATTCAGGGAGGAGTGATCGTTGAGTAAATTTTCAAAAACCATATTGGCGGTGTCGGCATTGCTATTGGGTAATAGCCTGACTATCGGCTCAGTACAAGCTGAAGAGCTGAGCTTTGAACAGTATGTAGAAAAACTAAAACAACAAGGCCGTGAAGAAGGTATCTCTGAAGCGATCATTGATGAAGCCTTTGATGGTGTGACATTTAAGCCAAGAGCCGTCAAAGCCGACAAAAATCAGCCTGAGAAAAAACTGACTCTGGATGAATACATTCCACGTGCAGTTCCAGATTGGAAAGTGAAGCAGGCGCGATCGCTCTATAAAAAACATTACCAAGCGTTAAAGCGCATTGGCGATGAGTATGGCGTTCAACCCAGGTTCATTGTCGCTCTATGGGGCGTTGAGAGTAATTTTGGTAAGTTCACTGGCAATTACAGTGTGATCGATGCTTTGACGACTATGGCCTATGAAGGACGCAGAGAAGCTTTCTTCCGCAAAGAAGCGATGGCGGCATTAACGATTCTTGATCAAGGCCATATTGCACCAAAAGACATGAAAGGCTCATGGGCGGGTGCGATGGGGCAACCTCAGTTTATGCCAAGTTCATTCTTAGCTTACGCTGCTGATGGCAGTGGCGATGGCAAGAAAGATATTTGGGGCACCGAAGAAGATGTTTTTGCTTCGGCGGCTAATTATCTCGGCCAATCGGGTTGGGATGACAAATACACTTGGGGTCGTCAGGTTCACGTACCATCAACGGTATCCATTGAAATGCAAGGTCGCGACGAAGACAAAGCGAAATACCTACAAGAGTGGTCTGAACTCGGTATTACACGCTTCGATGGCCGAGCTCTTCCTCAGTTGGATGAAGACATCAAAGCTTGGTTGATTATGCCTGATGACGAAACAGGCCGTTCGTACCTGATTTACAACAACTACAATGTTCTAATGAAGTGGAATCGTTCTTATTACTTTGCCTTGGCAGTCAGCCATCTAGCCGACCGAATTAAGTTTGATTAATTGACCTAATTTGATTAATAGAATTAGGTCGCTTTGAATAGCATTTGGCCTACCGTAGGCAGAACGACATAAAGGACTCTTCGGAGTCCTTTTTCTTTTCATTTAAATTTATATTTCAGAGATTTAAGAAGGTGGTCTTGTGCTAACAGATAGAGCCGCACAGATGGTGATATTCCATGCGTTAATCAAGCATGAAGGCTTCACCAGTGCAGCAAAAAGCTTGAACGTTTCGGTTTCTCATATCAGCAAGCAAGTTGCTTTACTCGAAGACTCGATAGGTATCAAGTTGGTACAAAGAACCACGCGTAGCCTTACACTGACCGAAGCTGGGGACGTGTTCTATCAACATTGTGAGCAACTGTTCAATACCGTAAAAGCGGCTCAAATGGATATGGACAGTCAACGTGATGATATCTCTGGAATCTTGCGTGTGGGTTTGTCACAGTCATTTGGCACACTGCATATCATTCCTGCGATTGACCAGCTCAGGCAGCTTTATCCTCAACTGAGAATCGAGGTTCACTTGTTCGACTACAAAGTGGACATGATTGAAGAGCGGTTGGATCTTTGGATCACCAATAATGAAGACTTGCCGGAAGGTTACATTGCGCAGCGTTTAGCCGACAGCCAGTTTGTGGTAGCCGCATCACCGGATTATCTGATTAAGGCAGGGACTCCGCATGTGCCCTCCGACTTGATTGAGCATAATTGCCTTATTTATCGTAGCCGCGAGCGTGACTACACGTCATGGGCATTTGATAACGGCCAAGAAAATCTCAGTGTTAAAGTGGCTGGCGACTACTCGGTGGATTTAGCGGAAGCCGTACGAGACGCAGCTGTCTCTGGGTGGGGGGTCGCTTATCTGGCGACGTACTTAGTGAAAGAAGAGTTTAGAACGGGCAAGTTAATCCAAGTACTACCGGAATGGCGGGCGAGTCAGATTATGCCTTTCTATGCCGTTTACCCAAGCCGAAAGAATATGCCTAAGAAGCTTTCTGCTGTTATCGAGTTCATTAAAGACCATATCGGATCGCCAACCTATTGGGACAAAAATCTTAAAACTTGCGTAGAACTGCATCGCTAACTTTTTCCTAATCTATAAATATAATTTCCATATGGAAAAAGTATGCTTTTTAATCAAAGTTAATGGTTATAATTCAATGGTTTAATTTAACTCATTGTTCAGGCGTAATTGCCTCAACATCACATTAACAACCGCAACTTGCCGCAAACGATTTCCTCTATACAATGCGTCGCCTTTCCTACCTACAACTTTAGGTTGACGCACATGGCTTCCCTACTTGGAATTATCACTATTTTAGTTGCCGCTTGGTTACTATCTACGGACAGAAAAAATATCCCGCTGAGAACGGTTTCTCTCGCTTTCTTACTGCAAATTACATTCGCGCTATTGGTTCTGTATGTTCCAATGGGCAAAGAAGTGTTAAACGCAGCAACAGGCGCGGTGTCTAGTTTGATCAACTACGGTCAAGAGGGGATTAATTTCCTATTTGGTGGCCTAACAAATAATGGATTCGTTTTCGCAATTAATGTTTTGGGCATCATTATCTTTTTCTCAGCATTGATTTCAGGTTTGTACCACATTGGATTTATGCCAAAGGTGATCAACTTAATTGGTGGTGCTTTGCAGAAGTTTTTGGGTACAGGTCGTGCAGAATCACTGTCTGCTACTGCGAACATTTTTGTCGGCATGATCGAAGCGCCATTGGTTGTTAAACCTTACTTGAAGCACATGACAGATTCACAGTTGTTTGCTGTGATGGTGTGTGGTTTAGCGTCTGTAGCGGGTGGTACGCTAGTTGGGTATGCATCGCTTGGTGTTGATCTTAATTACTTGATCGCTGCGGCATTCATGTCTGCACCTGCCGGTTTATTGATGGCCAAGATTTTGGTTCCAGGCAGTGCTGAAGAAGCTCAAGAAAACATTGAGTCTGATGTTGAAATTCCACGAGCAACAAACGTCGTTGAGGCAATGGCAGATGGGGCTATGTCTGGGCTTCGTATTGCCGTTGTCTTGCCTTCATTAGTGTGATTGCAATGCTAAATGGCTTATTGGGAACCGTTGGAGGCTGGTTTGGTGTAAACCTGAGCTTCGAACTTATCCTAGGTTATGTGTTCGCACCCGTTGCATGGCTGATCGGTATACCGTGGTCTGAGGCTGTGGTTGCAGGCTCATTGATCGGTAACAAGATTGTTGTAAACGAGTTCGTGGCATTCATCCAGTTAATGGACGTAAAAGAGGCGCTAAGTGAGCACTCACAAGCGATAGTTACTTTTGCGTTATGTGGTTTTGCCAACATCTCTACGATGGCGATCCTGATTGGTGGCTTAGGCAGCCTAGTTCCAGAGCGCCGTTCGTTCATCTCTCAGTACGGCTTTAGAGCAATTTGTGCTGGCGTACTTGCCAATCTAATGAGCGCGGCTATTGCTGGCGTGGTACTTTCACTTTAAGTTCTGCCTAGCTAGATCATAAGCACTTCCTAACTCGTTATGATCACCCAGTCAGAGTATGAATACCTTGTTGCCCCGTAAGTAAAGTTACTGATAAATCACAATAATATTCGGTTAGTGTGATAAAGAGAGCCTATAGTGTAATGACGTAGGTTTTCTTATTCAGTTAATCAGTTTGTACCACAGGGTGTGGTGCAAAACTTTAGGGGCACAAATGGATTTGTCGATCACTTCATCCTTGGCGTTAATTGGACTGTTGTCCTTGGCGTGTCAGCTGCTAGGCTGGCGTTTGCGTCTTCCTGCTATTCTCCCCCTCCTTGTTGTCGGTCTGTTATTAGGCCCTGGTTTAAATATCCTCAATCCCGATACCATTTTTGGCGACGTGTTGTTTCCGTTGATTTCATTAGGCGTAGCCATCATTTTATTTGAAGGTGCGTTGACCCTGAATTTTAAAGAAATCAGAGGCCACGGGCGCATGGTGACGCATCTCGTGAGTTTCGGTATGTTGATTACTTGGGCGTGTATCGTTGTGGGTGCTCATTTCTTCGTAGGTTTCAGTTGGCCGTTAGCTGCTTTATTTAGTGCATTAGTGGTCGTGACTGGTCCGACGGTTATCGTACCTATGTTGCGCAGCATTCAGCCCAAATCTTCCTTGGGTAGCATCTTGCGATGGGAAGGGATAGTTATTGACCCAATTGGCGCTCTGTTTGCTGTTCTCGTTTACGAATACATTGTCTATTCAGCCGCACCTACGGGTCATATTCTGTCGGCGTTGGGTCTGACGTTGGCCATTGGTTTAGGCTTAGGGAGTATCGGTGGCCATTTGATTGCCAAGATGCTGCAAGGGCACTGGGTTCCGCATTATCTACGTAATGTGGCGGTACTGACGCTAATGTTGGCCGCATTCTCCTTTTCAAATGACTTGAGTGAAGAGTCCGGTTTATTAACCGTGACCATCATGGGTATCTGGCTCGCCAATGTGAAAGGCTTGGATCTCGAAGACATTATTGAATTCAAAGAAACCCTGACTGTGTTACTCATTTCTGCGTTGTTTATTCTGTTAGCGAGCAGGCTTGATTCGGGGACTTTCCTCTCAATAGGTTGGGGCGGTGTTGGCTTATTAGCGGTGGTTATGCTGGTGGCTCGTCCTTTGAGTGTATGGATCAGCGGGATCGGTACGGATCTTACCTCTGCTGATAAATGGTTCTTAAGCTGGATGGCGCCTCGCGGGATCGTCGCAGCCGCAGTCTCCTCTTTGTTTGCTATAAAGCTCCAGGAAAAACAATTGATTGAAGGTGCTGATTTACTGGTACCTATGGTGTTCTTAGTCATCATAGGTACGGTAGTGATTCAGAGCTTAACGGCAAGCTGGTGGGCTAGAAGGTTAGGTGTGACTCAAGAGAAGGCACAAGGAGTTATTTTCTTTGGCGCGACTCATTTTGCTCGGCAGTTTGCCAAAGTGCTGGCAACACATAACATTAACAGCGTGCTAGCCGATACCAACTGGGAAAGCATTCGCTTGGCGCGCATGGAGAACTTGAATGTCTATTTCGGTAACCCAGCTTCGAGCCACGCTGAAAATAATCTGGAATTGGACGGGATAGGGCGTGCAATGATCGTATCGCCATACCGACAAACGAATCCATTGGTGAGCATGCACTATCAAGATGAATTTGGTGAAAGCAAAGTGTTTGAACTTGAGTCATCCGAGACAAAACATGAAAGGCATCAGGTGAGTCGTGATGGCAATAGAAGTTTGTTCTCTGAAGGGATCACTTATTCAAAACTCAACTCGTTAATGGCTCAGGGAAGCCAAATAAAAAGTACGGGATTAACTGAAACTTTTGACCTTAATGAGTTCAAATCACTTTATCCTAAAGCGATCCCACTCGGTGTGATTACTGAAGGTAACTTCCGATTAGTCACACAAGGTTCTGAGTTGGAAAAATTAATAGCAACAGAATGTGAAATCATTAGTTTATTGCCGCCTTCAGAGCAGGCAGAAAGAATCGATATTCCAGATAAATAGCGAGTCGCCCTGTATCAAAAGCGACTCACTGTGTATCAAAAATGAATAGTTCAGAATCAAAAAAGCCGCAACGTTATCACGCTGCGGCTTTCTTATTCTATTTTAAGACGAAACAATTAATCTCAATGGTAATGCTACCGAGATTGTCGTTGTGGATTATTTCGAGTGAAATTGCTCACAAGCGATCATGGTGTTTTCGATCAGACTCGCAACTGTCATTGGTCCAACACCACCAGGTACTGGAGTGATGAAACTTGCGTTCTCTTTAGCCACGTCGTATTCAACATCACCAACTAACTTACCAGATTCTAAACGGTTGATGCCAACATCGACCACGACCGCGCCTTTCTTAACCCAGGCACCAGGAATGAAGTTTGGTTTACCTACTGCAACCACAACAACGTCTGCTTGACGTACGTGACCTTCAAGATCTTTGGTAAAGCGGTGACATGTTGTCGTCGTACAGCCGGCTAGAAGCAGTTCTAACGTCATTGGGCGACCAACAATGTTTGATGCGCCAACTACGACTGCGTGCTTGCCGCGTAAGTCGATGTTGTAACGATCAAGCAGCGTGATAATGCCTTTGGGCGTGCAAGAGCGTAGCTTAGGCATACGTTGAGCTAAACGGCCCACATTGTATGGGTGGAAGCCATCAACGTCTTTTTCTGGAGTGATACGCTCAAGAACGTGAGTGGTATCAATACCAGCAGGTAGAGGCAATTGAACCAGAATGCCGTCAATTTCTGGGTCTTCATTGAGTTGGTCTACTAGCGTTAGCAGTTCATCTTCGGTTGCTGTCGCTGGTAAATCAAAAGACTTTGAAACGAAGCCTACTTCCTGACATGCTTTACGTTTACTTCCAACGTAAACTTGAGAGGCAGGGTCTTCACCCACTAAAACAACCGCTAGGCCCGGAGCGCGTAATCCAGCTTCAGTACGAGCTTTTACACGTGCCGCAACTTCAGAGCGAACTGTTTGAGAAATTAGCTTTCCATCAATATTTTGAGCAGTCATGAATTTCCTTAGTATTGATATTCAAGTTAGTGGCTGATGTTTTGGCGCATTATTCCAGAAAATCTTTTTGATTACCATCAAGCAAACGTTTGCTTCGGTCTATTTTCCTACACTTATAATCTCATTGCCCTTTTTTTACTCACTTGGATCAGAATGTTACACAAAGCCGTTGCTTTACTGATTCGAATTCGTATAATCCTTTCCTGTAGCGCGCCCTTAGCTCAGCTGGATAGAGCACCTCCCTTCTAAGGAGGTGGTCGAAGGTTCGAATCCTTCAGGGCGTACCACTATTTAAAGAAACCCGATAACTCTCTGAGTTGTCGGGTTTTTTGCATTTCAGAACGACTTAATCTATCAATACCATGTTTTGTATTTCGATGTCTCTGTCTTTCGGCTTTTGCTAAACGGCCACGAGCTGTGGGGTATATCTAAGACCTAACATACTGCACCCGTCTTCCAAGTAACTATCGGTAACAACGTCGAAGCCGAATTTACCATAGTAGTCTTTGAGATGTGCTTGTGCCGAAATAAAAATCGAACAATCTGGATAAACCTTTCGTGTGGCATCAAAGCTAACTTGCATCAATTGGTTACCAAGCTGCTTTCCACGGTAGCCTTTCGCTACAATCACTCGCCCAATACAAACGTCATTTGCATCAGAATCCAGCAAAGGTAGAACATCGGCTGGGTATCCGAGCTTCTGAGCCATAATTCGGCTATAAGCTACTAGACATTCGTTCTCATAGCCCATGACATGATAAGTCTCGGGGTGATTATCTTTACCATCCAAATCACTGTATGGCGTGTTCATATCTACGATAAAAATGTCGACTCTTTGTTGCAAGAAATCATAGAGCTCTTGAACAGACAGATCCGCAAATTTTTTAACTCTCCACTCGATCATTATTTTTCTCCTTATTATTTTGGCTACAACATAGAGAGTATTTACAACGAGTTCATTAACCTTTGTTAATAGAAGACATGGTTAATTGAGCATGCTGTTGAAAAATGATGAACCTTGTTTCGTCATAGGCCGGAAAGGGCGGACACTAAACCTTTATGTGTTTTGACCATAATAAAAACAACTGTTTTAGAGCACCACTCATTTTCCTTCACTATTCATTTCATTCGGCTCATGTAATAGAAAGTTAAAATTGTTCGTTTTTTGGGGTTTACATCATTTGGTATTAAAGCCACTATGAATTCACGAAGAATAGACAAGTAAAGCTGTTAGTCAGTGGGTTTATAGACTCAAACCTTCTGTTTGATGGCTGATTTAGAGGAAGTAATGGCAGGAAACAGTATCGGACAACATTTCCGCGTGACTACGTTCGGAGAAAGTCACGGTATCGCACTAGGATGTATCGTAGATGGGTGCCCACCAGGATTAGAAATTACCGAAGCAGACCTTCAAAGAGATTTGGATCGTCGTCGCCCTGGTACTTCTCGCTATACAACGGCTCGCCGTGAAGCGGATGAAGTGAAAATCTTATCAGGTGTATTTGAAGGCCAAACTACGGGCACTTCTATTGGTCTATTGATTGAAAATACAGACCAACGCTCTAAAGACTATTCCGAAATTAAAGACAAATTCCGCCCTGGTCATGCAGATTATACGTACCACCAAAAGTACGGTGTGCGTGATTACCGTGGCGGTGGTCGTTCTTCTGCTCGTGAAACCGCAATGCGTGTTGCTGCGGGTGCAATTGCGAAGAAATACCTAAAACAAGAATTTGGTGTTGAAATCCAAGCTTATCTTTCTCAAATGGGTGATATCTCAATTGATAAAGTGGATTGGAACGAGATCGAAAACAACGCTTTCTTCTGCCCTGATGCCGACAAAGTACCAGAATTTGACCAATTGATCCGTGACTTGCTAAAAGAAGGCAACTCGATCGGTGCGAAGATTCAAGTGGTTGCGACTAAAGTGCCTGTAGGTCTTGGTGAGCCAATCTTTGATCGTCTAGATGCAGACATCGCTCACGCTCTAATGAGCATCAATGCGGTGAAAGGTGTTGAGATTGGTGACGGTTTTGATGTGGTTAATCAGCGCGGTAGCGAACACCGTGATCCATTAACTCCAGAAGGTTTCAGTAGTAACCACGCTGGTGGTATCTTAGGTGGTATTTCTACTGGCCAAGATATTGTGGCGAGCATTGCACTTAAGCCGACATCAAGCATTACAGTTCCTGGTGACACCATCACTAAAGATGGCGAAGCAACGCAGCTAATCACTAAAGGTCGTCACGATCCATGTGTGGGTATTCGTGCCGTGCCTATCGCAGAAGCGATGTTAGCAATTGTATTGCTTGATCATCTATTGCGTCATCGTGGTCAAAACTTTGGTGTGACAACAGAAACGCCAAAAATCTAGTTTTGCTTCGTTTTATTCAAAACAGAATTGAAACTGATTTGATAGAAACAAAAAAGGGTTGCTTCGTAATGAAGCAACCCTTTTTATATTCTGCGTCATTGAGAATATCTAATGTACAGAGCTTTCCGGATCAAGCTGGAAAGACGGCAAGCGCCATTTGAATCTTACAGCTGCCATACGCAGCAAGTAGCCAACCACAAGTGTAACTATCGTTGCTGTTACGTCGTTAATGCCAAGCTCAAGCAAACCTAGGTATAAACCCGAAGCAACAAGGGCAACAGATGCGTACAACTCTTCATGCAGAACCAATGGGGTTTGACGACAGATAAGATCGCGCAGTAGGCCACCAAACACGCCAGTCACTAATGCTGACACCATACAAATCATTGGGTGCAGACCCATGGTCATCGCCACTTTAGTACCAATGATACTGAATACAATTAGCCCCAAGGCATCCAGACGAATGAACAAGCCTTTTAGCTTGATCACCCATTTAGCCAGCCCCGTTGTGACAACACCAGCCAAACAGGTGATAGCCAAATACTGGGGGTTTTCAACCCAACCTAAAGGGTAGTGGCCAAGTAAGATGTCTCGTACTGTCCCGCCACCAATTGCTGTTGCACTCGCAACTAACATTACGCCAAACCAATCCATTTTTTGTTTGCCAGCACTGAGAGCGCCGGTCATGGCTTCTGCCGTGATGCCAATGATATACAAAATACTTAATAGCATTGCTGTAGCTCTATAATTTAGGTCTATAAATTGAAGTGTTATAGGCCTTGAGGATATAAAAATGAAGCGCGAGTGTAGTAGTAAAAACGTTTGTTGACGAATGAATATTTGTACCTTGAATCGATGTTTCAGATTAGTTGAAGTAATCAATTGGCATCAGTTGAGGTTATCTATTGTAGATACGGGTTGCTTTGTGGCGGTGGAGAGCGCTTGAGTTGGTAACATTACGCTTGATAGGGGCTTTACCAAGGCGAAAAAACAAAGCAAAATACGGGTGTTTACTTCATTTCAAGCCAGTTCTATGACCCACCAATATTCAGACATTATCGATATTTTTAATCAAACCTTCTCAGAGAGCTTTAACACTAAGTTAGAGCTAGGCGCTGACGAGCCTATTTACTTGCCTGCCGACGATACGATCCCACACCATCGAATTGTGTTCGCTCGTGGCTTTTACGCTTCGGCTTTACATGAAATCGCACACTGGTGCGTTGCTGGTCCTGAACGTCGTTTGTTGGAAGATTTTGGTTATTGGTATGAGCCAGATGGACGTATTGAATCGGTTCAAGCCGAGTTTGAAAAAGTTGAAATACGCCCACAAGCGTACGAATGGATCATTGCGACGAGCGCAGGCTTTCCTTTTAATGTCAGCTGTGACAATCTACACGGCGATTTTGAGCCAGATCGTTTGGCCTTTATGAATAAAGTACACAGCGAAGTCATGGGTATCTTAGAAGTTGGCCTTCCGCCTCGAGTGAAAATGCTCTCTGAAGCATTATGCAGCTTCTACGATGTTGAACCTTTATGTGCTAGCCAATTTATAGTGAAATAAGAGAATATTATGATTATCGAATTTGAAGAAAAACTACTTGAAGTAATTGATGCTCGCATTGAAAACGCATCAGACGATGAACTGTTTGCAGGTGGTTACTTACGTGGTCATATTTCTCTTTCAGTGGCTTCATGTGAAGAAGATGGCATTGAAGAAGTAGCGGAAGTAAAAGCACGCATTGAAAAGAGCTTAGATGACGCTCGCTCTGAACTAACACCAGCAGACCGCACGATCGTAAATGATCTTTGGGTTGAGTTACAAAACCAAGCTTAACCTCGATACATTGATGCTATCCGTTCAGTCCCTTCCTTCTCATTTTACTGAGCGAACTGTTTATTTGAGACTCATTCGAAATTTTTGAATGAGTCCGTTCATTTCTTGTGATGGTTTCATTTTCTTACTACGTTATTCTAATCCCACTTAACGAAATCACAGAAAAGGTTACATCATGAAAGTTATCGCATTTGGCGCAAGCACAAGCTCTACTTCTATCAACAAAGCACTAGCAACTTACGCAGCTAACTTGATTGATGAAGCTGAAGTTAAAGTTCTAAACCTTAACGACTACAACGTTCCTATGTTCAGTGAAGATACTGAGAAAGAGATTGGCCAAGCTGAAGGTGCACAAGCATTCTTACGTGACCTAGCTGAAGCTGACGCGTTTGTTATCTCTTTTGCAGAGCATAACGGTCATTACCCAGCAGCTTATAAAAACCTATTCGACTGGGCTACACGCATTGAGCGTTCAGTGTTTGGTGAGAAACCTGCGGTTTATTTAGCGACTTCACCTGGACCTGGTGGTGCACAAACCGTACTTGGCGCAGCAACGGGTTCAGCACCATACTTTGGCGGTAACGTAAAAGCGTCGCTTTCAGTACCTAGTTTCTACGATAACTTTGACTTTGAATCTGGTTCAATCAGTAATGAAGAGATCGCTCAACAGATTAAAGAAGCGGTAGCTAAGCTGTAAATACAATCCAGTTTATGGTTACACAATTAACGAAAAGCCCGAGTGACTTAATGTCGCTCGGGCTTTTTAGCTGTTAATTTCAGATATCTTAGAACTTGAGACATTTGAGATGTTCAGAATAGCTGAACTAGGAATTACTGGCTCGATTTAGAATACTTGTCTGCAGTCCATCCAGCCGTTAGTGCTTTGCCTTTACGCAGTCTTCGTACCCACATTCTACTTGGGTGAATCGCTTCAAGTACATCTACAGGTAAAGGCAACGGGTCACCGCAAATTTGTGACGCCAAAACTTCAGCCAACAATGGCGCAGAGCTTAAACCTCGTGAACCCAATCCAATAAAACAGAACAAGTTCGGATAGCTGATAACAGGTTCGATACCGTCGATAGCATCACGCTGCGGATTAAAGTTGTGCAGATTCTGATATTGCTCTTTGATGGATTCAAAATCGCCAACATTACCGACGAATGGTAGGTGATCTCGGCTTACGCTTCGGATACCTTGGCGCGCTAAGTTGTCACTGGTGTCGACATCTTTTGTCCACTCTTGGTCTGGCAGCGATCCGTACAGGCGCTCACCATTATGTTGCTGAACCTCAATATCAAACTCTTGGTCGATATTGGTCTTGTCGTAGTTGGCGCCAATACAGTGATGGCCGTTATTTGTATTTTGCGGCGTTAGGTAGCCATCAAAACACAATACGGTTTTGAGTTTGGTTAAGTTGTCAGTCGTCGGGATGTGGCTCACTTGGCCTTTAACCGGAGTGAGTGGTACGGGCTGAGTTTGTTTAAACTGAGTGAACTTGTGTCCATTCGCAACAACCACTTGGTCGTGTTTTGTCTGAATCTCGCCTTGAGGTGTCTTAATCGTCAACAACCATTGTTGTTCAGCATCTAACCACTCAAGTTGAGTGACTTGATGTTGATAGTGTGCGCTCACTTGGTTTGTCTGTTCTAACTTGCCAATCAAACCTTGAGTAAGCTGAAGAGGGCTTAGCCACCCACCCAGTGGAAAGTAAACACTCTCTTTATCGACCGGCAAGCCAATCTTTTCGTTCGCTTGCTCTGGTGCTAAACGCTGAATCAGGTCTGTGTGGAAGTTGCCTTCCAACATGCGGTTGAGCTTTTTAGTTGAACCTTCATCCCACATCAAAATGTTCACGCCACACCAGCTGTGGTCAAATTGAACAGACTGAGCCGCTTGATTAATAAATTGACGAGCAAACAGTAACCCAGGGCCAAACACACGAGACACGTTCGATGTCGCTTCACTCAATAACGGGTAAATCGCACCTTGATTATTGCCTGAGGCATTGCCCGCAGCTTGTTGGTGTTCACAATAAAGCGTGATTTTTTTACCACGGCGGCTTAACGTTTTGGCTAATGCGGCACTGGCTACACCACCACCGATAATGGCGATATCTTGTGAATCACTGTTTTGAGGTAGGCCATACCAAGGTTTGATGTTGGTATGAGCGTGTTTCTCGCTAAGTCGGCCAGCAATCATTTCTCGTTTGGTACCAAAACCTTTGACCTTTTTCATACCAAAGCCTGCTTCGATTAAACCGCGGCGAACAAAACCTGCAGCGGTAAACGTGGCGCAGCTGCAATCCTGTTTGGCCAACTTTGCCATGCCGTTGAATAAGTTTTGATTCCACATCTCAGGGTTTTTGCTAGGAGCAAAGCCGTCTAAGAACCAGGCATCAACTAAGCCTTGTTTTGGTGTCGGAACGTTAGGCATGCAATCTTTGATGTCACCAAACCATAGGTCAAGCGTGATTGCGCCATCACCCAATACAATACGATGACATTCAGGCAGTGCGATAGGGTAGTGTTCTTGGAGTTGTTTCGCATATTCAGCTAATTCTGGCCAAGATTGATGCGCTTTAATCAGATCATCTTTATTTAGAGGATATTTCTCAAAACTGATGAAATGTAACTCTTTGGTCATCGCTTGTGGGTTATCTTTAAGAAAAGCATCGAACCACTGCCAAACCGCGAGAAAGTTTAAACCAGTGCCAAAACCGGTTTCTGCTATCACAAAGCGGCGTTGTTCATGTTCAACCCAACGCTCTGGAAGGTGGTTTTGCTTTAAAAAGACGTAGCGAGTTTCTTCTAAACCGTTAACATTGGAGAAGTAAACGTCATCAAATTGGTCTGATACTGGCGTGCCAGACTCATTCCATTCCAGTTCTGCATTAGTAATTGAAGTCATAAAATCTATCATTTTGTGATTTGAAGCGATATGTTGGTAGGGATTGTACGAATTTCTAGGAAAGCTGACCACTTTTGTTAGGCTTCTTAGTTATCATCTAGCTGAATTTAGAATTATAGGAATGTCACATGAAACGAGTCGTAATCACCGGTATGGGTATTGTTTCAAGTATCGGTAACAACGTCGAAGAAGTTTTAGCATCACTGAAAGAGGGTAAATCAGGTATTACCGCTTCAGAGCAGTTCAAGGAAAATGGCTTGCGCTCTCAAGTTTGGGGTAACCTAAAAATGAACCCTGCTGACCATATTGATCGCAAAAAAATGCGCTTTATGGGTGATGCAGCGGCATTCGCTTATCTTTCAATGGAGCAAGCAATTGCTGATTCTGGTTTAACAGAAGATCAAGTATCTAATGACCGCACGGGTATCGTTGCGGGTTCAGGTGGTGCTTCATCTCTAAACCAAGTAAACGCAGTAGACATCATCCGTGAAAAAGGCGTGAAGCGCGTTGGTCCATACATGGTTCCACGTACAATGGCTTCTACGGTTTCTGCTTGTCTAGCAACTCCTTTCAAAATCCGTGGTGTGAACTACTCTATGAGTTCTGCATGTGCGACTTCTGCACACTGTATTGGTCACGCAATGGAGCTTATCCAACTTGGTAAGCAAGACGTAGTATTCGCTGGTGGCGGTGAAGAGCTTGATTGGTCTCTGACTATGATGTTCGACGCAATGGGCGCACTTTCTACTAAGTACAACGACACTCCAGAATTGGCTTCTCGTACCTACGATGCTGACCGTGATGGTTTCGTTATCTCGGGTGGCGGCGGCATGCTAGTTATCGAAGAGCTTGAGCACGCAGTTGCTCGTGGCGCAAAAATTTACGGTGAAATCGTAGGTTACGGCGCGACTTCAGATGGCTACGACATGGTTGCTCCTTCTGGTGAAGGCGCGGTTCGTTGTATGAAGATGGCAATGCAAAACGTTGATGGCGTTGACTACGTGAACACTCACGGTACTTCAACTCCTGTTGGTGACGTTAAAGAATTAGGCGCTATCCAAGAAGTGTTTGGTGGCAACAGCCCAGCAATTTCAGCAACGAAAGCGATGACTGGTCACGCTCTAGGTGCAGCTGGCGTACACGAAGCTATCTACTCAACGCTAATGCTAGATAACGGCTTTATTGCACCTAGCATTAACGTAGCAAACTTAGACGAAGCAGGCGCAGGCCTAGACATCGTAACTGAAACTCGTGAGCAAGAGCTAACGACAGTTATGTCTAACAGCTTTGGTTTCGGTGGTACGAACGCAACGCTAGTAATCAAAAAATACCAAGGCTAATTGAAGCTAAGGTTAAATTAATAAAAGGTTAATCGTTAATGGGTGACGTGAGTGCAGATTCAACACGCACAGGCCACTCAGTAATCATGACCATCAGAACATAGCTTTATAAATATGGTTTTAAGCGTGTTTTTTAACCCTAGCTTTGTAAGCTTCGCTTTAGAAAATGGCTTTTTAAATCAAGATTTAGAAGTTGAAAGGTTTCCAGAGCTTGATCAGTGGTGACTTAGTTACTACTGGTTGAACAGACGCAAGACTCTGTCTCCTGGAGAGCGAGATAGGATCCTTTTGTTCTGGATGTTTGCCCGATTGTTTATTCAATCGGGCATTTTTCGTTTTAGATTTACTCAGTTACTCAGTTACTCAGTTACCCAATTGCCAGGGTTGATCATTATTCGGGTTATCGTTTGATGAACGCTAGAAATGATGCCACTGTCAAATCTCTTGTTAGCGTTAAAGCCAATTCAGCCCTTTATTTATAATGTATTCCATTTGCTACTCGACACCGTGTGTGGAATTTTGCACAATCATTTCAATTCACATTTAAGGTCGACAGACCCCAACAAAAGTACCTTCCCAATGAAAATCTTAATCGATGAAAATATGCCTTATGCTGAAGCGCTTTTTAGCCAGTTAGGTGAAGTGACAATGAAGTCCGGTCGAACGCTAACTGCTGACGATCTTGTTGACGTAGACGCTTTGATGATTCGCTCTGTCACCAAGGTGAACGAGTCATTGATTAGCAAAGCCAATAAGCTGAAGTTTGTCGGTACTGCGACGGCAGGTATGGACCATGTCGACCAAGAATTGATGAAAGATCGTGGCATTTTCTTTACTGCGGCGCCTGGCTGTAACAAGGTGGGTGTTGCTGAGTATGCGTTCAGCGCGATGATGGTGTTGGCTCAGCAACAAGGTTTCTCTGTATTCGAAAAAACGGTCGGTATTATTGGTTGTGGTCAGGTGGGTAGCTATTTAGCGAAGTGCCTTGAAGGTATTGGCATTAAAGTATTGCTGAACGATCCTCTAAAACAACAAGAGGGTGATACTCGCGAGTTTACTGAATTAGAGACACTGCTTGAGCAATCGGACGTGATCACTTTGCATACGCCAATCACTAAAACGGGTGAATTCCCAACTCATCACTTGATCAATGAGCAAGTACTGAACAACTTCCGCGCCGATCAAATTCTGATTAATGCGGCTCGCGGTCCAGTCGTTGATAACCAAGCGTTAAAAAATCGCCTGCAAAAAGCCGACGGGTTTACTGCGGTTCTGGATGTATTTGAGTTTGAGCCTGAAGTCGATTTCGAGCTGCTTCCACTACTTGCTTTTGCAACACCTCACGTAGCGGGCTACGGTTTAGAGGGCAAAGCGCGCGGTACTACGATGATCTTCAACAGCTATTGTGAATTTTTAGGTACTGAACAACGTGCTTATGCAAGCGACCTTCTACCAACAGCGCCTGTACCTCAAATGAAATTAGATAGAGCTTGGGATGAAGCAACACTGCACAATTTGACTCAGTTGATCTATGATGTGCGAAAAGACGACGCCTTATTCCGTCGCAATATCTCTACGCCGGGTTCTTTTGACAAGATGCGTAAAGAATATTGGGACCGCAGAGAGTATAGTGCAGTCGAGTTAACGGGCGATGAGTCTTGTAATTTAACGCCGTTATCTAAACTCGGTTTTATGGTAAAGCCAACTTTATAAAAGAGAGAAACAATGAGCCAAGAATTTAATATTGCTATTTTAGGTGCGACTGGTGCGGTTGGTGAAACCATTCTTGAAGTACTTAAAGAGCGTAAATTCCCTGTCGGTGAAATGCACTTACTAGCAAGTGAACGTAGTGAAGGCAAAACTTCCCGTTTTAACGGCAAAACAATACAAGTACAAAACGTAGAAGACTTCGATTGGTCTCAAGTACATATTGCGTTTTTCTCTGCAGGTAGCGAACTTTCAGAACGTTGGGCTCCAATTGCTGCTGATGAAGGCGTTGTGGTTATCGATAACACATCACGCTTCCGTTACGAATATGATGTTCCTTTGGTTGTACCAGAAGTGAACCCTGAAGCGATTGCTGAGTTCCGTAACCGCAACATTATTGCAAACCCTAACTGTTCTACTATTCAGATGGTAGTAGCACTTAAGCCAATTCACGATGAAGTGGGTCTTGAGCGTATTAACGTTTCAACTTACCAATCTGTGTCTGGTGCAGGTAAGCCGGGTATCGATGAGCTAGCAGGTCAAACGGCTAAGCTTCTTAACGGCATGCCAGCTGACAAGTCAGCATTCTCACAGCAGATCGCGTTCAACTGTATTCCTCAAATCGATGAATTTACAGAGAACGGCTACACACGTGAAGAAATGAAGATGGTTTGGGAAACTCAAAAAATCTTTGCAGATTCTTCAATCACGGTTAACCCGACTTGTGTTCGAGTTCCGGTATTCTATGGCCACGCAGAGTCGCTTCACATTGAAACTCGCGCTCCAATCGGTGCAGAGCAAGTGGTTCAGCTTTTAGAGAACACTGACGGTATTGAAGTGTTCCAAGCACTAGACTTCCCAACTCAGGTTCGTGATGCTGGTGGTAAAGACCACGTAATGGTTGGTCGTATTCGTAACGATATTAGCCATCACAGCGGTGTGAACATGTGGGTGGTTGCTGATAACGTTCGTAAAGGCGCAGCAACAAACGCAGTACAAATCGCTGAACTTCTGATTCGCGATTACTTCTAAGCTTCACTGCTTTGATAAACAAGCCTCACTCTTTAGTGGGGCTTTTTTAATCGATTGAAAATATTGTTAGTCAAATTGTGTGAAATTGCTGCGAATATTGTTGCTGCAACACATTTTTTGTTTTCATCTCTATAGTTTTACGTCATTTATCCGATATATTTAATAGTTCATCACTTTATCCGAATTTAAGCACCTAGCTGAGCCTTTTATGTTTCAAATTTTCAAGCAGTGGGTAATGCCTTTTGCAGTTATCCTTGCGACTCAGATTTCCGTTGTTCGTGCAGATTCCATTCGAGTTGTAGGGCCTAATGGCCAGATACAATCAGCGCCTACGTTTTCAGAACCTCTTCAAAGAGCGCAATTCGATAGCGCTGAACCTTCTCGTTTCTATGGCCCAACTCGTGGCTCCGAAACTTTATGGTCTATCGCCTCCAAGTTACGACCTGATAATTCCGTTTCAGTCCAACAAACCCTGCTGGCTATTTATCGCTTAAACCCACAAGCGTTTGAAAATCAGAATATCCATAGTTTGCTGCCTTCCAGTAACTTACGTGTGCCCTCTTTAGAGCAAACACGTGCAAGTTCGACTCAGCAAGCGATCAACATTATGAATTCGCATTTGGCTAAGCTTGATGCTTCAGCAATTAAGCCAGCGGCTTCAAAACCCAAAGCGGTTCAAGCGCCAAGTCGAACTGATGCCAAGGCTAAACCGTTAGCGTCGACCGAATCAGTGCCTGCGAAACAAGCAAGCAAAACAGAACCTGTTAAAAAGCCATCGTCTCCAACTCAATTATTCCCAGTTAAAGAGGTGAATAAGTTAGAGAAGCAGCTAGAGCTTTCAGAAACAGAGTTGCTGTCACTTGAAGAGAAAAACCATCAGCTTCGTTTGATGTTGTCGAATGTCCAATTGGAAGTCGACGAACTAAAAACAGAACTGAGTGATGAAGACCGCATCCGCAGTGAAGTGGAAAAGCTGCTTGATGAAGAGCGTAGAAAGAACGCCGAAATCGAAAAAATGGCACCAAGTGCGATGGACGAGCTGTTATCTAATGGTTGGTTGGTTGCGGCTCTTGCGATAATTCCTGGCCTTCTACTTGGCTTGATCGTTGTGATGTTGTTAGGTCGTCGTTCTAAAGATGATGAGCAACAGCAAACGAATCAAGATCAACCGATTCAGCCAGAACCAAGCAACGTAGCGCCTATCACTCTAGGCGATGAGATGGACGACTTCGATAACGACCTTTCTCTAGATGATGAATTGTTTGGTACGGAAGATGACGCCAACAAGTTATTTGACGACCAAGCATTGGCAGAAGAAGACGATGTCTTTGCTGGCTTAGAAGAGTCCGATCTCGACTTCAATCTCGACGGTGAAGACGATGACCCATTTGCCAGCATCGGTGACAACGGTGACTTAGACACCAACTTTGATGACCTAGACTTAGACAGCAGTAACGGCATAAGTGTTAACGGCGAAGAAAAGGCACTTGGCCTTGAAGAGATGGAACGTGCGCTTGATAAAACGGCGGAAAGTGCACTTGATTCGGATGACGGCGATTTTGACCTTTCTGATGACAACGCAATGTCTACTGGTGACATTGAGGCGTTGCTATCTCAAGAATCCGCAACAGAAGATTTAGGCTCGAATGAACTAGACCAGTCTCTACTCGATGATCTGTTTGCTCTTGATGACGAAGATGATGATAGCTTCGATATCGATGCGTTGATTTCAGAAGAGCAAAATGATTCTGCTACCAACACAGAGATGTCAGCAACCGATGACTTTGACATTGATGCGCTTATCTCAGAGCAACAGAGCGATGCTAAGCCAGTTGATCTGAGCAATGACGAGTTTGATATCGATGCTCTTATCTCTGAGCAGCAGACCTCACAACCTTCAGCTCCTAGTGTAGAAGATGATATTGATGACATCTTTGCTCAAGTTGCAGCGCAAAATAATGAAGCTAATGATCCTTTTAACCTAGATAGCGACGATGAAATCGCCTCTGGCCTTAACAGCGGTTTAGCGTCTGATGATGACATCGACAGTATTCTAGCTCAGTTTGATCAGCCATTAAAAAGTGAAGAAGAACAAGGCAGCGTTGACCTACTGGATGAACAGCTATCTGGGAATGACGTTGATCTAAGCAACTCAACAGATCTCCTTGACGAAATGCTTGAAGATGAATCGGATGATGAGTCTGAAAAACCTTTAGGCTTTGATGCTTTATCTGAACTTGAAGAGCTTTCTGGTTTATCGACCGATGATGAACTAAATATCGCTGAAGACAGCACAGAAACGTTAGATGAGTTGATCAGTGATTCTGATGATGACGACTTTGAGCTTGACGCTGAGAGCACGGAACTACTCGATGATTTCCTTGATAGCGAGCTATTAGTTGACGATCTTTCAACAGATGAAACGGATAAGCAGAAAACTGAATCTTTAGACCCGTTTGATGACCTACTGACCAGTGGCATTGAAGACGAGCTTGAATCAGAAGAGCAGGCGTTTGATAAAGAGTTAGACGCAGCCTTTGATTTAGACAAAGCCAGTGATGACCTTATTATTGATTCAGACGTTGAACTTGAACAGGTAACCGCTCAACCAACTGAAGTTGAACTCCCTGAAGTCGAGTCAGCACAAACAACAGATACAAGTGAAACATTACAACCTGAACAACTTTCAACCAGCGATGAATTGTTAGATTCGGAACTTGCTGAAAACAAGGCTGATGTACAGTCTGAAAATGATAAAGCGTTTAACAGTGATGATTTTATCGATGACTTGTTTGGCGTAGCGCCTGCAACGGATGCACTGCTAGATGATGCGCTAGAAACAACTGACGAAGCGTTGATTGATGAGTTGATGACGCCTAATGACAGTGATTTACAGGAAGCGGTTGAAGAGCCAACTGAAGCTCTAATTGATCCTATTTCAGAGCCAGAACAAACGCCTCTTTCGGATGTTGCTGAAGCATTGACAGAAGAAAACGTGTCGTCTGTTGAAGATGACGAAATGGATATCGATTCACTGTTATCTGAAAATTCTGATTTCGAAGCATCAACTTTTGACGAGCTGGAGCAAGAAGAACCTAGTCAACAAAAAGCAGAGCAGGAAGAGCCAGCCGCACAAGACAGTCGTGAAGACACCATACCTAATTTTGAAGACCAAGCTTCGCCATCATCTTTGAATGATATCTCTGAAGATGATGAAGAAACGGTAGAAGATTGGTTAGCGGAAGCGATCGACGATGTAGAATCTCCAACGAACATTGACTCTGATTTTGACTTCGAACCTAAAATTCAAAGTAGCGATGAGTTTGATGATGTTGTTGAATCCTTGCCAGAGCCAGAGCCAGAGCCAGTTCGTGCTGCGAATATGCCAGAGATCATTCCTAATGAATTTGGTGTACCAGAGGACGACGATTGGCTGGTTGGAGAGGATACAACTAACGAAGGCGCATTGACGGAATCTGACGCGGAAGTAACATCGGAATCAGAAGCTCCTGTTGCAGACTCTCAACTCGATACTGAATCGCAACTAGACGCTGCACCTGAAACCGATGCTGTGCCTCAAACAGAAACCACACCGCAAGTTGAAGTTGCACCGCAAATAGAAGCTACACCATCAGACAGCGAAGATGAGTTCTCTTTTGATGACTTCGAATTGCCTGAGTTTGGTGAAGAAGATGCATTGGCGGAAGCTGATGCTGAAGTCACACCGGAATTAGAAGCTCCTGTTGCAGACTCTCAACTCGATACTGAATCGCAACTAGATGCTGCGCCTCAAATAGAAGCTACACCATCAGACAGCGAAGATGAGTTCTCTTTTGATGATTTCGAATTGCCGGAGTTTGGTGAAGAAGATGCATTGGCGGAAGCTGATGCTGAAGTCACAACGGAATTAGAAGCTCCTGTTGCAGACTCTCAACTCGATACTGAATCACAACTAGACGCTGCACCTCAAATCGAAACTACACCGCCAGTTGAATCTGTACCTCAAACTGAAACTACTTCCTCAGATAGCGAAGATGAGTTCTCTTTTGATGATTTCGAATTGCCGGAGTTTGGTGAAGAAGATGCATTAGCAGAAGCCGTTAGTGAACCCGATGAAGCACAATTAGAACAAGATCTATCTGCTGAAACAGAGAAGTTTGAGTTCGATGATCTCGATCTTCCTGAATACGATGAAGAGAGTGCCAAAGCAGACTCTGTTTTAGACGATATTGAGCAAAGCAGTGCAGAGCCGGTTGCTGAAATAGAGGGTGTGGAGTTAGATGAATTTGATTTACCGGAATACGGTGAAGATGAGGCTATCTCAGATGCGTTTGCAGAGAAGCCAGCACCACTAACTTCGTTTAGCCCTCAAGGTGAAGAGCAAGACGCGTTGCATGACTTGTTCTCAAACCCGCAAAGCTTTAGCCAGACGGATGAATTCTCTGATATAGAAGAACCTGAGGTTGAAGGTTTTACTCAACCTATGACTTCTTTAAGTGAAGTCCCTGAACAAAACTCAATTACAGCATTGAATCAAGACGAGCCACTAGAAGGCTTTGATGATTTCGATGAAACAGCATTAGCTGAGTTGTTGTCAGAAGATGTTCAAGACTCTGTCGACAACATGTTCGATAAACCCTTAGATGCCACATTGGTTGATAGTGCCGGGCTAGATATTGATGCGATGCTTGAAGTGGGTGGTGAAGATTGGAAGGGCTTCAATCTAGCACCAGAACAACAATCAAGTATGCACCACGATGTTCCTGATGATCAGCAAGAAATTTGGGCATCGGTAGGACAGCAAGCTGAACCTAAAATCAAAGAAGAGAATTGGGCTCAGCAAGACAACTTAACAGAGTCTGACAGCAGTCGTGACAAGCAATACATGACGATTGATGAACTAATGGCTCAAGTGGAACAAGAAGGCGAAGACGCAATTAATCCAGATGACGAAGAGTTAAAACTGGATGTTGGCCTTAACGAGTTCCCAGATGTGATCGGTGACATCGGTAATTATGATGTGGATAACAACGCAGAAGCCGCTGGTAAGCTTGATTTGGCGAAGATCTACATTGAGATGAGCGACTCTCAAGGTGCAATTAAGCTCTTAGAAGAGGCGATAGTTGACGGAAGCGATGATATTCGCCGAGAGGCAAAGAACCTTATCGATACGTTAAACGGCCGATAAACTTAATCAAAACATAAAGGGTAGCGTTGGCTACCCTTTATTTTAGGGTGAGACGAAGCGCCTTTGTTTTATTTCGGTTTCTCAGAAGCACCGACTAGGGCGGTGGTGATTGTTTATTGCAGTTTTAACCCCATCTCATTTGGGCTAACACTCATTTGCGTATATACTTCTCGCCCATTTTCAAAGAGAACAAGAACATGAAAATTGCTTTAGGTATTGAATATAACGGTACCCACTACTTTGGTTGGCAGCGCCAACGAGACGTGAAAAGTGTCCAAGAAGAATTGGAAAAGGCTCTTTCAGTTGTCGCAAATCACCCGGTAGAAGTTATGTGTGCAGGCCGAACGGATGCTGGTGTTCACGGTACGGGGCAAGTTGTTCACTTTGAAACGAATGTCGATCGCAAGATGGTGGCCTGGACAATGGGCGCGAATGCCAATATGCCAAAAGATATTGCTGTTCGTTGGGCGACAGAAGTGAATGAAGATTTTCACGCTCGCTTTTCTGCAACCGCTCGCCGTTATCGCTACATTATCTTTAACCATGCATTACGTCCTGGCATTTTGAATTCAGGAGTGAGCCATTACCATGGTCACCTTGATGAGAAAAAAATGCATGAAGCGGGTCAATACTTACTTGGTGAGAACGATTTCACTTCGTTTAGGGCCACGCATTGTCAATCTCGTAGCCCTTGGCGAAACATGATTCACTTGAACGTGACCCGTCACGGGCACTACATAGTGATCGATATTAAAGCGAATGCGTTTGTTCACCACATGGTGAGGAATATCACTGGTAGCTTAATTGCAGTAGGTAAAGGTGAGCAAAAACCAGAGTGGATCCAATGGCTTTTAGAAGCAAAAGATCGAAAAGTGGCAGGCGCGACTGCAAAAGCAGAAGGCTTGTATCTGGTAGACGTTGATTATCCTAAACATTTTGAGTTACCACGAGAGCCAATTGGCCCTCTATTTTTACCGGATAATTTGAACTAAATGTGAGACTTAGGTTCAAAAACTATTACGGTTTCGTGCGTAAGATAGTGACAGAAAATAGGTACAACCAGTTTTTTATCTACAGTCGCTGTTTTATGTGCTTTAATTCCCTCGCATAATTCCCAAATTTATTTCTTTCGCAATCAAGCGGAAGAATCGAAACAAAAAGGTCTTCCATGAGTTGGCTTGAAAAGATTTTAGAAAAGAGCAACATCGTAACATCTCGTAAAGCGTCTATCCCTGAAGGGGTTTGGACTAAATGTACTTCTTGTGAGCAGGTTCTGTATCATGCTGAACTAGAGCGTAACTTAGAAGTATGTCCAAAATGTGACCATCACATGCGCATGAAAGCACGTCGCCGTCTGGATACATTCCTAGACAAAGGTGAGCGTGTTGAACTTGGTGCTGATCTTGAACCACAAGATAAGCTAAAGTTCAAAGATTCTAAGCGTTACAAAGAGCGTATCTCTACAGCACAGAAAAACAGTGGTGAGACAGATGCACTAATCGCAATGAAAGGCGAACTTCTTGGTTTACCTATCGTAGCGTGTGCTTTTGAATTCTCATTCATGGGCGGTTCAATGGGCTCTGTTGTTGGTGCTCGTTTTGTGAAAGCTGTTGATGCGGCTATCGAAAACAACTGTGGCTTAGTTTGTTTCTCTGCAAGTGGCGGCGCACGTATGCAAGAGGCACTTATGTCTCTAATGCAAATGGCGAAAACCAGCGCGGCTCTAGAACGTTTGACTGCGAAAGGCTTACCATTTATCTCAGTAATGACAGACCCAACAATGGGTGGTGTTTCTGCGAGTTTGGCTATGCTAGGTGATGTAAACATCGGTGAGCCAAAAGCTCTGATCGGTTTTGCGGGACGTCGTGTAATTGAACAAACAGTACGTGAAGACCTACCTGAAGGTTTCCAACGTAGTGAGTTCCTATTAGACCACGGTGCTATCGACATGATCGTTGACCGTCGTGAGATGCGTCAGCGCGTTGCAAGCCTTGTTGCTAAAATGACCAACCAGCCTTCGCCATTAGTAGTTTCTGTGAACGATTCACCGAATGAAGCTACTTATGAAGTACCAGAAGCGCCAGAAAAAGGGTAAAGTACCTTCTAACAAACCTACTTAATTATGGTTATGAGTTAGATGAGTCAACAACCTATTCCTCAAGCCACATCCTCTTTGGAGATGTGGCTTGATTATTTATCAAACATCCACACAAGCGCTATTGATCTTGGGCTAGACCGAGTTCAGGCCGTCGCCTCTAAGGCAAATCTCACTAAACCTGCTCAACACGTGATTACCGTTGCTGGAACTAATGGTAAAGGCTCAACGTGTGCACTGATGGAAGCCATTCTATTGGACGCTGGGTATTCGGTTGGTGTCTACAGTTCGCCTCACTTAATTCGCTATAACGAACGTGTTCGTATCAACGGCCAAGATCTATCTGATGAAAAGATGGTTCAGTCTTTCGATTCTATTGAGAAAGAACGTGGCGAAATCAGTCTTAGCTTCTTTGAATATGGCACTTTGGCGGCGTTACGCGCTTTTCAAGCAGAAGCGGTTGATGTCGTGTTATTAGAAGTGGGTCTAGGTGGGCGTTTAGATGCGACCAATATCGTCGAACATGATGTATCTGTAATTACCAGTTTAGCTGTCGACCATGTTGATTGGCTGGGTGATGATATCAACGTGATTGGTTTTGAGAAGGCGGGTATCTATCGTAGTGGTAAACCAGCAATCTGTGGTCAGCCTAAGCCTCCGGCTACGGTTGCTGCGCATGCTGATGATATTCAGGCTGAATTCTATCAAGTGGGTATTCAATATACTTATGATGTTGATGGTGATGCTTGGAACTGGCGCAGTGGCGCATTTGAATTAGAAGCGCTACCAATTCCAAGTCTACCATTACCCAATGCAGCAACAGCGTTGATGGCGTTGGGGACTTCAGAACTCACTATTAGTGATGTTAATGTAGTGAACGGTTTGAAGAGTGCTCAGCTTCCTGGACGTATGCAGAAAATTAGCGACCAACCTGTGATTGTGCTTGATGTGGCACACAATCCACACTCAGCTGAATACTTTGTACAGCAAGTCACTAAGACGTATGCAGGTAAAAACTTACACGTTGTTGTCGCTATGCTTCATGACAAAGATATTCCTTCGACATTGGAAGTATTAGCACCAATCACAACACATTGGTATCCAGCATCACTGCAAGGGCCTCGCGCAGCAACAGCCGCGGAGTTGTGTCAAAGCCTTCCTCAAGGTGTAGAGCAGCATATAAACCCTGTAGCGGCGTTTGAAGCGGCTTTAGCGTCGGTTAAAGGTGACGATGTTGTGTTGGTGGTCGGTTCTTTCCATACCGTAGGGGAAGTGTTGGAGCATTGGCAGAAAAAAGGAAACTAAATGGCAAGTAAATTCCAAAGCCGATTAGTCGGTACCATTATTTTAGTAGCTATTGGCGTGATCGTATTGCCAGATGTACTTGATGGTAAGAAGCTCCATTATAAAGAAGAGTTTGCAAGCATTCCGATTAAGCCTGAGCTTGATAGTAATGTAGAGGTTTTTGATGTGCTCGATCCCGTTGAAGATCAGATTGCGCTACCGGATTCTCCGGTTGAGCAAGTGGTTGAAAGTGGTGTTGCCGATAAATCCGATACGCAAACGGCGTCATCTTCAAATAATAAAGAAGCTGACAAAGTGGCAGTGGTGGTGAAACCAGTACCAGAAAAAAATGAATACCAAGACAGTGCTTGGCTTATTCAATTGATGGCTTTGAAGAATGCTGATAACGCAAAAAACGTTGTTAAGGATTTACAAAAGCGTGGTTACCAGGCCCACACCAAGCAAGAGAAAACTTTTACGCGAGTAATTATTGGCCCTGATGTCTCTAAATCCAAACTTGAGCGACAAATTAAGGAATTAGAAAAAATTACGGGTTCAAAAGGCCAATTGCTCAAATTTAAACCGTTAAATCCATAAGAAAACGTTTGCGTCAGCATTTTTTCTGTTAAAATGCGCGCCAACTTAAGATGAAGAATTCATGAATTGGTTAGATTTTGTCATTTTAGGCGTGATCGGCTTCTCCGCCGTGATCAGTTTAGTTCGTGGTTTTGCTAAAGAAGCATTGTCACTCGTTATTTGGTTTGGTGCTTTTTTTATCGCCAGTCAGTATTACGTCAAATTGGCGGTTTACTTTACGAATATCGAAGATGATATGTTTCGAAACGGAACTGCGATAGCAGCATTATTTGTTGCAACGTTAGTTGTTGGTGCCTTAGTTAACTATGTCATCGGTCAACTAGTTCAGAAAACAGGCCTGTCGGGTACAGACAGAATCCTCGGTGTCGTCTTTGGCGGTTTACGTGGTGTTTTGATTGTCTCTGCAGTGTTGTTTTTCATGGATGCGTTTACTGCATTCCCAAGTTCTGAGTGGTGGAAGAATTCGCAATTGGTTCCGGAATTTAGTCGAATCATTGCGCCGTTCTTCGAGCATTTACAAGCAACATCTAGTTTCTTATCTGGCGCGCTTTAGCGCCAGTTAATGTCGAAAATCGAGGATTAGGACATGTGTGGTATTGTTGGAATCGTGGGTTCAACTCCTGTAAACCAGTCTATTTATGACGCTTTAACGGTATTGCAGCATCGTGGCCAAGATGCCGCTGGTATTTGTACCATAGAAAGCAATCGTTTCCGTCTTCGTAAGGCGAACGGTTTAGTTAAAGATGTTTTTGAAGCAAAACACATGCAGCGCCTCCAAGGTAACGTTGGTATTGGTCATGTTCGCTATCCTACAGCGGGCAGTTCAAGTGCTTCTGAAGCTCAACCTTTCTACGTAAACTCTCCTTTTGGCATCACGTTGGCGCACAACGGTAACCTAACGAATGCAAATCAAGTTCGTGAGAAGTTGTTCGAAAAAGATCGTCGTCATGTAAACACAACCTCTGATTCTGAAGTCCTACTGAACGTATTGGCTCATGAGATTGATACCGTTAAAGGTAACGTGACTTCAGAAGATGTTTTCCGCGCAGTTGCAAACGTGCACCGCACTATCCGTGGTGCTTACGCAGTAACAGCGATGATCATTGGCCACGGCATGATCGCATTCCGTGACCCACATGGTATTCGTCCATTGTGTCTTGGTAAGCGTGAAGTTAACGGTAAAACAGAGTACATGGTTGCGTCTGAGTCAGTCGCGTTAGACGCTGTTGGTTTTGATTTTATGCGTGACGTAGCACCCGGTGAAGCGATCTACGCAACATTCGAAGGTGAACTTTTCACTAAACAATGTGCAGACAATCCTCAACTAAACCCATGTATCTTCGAGTTTGTTTACTTTGCTCGTCCTGATTCGTTCATCGATAAAATTTCGGTTTACAGTGCGCGTGTTGAAATGGGTGAGATGTTAGGTAAGCGTATTAAAGAAGAGTACGCAGACCTAGACATTGACGTAGTTATCCCAATTCCTGAAACATCGAATGATATAGCGCTACGAATTGCTCAAGCGATCGACAAGCCATATCGTCAAGGTTTCGTGAAAAACCGTTACGTTGGCCGCACGTTTATCATGCCTGGTCAGCAACAGCGTAAGAAGTCGGTTCGCCGTAAACTCAACGCGATTCGTTCTGAGTTTAAAGGTAAGAACGTTCTATTGGTTGATGATTCTATTGTTCGCGGTACAACATCAGAGCAGATCATTGAGATGGCTCGTGATTCAGGTGCAAGTAAAGTCTTCATGGTTTCAGCCGCGCCAGAGGTTCGCTTCCCTAACGTTTACGGTATTGATATGCCGAGCGCAACTGAGCTAATTGCTCATGGTCGTGATAACGAAACGATTTGTAAGCAGATTGGCGCAGACGCTTTGATCTTCCAAACGCTACCAGATTTAATCTCTGCGGTTGGTATGGGTAACCAAGATATCTCTCGCTTTGATACTTCGGTATTTAATGGTGAGTATGTAACGGGTGATATCGACCAAGCGTACTTAGATTTCCTTGATTCTTTACGTAATGACGATTCAAAAGTTGAGCGCGAGATCCAACAAGACCTCGCTAACTTAGAGTTACATAACGAAGGTGCTTAGCTTTTCACTCGCAATAAAGCATTCTCGCTAATAATGAATCATCATTGTTAGCGGGTTGAAGCAAAAGCGAGTAATAAAGACCTAAGTAATAAAAAACCAGAGCATCGGCTCTGGTTTTTTGTTTGTGAGGAAGGGGGAGAGTCTAATGGATGTGGTACGCGATCACAAAATCGATAAACAATCTAACTTTCTCTGGCAGGTGGTCTTTGTGGTTATAAAGCATGTAAATATCACGAGGGTTAGCGCTCCAGTCCTCTAAGACTTGCACTAAGCTGCCATCTTCAATGTATTCACGGATCATGACATCAGGCATTAGGGTGATACCTAGGCCTTCAGAACACGCTTGTCTAACAACATTGAGTGCATTCGCGTTGAAACGACCTTTCTCGCTGTTAACCACCGTCTCTTCATTCGAATTACTCAGTTGCCACTTAATGAGCGGGTAGCCTTTGAGTAAGGAATGGTTTGCTAATTCTTCCGCATGGCTTGGTGCCGGGTTTTTAGCTAAATAATCAGGGCTTGCGATAAGAATATCTTTTACTTCACTGATTTTTCTGGCGATTAGGCTTGAATCACGTTGCGGGCCGACTCGGAAAATTACGTCCCATTCCGTTGGATCAAGCTGGTCGGCTTGGTTGTTCATCATCAACTCAATATTGATATCAGGGTATTGAGTCATGAATTCGCTGAACATCGGCATCATCATGCGCTTGGTAAGGTTAGAGGGAGCCGTAATACGAATCTTACCTGAAGCGCCTTTACAGACGTCAGTGAGCTCCTCTGCGGTAGAAGACAGACGTTGCAACAGCGGAGAGCATTCATTGAAAAAACGTTCGCCAGCTTCCGTTAAAGAGAGTTTACGCGCGTGTCTATTGAGAAGCCTTAGGTTCAAAGAATCTTCTAGGGCTTGGATGCGTCGTGTTATGGTCGCAACCGGAATCATAGTCTTGCGTGATGTTGCGGTGTAGCTCCCATTTTCAACGACGAGTCGAAAGAGGTTTAAATCATCTAATTTCATAAATCCAGACACATTTGTTTACAATCTCACCTAATTTATACGTAACACTGAGATCAATGTTTGCGTCACGTCAACTTGTTGCACTATTTACAAGTATTTCAATCCTTGTCACGAATTACCAGTAAAGAGAGCAAATTTGTGTATTTAGCATTTTATTACTAAGTTTTATATTAGTTCTTGGAACAGATAACAATAATAATTCGACTTAGTTTTGTGAGGTTAGAGATTATGTACAAAACTTACAGTCAGCCAGTAATGACCTCGGCTCAGGAGATGATCAACCAAAAATGCGTTATGTTGGTTGATGATGACCCCATTTTTCGCCGTATAACTAGTGCCTACTTAGATGCAATTGGTTATAAAGTGGTTGAGGCTGAAAATGGACTGGACGCTTTGCAGAAGCTTAGAGATTCAGCGCCAGATTTAATTGTGTGTGACTTATCAATGCCAATATTGGATGGCATCGAGCTCGTTGAGGAGCTCAGTTTGGAGTATCCATCACTGCCCATGATTGTTGTGTCAGCGACAGACGACATGTCAGATGTCGCTAAAGCGCTGCGCTTTGGCATTAAAGACTTTTTAGCGAAGCCTTTAGAAGATCACGGCCATTTAGGAAGCGCGATAGCGAATACGTTGAAAGACTCGTTTGACAATATTTCAGACCAGCGAGATTTTTCAAGCCAATGGTTTTGCGTTGACGACGGAGGAGAGATCCCCGAAGACCAAGAGCTACATTGGCATCTGAATTACTTACAAGAAAATCCTAGTGCAGCAAGAGACTTACTGCATGCATTGCTTCCTGAAAAAGACACAAGACAAGGGGCGTGGCGCTGTAGTTATCGATTACTACAATCAACAGAGCTGATGCCACTCGTTTTTGATTACGCGTGGATGATGAACGGGCAGTTTGCTTTTTATCTAGTCGACTCGTCCTCATCAGATAATGGTAGCTCAGCCTCTACGTTATTGGTGAGAGCGCTATTTCATGATTACATAAGAAATAGAAAAGATTTTAATGTTGATCTGAAAGATATTGCTGAGATTTTAGAGAAGGGGATTCAGTGCTCCAAATGTGCAACTCCCGTGAATGCCTTATTTGGTGTCGCTGATCTTGCCGAGGGAACAATATCTATTTTGCCTGCGGGGTTAGATGGACGTTGGTCGAATGGTGAGATGAATCAACACATTGCTGCTGGTGAGCGCTTGGGTGAAAACTGTAAAAAGAATTTCATTACACGAGATTTGCCGATCGAAAAAGGGTGTCAACTCTCACTCAGCCTGCTTGGGGCGGCCAATTTTAGTCTAGACATACATCAAGGGTCCACCGATTAACCCTATATTTCCTCGGTTTTTGTGAATAATTGATTAAGGTATAGTTGCGCAAATGGTGTGACTATGCCTTTTTTGTTAAATGTCGATTTAGCAAAGAGGGTTTGGTTCGCCAGACATTTACCTTTACTAACAAAAACAAGAAGTAATCATGGCAGATAACAAAGACTTTCAAGACCCGTTTAATGTATTCTACTTTCTAGGATTTTTAGCCGCATTTATAGCGATTCCATTGCTACCAGCGACCCTTACGTTGTTCCGTGTATTCAATGGTTACGCAACATTCTAGTTAAGCTATTTTAGCCAACCTATTATAGTTAACTCAAGGAGGCCACAATTAGCGTTCGAGTTTTAAGCCTCAATATTGCTGGTGGCCTTTGTATATTTCTCGCAGTTCTAGGGATTGTTTTACCGGTACTGCCAACCACTCCTTTTCTCCTTCTTGCTAGCGCATGCTTTATGCGAAGCAATCCGAAAGTTCATAAATGGATGCACGAGCACAAAACGCTTGGTCCTTTATTGAACAATTGGTATCAACACGGTGCCGTGACTAAACAAGTTAAAACGCGTGGCGTATTCTTTATCTTGTTGAGTTTTGCGTTATCCATCTACTTTGCCCCGATCATTTGGGTCAAGGTTTTCCTAATTTTCGTACTTGTTATTCTTCTCACATGGTTTATGCGACTTCCAACTCATGAGTTAGTTGCTGACAGCAAAGAAAATCACTACCATTAAGCCAGTGTGCCTGCTTGTTTAGCGGGCGTTTATTATTTCAGCAATGATAGTTATGACTCTCGTTGCAATGAATACCAATCGTACCTTTCCTTGATTTCGTGCGTTAACTTATTCGATTCGTTAACGAGAGTTTGGAAAGCGGCCTAATGAAGTGCATAAGATTATGAACACAGAAAAAATATCTTTGATCAAAGCTAGCATCAAAAGCATTCCTGATTACCCGAAAGCGGGTATTTTGTTCCGTGACGTGACGAGCTTGATGGAAGATCCAGCGGCTTACAAAGCGACTATCGACCTGTTGGCGGAAACTTACAAGGATATGGGCTTTACTAAGATCGTTGGTACTGAAGCTCGTGGTTTCCTATTTGGTGCGCCTTTGGCACTTGAGCTTGGTGTTGGCTTCATTCCAGTTCGTAAACCTGGCAAGTTACCTCGTCAGACTGTGGCTCAATCTTATGAACTTGAGTACGGCACAGATACATTAGAAATTCATACAGATGCTATCGTTGAAGGCGATAAAGTACTTATGGTTGATGATTTGCTTGCAACAGGTGGTACGATTGAAGCAACAACAAAGTTGATTCGTCAGCTTGGTGGTGTGGTAGAACACGCTGCATTTGTTATTAACCTTCCAGAAATCGGTGGTGAGAAGCGCTTACAAGGCTTAGGCTTAGAAGTGTTTAGCATCTGCGAATTCGACGGTCATTAATCCTTTTCGGAATTATTCATGAGCTATCTTGCGTTAGCGCGAAAATGGCGACCAACCAAATTCAAAGAAGTGGTTGGTCAAGCCCATGTTTTAACAGCATTAGAGAATGCCCTTAGCCAGAATAGGTTGCACCATGCTTACCTATTCAGTGGTACTCGTGGTGTAGGTAAAACTACCATCGGCCGCTTGTTTGCTAAGGGACTCAACTGTGAAACAGGCATTACCTCAACACCTTGTGGTGAGTGTGCAACTTGTAAAGAGATCGATGAAGGTCGTTTTGTTGACCTGCTCGAGATTGATGCGGCATCACGTACAAAGGTTGAAGATACCCGCGAGCTTCTGGACAATGTTCAGTACAAGCCTGCGCGCGGTCGCTTCAAGGTTTACCTTATCGATGAAGTACACATGCTTTCTAGGCACAGCTTCAATGCACTTCTAAAGACCTTAGAAGAGCCGCCTGAGTATGTGAAGTTCTTGCTAGCAACGACGGATCCACAGAAACTTCCAGTGACTATTTTGTCGCGTTGTCTGCAGTTCCATCTTAAGCCGATCAGCGTTGACAATATTCACGAACAACTCGACCATATTCTTGAACAAGAAAATGTGACGTCTGAGTCTCGTGCGCTCGGAATGATTGCTCATGCTGCTGATGGCAGTATGCGTGATGCTCTGAGTTTAACGGATCAAGCGATCGCGTTAGGTAACGGTAATGTAGCAACAGATACGGTTGCTCACATGCTCGGTACACTTGATACCGACCAAGCGATCCATCTTCTTGAGGCTATCAGCAGCAAACAACCGCAAGCGGCAATGGCGTGTATTCAAAGCCTTGCTGAAAATGGCGTGGAATGGGATGGGTTATTGAGTCAACTTGCGACTCAATTGCATCGTCTGGCCATGTACCAAGCGCTACCATCAACCTTAGATAAAGCGCAGCCTGATGCTGAGAGATTAGAACTGCTTAGCAAAGCGTTAAGTCCACAAGATATCCAGCTGTACTATCAGATTGTGCTGAAAGGGCGTCAAGACCTACCATTATCACCAACCGCTCGTGTTGGAATTGAGATGGTGGTTCTGCGTATGTTGGCATTCAGACCTACAGAGCAAGTTAGTGCGACAGCTATCTCGACTGAATCGACTAGCCCAGCGGCAGCAGTTCAAGCACAGGCTCCAGCTCAGAGTGTTGCTCAGCCTGTGAGTCAACCAGCGCCAACGGCAGCTCCAAGACAGCCAGCTCAGGCTCCTGCGGTTTCACAGCCTCAAGTGCAGCGACAAGCTTCTCAACAAGCTCCTGTTCAGCAGCCAGTGCAACAGCAACAGCAGAATCCAGCACAATATTCAGATTCGCAAGGTTACGCCGATCACTCCGGCAACCAAGGGTATCCAGAACAGGATTACCCGCACAGCCAGTATGATGCGCCACCGACTTACGATGAACGTCCAAGTTACAGTGCAGAGCAGCCTCAGCAACAACAAACGAATTATCAGAGCCAGAGTCCGGTTCAACAATCAAGCGCTGCTCCTTCTGCTTCACAAGAGCAATCAGCGCGTGCAACTTCGCCTGTGAGTGGCTTACGCCACCAATTGCGTTCTCAACGCAGAGGCAGTGCTGCACCAGAAAATAAAGGCTCAGCGCCAAAAAAGACTAAAGCGACACCTGCGAAAACTTCAGTTCTTGACCGAGTTGCCCAGCAACACGGTAGTTCTGAGCGGGTGTCGCCAGCTTCTTTATCTACCTCTTCGACAGAAAATGTGACCAATGATAATGAACCTTATCGCTGGAAACCGTCTAAACCTGTAGTCAAAGAGGTGAGCAAAGAGCTTACACCCACTCAGATCAAGCGCGCGCTTGAGCATATTAAGACACCAGAAATGGTCGATAAATTGCTTCAAGAATCTATTGCTCAAGATGAATGGTCCGCCACGATTCAAAGGCTAGAGACAGCAAAGCTTGTTGAACAGTTAGCATTGAATTCAGTATTTGCTAAGAATGACACATCGATAACCTTAACGTTAAGAGCGAGCCAGGCTCACTTGAATACGGACCGTGCTCAGAGTGAGCTATTACAGTCTCTCAATACGGTACTAGGCGAAGAGTGTCATTTGAGTGTTGAAATCGGTGACGGTGGAGAAACGCCTCTCGAGTTAAGAGAGCGGTTGTATCAAAGCAAGTTGAAAGACGCGTTTGCGAGCTTGGAAAACGATGCCAATGTACAATTTATCGAAAGACGTTTTGCTGCTGAACTAGATAGAGACAGCGTTCGTCCAATCTAGCGTTCCTTCAATATAACGTTCTTCCAATACAGATATGTCTTTCATTTGGTGATGGGCATATCATCCTTGGAAAGCAAATCAGAGAACTGAACTCGTGGGGTTGAATCACAATGCTTTAACCCCCATTTAAGCCCTTAGTAGCTTAAATGATTTTAATAAACCAATTAGACCAGAGAGTATTAACATGTTTGGTAAAGGCGGTATGGGCAACATGATGAAGCAAGCCCAGCAAATGCAAGAGCGCATGCAAAAGCTTCAAGAAGAAATCGCAAATATGGAAATTACAGGTGAGTCAGGTGCTGGCCTTGTAAAAATAACTATCACTGGTAGCCACAGCGTTCGCCGTGTTGATATCGATGAAAGCCTAATGGAAGACGATAAAGAGATGCTTGAAGATCTTATCGCTGCTGCTTTCAACGATGCGGCTCGTCGCGTTGAAGAGACTCAAAAAGAGAAAATGGCTGGCGTAACTGGTGGAATGCAACTTCCACCAGGTATGAAGATGCCTTTCTAAGTAACTTATTCTTAAAGGTTAATTCAAGTATTGGTTTGTGTTGAACAAACCGTTATTTGAAAATCAGAACGGTTAACTATGCGTACCAGTCATATGCTGGAGCATTTGATGGAGGCCTTACGTTGTCTACCTGGGGTTGGCCCCAAGTCGGCGCAGCGTATGGCCTTCCATTTGTTACAGCGCGATAGAAAAGGCGGCTTACAGTTAGCAGAGGCACTCAGTCAAGCAATGACAGAGATTGGTCACTGCAATGAATGTCGTACTTTTACTGAAGAAGATACCTGCCATATTTGTACTAATCCTAAACGTCAGGATAATGGTCAAATTTGCGTAGTAGAGAGCCCTGCAGATATTGCAGCAATTGAAGCAACTGGCCAATATTCAGGCCGTTACTTTGTGTTGATGGGGCACCTCTCACCACTTGATGGCATTGGTCCAAGTGATATCGGTCTTGATGTCTTGGACTATCGCTTACGTCGTGGTGATATCAACGAAGTTATTCTAGCGACCAATCCAACCGTCGAAGGTGAAGCGACTGCGCATTATATTGCTGAACTGTGTCATGCACATGAGGTGAATGCGAGCCGTATTGCTCACGGTGTCCCTGTTGGTGGAGAGTTAGAGTTGGTGGATGGCACTACGCTTTCGCACTCTTTACTCGGTCGTCATAAGATCTAAAAAAGCCGCTTGGTGAATCATCACTAAGCGGCTTTTTCTTTTTTTGTTATAAAGCTCTATTCTGAAACGCGTCTACTCTAAAACCTTTTCAAACGATTAATCAGAGCCACGTACGGCTTTGTAAATCGCCGCTCCGATCACGGCACCAATAATCGGTGCGACCCAGAATAACCATAACTGTGACACAGCCCAATCACCGACAAACACAGCTACGCCGGTACTTCGCGCAGGATTTACAGAGGTATTCGTCACGGGGATACTAATAAGGTGAATTAGAGTTAAACAAAGACCAATCGCGATAGGTGCAAACCCGGCTGGTGCTTTTGAATCGGTTGCTCCCATAATCACGAACAGGAATACCATGGTCATGACCACTTCACAGACCAGAGCAGCTGTTAGCGAATAACCACCAGGAGAGTGTTCACCATAACCATTAGCCGCGAAACCAGAGCCAACTACGTCGAATCCAGCTTGCCCAGATGCGATAACGTATAAAACTCCCCCAGCAATGAGGCCGCCAATCACTTGAGCTATGATGTAAGGGGCAACGTCTTTGGCATCGAAGCGTCCACCGCTCCAAAGTCCAATAGTAATGGCAGGGTTTAAGTGGCAGCCGGATATATGCCCAAGGGCGAAAGCCATGGTTAATACCGTTAAACCAAAGGCAAGAGAAACGCCAAGTAAACCGATACCAACATCGGGGAAACCAGCTGCCAAGACGGCACTACCACACCCACCTAACACCAACCAGAATGTACCAAACATCTCTGCGATATATCTATTCATAACTATCCTTATTAATCTTTACCAGTATCAATAAGATAGTTGAGATTTAACGAAGTTGTGAAATCTTGGGCATATAGGTGATAGAAAAGGGCAAATACTCTTAAGTAATGGCTTCTAATTCGATCAGGTTATCAAGTGCTTCTTGGTCGGTTTTGCCACAAATGACAGGACAGGCTTTGAATTGGTGACAAACTTTAGGGCGTGAAGCTAGGCCAAATAGCTGGCAAAGATTTTGTTCATTTAATTGAATGCAACGCACGCCAGCAGGCTTGCCATTTGGCATTCCAGGAATAGCAGATGTAATACTTGGAGCAACACAGCATGCTCCACAACCTAGGCGACATTCCATCAAATCAAACTCACTAAATAACAGGGTGCGCGATAGTAGCAAAAAATGATGAGAGTGACAGCTGTTGATTGAATCAAAGAATGAACAATTATTATCCTTGAACTTTTTATGGGCTAGCGGTATAACACGCACCCCAGTAAAAGAGTAAGAAGTAATCCTATGACGAATCCATTTTGGCAAGAAAAGACACTAGAGCAAATGACCGAGAACGAGTGGGAATCACTGTGTGACGGTTGTGGTAAGTGTTGCCTACATAAACTAATGGATGAAGATAGCGATGAAGTTTACTACACCAACGTGGCGTGCAGCTGGTTAAACGACAAAACATGTTCGTGTAAAGACTACCCGAACCGCTTCACTTCAGGTGAAGAGTGTTTGAAGCTTACTCGTGACAAGATTCATGAATTCCATTGGCTACCAGACACTTGTGCTTACCGCCTTCTATCAGAATCTAAGCCGATTCCTGAGTGGCATCCGTTGATTACGGGTTCTAAATCAGAGATGCATGCTGCAGGTGAAAGTGTTCGTAACAAAGTGGTATACGAAATCGATGTTGTCGATTGGGAAGACCACATCCTGAATCACCCGAATCGCTAATTATTCTAAAACAGCCGCTCTTGAGCGGCTGTTTTGCTATTTGCCGTCGCCTAAATTTAAAACTTACTTACTTAACTTAAAGACTTAAAGACTTAAAGACTTAAAAACTTAAAACTTAAAACAAAAAACGCCCCGGAGGGCGCTAAAGCTAAACGAGCAAAAAAGATTCAGGCTAGTTTACTTGTTGTTTAATGTACTCACCCAGTTCTGAGTGGTGCATGATTTTTGATACAGGCAGTATTTTCTCTGCAGGACCCCAAGCAAATACGTTCACTGGTGTGTGAGTATGTGTACCTGTACCCCAAACGATGTTTTGGCCGGTTGCTTGTTCACGAGCAAGCAAGTTGCCACGGTCGTTGTAAGGGAAGAATGCATCGAAATCGTTGATAGCAGGCACTTCTTCTGCCGACAAGTATTTGTGCTGAGCCAATCGGTATGGGTTCGGCTTACTGGCTAATACGTTTTTCGCTTGTTCAGCTGTGATAGGGAACTCACTGTTTTTGTTGACGATCTCAGCGAGCTTTTCAGGTGTTTGCAGCGCTTTATCCAGCTTCTGAAATTCGCTGATCATGCCGTAGTAGCTTTGCTTCTGATTGTATAGACCATCAAGAATATCGAATGCGCCAAAGTTAAAGTTGGGTGCATAGTCGCGATCAGCGAAGGCTTCGCCAGAGCGTTTCTGTGGTTTTGGTAGGTTATTCGACGAGTAGCTGAAACCGAAAGATCCTGTCTCGTGGTCTGCGGTCACAATCACGAGCGTGTCTTCACGATCTTTTGCCCATTCATACACCGCTTGAATCGCTTCATCAAACTTGAGCAGTTCATGCAGCATGGTGCCTGCATCGTTACTGTGTCCCGCCCAGTCGATTTGGCCACCTTCGACCATTAGGAAAAAGCCATCTTCATCTTTGGATAGGATGTTGAGCGCTTTTTGTGTCATCTCTTTCAGGCTTGGCTGAGTTCGTTCGCCACTCTTTTTCTTATTACTGTAAGCGATGCCATCATCCATACCTGAGTAGGCGAATAGGCCAAGTAGTTTATCTCCCTTAGCGTCGTCTAGCATGTTGCGGTTAAACGCCAGTTGGTAGCCGTTTTTCTCTGCTTCAGTGAGAAGGTTACGGTCGTCTTTACGCTTTGATTTTAGGTAAACATCACCTTGAGTCAGTTGCTCAAGCTGCTTATAAGTTTCACCTTTGTCGTTGGTCGATTTAGGGATCCAGTGACGCAACCCTCCAGAGAGCATCACATCAGCGCCAGTAGCTAACATATCAGATGCAATTTGATTCTCTAAAGATCGGTGAGGTTGGTGAGCGGCGAAAGAAGCCGGGGTCGCGTGAGTTAAGCGTGTGTCGGACACTAAGCCGGTCGCTTTGCCTGCTTTTTTCGCTTTCTCAAGTACGGTCTCAACATGGTTACCCTGTGAATCGATACCGATCACTTCTGAACCGCTGTAGATACCCGTTGCAAGCATGGTCGCAGAGCAAGCTGAATCCACTACGATTGCGTCTTCCGGATGCGTTAGGGATGAACCAATAACCCCTTCTTGAGCAAGTTGATAAAGGGCGGTTTTGTTCCCTTTGTAGATAGAGTTTGGCGCTCGATTTGCGTAAGTCTCTAACAAACCCACTTGCTGAGGTCCCATGCCATCGCCGATCATTAGAATGACATTTTTGATTTCTGCTGAAAGTACGTTGAATGAGAGTGTAGAGGTTACCACTGCGGTAACAATTGGTTTCATAAAGTGCTTCATTAGTTATCCCTTTTTATATAAGCGGGGTGATTAGAACACCGATTTGTGTCAAAGTCGTTTCATATTTGTTTCATCAATATGAAATTGAGCAATAACTCAAGTTTTTGGAAAAACATAAAAAAAGGCTCACATTTCTGTGAGCCTTTGGCTTATTTAGGAGAGTCCAAATAAATGGACTGTGTCATGGCTAATGTCAAGCAAGTGGCAGTTCAGCAACCACCTGATTGAACGCGACTCGAGCTTTCTGAGCTTGCTCTGATAACTCAACTTTTTTCGCTTGAGCTGTGCTTAGGTTGTTTTCAGCCTGCTCAAGTGCTTGTTGTAGGTTTTCAGGAAGCTCATGTGTTTCCATTTGTGCACCCTGTTCAAGAACATAAGCGCGGATTTCTTTCTTCACATCAGCAAGGGCTTTATAAGCTTCACGTTCAAGTTCTGCGGCTTCTTGTGCTGCGTCTTTCTCTTTCTCGAACTGTGCCAATGCCATACCTTCTGCCGACCATGGATCCATGTCTGGAAGCTCTTCGATGTTAATCGTCGGCTCTATGTAATTCTCTTGGTGACGCAAATCGAGGCTCGTTGCACGAACGGCTGAGATCATCAACATCACAGAGATAGCCAGTAGAGGTAAGCCACCAACAATCGCAGCGGTTTGAAGCGTGCTTAGGCCGCCCAAGAACATCAGAATCGTTGGTAAGAACGACAGTGTGAATGCCCAGAACATACGGTTCCAACGCATTGGCTCTTCGGTCACGTTGTTCTGAACCACAGAAGCCAAAATGTAAGATATAGAGTCAAAGGTTGTCGCAGTAAAAATAATACACAGCAGTGTAAATACGGCGATCACTAACGTGCTCATCGGCAGTTGTGCCAGCATCGAGAAGATAGCTTTGGTTGCGCCTTCTTCGTTTAGGATTGCAACGACATCGAGTTCACCAGATAACTGTAGGGATAAACCGTAGTTACCTAAAATCATGAAGAATAAGAAGCAGCCTAATGAACCAAAGAAGATAGAGCCTGACACCATTTGTTTAATGGTTCTGCCGCGAGAGATGCGCGCAACAAACAGGCCCATGCTTGGTGCAAAAACTAGCCACCATGCCCAGTAGAAAATGGTCCAATCTTGTGGGAAATGCGTATTTTCGAACGTACCGTAGCCGCCGAATGGTTCTGCCCACGTTGCCATCACAAAGAAGTTAGACAACAGGCGACCAATCGAGTCTAGACCCGTCTCAAGCATGAAAATCGTTGGGCCAGCGATTAGGACGAATATCAATAGTCCCATTGCGCCCCAGAAGTTGATGTTACTGAGGATCTTGATGCCTTTTTCCAAACCAGCATACGATGAGTATGCGAATATCGCAGTACAAACCAGAAGCACCATAACTTGAGTGACGTTATTTTTTGGCAAGCCGAATAGGTGGTTAAGACCTTCAGTAATAAGAGGTGCTGCTAAACCTAACGTTGTTGCTGCGCCACCTAATAGACCAAAGATGAATAGGATATCTACAACTTTACCTGCAACGCCGCGGCTATGGTGTTCACCTAATACTGGCATCAATGCGCTAGAAATTTTTAGTACAGGTTGTTTACGTACATAGAAAAAGTAGGCAATTGGAATTGCAGGGATTAGGTAAATAGACCAAGCAATTGGACCCCAGTGAAATAAACCATAGGTCGCAGCCCAACGAACGGCTTCTTCACTGCCAGGTTCTAGTTGGAAAGGTGGTGATTGATAGTAGTAAGCCCACTCGATACAACCCCAGTACAAGATACTTGCCCCGATACCACCACAGAAAAGCATTGCAGCCCATGATGCGGTTTTGAACTCAGGTTCTTCATCAGCTTCACCCAGTTTAATTTGTCCCATATCACTGAACACAACGTAAACCATGAATGCACATGCAGCGAGACCAAGGGCTAAGTATAAGAATCCGAGTTGATCGGTCATAAAGGTTTTAGCGACCGCAATCCATTCTGCGCCTTGCGTAGGGAACATAATCAGCGGGAAGATGATCGTGAGTAAGAGTGCTATCGCACCAAAAAAGGTTGGCTTATCAATAAGCGCAAAAGAGTTTTTCACGAGTATTATTCCATTAAAATGAGAGCGGAATTATGTCGTGAACTCGTTTTTTAGGACAAATCGGGTCTGTTGTCGTGACGACAAATCGATTTTTTGTAATGAAAGAGGCTCAGTGCAATAGGGACAATGCACGTGGTGCAGAGAAAGGAGTACAGTAAAGGGAGGTAAGGTTAAATAAGAGCGAGAAGAATGCCACCAACCGTTGCCGCTGCGGACAAGTATTGCCCTGCTGAATAAGAGTTATCTTCCTCTTCTTCAATTTTATCAGGGTGATCCATACCAAGTGCACCATGAGCAAATGACTCAACCTTATCCGTTACGGTTTCATTCTCTGCTGCAACTCTCTTCGCTTCTTTATCGATTTCTTTAAGGGCAGATAATAAGGCTTTGCCTTCGTCAGAAAGCTTCACGGTATTTTGCTCAACCTTAAGAGGTGCAGGCTTGTCAGCTTCAATGCTTTTAGCTTGTGCGTTCATTTGCGAAGGTGAATACAGCTGAGTGTTACTCGTTCCTACTGGCGTCATATCGCTCTCCTTACCTATCCTTAAATATAGTATCGGCAGAGGTGTGAAAAACTTGTGCATTTAATCACCGTGGTGATGTTTTTTTATTCGCACAATATATCTTCGTCTGCTTAATCAAAACTGCTTGGTAATTAAGCAATTCCTATGCCGATATCAATATTTATCTTAGGGCGCGATTGAACAAGCTTTTAGTTTGCCAGACCTAAACTTGAATAAGATTAAGTATGGATAGCGAGTTTAGTCGCACTTGAGATCGGATCCGCGCTTAGATAGGTGCTTGTATGCCTTCATTCGGTTCTCTTTCTTAACAAAGCGAGCCGGAGGCGAGAGAACTTCAAGCTGATAGTCACTGCTATCCGATGAGATCTCTTCAACTGGGCTGATGATGGCAATTTTCAAATCAGGGTTACGACGCAAAATTGAGGCCGCAGTCCCTAAACCACCTTCGGTGTGGAACTTACCGGCCACATGAATCACTTGTTGGTCTGGGTTTGATGCGAGGTAATCAACAATCGACTCTGCCATGGTTTCGTCCCATGTTACTTGAGCCGCAAACTGTTTTTCTGTTTGCTCTGGTGTTCCGTGATGCATCGAAGCCATGAACTTTTCTTTGTAGGGGCTATCGCCAGTATCCACTTCTGAAGCAATCCATTGACGTTGTTCCGTCGTTAGCTGATCTAGATAGGATAATCCTTTACGGCCGATACACTGTACAAAGGGTTTTGGTGCGTTTGCCGCAATGATATCGACATCGTTGGCTTTTGCGAATTCAACCAGCGCACGATAATCACTTTCGTAATTTGGCCAAGCAGCCGCTTGAGACATAAGAACTTGTTCGCCAATTTCATCATTTAGATATTGGTTTAATGTGTCTTGATGCTCTCGAGTGAATTGTTCCATTGAAAGCGCGATGTTTGATGTGGCGTTACGGCGCGCTTTTAAGAAGTCGGTTTGAAAGCGATGGATTGCCGAGTGAGTGTGCCATTCGCCAATAAGAACCACATCAGCATCAATCAACTGTTTAGGTAATGCATTGAGAGAATGCGTTTCGCCTTGTGGAGACGCGAATTGGTAGTCATAGAATGTGGAAACGGCTTGCGTTTGCGTGTTAGCCACTTGTTGAGAAGTGCTGTTTGAAGGTTGATTAGCACAAGCTGTAAGCAGGGTCGCTAATCCGATAAGAATAATACGTTGCATGAAATGCCTCCTTGAAGAACACGCATACTAAAGGAGGCAAGATGATATTTCAATGCAAACGATAATCAATATCAATTAAATTTGTTTGCGGTACACTCGCAGCATAAAGTCAGCTTCACAGTTGAATTGCTCTGCATCGGTGAGTTGTTGTTTAAATTCTTCACTCGCTTTCCAAGCAAACGGTGTCATCTGTAGCAGGTCGAATGCGTCTGGCCCCGATAGTTCCATCATATAGTTTAGTTGCTCTTGGTGCTCAAGAGTAAAACCTTTGATCATCTCTGGATCTTCATCGTGCAAACGAACGCCATCATAAATTGCATCACGCAGCTGATACAGGTGTCGGCTAGCAGGTGTCACGGTGATCACCACACCATTGTCTTTGATGGTGCGTTGCAGCTCTTCTGCCTTGCAAGGCGCGTAAATGCGTAGAATGCCGTCTAAGCTATTTTCCGCAAAGGGCAGGCGATGGCTTGAAGCGACTGAAAAGTCGACCGCAGGATAACGTTTAGCGGCGTATTTGATAGCAATTTTAGAGATATCTAGACCAAAAGTAGCGCCACTCTTTTCTTGAAGGTTTACCGCAATTTCATTGGTGTAATAACCTTCACCACAACCTATATCTAATAGGCTAGGGGCTGTTTCTGGCAGATAGCTAGAGCATAAACGAACAACGGCTTGGCGCATTGGATTGTAGTGGTTGCCTTCAAGGAAGCGGCGACGAGCCTGCATCATCTCTTTGTTGTCACCTGGATCTTTTGAGCGTTTGTGGTGTGCTGGCATCAAATTGACATAGCCTTCTTTCGCTAGGTCGAACTGATGGTTCTTTTCACACTTAAACGTACGATCGTTTTGAGATAAAGGTTGGTGACACAAAGGGCATTGGTAAGTCATTGCGAACTCGAGGTAGAAATTTCAAGTCCAAAATTTTAACAGGAAGCATAGTGGGGCGCTAGAATAAACGCAGCTGTCTTGGCTAACGGCAATCTGTGAATAGGTAGAGCCTGTTAGTGAAGAGATAGAGCCAACGTATGGTTGGCTCTATTGGTTATGAGCAAGTCACTGATAGAAACCGTGAACTCGGCTTCTAGCTAAAAAAGTTAACTTGGTTCTTCAACGACTCAGCTTGTTTTTGAAGTTCATCAGCACTGTGAGAGGTCTTAGCGCTAGTTTCACGGCTCTGCTGGTTGAGGTCGCTGATCGCATGTGCGTTTGCGGCGATTTCTTGAGAAACCTGAGCTTGCTCTTCTGATGTCGCAGCGATGGTTTCAGCTTGAGAAGCAATAGATTCAACTTGAGAGGCAATCGACTCTAGAGCCGTACCGGCTTCTTGCGCTTTATCGAGTACTTGGTTGGCATTCGATTGGCTTTGTGTCATCAGGTTCACGGCATTGTTAGTTGAAGATTTCAACTTCTCGATGATGCTCACTACGTCTTGCACTGACGTTTGTGTACGATGAGCCAATGTTCTTACTTCGTCAGCGACAACGGCAAAACCACGACCCTGATCACCCGCACGCGCAGCCTCTATCGCAGCGTTCAACGCAAGTAAGTTGGTTTGTTCTGCGATGTCATCAATCATCTTGGTGACGGTTTGAATGCTTTCGCTATCAGAACTCACTTGCTCGATGGCCGATGCTGATTTGTCTAATTGATCATTCAGTTGGGCAACATCAATACACACACCTTCAACGACTTCTAAACCTTTCTGGCTGTCTTCATTTGCAAGGCGAACATTTTCAGCAATGCTGTTCACTTGCTGGGCTACAGATTCTGCAGAGGTGGCCATCTCTTCAATGGCCGTAACGACTTGCTCAACCTGTGCTTGCTGGCGATCAGATTGACTCAAGTTGTGGCTGGCATCTTGTGACACACTGCTCGAGCTATTCTGAACTTGATCACTGGTCGTACGTATCTCGCCCACGAGTGTATTCAATTGAGCAGCCATGTTCGCAACGCCAGTATTTAGGTTGCTGATCTCGTTTTTCGTCTGCTTGCCATTGTTTGGAATATGCAGGCTCACTTCGCCTTTTCCTAAACGTAGCATGTACTCGTTTAACGTCGTTAGTGGCGTCAGTGTACGGTTTAACACGAAGGTTAACGCGACGATGGTAGCGGCAGCAATCAAGGTGGCAATTATAGCGATGAGCTTCAACAGTTCGTCACTACCTTTGGTCACTTCCTTAATAAAAGTGCCGCCAAGTAGTTTCCAATTCCAACCTGGAACTTCGGTATAGACGAGATACTTTTCGCCTACAGTTCCTTGGTATTCAAAAGGGTAGAGAATCAATCCGGATTGCTGTTCGAATATCTGATAGAAAGGTTTGTTACCGTCGTAGTCAGCAACATCAACAATCGATTTACCACCGCCAACGTTAGTAGGGTGCAGTAAGTACTGGCCTTGATGATCTTTCTCGTTATCCACAATGATGGTGTATCCCGTATCCCCCCAAGAAACCGAGCGTAAAGATTCAAACAGGCTTTGAGTCGCGTCTTCGACTGGCAAACCAATGAAAGAGACACCGTTTACTTTGCCTTGAGCATTGGTCAAAGGCGCATAGTAGGTGATGTAACGTTGGCCGAAGAGCTTAACTTGAGAGTAATAAGGCTGGCCATTTTTGAGCTTGCTATAGCCTGGATGATTTTTCCCTAACGTGGTTGCAACGACTCGTTCGCCTGAAGGTTTTTTAAGAGAAGTAGACACACGAATAAAGTCGTCGCCAAATGGGGCAAATAGGGTCGCTACGGCGCCGGTGTCGCGGGTAAAGCTATCAACGAGTTTAGTGTCATTGATTAGGCTCTCACCATATTGAGTCATGTTGGGAATTGAATGACCGTTGAACTCAACGTCATAACTTTCAACATAAACACCTGCTAAGTAACCGTTGCGAAAAGTGGATTCTAAAACTTTAGCGGTATGCAGGTAGGCATCAAACTGACCAGAGATGGTTTTGGCCATTGCTTCAACTTTTGATTGATGCTCTTTCAGTGTGTTATCCAATAATACCTGTGAGGCATTTCGGTACACGAGTGTTGCTATGGAACCAAAGGCGATCAGCAAGCAAAGTAAAATAACCAACTTAAGTTGGAAGCCAACACTTTGATTTTTGTATTTCTCGAACATGAATTCACTATCCTGTCTTCATTGAGGTGTTGTTAAGTAGTTTTAAGGACGTTTATTATTGAGCTTTCTATCATAGGTACTTATTTATCGGCAGTAATTGATAATAATTAATGAATTGATAATTATATTTATAAAACGGAGTGATGAGTTCGACGTGGCGTGGATTTGAACTGAGAGGAAATCGGCTTGTGTTAGGAGGTTGATTGCTGGGCGATGCGTGTAAGGTTAGGAGAAATAAAAAATGCAGCTCTATGAGCTGCATTTTTTTAATTCGATTAGCTAGAAGCTTAGTTCGAAGAGATAACCGTAATCAGCTGGTGGCTCTCGCCAGGCTGTAGCGTTTTACCAGCTTCTAGGCTTGGTGCGTGTAGTGTTGATTCTACGCACATCATGGTTAGGTAACCGTCATCTTGCATGTCACCCATGGCTGCAGCGCCTTCTGCCCACGGATTCCACAATACTGCAGAGTTATGACCGTGGTTCTCAACGGTTAGCGTGCGATCCAGCTTTTTGTCAGCAACAAAGATTTGCACTTCTGGTTGTGTGTAAACGCGGTCAATCGTGTCGGTTAGTACCAGTTCAGAACCACCTTGGCAGATCTTACCACCTTGCAGGCTATCAATGTACTCAGCACCCATACCGGTTGTGGTTGTGTTATGAATATCACCAACGTTTAGGTAAGTGTGTAGTGCGCCAGAGAAAGTCCATGGTTGTGAATCTGTATTCTTCACGTCCAACGTTACTTTTAGTTGGTCACCAATTTCAACATTCAGTCGAGCATCGAACTGATGCGGCCACACTGCCAGAGTCGCTTCGCTAGGCTTTAGGCCTAGGCTTACAATAACGCCGGCTTCGCTTTCACGGTGCTCAACTAATTGCCATTCGCTTGAACGTGCAAAACCATGAGCAGGTGCAGCAATGCGACCAAACCAAGGCCAACATACTGGAATACCACCACGTAAGGCTGTTTTTCCATCGAATTTAGCTTGTTGGCTCATCCAAATAAGGTCTTCTTGGCCTTGTGGTTGGAATGACACGACATGGCCGCCAAACAATGAAATAGCTGCGTTTGCTTTATCGTGGATAACGCGAACCAGTTTTACACCTTCGTGCTCAACGATAGTCACGTTATCAGAAAGTACAGTCAGTGCAGGTAGAGTAGATAAATCCATTACATGATCCTTCTAAGGAAATTGAATTCAAATGCTGACTAGAGTGATGCTTGTGAGTAGGTGATTAACAAGCTTAGACAGTATTGGAATTGAACTTCACTGTTTTGTTTCCAAAATCGACTTTGTTTACAAGACGTTGAAAAGATAGCAGGTATTAAAAAGGCGACACTAAGGTCGCCTTTTTCAAAGTCTGCTCAAAACAGTCTTCGCTAATGCTTATCTAAAGCTATTTCTAAAAAGAAATTACTTAGAGATGTGAGCGATTAGGTCTAGAACTTTGTTTGAGTAACCGATTTCGTTGTCGTACCAAGATACAACTTTAACGAATTTGTCAGTTAGAGCAACACCAGCTTTAGCATCGAATACTGAAGTTTGAACTTCACCGATGAAATCTTGTGATACTACTTGGTCTTCAGTGTAACCAAGAACGCCAGCCATTTCGCCTTCAGAAGCTTCTTTCATTGCAGCACAAATTTCTTCGTAAGATGCAGATGCTTTAAGGTTAACAGTTAGGTCAACTACAGATACGTTAGCAGTTGGTACGCGGAAAGCCATACCAGTTAGAAGGCCGTTTAGTTCTGGAAGAACAACGCCTACAGCTTTAGCAGCACCAGTTGAAGATGGGATGATGTTTTGAGAAGCACCACGGCCACCGCGCCAGTCTTTAGCAGAAGGGCCATCTACAGTTTTTTGAGTTGCTGTAGTAGCGTGAACTGTAGTCATAAGACCAGACTCAATGCCCCACTTATCGTTAAGTACTTTAGCGATAGGTGCAAGACAGTTAGTAGTACAAGAAGCGTTAGAAACGATGTCTTGACCAGCGTAAGATGCTTGGTTAACGCCCATTACGAACATTGGAGTTGCATCTTTAGAAGGACCAGTAAGAACTACTTTCTTAGCGCCAGCAGTGATGTGCTTACGTGCAGTCTCGTCAGTTAGGAAAAGACCAGTTGCTTCAGCAACTACGTCTACTTCGATAGCATCCCACTTAAGATCTTCTGGGTTACGCTCAGCTGTAACACGTACAGTTTTACCGTTAACGATTAGGTTACCGCCTTCAACTTCAACAGTACCGTTGAAACGGCCGTGAGTTGAGTCGTACTTAAGCATGTATGCCATGTACTCTACGTCGATTAGATCGTTAATACCTACTACTTCGATGTCTGCACGCTCTTGAGCTGCGCGGAATACGAAACGGCCGATACGGCCAAAACCGTTAATACCTACTTTGATAGTCATTGTAGTTGCTCCACAACTTAATTTCTGATTAAAGATAACTGGTAGTAAAATTACAGAATCCAGTATACATCTGCAATAGATAATCCGACTTAACTTGTTTAATGTCAAAAAAAAGCGACGCTTTTCTTAACAATTGGGCGTAAGTGGTTGAAAATTGACCATTGCAAGTGGCTCTGTACCCTTCCAGTTGGGTAAAATACCCCTAAATGATGATTCACTTATGAGTGTATATGTACAATGTTTCCTGGTGAGAAAGTATGTGCTACAAAACGACTGATATGCAAGCCTTTATAGAAAAAAGTAAATATAATAACTGAGAATGTGGAGAGATATTAACGTGGTTCAAAAGGGAGGAAATATGATAAAGCCTGATGAATACTGGCGTGAGCGCCTAACGGACGACGAATTTTCTGTGTGCCGTGAACGTGGTACTGAAGCCCCATATAGCGGTAAGTTACTGCACAACCATAACACTGGTGTCTATAGCTGCACATGCTGTGAAAGCCCTTTGTTTCTGTCGGATAACAAATATGACTCTGGGTGTGGTTGGCCAAGCTTTGATGCCCCAGTAAGTGATGAAGCGGTACGCTATATAGAGGATCTAAGTCACGGAATGAAGCGTGTGGAGATCCGTTGTACTGCATGTGATAGCCATTTAGGTCACGTTTTTCCTGATGGCCCGCAGACAACAGGTGAACGATTCTGTGTTAATTCTGTGTCGTTAATTTTCAACAAAAATGACAAAAGTACGAAATAACTTGTAACTATTGTTTAATCCTTACAGGTCGTACTTGTCGATTAAGGACTACTGAACAGCCCAAGATTTCAGAATAAACTCTAGTACAAATAAAAACAGCTACCAGAAAGGTAGCTGTTTTTTTTGAAAGCTAGGAAATAAAAAGTTCGGAAATAGAAAGCGTGTAAATGATGGGTTTAGTAGTTAGGGACAATAGAAGAGCTGTAAATCCCATCTTCAATGGCTTCGACTATTTTGTCGGCGTCTTGATTTAATTGTTTGTATTTTGGCTTTTCAAAGTTATAGAGAACAGCCAGTTCTGATTCAGAAGCTATCGGCACATTAAATTCTTTGGCTACCATTGCCCACATGTACGCTTTCTCCCTATGACCTAAGCTATGATTGATACTGGCCATTGACTTAAATATTTCAGTGTTAACGGTCGAGTCATTAGATAAGGTCAGGGCATTGTTGAGTAGCTTTAGCGTCTTCGCGTGATCCCTGGTGGTATAAAAGGTGGCTAGCGCATATTGCATCTCTGCTGTGTTTAATGCTTCTTTGCCTTCCAACTGTAAGAAACTGCGCCTTGCATTGGTATCCCCAGTTTGCGACCACAAGAAGTACAGTGTTTCTGGCGTATCTGATTGAGATAGCTCAGTCACGATTCGTTCGGATTCTTCAATACTGTGCATTAATGCGGTAAAACGACGTTCTTGAAGTTTGGATTGATCAATGGTCTCGATCTGGGCGGCAAGCTCTAAACATTTTTTATAAGCAGTGATTAACTCGAACTCTTTAATTTTGTTGGTTTCGGTTGGCTGCTTTTGAACTTCAAATCGATGCCATATGAGGTCGGTACGTGCGACACGGCATTGTCCATCGTTCATGTTCAATTGCTCGCACTGTAACGTCGGGTTACTTTGGCACAACTGTTCTGTGTTTTTATTTCCTTCAAGACACCCAACCAGAGTGAGAGGCAATATGCCAACTGCCAACCATTTCATAATTTTCATATTCCTTCACTTGTGATCAAATACACTTATTTTTGGTCAGGTTCTTGACTCAATTCTATTACGGGTTATTTTCTGGTGAAAATTGTTAAAACTAAGGCTTTATCATGGATGCAGAACAACTTCTTAGCGCAATGACACCTGAGGTCTACGAGCGTTTAACTTTCGCAGTTGAAACTGGAAAATGGCCAGAAGGTACGGCGCTCTCTAAAGAACAACGCGACTCGTGTATGCAGGCTGTTATGTTATACCAATCTAAACATAACTCCGAAGCTCAACATATGACAATTGCAGCTGGTGGTGAAATTAGCTTCAAATCCAAGTCTGAACTAAAAAAGCAGTTTAAATCAGACCAAGACGATATTGTTAGGGTTAACCCGAATCATTAAGTTTAAATTACAACAAAGGGGTGGCACTGTGCCACCCCTTTGTTACTAAGCTGTTTATTTATAAGCAATTAAACGATTTAGCTCACGTTAAACACTTTTGATTTACGTGAAGGTTCAGCTCACGTGAAGGCTTTTGTTAATGATGAAAGCTTCTGCTAGTTACGAAAGCTCCTGTTAACTACGAATACTATTGCTAACTAGGAATACATTGTTAACTACGAAGACTATGGTTAACTGCGAATATATTGTTAACTAAGAAAATATTGTTAACTGCGAAAATTATTACTAACACGAAGCTCTTGGTTCAACGAATAGCAAAACAAGCTTATAAGCTCATTTCACCACGCAACACTTGTCGCATCTGAGCTTTCACTTCTTCGTAGTTCAGGTTTTGACTTAATAAGTAGTGCAGTTTTGCTAACGCCGCCTCTGGTGTCATATCAAAGCCACTGACTACACCCGCTTCCGCTAGTGCACAACCTGTCGCGTAACCCCCCATGTTGACTTTACCAGCCAAACACTGAGTTAGATTGACCACGATAACACCTCGTTCTGAGGCATCTTTCAGGTGCTGAAGCAGTTCTGGATTTTGTGGTGCATTACCAACCCCAAAAGTAAGCAGAATCATTGCGTTAACAGGCTGTAGAAGCGTGTTACGGATCACTTCGTGTGAGATGCCAGGGTACATAGTGATTACGCCGATTGGTTGCGGAGTAATGTTATGAACCTTGAAAGCCCCTTCAGGTTGTTTGTTTACCTGCACGTTATTGCCAAGTTGGATATTAATACCCGCTTCAAGCAATGGATTCAGGTTTGGAGAAGTAAAGGCATTGAAGCCGTCTGCATGTGATTTTGTGCTGCGGTTACCGCGCATCAATTTGTTGTTGAAAAACAGTGTTACTTCATTGATAGGGTAGTTCGCCGCAAGGTGCAGTGCATTCAACAAGTTTGCTTGCCCATCTGAGCGTAGCTCTGCTAACGGGATCTGAGAGCCCGTTACAATCACAGGTTTGCCTAGGTTTTCTAACATGAAAGACAGCGCCGAAGCGGTGTAAGCCATTGTGTCAGTACCATGCAAGATAACGAAACCATCGTATTTATCGTAGTTCGCGCGGATATCGTCAGCGATAGTTTGCCAATCAAGTGGCGTCATATCTGAAGAGTCCATCAATGGAGAGTATTCATGAATGGTGTATTCAGGCATCTCAGGGCGATGGAACTCGGGCATGCCAGCGAGTTGCTTATCCATAAAACCAGCGACAGGAACATAGCCGTGATCAATAGATTTCTGCATGCCAATTGTGCCGCCGGTGTACGCGATATAGATGTGTTTTCTTTCCATGGCGATTAATACTTAGTGTGATATAGGGAACAGGAGGGCGATTATAGCGAATTATCATGCAATAAAAAGAGGCGCCTCACACAGAGGCGCCTCTTGATTATTGAGTTATTGGTTTAACTTATTGAACTTGGCAGTTTAAGCAAAAGGCGTAACGACCTTGCGGGTCGTTAAAGTTGCCTAACAGCTGGCTATCTTGAGCTAACTGTTGAGTAACAGGCTGTAAACTACTTGGTATCATCGATTGAATATCAAGACCTACCGACATCTGAACTTGATTCATAAATTCCTGAATAAATTGTTCAGTTGTTGAAAGAGGCTCTTCCACCCAGTAGATATTGTAACTTTCTAGCTCGGCAAGTGAAGCGGCTGCCACAATCGCATCATCAAAATCACCGATTTCGTCCACTAGGCCTTTTTGCATCGCATCTTGACCTGTCCATACTCGACCCTGAGCGATCTTATCGACGGCGTTTACTTCCATGCCGCGATTCTCGCCAACTAAGCTGATGAAACGGCGGTAACCATTTTCAATGCCCATTTGGAAAGCGTCTTTAGCACCTTCGCTTAATCCAGTCGTAACACCAAGGCCTGAGAAAGGTGAGGTGCCAACGCCATCAGTATAAACGCCAATACCGTTCAAACCTTTTTCGAAGGTCGTGATCACACTAAAGATACCAATCGAACCGGTTAATGTGGTTGGTTGAGCTAGGATTTTATCCGCGCCCATCGAGATCCAGTAACCACCAGAAGCGGCAAGGCTAGACATCGAAACAACAACAGGCTTACCTGCTTGCTTAATGGCTTCTATTTCATTGCGGATAACTTCAGAAGCAAATGCGCTGCCACCTGGGCTATCGACTCGAAGCACGACAGCTTTCACTTGATCGTCGTTACGAGCTTGGCGAAGTAGCGCTGCAGTTGTATCACCGCCAACAGTGCCACGCGGTTGCTTACCATCCATAATTGCGCCGCTGGCAACAATCACAGCGACATCGTGCGATTCACTTGTTATGTCTGGAAGCATTGTTGTACGGTATTCGTAGTATCCAAACGCGTTGTAGCTGTCTTGACCATCACTACCGAATACTTCAGCAAGCTCTAGTCGTACTTGCTGGCGAGTCGCCAGTTCATCAACTAAACCAAGCTTCTCTGCCAGTTTCGCGATATCGCCATCAACTGACTCAAGATCTTTTAAGAAAGAGTCCATGCTTGGGTTTAGTGTTTTCGCGTCGATCTGACGGTTGTTGCTCACGTCATCGACATACGCACCCCAAAGTTGGCTTAACCAACGAGAAGCGGATTCTTTCGCCGCGTCCGACATGTCATCGCGGATGAAAGGTTCGATTGCAGACTTATAAGTGCCCACACGGAACACATGTGTGTTCACGTCTAGCTTCTCTAATAAGGTTTTGTAGTAAAGCGAGTAAGCGCTGTAGCCTTTAAGGAGCACACCACCATCGGGTGACAGGAAGACTTTATTGGCGTAGCTGGCTAAATAATATTGGCTTTGGTTGTAAAAATCACCCACCGCATAAATAGGTTTACCCGTTGCCTTAAACTCGTTTAGCGCTTTAGCTATGTAACGAAGCTTAGTCAGGTTGGTTTCTGGCAACTCTTTAAGCGCTAGAACGATACCCGTAACGTTTTCATCATCTTTGGCGTAGCGAATCGTTTCAACGATATCAAATAAGACGTTCTCTTTTGGAAGGTCTTTACCAAGCAGTGAGCCTGTCACGGAATCCATCGGGTTAATGTAGCGGCTTTGTTCAACAATCGGACCTGAGAGATTAAGCACTAAAGCCGATTGTTGTGGAACGGTCGGTTGAGCCGTATCCGAGTGGAAGTACACAAAGTAGATGATGGCGATACTGAGTAAAAAGAACAGGTTAACAAGCGCAAGACGCACAAACGTGATGAGCTTCCAAATCCCTTTAAAGATCATGCCTATAAATTTGAATATTTTTTTCATTCTGTCTCCGCAGTGAGATTACGTCGCTTTAACAAGCAGCAGTACTATTAATCTCAATAATATGAACTGCTTAATATCCTACGATAATTCCCTAGCTCAAACTACACCAAGAATTGTTAATCGATATATATTCTCATTAAGTGTAGACAGAATAGGGGCTTTTGATCTTTCGTGGTTAAGTTTTGTTCGAGATAAAATCGTTTTAGGCGCGGCGAAGAGTATGTAGCCTAGTCATTCTAAGCAAATATTCTTCAACAAAGCATAAAACGATTTTAGCCGAACCCTTCGGGCAGCCCTTGTGGTTCATTTCTACTGCTTTATCGGCTTTTCATGTAGGCCAGCTACACGTCAAAGTCTCTTCCTTGTATAAATTGCCCACAAGATGCTGCAAAACCCAGCTCGAAAGGTCAACAGCCCCTAGGACTTTTGAACGATTAATGCGTCCTGCATTATGATCGGTGTTACAAAAATGTAAACGGTTGTTTGAACTTTTGGTGATTGAGTTATATTGTGGTCTGACCACAAGGATAAAAATAATAGAAGTGATGTCTGCCATGTACCCACATTTACTTGAACCACTCGATCTTGGATTTACTCAATTACGTAACCGTGTATTGATGGGATCAATGCACACTGGTTTAGAAGAAAACAAAGAAGGCCTGCACAAACTCGCCGCGTTTTATGAAGAGCGAGCTAAAGGAGGCGTTGGCCTTATTGTTACCGGTGGCTTTTCTCCTAATTTACGTGGCAGATTGACCCCGTTTAGTGCTGAATTCAGTAAAGTTAAGCACGCTAAAGCTCACCAAGTTGTTACCGAAGCCGTGCATAAGCATGGTGGTAAAATTGCGCTTCAGTTGTTGCATGCTGGGCGCTACGCAATGCACCCATTCGCGCAAAGTGCTTCGGGTATTAAAGCGCCAATCGCTAAGTTTGCCCCGAGCGAGATGAGCCCGCGTCAAATTAAAAAGACCATCGGTGCTTTTGCCAATAGTGCGGAGCTAGCTCAAGTTGCTGGCTATGACGGCATTGAGATCATGGGTTCTGAAGGCTACTTGATTAACCAGTTCATCTGTAAGCGTACCAACATGCGTTACGATGAGTGGGGCGGTTCGTATGAAAAACGCATGCGCTTCCCATTAGAAGTCGTCAAATCGATTCGTGAAGCCGTTGGTGATGATTTTATTATCATTTTTAGACTGTCGATGCTGGATTTGGTTGAACAAGGCAGCACGTTTGAAGATGTTGTACTTCTGGCTCAGAAGTTAGAAGAAGCGGGCGTGACCATTATTAATACCGGTATTGGTTGGCATGAAGCTCGTGTTCCGACTATCGCAACACAGGTGCCAAGAGGGGCATTCTCTTGGGTGACGGAAAAAGTAAAACCATACGTGTCGATCCCAGTGGTGACATGTAACCGAATCAACACACCAGAAGAGGCCGAACGTATCCTCAGTTCAGGACAGGCCGACATGGTATCAATGGCTCGTCCTTTCTTGGCTGACCCAGATTTCGTTAATAAAGCAGCGCAAGATCAAGCTCGTTTCATTAATACCTGTATCGGCTGTAACCAAGCCTGCCTTGATAACGTATTTAAAGGTAAAAGAGCGAGCTGTTTGGTTAACCCACGCGCTTGCTACGAAACAGAAATTGTTGTTCAACCAGCTCAAGCACCTAAGACCATTGCCGTTGTTGGTGCTGGTCCCGCGGGTTTAGCTTGTGCGACAACGTTGGCACAGCGTGGGCACAATGTTGATCTCATTGAGAAAAATGATCGTATCGGCGGCCAATTCAGATTGGCAATGCAGATACCGGGCAAGGAAGAGTTCAGAGAAACCATTCGGTACTTTGCAAACCAAATCGATGCCTCAGGTGTGAATCTTAAACTCGATACTGAAGCGACGTTTGAGATGTTGTTGAAGTACGATGAAGTTGTGATGGCTGCAGGTGTAGAGCCAAGAAAGCTTGATATTGAAGGCATTGACCAAGAAAACGTGATCGATTATCAAACCTTGATTCGTGAAAAGACACCAGTAGGCGAAAAAGTCGCGATTGTTGGTGCTGGTGGTATTGGTATTGATGTGGCAACTATGCTGACAGAGCCGACTTCTCACAGCTTGGACGACTGGCTGCATGAGTGGGGCATTGATAAGAATATGGAACACCCTGGTGGACTTTATCCTTACCCTGATTCGTTCAGCGATAAAACGGTTTGGGTGATGCAGCGTAAAGCGGGTCGCGTAGGTAAAGGACCGGGCAAAACCACAGGTTGGATTCACAAGCGAACGCTAGAAAAACGTGGTGTGAACCTACTTGGCGGTGTGAGCTACAACAAAATTGATGACCAAGGCCTGCATATTAGCGTTGGCAAAAAAGAACAGGTACTGGATGCCGATTCCGTTATCGTGTGTGCGGGTCAGGTTTCAGTTCGTCCATTCGAAGATATGTGGCAAGAGTTCGGTGGCAAGCTTCACGTCATCGGCGGCGCTGATTACGCGGGTGAACTGGATGCAGTTCGTGCGATTCGCCAAGGTGTAGAGTTAGCGATTAAGCTCTAACAACAAGCAGAGTACTCTCGTTCGATAAGCTGAACTAGATGGGTAAATAAGCTCGAACTAGACAGAGAAATAAGGCTCCTAAGTCATAGATTTAGGAGCCTTTATTGTTTCCAATACTGTTTCAAATATTGTTTAAAATGGACAGCCGTTGAGATTTATTATCGTTTGTATTCTGTGCTACAGTTCAAGTATACAAATAATAAAGAATTAGTAGGGACTTCAAATGGATGCTTTGGATCTATTGCTCAACAGACGCTCAATCGCAAAACTCTCTGATCCGGCACCTGAAGGTGTTGCGTTAGAAAATATCATCAAAGCGGGTTTACGAGCTCCAGACCACGGCGCACTGACACCGTGGCGCTTTGTTATCGCACAAGGTTCAGGGTTACAAAAACTTTCTGACATCTTGGTTCGTGCCGCTGAAGCGGACAAAAGCGAAGAAGCGGTGATTGATAAAGTAAAGAAAGCGCCGTTTCGAGCACCTATGGTTATCACTGTCATCGCAAAAGTGACTGAACACGACAAAGTGCCTGCATTCGAGCAACATTTGTCTGCGGGTTGCGCTGCACAAGCAATGCAAATGGCCGCAGTTGCACAAGGTTTCCAAGGCTTTTGGCGTTCAGGTAAATGGATGTTCCACCCTGAAGTTCATCAAGCATTTGGCCTAGAAGGCGACGACGAAATTGTTGGTTTCTTATACCTAGGCACACCGGGTTGTACACCAATGAAAGCCCCAGAGCGCGACTTCTCAAAATTTGTCGAGTTCTTATAGATCTCTTCAGGGAAATAGCTATACAACGAATTGTGAATGCTAACTGTGTAAACAACCAGTTTTCCTTGATTTATTAGGGCCACATTAGATAATGTGGCCCTAATTGTTTGTAGCATCTGGAAAAACATGTCTCGTCTTATCATTGCTGAAAAACCAAGCCTAGGCCGCGCGATTGCCGCCGCACTACCGAATCCACAGAAGAAAGACCAAGGGTTTATCAAATGTGGCAATGGGGATGTGGTGACTTGGTGTATTGGACACTTATTGGAGCAGGTTGAGCCGGACGCTTATGATGACCGTTATAAGAAGTGGAACTTAGCCGATCTTCCCATCGTGCCGGAACAATGGCAGTTGAGGCCTCGTAAGACGTCAAGCAAACAGCTCACGGTGATCCGAAAGCTATTGAAGGACGCGACACAAATTGTCCATGCGGGTGACCCGGATAGAGAAGGGCAACTGCTAGTCGATGAAGTGATCGACTACTGCAAGGTGTCCAAGGCCAAGAAAGAGTCGATGGACAGGCTGCTGATCAGCGATTTGAACTTACCAGCCGTGAAGCGTGCGCTCTCTCAAATGCGCAGCAATCGCGATTTTATCCCACTGTCTATTTCCGCTTTAGCACGCTCTAGAGCTGATTGGCTGTATGGTATGAACATGACTCGTGCTTACACCTTGCTTGGTCAAAAAGCCGGTTACCAAGGCGTGTTGTCAGTAGGGCGAGTGCAAACCCCTGTACTTGGTTTGGTGGTGAGACGTGATGAAGAAATCGAAAACTTCATTCCGAAAGATTACTTTACTCTGCATGCTTTGATCCCTTATCAAAATAACGGCCAGAGCTTTGATATTCGAGCGCGTTGGAAACCAAGCGAAGCATGTAAACCATGGCAAGATGAAGAAGGCCGCGTGCTCAATCGAAAGCTGGTTGAGAACGTTGCTAACCGAATTACGAACCAACCCGCGACGGTGACGGAATCAGAGCAAAAGCAAAGTAAACAAGCTGCGCCGTTGCCTTATTCGTTGTCAGCTTTGCAAATTGATGCGTCTAAGCGTTTTGGTATGAGTGCTCAACAGGTACTCGACACTTGTCAGTCGTTGTACGAGAAGCACAAACTCATCACTTACCCACGTTCTGACAGCCGCTATCTACCTAAAGATCACTACTCACAAAGAGAGTCGGTCGTGGATGCTATCGCTAACAATGCGAAAGAGCTACAAAGTGGTGTTCAAGGTGCGGATCTTTCTCTTAAATCAAAAGCATGGAACGACAGCAAGGTTGATGCTCACCACGCGATAATCCCAACACCGAAGAAATCATCGGTGAATGGCCTGTCTGCCAATGAGATGAAAATCTATCAGCAAATTGCTCGTCAGTATCTAATGCAATTCTACCCGTCTGCCATTTTTGCCGATGCCAAGTTAGTTTTTGATATCGCTGGTGGCGTGTTCATTGCCAAAGGACGTCAGCTTATCAATCCAGGTTGGAAAGTGTTAATGGGCAAAACGGATACTGAAGAGAAAGGTGATGGTACGGATACGGTGCCTCCATTAGATAAAGGAACGGTACTCAATTGCCGTGAAGGAATTATTGGAGACAAAAAGACTGAGCCACCAAAACACTTCACGGAAGCGACCTTGCTACAAGCGATGACAGGTATTGCGCGTTTTGTCGCGAACAAAGACCTTAAAGCCATTTTGAAAGAGACCGATGGCCTTGGCACAGAAGCAACCCGAGCGGGTATTCTAGATACTTTATTCAAGAGACAACTGTTAACGCGACAAGGTAAAAGCATCCACAGTAGCCCGGCGGGAAGAGGCTTGATTAATGCTTTACCTGAGGACTCGACCTTTCCCGACATGACGGCTCACTGGGAGCATCAGTTGCAAGGAATGGCTGAACGAAACCAAGCGTATCAACCTTTCATGCAAGCATTAGAAAGTAAGATTGATGGTTTGATGGGTAAAGTGAAAACGGGAGAAGTCCCTGAGTCACTGCGTCATCTTCCTAAAGTGGAAAGACCGGCCTTTAAGCGCCGTAAAGCTGGTGGGACAAGGAAGAAGACTTACGCTAAGAAAGGTACTAAAAGCTAAGAATTAATTGTTAGGAACTGAGATCAACAACTGTCCATTATTTGATATTTGATATTTGATATTTGATATTTGTAGCCGGGATTAACGACCGACTTTGCGCCCGCAGCGCTCAAATAACTTCTGCCAGTAGTCTACATGGCGGCGAGTTGATGTTCGAAAGGCTTGATGTGCATCTTGGATAGGAAAGTAATAACTGTGCAGTTCAGACTGAGCGTCAAACAGGGCAAGTTGCGGGGCTAACTGCTGATAATAGCCATCCAGTTGCGCCATGTAAGGTTGAACCTGACCAATATATTGTTGCTCGAACACATTGTTAAGGTAGCGAAATTTCGTTGTGTCTCGTTGCTTACCGCAGATGATGTTGCCATCAAAAGTTGTCAGCTGTTTAGTGATAGTATCAAGTTCAACCGAAGCACGAGCTAGCGAATAATACAAATCCCCAAGGGTCGAACTCTTCTCTAATACTTCTTGAACCTCAGTGGTCTCGCCGGAAACGAGCGGCGCGTCTAACGCTTTGTTGATATGTTTTAGGGCATCGCTGGTTTGCCGTACCTGATCACCAATATCAGCACGTAACCACTGACTACTGCGCATTTGGGATTGCATTGCCTCACTGGTATAGATGAGGTTCCATTTGTGCAAGGGGAGCTGCGTGAGTTTCTGTTGCTCGATATCTTTCAGTAGTTCAACGATATTGATGTCTAACTCACTAACTGATAGACATTTACCGATACCTTTAATGAGGGCGACTTGATAATCGTAATTACGAAACTCGTCCGCAACTTTTCCAAGTACGGAGTTTCTTTCCGCAATCAGATTGAACAACCCACACTGACGAAGTTGATAGCTGTCGATAAGCCCGATAGAGAGCGAAGGAACTTCGATAAACAGTTCTCGCTTTCTCGGTAAGCTTTCAAATTCCCAACTGTCTTCCAATTCATCGGCATCTTGTACTCTGGCTATCTTGGTCTGATAGTCATCGAAGATGTCGCCGGGACTATCATTAAAACATCCAGAAAGCGCCATAGTAAGAAAAAATAGTATTAGACGTCTTGGTAAGTTTGAGAGAGGGCGAACATTCATAAAATGACTACCAATCGATTTCAGTGCCATCGAAATTAAAGAAGTGACCACTCACTTCGGTGTTCGATGATTTTATAACGTTGATAAGGCCTGAAGCAGAGGTGTCGGTGTCTATCAAAGCGTTAGGCCCGCCCATTTCGGTCTGTACCCAGCCTGGGTGTAGTGCCAACACAGTAAAGCCGTCTTGGGTTAGGTCGTTACTTAAACTCTTCACAACTGAATTGAGAGCAGCTTTAGACGAACGGTAGATGTAACCACCGCCTGATGTGTTCTCTGTCATACTGCCGACTTTTGAAGACAGACAAGCGATCTTCTTCACATTACCACTTTTGAGCAGAGGTAATAGCGTTTCGACAAGTTTCAGCGGAGCAATAGTGTTGACTTCGAATACACGGCGCCACTCTTCGACATCGGTATTACCCAGCCCATAACCTTTAGGACCATAGTAGCCAGCGTTGTTGATCAAGATATCAATCGGTTCCATTTGCGAAGGGAGTTGGCCTACTGCTTGATAATCGGTTATCTCTAATTGAATACAGGTCAGGTTGCTGTTGTGGTCTGCGAGAGAGAGCAGTTCTTTTGCTGAATTGGCATCACGATAAGTCGCGTACACTTTGTGGTTACCTTTTAAGTACTGCTGGGTTAGGCTCAAGCCAATGCCGCGATTTGCTCCAGTAATGAAAATAACGCTCATGGTGATTCCTTTTTAGTTCAATTAGTTAAGTTTGATGGCTTAACACGAGAAAATCAACGCTCCACCAACTGGCCATTAGCATTCCTACAAAAATCATTACTGCTGCCATTGAGCCGCAGATCACCCCAAAGATGAGTATTAGGCTTTTCATTGGTGTCTCTTTTTGAAAATTAAATTAATGATAACTATTATCATTAATTAAGGTTGTCGCCTAGGCTGAGACTGTTATGATTTTGAGAAAGATACGCAATTAACCTGATTATGATTCCTTTAATTTACCACCCAATCTATTCGCAGTTACCTTTACCAGAAGGTCATCGTTACCCAATCAACAAATATCAGTTGTTACACAGTGCTGTTGAAGCGTTAATGGATAGCGATCCTCTATGGAAGAGCCAGTTTGAAATCTTCCAGCCTACGCCGGTTTCGGTTGAACAGGTAAAACAGGTTCACGATAGTGAGTATGTGGATTTGCTTGTTTCTGGTAATTTGCCCGCGGCCAAAATGAGACGCATCGGTTTCCCGTGGAGTGAACAACTTATTGAGAGAACGCTTTATTCAAGTGGTGGAACTTGCTTAGCCGCTGAAATGGCGATAGAGAGTGGTTTCGCGATTCATTTGAGTGGTGGTTATCATCACGCACACCATGATTTTGGTAGCGGCTTTTGTTTGTTGAACGATCTGGTGTTAGCGGCAAAACATGCGCTGACCTTTGAACATATCGATAAAGTGCTTATCGTCGACAGCGATGTTCACCATGGTGATGGTACTGCAACGTTATGCGCAGGTAGTGACGACATCATTACTTTGTCGTTTCACTGCGATAAGAACTTCCCTGCACGCAAACCGTTATCCGATTTAGATGTGCCATTAAGCCGTGAAACAGAAGATGAAGAGTTTTTACGTTGTTTTGTACAAGTCACTAAGTTAGCGATTGTTCACCATCAACCTGATCTCATTATTTATGATGCAGGTATCGACATTCATAAAGACGATGAACTGGGTTACTTGAATGTTTCTACGCAAGGGATATTTGAACGCGACTGCTTCATGATTGAATTAGCGAAATCAGAATCTATTCCAATGGCGTGTGTTGTGGGTGGCGGGTATCGCACTCAACATCAAGATCTGGTGCCGATTCATATGCAGTTATTGAAGGCCGCATTTACTGTCAGCAGTTGAGCGGTGAGCTTGTGTGATCTCCAGATACAAAAAAGCCGCTGATTTCTCAGCGGCTTTCTTTAATGTGGTGGAGGGATAGGGATTTGAACCCTAGAACCGCTATTAACGGTTGCCGGTTTTCAAGACCGGTGCTTTCGACCACTCAGCCATCCCTCCAGTGGCGAGAATAATATAAGGGTGTGCTGCGCTTGTAAACCCCTACAAAGACTGACTGCTTTGTTTATGAACAAGTTTGTGCATTTTTATATTGTTGGGGTGAAAATTCATCAAAGAATTTGTTGGCTCCTTTCTGTTTTGAAGCTTGAGTATCTTTGGCGAATGTTAAAAGAGCGAACCCAGAGTTGCCATAAACGCAGTCTAAGGCTTAAGCATTAGCTTGTTGGTACGTAGCCACGAGTCTTCGATTAGGGTTAATCTTGCCTTTAATGACTATAAGATTCATAATGAATGCATCTTATAAAGTGAAATACCCCACTATGCATATCACGCGTTATACCGACTACTCCCTGCGAGTTTTGATCTATTTAGCGATCAACAACCAATCTCTTAGCACCATTGGCGACATTGCTAACAGTTATGGCATTTCTAAAAACCATTTAATGAAGATTGTTCAGCAACTTAACCTCAAAGGGCATTTAATCGCCACCCGAGGCAAAAATGGTGGCTTGAAACTAAGTTGCCCTCCTAGTCAGATCAACATAGGTACGTTAGTTCGAGAGTTAGAAGATAAGCGTAACTTGGTTGAATGCTTTGGCGAAGATAATAGTTGTGTCATTACACCAAATTGCCAATTGAAAACTATCTTTGCTGAAGCTCAAGAGTGTTTTTACAAAAGCTTAGACGCTTATAGCTTGCAAGATCTTCTCGGCGAAGGGCACAGCTATAAGTTAGGACAACTCTTGGCTGTTGAAGTTATTTAAAAGTAAGCAGGTTTTGGTTTACTCACTAGGTTTATGATGATGAAAGATTTAAATGAAAACCCCAATAGCGGCGTCTCAATGACGGCATTTTTTGAACTCGCGTTTCGACCATTTTTTTTGTTTGCGTCACTTTTTAGTATTGCGGCATTAGTTGGTTGGGCCGCTTTTTGGAATGGCAGCGCAACTCTAAATGTTTATGGCGGAGCAATGTGGTGGCACATTCATGAGATGTTGTTTGGTTTTTCTGCCACGGTCGTGGTTGGTTTTCTATTGACGGCCGTACAAAACTGGACGGGTGTCCGCAGTATTAATGGGCGTGGATTGATGTTACTTCTGGCTATCTGGTTGTGCGCGAGAGTGGCAATGTTCTTGCCTGGAGTTCTAAGTCCATGGTTAATAGCTGCGCTTGATTTACTGTTTCTGCCCATCGCTATGATCTCTCTTGCTCACAATATTATCAGTGTGAAACTTTGGCGAAACTTACTGTTCATTCCTATCTTGCTGCTAATGACGGTTGCCAATGCCGCAATGCATTATGGTGTTCTATTTAATCAACCAGCTTTGATTCCACAAGCTAGTACAAGCATGGTGCTGTTGGTCACTTTAGTGATGTGCATTATGGGGGGACGAGTCTTCCCTATGTTTACCGCAAATGGCACAAAGACACCACGAACTCCTTCATTACCATGGCTTGAAAAGCTGAGCATAGTCAGCACGATCATCGCCGTTGTGCTGAGCTTTCAGATACTTCCAGTTGCACAAGGCATCGTTGCTACCGTGTTTATTGTCAGTGGTGTGGCAAATGCGCTTAGGGCAGTAAGGTGGAAAATATGGGTGGCTTTTAAGACGCCGCTTGTGTGGTCTTTACACCTTAGTTATTGGGCTATTTCATTAGGGCTGATCTTATTTGGTGTTTCGATTATCTCGCCATTAGTCACGCAATCACAAGCCATTCATGCCTTAACCGTTGGTGGAATGGGTGTGATGATCTTGTCGATGATCTCACGTGTGTCGCTAGGACATACCGGTCGAACTATCGCGATTGGAAAAATAATGACCGCGGCGTTAATCGCCATTGTCTTTGCCTTTATTGTGCGAGTGTTTGGCGGGTACTTTACCCATAATATTGTCTCTATCATCACCTTATCCAGTGCTCTGTGGGTCGCTGCATACAGTTGTTTCGTTGTGTTGTACTTACCAATTCTAATAAAACCAAAAGCTTAAATACTCCAAGATAACAAGTGGGAAATTCGATCAATATTAAAGTTGCATTTAAAATGCATCTTTAATATTATGACCTTACTGAGTTACTTAAATACAACCAAAGAGAACATGATTATGAGCTGTTGTGGCGGATGTGGTGGTTCAAACCACGAAGAAAAAGCAAATGAAGCTGAACAAAAGAAACAAGCAGAGCAGCAAGAGACTAAGCAAGAAAACGCTTAATTCAAGCAGCGCTCAAGCCAAATTTAAAAATCCAGAGACTTCGATGAAGCCTCTGGATTTTTTTTCATTTGATTCCCCTTCTTGATACTCAATCAAACTTGATAACTTCACCTCTTCTGTTATTAAGAACTCATAAAACAATGCTAAAACGGCATAAAATAATTATAAACAATCCTGATTAAGCACCTGTTTATAAGGGGTTTTGCAGGGGTTATTGATACTTTACGGTTACATTATGATTTTCCTTTCCTGCTTACTTAAACTTCTTCTCATCAACACAGGGCGATAGGCTGATTTAGGTAACCTTGCTCGCTTAATTACGTAGAGGTACTGCCTCTTTTGTAGTTCGTGTTTTGCGATGAGAAGAATGATGAACATTCAATGAGGCTTTACTCATTGGTTCTCGATCGTCATTACTCAATATATTAATTAGAAATAAGCAGAATGAATTTTGATTTTCCGAAATCAAACTTAAAGTTTTAAAATTTGCACAAGAAATCTTATGCAAATTAATAAGGGTATTATTATGAGTAAAATTATTGGCATCGATTTAGGTACAACTAACTCTTGTGTTTCTGTATTAGATGGAGAGACACCTCGTATTATCGAAAATGCAGAGGGCGAACGTACAACAGCATCTGTTGTAGGGTATACCGATGGTGAGACATTGGTTGGTCAACCAGCAAAGCGTCAAGCTGTAACCAACCCTGAAAACACATTGTTTGCAATTAAGCGTCTGATTGGACGTCGCTTCAAAGATAAAGAAGTGCAGCGTGATATTGAAATCATGCCTTATAAAATCGTAGAAGCGGAGAATGGTGACGCGTGGGTTGAAGCAAAAGGTCAATCAATGTCTGCATCTCAAGTTTCAGCTGAAATTCTAAAGAAAATGAAGAAATCAGCGGAAGACTTCCTAGGTGAGAAGGTTACTGGCGCGGTTATCACAGTCCCTGCCTATTTTAACGATGCACAGCGTCAAGCAACAAAAGATGCAGGTCGTATCGCTGGTTTAGAAGTTAAACGTATTATTAACGAGCCAACAGCAGCTGCACTAGCATACGGTCTTGATAAAAACGAAGGTGACCGCACCGTTGCAGTTTATGACTTGGGCGGTGGTACATTTGATATTTCAATCATTGAGATTGATGAAGCTGATGGCGAAAAAACCTTCGAAGTGCTTGCGACAAATGGTGACACTCATCTAGGTGGTGAAGACTTCGATAACAGAATGATTAATTACTTGGTTAATGAATTCAAAAAAGAACAGGGTATTGATCTTAAGAATGATCCTCTAGCCATGCAGCGTGTCAAAGAAGCGGCTGAAAAAGCAAAGATTGAACTGTCTTCAACTCAGCAAACAGATGTGAATCTTCCTTATGTTACTGCTGATGCTTCAGGGCCTAAACATATGAACGTAAAAGTAACACGTTCTAAGTTGGAATCACTTGTTGATGACCTTGTGCAACGTTCTTTAGAACCATTGAAGGTTGCTTTGGCAGATGCTGAACTTTCTATATCTGATATTGATGATGTCATTTTGGTGGGCGGTCAAACACGCATGCCGATGGTGCAAAAAAAGGTAACAGAATTCTTCGGCAAAGAGCCACGCAAAGATGTTAACCCTGATGAAGCCGTTGCTATGGGTGCAGCTGTACAAGGTGGCATACTTGTAGGTGATGTTAAAGATGTATTGTTACTGGACGTTACGCCGCTATCTCTTGGTATAGAAACCATGGGCGGAGTGATGACCAAACTAGTAGAGAAAAACACAACAATTCCAACAAAAGCGAATCAAATATTCTCTACAGCGGAAGATAACCAAAGCGCAGTGACGATTCATGTCTTACAAGGCGAGCGTAAACAAGCTGGATTAAATCAATCTTTAGGACAATTTAACCTAGAAGGTATTCAATCTGCACCTCGTGGTTTACCTCAAATTGAAGTGACCTTTGATTTGAATGCTGATGGCATTTTAAATGTGTCTGCGACAGACAAGCTAACGGGTCAAGAGCAAAAAATCACTATTCAAGCTTCTGGTGGTTTGAGTGATGCTGAGATTGAGAAAATGGTTCAAGAAGCAGATAAAAAATTCGAAGATTTAGTTGTTGCTCGAAACCAAGCGGACCAATTAATTCATGCTACTCGCAAGCAATTAGAAGAAGTAGGCTCAAGCCTGGCTGCTGATGATAAACAACAGATCGAAACAGCGATATCAGAACTTGAAAATGCATGTACTTTGGATGACAAAGAAGCTATTGATAGCAAAACGCAAGCTCTTACTGCTGCAGTGAAAAAATTAACAGAACATACTCAACAACAAGCACAATCAAATGCGAACGACGCACAGTCAAACGTAGATGATGGTGTAGTTGAAGCTGACTTTGAAGAAATGAAATAACAAAGAGCTCAACGGTGAACTTACTTTAAGAAACAGTTGAGCTCTTCATTTTGGAAGAATACCATTGCAGTATTATTTAGCGCGTTAGAGGTCACTCGAGCGCCCTTTTTTCGTCTATTTAGTGAGAAAAAGAGCATGTCCAAAAGAGATTATTATGAAGTGTTAGGTGTCTCTAAGTCTTCCTCGAAAAAAGAAATCAAGAAAGCTTATAAGAAACTCGCCATGAAATATCATCCGGATAAAAATCCAGATGATGCGCGCGCAGAAGAGAGCTTTAAAGAAGTTAAAGAAGCATACGAGATTTTAACCAACGTAGAAAAACGTCAAGAGTACGATAGATTTGGTCATGCTGCGTTTGACAACAGCGGTTCTGGTCAGCGCCAACAACACTCTGGCCAGGGTGGCTTTGAAGATATGTTTGGTGGTGGGTTCAGACAACAAAATCAAGGTTTTAGCGGTGGTGGCTTCGGTGGTTTTGAAGATATCTTTTCACAAGCAAGAGGCGGTGGTCGCGCGCGTCCTAGAAAAGGGCAAGATCTTGAGTTCAATCTGACCGTTGATTTTGTTGACGCGGTAAAAGGGACTGACAAAATCGTTGAACTGCCAATGAATGGGCAGCAAAAGAAGATTAACGTTAAGATTCCTGCTGGGATAAAAGACGGAGAAAAAATCCGATTTTCTGGAAAAGGCGGACTTAGTGCTAACGGTGGACCCGCGGGTGATTTGTTAATCGTCATAAAAACGCGCCCCCACCCAGTATTAAAAAGAGAAGAAAACAATCTAATCTGTACTAGCCATATTGATATGGTAACTGCGGCACTCGGTGGCGAAGTTGAAGTCAATGTATTCGACAATAAATTTAAACTTAAAATGCCCGCAGGCACACAGAGCGGACGCAAATTTAAAATTTCAGGTAGAGGTGTTACCGACCGTAAAGGTGTCACCGGCGATTTATTGGTCAGCATTCACGTAGATACACCGACCCAATTAACGGATCAACAAAAAGAACTTTTAGAGCAGTTCAAAGCAACACTTTAAACGTTTGTCTTTGAAGATACAGGAACTCCCCACTTCAAATAACTGGAGTCAACAATACTCGAACGTGTAAATCGTATAAAGGTGCAGCGAAATCAAGGTGTAGCCTGAATCCTAGAGTGTTGGTAACCATCCTATAAAATAGGTACATATCGAGTTAGAGTTAGAGTTAAAGTCAGAGCGCTAGGTCGTTAGGTTCGAATAGGTTGGATTTGAGCAAAAATCGAGTTTGTTAAAGTCAAAAGGCTTAGGAATGAGTCTGCAATGGACTCGCCATTTTGATCCTAGATGAACGTCGTTTAACTCGATGTTCTGAATTGATGGTACGGGTCAGTGTTCCCAAACTTACTGAAACAAATTCTCCGAAGTATGATTGGGTGTGTGGCAATGGTGCTTATGATATGAGAGCCTGTCCACTATGCCTTTAAACTAGATTACGCAACAACGACCTAGGGATTGTGAATGATCAGATCTTAGACGCGATTGATTGTACGCTAGATGCAAAAAAGCCGCTGATTTCTCAGCGGCTTTCTTTAATGTGGTGGAGGGATAGGGATTTGAACCCTAGAACCGCTATTAACGGTTGCCGGTTTTCAAGACCGGTGCTTTCGACCACTCAGCCATCCCTCCAGTGGCGTGAATAATATAAGGGGGAGAGTGGCTTGTAAACCCTTAATTTTCATAATTTTGTTTTGTTGCTTGTTTTATAATCATTACGGGTAATAAAAAAGGGAAGCAGTTTGCTTCCCTTTTTTAATCGATGATCATTTAGTCATTTTTTGTGTAAAAACGCTGCAGCTCAGTTAGGCCTTGCATCAATACTGGTAAGCGAGGGCTTACATCTTTTAGGCGCTTATAATTTTCGTCGTACAGTTTGTAGTTGCCAAACTTATCGAGCACTGTTGTTTGCTTGCTGGTAACAAGAGCTAGTTCACGAGAATCGCCCGCTAGTATCCACTTTCTATTGCGCTCATCAAACAGACTGCGGCCGCTACTGAAATCCGTTGGGTTCGAAGATACACCCAGCAGTTCTTGCATTAGTGTAACAGATACATCCAAGTGGCTTGAACGATGTGTGTATTCCGAGGCAGATTTACCAGGCCAGCTAATAAACAAAGGAACCTGCAACTGGTAGCGACTGTAGTTAGAGTTTGCACCCCAGCTGTTGGTCTTGGTTTCGTTAAATTCAGTGCCGTGATTCGAAGTAATGATGACGACGGTATTATCGCTAAGTTTTAAACGTTCTAACTCAGCATAAATAGTAGCCAGTTGGTTGTCAGCCGCTTGTGCTGATTTTTCGTAATCAGCAGCAAAGCGCTCTTCAGTGCTCAACTCGGTAGCTGAACTTGAATCGTAATTCGAGAAGTTATCCAGCGTAGTGAGCTCGATAAAATTGAACCAAGGGCCTTTAGTTGTTGGTGACTGCACCCAATCAGACCAAGCTTGAATAGCACTTTGGTCATCGTAAGTGGCATGCTCTGTCATCATATCACGGCCACGGAAAATGATTTCCGAGTACAGTGGATCGTCGAAGTTATCACCGCTGAACGCCGCAAACTTATAATTATGATTGTCCAATACATCGAATAAAACGGCGCTTGAGCCTTGTTCTCTGATGCTGCTTGAGTAGCTGCTTGGTAGCCCATAGAACAAGCCAAAAATACCAAACATATCGTTACTAGAGCTGTAGTGATTGGTAAAGTTGATCGCTTGTTGCGAGAAAGCATAGCTATTAGGCATTGCTGTCGCGTTTAATGCATCAGAACGCAGGTTATTTACGCTCACCATCAGGATGTTTAGATCATCACTGCGTCGATTGTATTGAATCTTTTCGAGCGGATAGCTAACTAAGTTTACGTTTTCTTTGTTGGCTTCTAAGCGCTGCAGATACTCTTCACGGTCTAATAGGCCATGTTTTTCCATAAAGCTTTTCGCTGTCATTGGGTAAGACAGTGGGAAGTTGGCTTTTTGGCTTGTAATTGGATTATAGAAAAACGCATCAGCCCACATATAAGTAAGGTGGCTACTGATGAAACACAAAAAGAAGACTGCCGTAATTGGTCGGCCGATGTGTTTATGAGACAGTTTACGTTGTTTACGCCAGACCCATTCAGATAGGCCTAACTGTAATAAGAAGATTAGCGGCATAACAATGAAGAGGTGCTGCAAATCAGAAGTAAATGCAGATTCCTCCCCACTGAATAAAACCTCCCATACGACAGGCGTTAGGTGGAGGTTTATATTTTGATACGTTTGGGTATCAATCAATAGGACAGTTAAACCTATGGTCGCAAAGCAAACGGCAACCAAACGTAATAACTTCCTCGACGGAAGAACAAAAGTGAGTGGGAACAGCACTAATAGATAGAGAGCGAAGACTAAAAAGCCAAAATGACCAACCCATGATGCGGCCAAATAGAATTGACCCAGCAGGGTTTCTGGCCAAGCCGATTGAGTAATATAACGAGTACCGATCAACATCGCCGCAATGATGTTGAAAAATGCAAACCAATGACCCCAACCAACCAGTCGAGATACACGATCGCTATATGAGTTTGCGCTGTCTACCATTTATAATTCTTTTATCCGTCAATCAAATTTAGTGAGACTTTTTATCTTCAAGAGAAGAAATTAAAGCCTCTGCAAATTTTTCAGCAATTCCTTTGCGTTGTGAAGCAGCAACGTTCTGATTTAAGACATTGGTTGCGATATTTCCAGCGATCATCAGTGAAAGTTCTGGTGAAGCTTTGTGCTTAGATAGTACTGCACCCACTTCAGCTAGGATTTTTTCAACTTGTGTATCTGTGTATTTAGATATAATCGGCATAAGGACTCTAATAATGATAGTAAAAGCGGCTTATGATAACCTACTATGCATGACAACTGAAACCTGAACGGTAATATTTTCACTATGAGCCTTCACCTTTCCAACGTAATTTTACACCAGTTAAGCAAGAACGATCAGGAAGAACTGATTGTTAACTATCGTGCTGAATCTCTAGCTAACGATGCTTCGTCTGAAAGCCTAGTGGCTGAGCTTCACCGAGTATTCAACTCAAAAGCAGGCAAAGGGTTTGGTTCTTTCAAATCCGACAGCGAATTCCAGCAGTCGTTGCATGAATTTCGAGCGGGAGAGCAAAGTTTTTATGATTTCTCTCAAAAAAGTGCGCTACGTCTAAAAGATGAGCTTTCAAAGTATCCCTTTGCTGATGAAGGCACGTTGGTGCTAGCTGAATACCAATCACTGGCAACAGATTACCTTTTCATTGGCTTGTTGCCTTCGAACCAAAGTTTGAAAGTAACAGAAGGTCTAGACATTAGTGCGACTGACTACCTTGATATTTCAAAGATGGACATCGTAGCGCGCCTTGACCTTTCAACATACGATACAGACAAAGAGTCGAATCGTTACCTTACTTATATTAAAGGACGTGTTGGCCGTAAAGTCGCGGATTTCTTCTTAGATTTTCTTCAAGCAGAAGTCGGTCTAGATGCTAAGCAACAGAACCAAGTGTTGATGCAAGCGGTAGAAGATTTTGTTTCTGATTCTAAGTTAGAGAAAGAAGAAGCGATTAGCTATAAAAAGCAGGTTGCGGATTACTGCAACGAACAGCTAAAAGCAGGTGATGAGGTTCAAGTTCGTGAACTTTCTGGAGAATTACCAGCAAGCACTGATGGCACTAGCTTCCTTGACTATACTAGTGAGCAAGGCTACGAGTTAGAAGAAAGTTTCCCAGCAGATCGTGCAACTATGCGTAAACTAACAAAATTTGTTGGTGCTGGTGGCGGTTTGAATGTTAGTTTTGATAGTCTGCTTCTTGGTGAACGTATCTTTTACGATCCGGAGACAGACACACTAACTATTAAAGGCACACCACCTAACTTACGTGACCAACTGACTCGTAATAAGTCATAGTCCTGAGTTAATGGCGAAGAGCGGCAGCAGGATGTTGTCGCTTGATTTGTGCTTAGCCAACGATAATGGCTTAAAGCCGATACGCACAAGGAATATAGATGGAACAATCAGTAGCAAAGCCCAATCGCTTTAAAAAACCAGCAACTTTCTTGGTTGTGCTCCTGGCTCTATGGTTACTTCCTTCATTGGCGCTTCTGAATCTAAGCCGTTCCTACACTAATTCTCTTGCTCAAATTGAAGAACTTGGTATTCGCGTTAATGAATTGAGGCAATCGCTTTATTTTTCTGAGCCACTACGAGTTTCTCGAATCAATGACTTAGCACTTGATGCTCAACTGGTTTACTCAATCAGATTGCAGATTGAGTCTGATTTTCAACATGCCTTGTTTCGCCCCGATGTGAACCAATTACTTTATGTCGCCGATCAATTTCTAGAGAAATTTGATGAGTTCATTCCGATAGAAAGCCAGGTTCAAGACATTGTCGATAACATCAAAATATTACGCGCAGACAGTAGCCTTTCTCCCAAGCTAAAACCGCTGCTAAACGAATTCGGAGTTGTGGTTTTTGAAGCAATGTATTCCGACAGTCAAAGCTCATCAGCCACTTATAGAGCCTTTGATTCTATTCTTGATCAATCTTATTCATTAAAAGCTGAAGAGCAAGATGCAATCCAACAACTGTTGGCGGATGCTTCAGCTTTGTTTGGTGATTACGCTCAGCTCAATTATTTGGTCGATAAGATTAAGAAAAACTCGGTTAACGAACAAATCATTAAACTCGAAGCTGAATTTCATGACCGTCAATTTAACCTTTTAGTTGTAATGCTAGGTTTAAGCTTGGTGGCAATGATAACCTTGGTTGTGTGGGGCGCTAGCGCTAAAAAAGTGGTGCAAGAAGCAGATGAAAGCCCAGGTCGGAACCCTGAGACCGATTCCAATAAGGAAGATGTCACTCCAGTTTCGGGTACAGAGGGACAGTCACTTAGAGAGTCTAGTAAGAACGCCACTTCTTCGGCCACCAAACAATCTGCTCACGATTCTTTCGTACAGGAAAAAACGTCATTCAATCAACACCCCGATATACAATCGCAACAGAGCTCTAATCCAACAAATCAAAGCGCTAATTTAACAACTCCAAGCGCTAATTTAGAAACAAATGTCTTAGCAACGAGTGCCACAAGTCAGACAAATTTTGAAGAGTTACCAGTGTCTGAGAAACACATCATCAGTGTGACGGATTCAAAGCCTGCTATTGATATCGAAGATATGTTAGAAACGCTCGATGGTGATGCTGATTCTGTGGAGCTATTGCTTGGAGTCTTTGTACAAGATCATGCCGATGATTACACTAAGTTTAAGTCTTTGTTGGTCAAAGATGAAATCTCAGCCGCTCGTATCGTACATAGCTTAAAAGGTGTTGCTGGTAGTATTAAAGCATCTAGATTGGCCATTATTGCTGCGAGCATAGAAATGACCATGAAACAGTCTAGAGCCATTAGTGAACACGATTTAGAAGAATTAGAGTTAGCAATAAAAGCTTCTGTTGATGCTGCTTACGAATATTTAGCTAGTCGACACTAACTTTAATGGGAATTTTGACACTACTCTGACGAAGTACTCATACAATCCGCGCCCTTAGTTTTTGTCAGGGGTTCATATGTTACGGGTTTCGAGTCGAAGTTGGATGGTGTTGTTGCTTAGCGTTGTGCTAAGTGGTTGTTCTCTATTAGAAGTTAAGTTAGATAGTCAGTCTACACCTCTCACTCAACAAGAGCTGAACGCTCGAATTATGACGCGTGAATACGCCAAGATGTTTTTTACGAGAGTAGAAGACTCGGCGGATTTGATCGCGCAATCTTACCCTGCTGATGATACTTCACATCAATCTTATGTTCTGCTTTGGAAGATCCATGCAGAACAGGGCTTACAGCAAGCCGCTTACCAAACTTCACCTATGTCAGCGTTAATCGACTCGTGGGTGTTTAGCGCTCAAATGCATCAGTTTTACACGTTAGGTGATGGCGCTGAACTATTCACGACAGATCATGCTGCAGAAACGGCTCTTTTTCTTGATCAAGAAGCAGAGAAGCTAGCAAAGGGCGTACTGAGCTCCAGTGATTTCAGCAAGAGCAAAGAATTCGTTACGCAGTTTGCAATGAGCCATCCGTTTAAAGATCTCACGTTCAGAAGTACACCGGCTTACCGCGAATGGTTAACTTATCTAGGTAAAGATGAATTGCAAGTCGTTCAGAGCTTAGGAACTATGCCGGAAGCGATGAGCGATGCATCGGATCGTTTAAGCTTAATGGCGGATCAAACACCAAAACTTATGTCGTGGAAAGCGGAGCTCGTGGCCTTAAATAGCTCACTATCGGGTGAAGACTTGTCTATGACGCTGGAAAGCCTTCGTCAAACATCAGCAAGCATGCAGGACTTTATTGAAAATAACCCAGAGTACATGCAAACGCTGGCTTCTATTATGTCAACAGAAATGCAGCCGCTACTGAATGATCTTAGCGATAAAACAGACCAGAAGCTGGATATACTCAGTGAAGAACGTGTGGCATTGGAAAAAATGGTCACTCGAGAGAGAGAAGCTCTAGTACAAATGATTGAAAAAGAACGCATCGAGATTGCAGGTATTGTTTCATCAGAAAGAGAATTATTCACTCAAGACCTCGACCGCGTTTCTCAAGAAGTGGTTGTTCTCGCGATAGATAAGCTGATGGAGTTAATCAAAGGTCTGATTATCTACTTCATCTTGTTTATCTTAGTGGTGTTCTTTGCACCGCTAGGAATTGGGTATTGGTTGGGTAAACGAACCGCCAATAAATAAAAAAAGAGCGCTCTAGGGCGCTCTTTTTTTGCATTTATATCGTTAACTTTTTTGTTTCGTTACACGTTATGTTTACGCTTGTTGCTTAGTAAACTCTGTCGCATCTTCAGTTTGAAGCGCAGGTGCTGTTGGCTCACACTTATCAACGAACCAACCCATATAAGAGGTTACGATGGTCACGATGATACAGATAAAGCTCAACCACATGAACGGGGCGTAAGACAGTGTCGCAACACCCAGAATGCTTGCCATGTAGATCCCGTTATCACTCCAAGGCACCATACCTGAAGTCAACGTTCCACCAAACTCGGCGTTACGAGAAAGGTTCTTACGCTTGTAGCCTAAGCGATCGTAGTTTTTCGCACAGATTTTTGGCGTAAGGATTAACGATACGTACATCGCTGAACCGAATACGTTACCCATGAAAGCCGTACCAATTGTGCTAGTTGCTAGTGAGCCTGCGCTGTTTACGCGGCGTTCGAACACTTTAGCGATAGTCTCGAGTACGCCGACTTTATCCAACAAGCCACCAAAACCTAAACCAAACACGATAACCGCAACCGAACCAAGCATTGAAGACATGCCGCCACGGTTAAGAATTGAATCGATGAACTCTACGCCCGATGAAATCGAGAACGGTGCCCAAGCGGTGTTGAATGCAGTTAGGAAATCGATCTCTTGAATCATGACTGCCCAGATAATACCTAGCAGAGAACCAAAGCTAATCACAGGGAATGAAGGCATGCGGAAAGCTAATAAGCCAAGCACGATCAGTACCGGAACAAAAGAGTAAGGCGTGATGTAGAACTGAACTTCCATTGCTTTGATTACAGAGTCTACTTGGCTCATGTCAACGTTGCCCGCGTAGTGGAAACCGAACGCGGTAAACATAATGCCAGTAATAACGTAGCTGATTAGCGCAACAGGCAGCATCCCTTTGATGTGCTCAACAACTTCTACACCTGACATCGATGAAGCAAGGATTACAGAATCAGAAAGAGGGGACATCTTGTCACCGAAGTAACAACCTGACAGTACTGCACCTGCAGTAATCGGTGCTGGAACACCTAGACCTTGGCCGATACCCATCATTGCAATACCAGCCGTACCCGCTGCACCCCAAGAAGTACCAGTCGCTAATGCTGTTAAAGAACAGATGATCATCGTCGCTAAAAGGAAGATAGAAGGATGGATAGCTTTCAGACCATAGTAAATGATGGTAGGTACGATCCCGCCAGAAATCCATGTACCAACAAGAGCGCCAACGGCTAAAAGTATTAAAACTGCGCCTAAACCGTTAGATATTCCGTTGAGTGCTGCTTTTTCTAAGTCTTTGTATTGGTGACCAAGACGAACACCCAGAGCGATGATAATGAACCAACCAATGTACAAGGCAAGTTGGATTGGAAGATCAAGCTTTGCAGTAAAGGAAAAAGCAAGGGATAGAAATAGTCCTAACGCGATAAATACCTGCAATAGGTTCGGTAGACGAGTTTTACTCTGCTTCATAAAAGCCTCTTGTTATTTCGAGCATTTATAGTGCTTCGTTATAGTGTGTGGTACGAAACGGACACTACAGTAATTAGTTTATTATATCGAAAAAATACGTCTAAGTTGTGATATTTGACTGTTAAATCAATCAATCGTGGTTTCATAATCTGAAAATTTGTTAAATTCATGATTGTTACATGTTGAATTCTGTCGCACGTTGTTTTCGTTGTGTAAAATATTATTCTGGTTAACCTTTGTTAAATAGTGGTAATTACTGTTATGGTGAGGTTTTAATTGTATGAAAAACAAACAGTTCATCTCCGTAAATGTGTGAATGTGGCGATAGTAGGTGTTTTATCAGTGACTAAGCGGCGGAATGAACAACAGAGATAACTGCGTGATTCATCGCGTTCACTTAAAAGAAACGAAAAAGTTACACTTTTTGACAAAAAGCACTTGAGTTCTGTTTCTGAAAAACTTATAGATGGGGGAGAGCAATTTTTAATTTATACATGGAGAGTGAGCGATGAGAGTAGGTCTAGTTGGTTGGCGCGGTATGGTTGGTTCTGTACTGATGCAACGTATGGTTGAAGAGAAAGATTTCGACCTAATTGAGCCTGTTTATTACAGCACATCTCAGATTGGTATTCCGGCCCCTGTTTTAGGTGGTAAAGATGCGGGTCGACTTCAAGACGCTTTTGATATTGATAGCCTAAAACAGCTTGATGCCGTGATTACCTGTCAAGGTGGCGACTACACATCAAAAGTATACCCAGCACTGCGTCAAGCAGGTTGGAAAGGTTACTGGATTGATGCAGCTTCTACCTTACGTATGGACGCTGATTCAATCATCACTCTTGATCCTGTTAACTTGGCTCAGATTCAGCAAGGTATCCACGGTGGCACTAACACTTTCGTTGGCGGCAACTGTACTGTGAGCTTAATGCTTATGGCTCTGGGTGGCCTATATGAGAAAGGCATGATTGAGTGGATGAGCGCCATGACTTATCAAGCAGCATCTGGTGCTGGTGCTAAGAACATGCGTGAACTGATTTCACAAATGGGTGTTATCAACGATAGCGTTAGCTCTGAGTTAGCGAACCCTTCAAGCTCAATTCTTGATATTGATAAAAAAGTGGCAGACACCATTCGTTCATCTTCATTTCCAACTGATCAATTTGGAGCACCTCTTGCGGGCTCGTTGATTCCTTGGGTCGATGTGAAACGCGAAAATGGTCAAAGCAAAGAAGAGTGGAAAGCGGGCGTTGAAGCGAACAAGATCCTTGGCCTAGATGGTCAACCAATCCCTATTGATGGTACTTGTGTTCGAATCGGTGCAATGCGTTGCCACGCTCAAGCATTAACGATTAAGCTTAAGCAAGACGTTCCAATGGACGAAATCGAAGAGATCATCGCGACTCATAACGATTGGGTTAAAGTGGTTCCTAATGACCGTGATATTACTGCGCAAGAACTCACACCAGCTAAAGTAACCGGCACGATGTCTGTACCAGTCGGTCGTCTGCGTAAGATGTCTATGGGTAACGACTTCCTAAACGCGTTTACGGTTGGTGACCAGTTGCTTTGGGGCGCAGCAGAGCCATTACGTCGTACTTTACGCATTATCCTAGCTGAGAAAGCGTAACCGCCTCGTCTTTGATAACATTTAATGAAGAAGCGCCCTAGGGCGCTTTTTTTGTGTCTGATGATCGGACGCTTTTTGGTTTTGATGCCTATTTACTTTTGAGCATTAGTTGCTTTGATGCTTAGTCCGGGTCTTTGGCTACGACGCGCTTGTCAGGATCGGCCAGCTCACTTGCACAGTGTTTGCAATACATAGCATCAGAATCATGGCCTGCTCGATTACAGTTGGGGCACTTCACCAGCTCTTTATGTGAGTTCATTTCATTGCTTAGTTCTGCGGTAATAATCCCTGTCGGTACCGCTAAGATAGAGTAACCCAACAGCATAGTAAGCGAAGCGATCGCTTTACCAAGTGCGGTTTGAGGGATCATGTCACCGTAACCAACCGTCGTGATGGTTACGATTGCCCAATAAATACTGTGGGGAATACTGGTGAAGCCATTTTCTGGCCCTTCAATAACAAAGATCAGAGCGCCGAAGATAACCACCAAGATACCGACTGTGCTAAAGAATATGAGTATCTTTCGTCTTGCCATTAATAATGAGCGCAACAAAATATTGGAATCTTGTAGGTAACGAACCAGTTTTAGGATTCGGAAGATACGCATGACTCGTAATAGCCTAACAACGCCCATAAACGAAGCACCAGGGAAGATGATCGCTAGGTAGGTCGGAAGAATCGCCAATAGGTCAACAACACCATAGAAGCTGGTGGCGTAAGACTTCGGTTTTGGAGAGCAATAAAGCCTTAATAAGTACTCTAGTGTGAATAGTGCTGTGAAGCTGTACTCGATGTAACGTAGCTGCTGTGACCATTCGATCATCACGCTAGGGATTGACTCTAAGATAAGCACAATAAGTGAAACCACAATCGCAACGATTAGTGATATATCGAATGCACGTCCAGCTGGAGTGTGAGTACCAAAAATAATGACGTATAAATGATGCTTTAGAGGCTGACGTGACATAAGGAGAGGTTCATCTTCTGTTAAAGTTCTTAACAGTCATTATACAAGCTTCATAATAACGAGGCGAGTTAAAGCCTATTTCGCTTCACTCGCCTCATTATATTCTGTGCCGACTGCCATCTCAAAAAGGCAGAATACAGTTAAACGTTATGCTAACCCAGGGAATAAGTTACGCAGTCCGTTAGCAATGAACTCTATACCTAGCGCGCCAAGAATCAAACCCATGATACGCGTGATCACGTTAATTCCTGTTTGGCCAAGAAAGCGAACGATGACGGGCGCAGAGCGAAACAGAAGCCAAGAGCACGTTGCGAACGCGACAATACTAAGGCCTATTCCTACGGTATCAATGGCGGCTGGGTAGCGAGAACCATAAACAATGGTCGAACTGATTGCACCAGGACCTGCCATTAAAGGCATTGCTAGTGGAACTACGCCAATTTGCTCTTTGCTAATGTATTCAGATTTCTCTTGTTTGTTCTGCTTATCTTCACCGAGTTTACCGCTCATCATCGAAAATGCGATGCTCAGTAATAGCAGTCCACCTGCAACACGGAATGAATCGAGAGAGATGCTGAACATGTCCAGAAGCATTTGTCCTGCAATAAGCGACACAATTAATATAACGGTAACAGCAATGTTGGCTTGTAAGGCTGTCCTGTTCCTCTCTTCTGGTGGCATATGAGCAGTAAGAGATACAAAAACAGGCATGATGCCGATAGGGTTTACGGCGGCAACAAGCCCAAGGAAGAATTGCATAAAAATTGCGAGTTCTAAGCCTTGCATGAGAGCGGTCTCCAGTTAGCGTTTTTAGGGGTGAGGTGCTGATCTGTTAATAGTCAGAATGCGTAATGTAAGTGACAATTCCAAATTGCACGAATGAAAAAAACTAACGTGAAATAGGGGCTTTTTTTTAGAAAAACTAATTGAACCTCACTTTCTAAAAAGCCTTGTTGCAAGCTAGTTGTTAGTGTTTCATTTTGTAATTTCTTATTTAGTAAGTGTTAACCATCGCACGAAATTAATAAAAATTATGTCAGAATCTAGCCCGTGCAACACTATGGATATACTCTCAGTAGCACGAATACAGCCGTATACATGTAATTTAACGGACTAAAAATGAAACTTTTTTACAAGTTGTGACGCTTTGTAGAAAAAGTTTGTCTATTTGTTTGTTTTTTGCGCTATCGAAAAATGTGATTTTAATCTATGTAAATCATGATGTTAAGGTTGATTTTGTGATTGCATTACTACTTTTTGGTTAATTCTTTTTGGGTAACTGATCTGGGTCAATTTTTTTCACACCGTGAAATAATATACTCAGTCCTGAAAGCGATTTACTAAGAACGCTGTTAATTTAGGTTAGAAACAAGCAGCGCATTTAATAAAAAGTTTTTAATATTTATTATTTTAGGAGATCCACCATGCCTGTAACTAACTTAGCTGAACTTGATGCTCTAGTAGCACGTGTTAAAGCAGCACAAGAAGAATTCTCTACATTCTCTCAAGAGAAAGTAGACGCAATCTTCCGTGCAGCTTCTCTTGCAGCTAACCATGCTCGTATTCCACTTGCACAACAAGCAGTTGCTGAATCTGGAATGGGTATTGTTGAAGATAAGGTTATCAAAAACCACTTTGCATCTGAATTTATCTACAACAAATACAAAGACGAAAAAACATGTGGCATCTTAGAAGAAGATGACAACCTAGGCACAATGACTATCGCTGAGCCTGTAGGTATCATCTGTGGTATCGTTCCAACAACGAACCCAACTTCAACAGCAATCTTCAAATCTCTAATCTCTCTTAAAACACGTAACGGCATCATCTTCTCGCCACACCCACGTGCAAAGAATTCTACAAACGATGCAGCGAAACTCGTTCTAGAAGCAGCAGTAAAAGCGGGCGCTCCAAAAGACATCATCGGTTGGATCGACCAACCATCTGTAGAGCTTTCTAACGCGCTTATGAAGCACGATGGTATCGCGCTTATCCTTGCTACTGGTGGTCCAGGCATGGTTAAAGCAGCATACTCTTCAGGTAAGCCTGCTATCGGCGTTGGTGCTGGTAACGTTCCTGTAGTTATCGATGACACAGCAGACGTTAAACGTGCTGTAGCATCTATCCTTATGTCTAAAACATTCGATAACGGCGTAGTATGTGCCTCTGAGCAAGCTGTAATCGTAATGGATGAAGTATACGACGAAGTGAAAGAGCGTTTCGCATCTCACAAAGGTCACGTACTAAGCAAATCTGACGCTGATAAAGTTCGTAAAGTGCTTCTTATCGATGGCAACCTAAACGCGAAAATCGTTGGTCAACCTGCAACTGCAATCGCTGAAATGGCGGGTGTTAAAGTTCCTGCTGATACTAAGATTCTTGTTGGTGAAGGCCTTGGCGAAGTATCTTACGACGACGAATTCGCTCATGAGAAACTGTCTCCAACTCTAGGTATGTTCCGCGCGTCTTCTTTCGAGAACGCAGTTGCTCAAGCAGTAACAATGGTTGAAATTGGTGGTATCGGTCACACGTCTGGTCTTTACACTAACCAAGATATTAATGCAGACCGCATCCGTTACTTCGGTGACAAGATGAAAACTGCACGTATCCTAATCAACATCCCTACTACTCACGGTGGTATCGGTGACCTGTACAACTTCAACGTTGCACCGTCTCTAACTCTTGGTTGTGGCTCTTGGGGTGGTAACTCTATCTCTGAGAACGTAGGTCCTAAGCACCTTATCAACAAGAAAACTGTAGCGAAGCGAGCTGAAAATATGTTGTGGCACAAACTACCTAAGTCTATCTACTTCCGTCGTGGTAGCCTTCCAATCGCTCTTGGCGACCTAGAAGGTAAGAAACGCGCATTCCTAGTAACTGACCGTTTCCTATTCAACAACGGTTACGCAGATGACGTAGTTAGCCTGCTTAAAGCACAAGGCATCGAAGTTCAAACTTTCTTCGACGTAGAAGCGGATCCAACACTATCTGTTGTTGAGAAAGGCGCTGAAGCAATGAAGAGCTTCCAACCTGACGTAATCCTTGCTCTAGGTGGCGGTTCTCCAATGGATGCTGCTAAGATCATGTGGGTTATGTACGAGCACCCAGAAACTCACTTCGAAGAACTAGCAATGCGCTTTATGGACATCCGTAAACGTATCTACAAGTTCCCTAAAATGGGTCAAAAAGCTGAGCTTGTATGTATCACTACAACTTCAGGTACTGGTTCAGAAGTTACTCCATTCGCTGTTGTTACAGACGACAAGACTGGTGCTAAGTACCCACTAGCTGATTACGAAATCACGCCAAACATGGCTATCGTTGATGCGAACTTAGTAATGAACATGCCTAAGTCTCTAACAGCGTTCGGTGGTTACGATGCAGTAACTCACGCTCTTGAAGCTTACGTATCGGTTCTTGCGAACGAGTACTCAGACGGTCAAGCGCTTCAAGCTCTTAAGATGCTTAAAGAATACCTGCCATCAAGCTACAAAAATGGTGCAGCTGACCCAATCGCTCGTGAAAAAGTACACAACGCAGCAACTATCGCTGGTGTAGCATTTGCGAACGCATTCCTAGGTGTGTGTCACTCAATGGCTCACAAACTTGGTGCTGAGTTCCACCTACCACACGGCCTTGCGAACGCATTGTTGATTTCTAACACTGTACGTTACAACGCGAACGACAACCCAACTAAGCAAACTGCATTCTCTCAGTACGACCGTCCACAAGCACGTCGTCGTTACGCTGAAGTTGCTGACCACCTAGGCCTAAGCCAAGCTGGTGACCGTACTGCTCAGAAGATTGAACGTCTACTGACTTGGTTAGAAGAGCTTAAACTTGACCTAGACATCCCACTGTCTATCCAAGCTGCGGGTGTTAACGAATCTGATTTCATCGCGAAACTAGACGAGTTAGCTGTTGAAGCGTTCGATGACCAGTGTACAGGTGCTAACCCACGTTACCCTCTAATCACTGAGCTTAAAGAAGTACTAACAACTTCTTACTTCGGTACTCCTTACGTTGAAGGCGAAACTTTCGAAGGTACTACAGTTATCCTTAAGAAAGCGGACCAAAAGCCTGCTGAAGTAAAAGCACCAAAAGCTAAAAAAGAAAAATCTGAAGCATAAGTAAGATTCAGTTTTTGAGATAAGTTTTCGCTAGCACGAACCTTATCTAATCGGGAAAAGAACAAAGCCCCAGTCGAGAGACTGGGGCTTTTTTTGTTTTTGCGGTTAGGCTAGGTCTAACAAGCTAAGGAATTAAAAAGTAATAAAGTAAAAAGGATCTATACTTCAGCCGCCACGACCCGCCCACTAAAGTAATCATTAGAAATGATGTATTCGGTTGTTCTGGTCAGTTCGTCTTGTAGTTGAGCCCAGTGACATCGGTTGAGTTTACCGTCTGCATTATGAACGGCAGGAACAACTCCACCAACTCGTATCCCGAATGGAGTGAGTTCCTTAGCCCAACTATGGGTAAAACCGGTAATCATTGAGTTGGCACTCTCCAAACCTGACACATCATTAAAGTCTTCGTGAGAGATCACATTGACGATCACTCCTTCTTTATCCTCTTCTCTTAATCGCTCAGCACTTATCTGGCCGAAAGCGAAAAGGGTAGAGGCCTTAGAAGAGAGGTCATCAATAAAACTGCTGACGGGTTGGTCGCCAATCAGACTAGGCATTGGAGCGCTGATCCAGTTATTCACCAATACATCCGGCGTAGTGTTGAAGGTGTGCTGGATAAAATCGAAGACCGCTAATATGGCTTGATTATGATTACCTTCGAGCGTGTAACGGTAGACGGAATCAGAGAATCGAGAACATTGGGTATAAGTTTCTTGAAGTGCAGTAGAGTCTTTATCACAAAGGACAACGGTAGCTCCAAGGTTAACAAAGTGGTTCGCAATCGTTCCTCCCAAGCGCGAGCCTGCTGATGTCACCAATATGATTGAGCTTTTAATTTCCATCCATGCACCTAAGAAAAGAGTCAATGTCGCTTAAGGATGGGTTAAATTTTATACAGTCGGTGTGAATTGGTTCAAACTAAGGCGTGCCAATTAATAAGTTTTTATGAACTTAGTGGCAGCTCACATTTTGTAGTAACTTCAAGTAGTAATCGACAACTCGTATTTCAAGCATGCCTAAGGCTGGTGGTTCATATAATTCAGATCAATGATTCTGGCCATATAAGTGAGAGAGGGTAGCAAATGTGAGAGAAGACAGGTGACGACTATACTTGAGCTTGAATCTGATACTGACGTTGGGCTGTAGAGAGCTCGTTATAGAGGGTGGCATGAGGCAAATCAGGTAAATGTTTATTTGCCAGTTTACGTCGGTCGTGACCAGATAGGTTTTGATAAACTTCTTCAGGGAAATCGGCCGTATCTTCAGGCATAAAAGCCAGTGCTTCTGGTTTTAAGTAATGGCTTAGCTTTGCGCTAGCAAGACTGGCTTGATGAAAGTAATTCGACTGCTGCGCAGAAATCTCGTAAGAGGATTGATCTGAACGTAGAGGTTGAGGTTCAGCTACACCGAATTGCTCGCGTAGACGATCTTCAGTCGTTTCAGTGACTTCGATAGTGTCTATAGGAGTACAATCGCGAACATCATTAGAAAACATAGATAACAGCAACGCGAAATCTGCACGGCGACCTTGCTCAACCGCTTGGCTGATCCCGATGCCGAACTTAAGTTCGTTGATGATTCCTGCTTTGTCTAAAGTGTGTATTTGCATGTCGCCTCTCATTTGATACACCTTTAACGGCATGGAGTCGGCAAACTTTAGTGTTTAATTACAGGCAAGTAGAGAATTTACGCGGCGCTGATATGGGGATTTTTTTAGACTAGGGAAAAACGGTGATATCGGTTGAAAAGCACGCTTTATTAACCGGCTTGATTTTCAATGTTGCAAGACTAAAGACTAAAGACTAAAGACTAAATATGGTAGATACAAAAAAGCTCACGCCGAGGCATGAGCTTTCAATAAGTCACTCGCTATAAATAGCGCAGCATAAGTAAATGATTACTTAGCTAGGTTCTCTTCTACGAAAGACCAGTTTACTAAGTTCCAGAATGCAGCCATGTAGTCAGGGCGAACATTGCGGAAATCGATGTAGTAAGCGTGTTCCCATAGGTCAACAGTTAGAAGTGGAGTAACACCTTCTTCTGTTAGAGGAGTAGCAGCGTTAGAAGTGTTAACGATGTCTAGAGAACCGTCAGCTTTCTTCACTAACCAAGTCCAAGAAGAACCGAAGTTGTTGATTGCTGAATCAGTGAATTTCGCTTTGAACTCTTCGAAAGAACCGAATGCAGCGTTGATAGCTTCTGCAACAGCGCCCGTTGGTTCGCCGCCTGCTTTAGGAGCAAGACAGTGCCAGTAGAACGTGTGGTTCCAGATTTGAGCAGCGTTATTGAAAACACCACCAGTAGAAGTCTTAACGATTTCTTCTAGTGTTTTGCCTTCAAACTCAGTACCTGGGATAAGACCGTTTAGCTTAACAACGTAAGTGTTGTGGTGCTTACCGTGGTGGAAATCTAGCGTTTCAGCTGAGATGTGTGGTTCCAGCGCGTCTTTCGCGTAAGGAAGAGCCGGTAGTTCAAATGCCATTGCTCAATTCTCCATTGATATGAAAGAGTTAACTCTTTCGATTGCTTCCAGTGATATTATTATTCATGGTTCGCTATGCGGCCAACCACGGTCAATTTGCTGACTTGCGATATAGTTTAGCAAGTTTTTACTTTATTAAAAGCTTATTTCATCACTTTTGTGTGAATTGTTAGCTTAGCTCGTAAACCGCTTTTTTTATATGGTTTTTATTCTTTTGGTTTGGGGTAGAATAAAGGCAATAAAAGCCGTAATCCATTAACGAGGAAGCAATGGAAACTATCGATAAAATCAAACAGCAAATTGAAGAAAACACCATTCTACTTTACATGAAAGGTTCTCCTAAGCTGCCAAGCTGTGGTTTTTCTTCTCAAGCATCTCAAGCACTAATGGCGTGTGGCGAAAAATTTGCTTACGTAGATATCCTACAAAACCCTGACATCCGTGCAGAGCTTCCAGCTTACGCACAATGGCCAACGTTCCCACAACTTTGGGTTGACGGTGAGCTAATCGGTGGTTGTGACATCATTCTTGAGATGTTCCAAAAAGGCGAACTTCAGCCAATCGTTAAAGAAGCAGCGGCTAAAGTTGCTGGCGATGACGCTGAATAAGTTCTAGCTTTTACGCTTGAATAGATAAAATGAGGGGCCTTAATTAGGCTCCTTTTTTGTTTGAACAATTGACTCGATAAGGAATGAACAATGAACGTAAAACTTCATTATGTACATGACCCAATGTGCAGCTGGTGTTGGGGATACAAGCCAACGCTAGAGTTGTTAAAACAACAATTACCAGCAAGTATTGAGTTTAACTATGTTGTTGGTGGTTTAGCTCCAGATTCAGACGAGCCGATGTCTGAAGAAATGAAAGGTAAGCTTCAAGCTATCTGGAAGCAGATCGAAGCAAAGCTAGGTACTGAGTTCAACCATGAATTTTGGACCGAGTGTCAGCCTGTTCGCAGTACTTATCCTGCATGTCGCGCTGTGATAGCCGCTGGTTTTCAAGATCACTATGAAGCGATGCTTGAAGCGATTCAACATGCATATTACCTTCGTGCGATGTTGCCACATAGCCAAGAGACTCATTTGCAGTTAGCTGAAGAGTTAGGTATGAACGTACAACAATTTGAAAATGACCTTTCTAGCAAATTATTGGAAAGTGAATTAGATGACCAGTTAGGCTTTAAAGAAGCAATTGGTGTGCACTCTTACCCGACTTTAATGCTTGAGGTCAATGGCATCTTCACTGAAGTCGAGCTCGATTACCAGTCGACTGAAGCGACATTACACTCAGTTCGAAATGTCTTAGAGGCGAGCTTAACGCAAGGTTAATTGCCGCCTTAATACGATCGAAAAGGCCGTTATCTCCGTGTCTTACTCTAAGTACTTAGTCATCAACTAATTCTTAGTAGTAACCGAGAGATAACGGCCTTTTTTGTAAGTGCTAATTTTTTAATTGAATATCTATCCAATTGAAAGCTAGCACTTACTAGCGAACAGATTCTTTAAGTCTTTGACTACAGCGTCATTGCAGCAATCCAACCGAATACAATCAGTGGAATGTTGTAGTGCAAGAACGTTGGTACTACGGTTTCCCATACGTGCTCGTGTTGACCATCAGCATTAAGACCCGATGTTGGACCTAATGTTGAGTCAGAAGCCGGAGAACCCGCGTCACCTAACGCTGCTGCTGTACCAACTAGTGCGATAGTCGCCATTGGTGAGAAACCAAACGCTGCGGCTAGTGGAACGTAGATAGTCGCAAGGATTGGAATCGTCGAGAACGAAGAACCAATACCCATTGTTACCAACAGACCAACGATTAGCATAAGCAGAGCCGCTAGAGGTTTATTGTCGCCGATGCTTGTTGAAAGTGCTTCAACTAGAGACTCAACGCCACCCGTTTGCTTCATTACTGCTGCAAAACCTGCTGCTGCAATCATGATGAAGCCGATCATTGCCATCATGTGAACGCCCTTAGTGAAGACATCGTGTGTCTCTTTCCAAGCAATCACACCACCGAAGGTAAATACCATGAAGCCAGCGAGTGCACCGATGATCATCGAGCCCGTCGATAGTTGAACCGTAAGTGCTGCAACAATACCAACACCAGCCACTAGGATGTGCTTCTTGTTGATTTCTTTGAGTTCTGTAGAAACAACAGTATGTGACGTTTCTTTGTATTGGCGCGGTTTACGATAAGTAAAGAACACCGCCGTAAGAAGACCGAAGATCATACCTGCTGCAGGTAATAACATCGCCATTGGTACTTGGCTTGCTACAACATTTTCAAGACCGTTGTCATGAAGATTTTTAAGCAGGATGTTGTTTAAGAAGATACCGCCAAAACCGATCGGTAATACCATGTAAGGGGTAATCAAACCAAAAGTCAGTACACACGCAACTAGACGGCGGTCTAGGTTCATTTTTGCGAATACGCCAAGTAGAGGTGGGATTAAGATTGGGATGAAGGCGATATGTACAGGAATCACGTTTTGTGAAGACATGGTCACTAAGATCAAAGACGCTAGGATGCCGTATTTAAGACCATTTGATGCCGCACTGTTCTCTTTGCCATGAATACGCTTAATAACGCTTTGAGCAAGCAGATCTGTAATACCAGATCGAGAGATAGCAACAGCAAAAGTACCAAGCATTGCATAACTAAGAGCGATAGTTGCACCGCCACCTAATCCACTTTCGAAAGCCGCTACTGCGTCGTTCACACTCATACCAGAGGCTACGCCACCGATAATTGCACTGAACGTGAGAGCCACGACAACGTTTACGCGCATCAATGCTAAAACAAGCATGATGCAAACTGAAATTACAACAGGATTCATATTATTCTCGAGATGTTGTGTTTTTTATGAAGGCAATACGAGCGAACGTTTACCGACTCTATTTTTATTCTTCGTCAACAAGAGGCCAACCACCAAGGGCTTTCCATTTGTTTACTATGCCGCAAAATAACTCTGTGGTTTTTTGCGTATCATATAAAGCAGAGTGTGCTTCTTTGTTGTCAAATTCCATCCCTGCAGTGCGGCAAGCTTTAGCCAAAACGGTTTGACCGTAGGCAAGACCACTAAGAGCTGCAGTGTCAAAAGTTGCAAATGGATGGAAAGGGACGCGTTTAAGCTTACAACGCTCACTTGCTGCATTTACGAAGTTTAAATCGAATGTAGCATTGTGAGCGACCATGATTGCACGACTGCAATCTGAAGCTTTTTGTTCTTTTCTCACTAGCTTGTAGATTTCTTTAAGGGCTTCTTGTTCCGACACAGCACCACGTAATGGGCTAAATGGGTCTTTAATTCCGTTAAAGTCTAATGCTGCCTGCTCTATATTTGCGCCTTCAAAAGGTTCAATGTGAAAATGAAGCGTTGATGCAGGGTGCAGATCTCCGTTCTCATCCATTTTTAATGTAATGGCACAGATCTCTAATAATGCATCGGTTTCTGCGTTAAACCCTGCGGTTTCCACGTCGATGACCACTGGGAAATAGCCGCGAAAGCGTTTTTTTAGGGTCAGAGCTTCGTTTTCTACAGTCATGTTAGCCCAAATAAGTGTGATTAGGGCTGCATTATTGCAGATAATAGCAGTGATAAAAACTAGGGAACGGCAATAATTAGTAAATTAGCTATCCTATTGCGGCTTGATATTTGCATATTTAAACTCGATAGAAATATGCGGCAATTGGCTGCATTGTTAAACGAATTGCTTAAGAGATACTCCACTTTATGAAGAAACAACTCATAACAGGTTCAATGCTATTTTCGCTACTTATGTCGTCATCGGTATTGGCACAAGAAAAGCGTTACGGAGCATCTCCTCAACAGTCGACATGGGAGATGGTGGCCAATACACCACTCGAATGTCGTTTAGTTCATCCGATCCCAAATTTCGGTGATGCTGAGTTCTCATCTCGTGCGAGCAAAAAAATCATTTTGGACTTTGAGCTCAAAATGCGTCGCCCAATGGGGGCGACACGTAATGTAAGCTTGATCTCTATGCCGCCACCTTGGCGCCCGGGCGAAAGTGCTGATCGTATGACAACCATCAAATTCTTCCAACAATTTGACGGCTATGTAGGTGGTCAAACAGCTTGGGGGATCTTGAGCGAACTGGAGAAGGGGCGCTACCCGACATTCAGTTACCAAGAGTGGCAGAGCCGAGATCAGCGTATTGCAGTGTCGTTGTCGTCGGTGCTATTCCAAGAGAAGTACAATGTGTTTAGTGACTGTATCGCCAATTTGTTGCCTTACAGCTTTGAAGATATCTCTTTTACTATTTTGCACTACGATCGTAACAGCGATCAGTTGAACAAGTCGTCGCGTAACAGGCTAAGCCAGATTGCTGATTATGTTCGCTACAACCAAGATATCGATCTTGTGTTAGTGGCAACGTATACCGACTCTGCCGACAGCAAAGGCATTAGTCAGAACCTGTCAGAACGAAGAGCGGAATCGTTAAGAGAATACTTTAAGTCATTGGGTTTGCCGGAAGACCGCATTCAAGTGCAAGGCTATGGTAAGCGTCGCCCAATTGCCGACAACAACTCGCCAATTGGTAAAGACAAAAACCGACGTGTTGTGATCTCTTTAGGTCGCACGCAGGTTTGAGCTGAATAGCTTGTCTAGATAAAGATAAAGATAAAGATAAAGATAAAGATAAAAATGCCCATCTACGTGACGGGCATTTTTTTTGGATAATATGTCGATTTTGGTCTGATGTGGTTATTCAAGACAACCATTAATTCAAGCGGAAACGCGCAATCATTTCACAGTTAGTCGCGGTATCGATTTTTTCCACCATAGAGGCAATTTTAGGGTTTGGATGGCGTTTCATGAAATCGATAAGGGCCTTCTTGCAGCAACCAATAGAATCTATAAAGCTGGAGCATTGTGTATTCGGGCACTGCGGAATCAGTGTCAGTACTTTTTCTGAAGCAAGCTGAAGGTACTTGAGTTCATAGTCAGTATCGCCCGCCCAACGCCAAAACTGTGCGAGATTGTGGCAAGAGATAACCGAAATCAGTAAGCGTTCATCGGCCTGAATATCGGTGCGTTCAGTAATTTCTTCGCTTAAGTTTAGTGCTTGCTGATAGTGAAGAATACTTCGTACAGGATCGTCGAGCTGCAATGCAGTATCGGCAAGTAACGTGTGTTTTTCCCATTCGCTAATCATTGTATTACCTCACTAATCAATAGGTGGTTAATTTAAATGATAATCATTATCATGTAAAGTTTCATCGATGAGATTGTGAATAATACTTAGTAAAGAATATCCATTATGAATGGATTGATAAAAAAGAAGCGAGCATAGTGCTCGCTTCTTTTGTTAATTGGTTTGGCTTTTGCTTTAAAAGCCTAGCATTGTAGTGGTTAGCAATTAACCTTCTAGTCCTGCACTTGCTTGCTTGTTCTGAATAAGTTCAATCATGTAGCCGTCAGGGTCTTTTACGAATGCGATATGAGTTGAACCGCCTTTTACTGGGCCAGCTTCACGAGTCACGTTACCGCCAGCGGCTTTAATCGCGTCACACGTTGTGTAGATGTCATCAACACCGATAGCGACGTGGCCAAAAGCTGAGCCAAGGTCATATTCAGTCGTACCCCAGTTGTAAGTCAGCTCAATCACTGCACCTTGAGATTCGTCACCAAAGCCAACGAAAGCCAGTGTGTATTCGTACTCTTTATTTTCGTTCTTACGTAACAGCTGCATGCCCATTACGTTGGTGTAGAACTCAATAGATTTATCTAGATCACCAACTCGTAGCATGGTGTGTAAAAGACGACCGTTTGACATGATTTGCTCCTAGCATTAACTATGTGTACGTTTTTGTAATTCTTGTCTTATACCGCTTAAAAACCGCGGCGATGTTTAGCTTTTAGTTCTTAACTTCTTAACTTCTTAGCTTAGAGCTTAGAGCTTAGGGTTTAGAGTTTATGAGCTTAGACGTCTGTTTTTTCCTTGAACTCGCACAAATCTTCAATGATACAGCTGCCACAACGCGGTTTACGCGCCACACAGGTGTAACGCCCATGAAGAATAAGCCAATGGTGGACGTCTAGTTTGAATTCTTTTGGGATGACTTTTAATAGCTTTTGTTCGACATCGTCGACCGTTTTACCCATCGCTAACTTAGTGCGGTTTGATACACGGTAGATGTGAGTATCAACGGCAATGGTTGGCCAACCAAAGGCTGTGTTCAATACTACGTTTGCTGTTTTTCGTCCAACACCGGGAAGGGCTTCTAATGCCGCGCGATCTTCCGGAACTCCACCATTGTGTAGGTCAAGTAGCATACGACACGTTTTAATCGTGTTTTCAGCTTTCGAATTAAACAGGCCGATAGTCTTGATGTACTCTTTTAAGCCGTCAACGCCTAGGTCGAAGATAGACTGTGGAGTGTTGGCGACTGGGTAAAGCTTATCAGTGGCTTTGTTGACGCTGACATCGGTTGCTTGTGCAGATAAGAGCACGGCAATCAGCAACTCGAAAGGGCTATTCCAGTTAAGCTCAGTCTCGGGCTTTGGGTTGTTTTCTCTTAAACGCTCAAGTATTTCTACTCGTTTTACATTATTCATAGCGACATTACTTTCAAATAGTTAGGGCTTGAGTATCGTTAACTTGAATTAACTAGTTTCTATATAACAAGTTCGGTAAAACTCAGGCTTTATCATCGGTTACGCGCTCTTATGAGCGTCATTATTATGTGTACTTGGTCAATCTATATCTGCTGAGCGGTTGAGCTACTCAGCAGGGTTTTAAGTTACAGTAACTTATCAGGCATTGGTAACGCGAGCGCGTTCAATGGCTGGTTTTTCTTGCTTTGGCTGTCTAGATTTTACTTGGTTGTCGATGATGTTTTTCAAAGCAATCAAGAAACCCACACCAATAAAGGCACCTGGTGGAAGTAGAGCTAACAAGAAGCTGTTATCAAATTGGAATATCTGGATTCGTAACACTGAAGCCCAGTCACCAAGTAGCAGGTCTGCACCATCAAACAAGGTTCCGTTACCAATAACCTCACGCATCGCACCTAATACAACCAGCACTGATGTCATGCCAAGGCCCATCCAGAAACCATCTTGAGCAGCAGGTAACACTGCATTTTTTGAAGCGAAGGCTTCCGCTCGGCCAATGATGATACAGTTGGTTACGATCAGTGGTATGAAGATACCCAAAGATAGGTAAAGTCCGTACGCGTAGGCATTCATCAGAAGTTGAACACAGGTTACCAGTGAAGCGATGATCATCACGAATACTGGGATTCGAACTTCTTTTGGTACATGGTTACGCACCAAAGAGACACAAACGTTCGAACCGACTAATACAAGCAAGGTAGCGATACCTAATCCAAGAGCGTTAGTCACAGTCGAAGAGACAGCTAACAGCGGACATAAGCCAAGAAGTTGCACTAGGGCAGGGTTGTTGGCCCACATGCCATTTTTAATTAGTGTTTTATGGTCACTCATTATTCACCACCACAATTTAGAGGTTGAGCAAGCAATGCTTGGTTGTTTTGGTTAACGTACTGAACCGCTTGTTTCACTGATTTAACGACGGCTCTTGGCGTAATGGTTGCACCGGTAAACTGGTCGAAGTCACCACCATCTTTACGAACTTTCCAACGATCAAGATTCGACTCGGTTACTTGTTTACCCGAAAATGAGAGTATCCAATCCGTAACTCGAAGGTCAATCTTATCGCCAAGCCCTGGTGTTTCGCGGTGAGAAAGAACACGAGTGCCCAAAATAGTACCGTCAATTTCCATTCCTACAATCACTTTGATTGCACCGTTGTAGCCATCAGGTGCGATGGCTTCAATCGCAATCGCGCTAGGTTCACCGTTGAGTGTAGCAATATAAGCTGGCATCGCTTGCTCAGTCCCCAGTTCTTCTGCTTGAACCAGAGTACAGGCTGAAAACAGCTCATTGTCGTGCAGGTCATGCGGGATCACTTGGTTAAGTACAGACAGTAACTGAGCCTGTTCTTGCTGCTTGATCTGATCTTTGGTCAGGTAGTGAGTTACCGCCACCAAACCTGTCGAAGCGCACGCAAAAATAGCGAGTACAAGGCCGTTTTTCTTAATTGCATTTAGCATGATATCCGCTCCTTAGTGACCGTATGTACGAGGTTTGGTGTAGTAGTCAATCAGTGGAACACACATATTGGCTAATAATACAGCAAATGCCACACCATCAGGGAAACCACCCCAACTGCGGATGATAAATACTAGGCCACCGATCAGAGCACCAAATACCAAGCGACCTTTCACTGTCGTCGAGGCTGAAACCGGATCTGTTGCAATGAAGAATGCACCAAGCATGGTTGCGCCAGATAATAGATGAATGATTGGCGAAGCAGTTTCACCCGGTGTGAATATTAAGAACACTAAGCTAAATAGGGTCAAACTGCCCAGAAATGCTACTGGGATATGCCATTGAATAACACGTTGTTTGATCAGTACCAAACCACCAACTAGATAAGCTAGGTTAACCCATTCCCAGCCTACACCAGCTAACCAACTAAATTGAGGTTGAGACAGTGCTTCAGAAGCGGTGTTGCCCGCCGTTAATGCCGTTTTGAATGCATCAAGTGGGGTTGCCATGGTGGTGCCATCAATACCAAGGCGAGCTTGTTGTAGAGACAAACCTTCATTATTGAAACCAGTAAAGATCATCAAGAATGAGTCAACAAAGCTAGTCGCTTCAGCCGTTAAGCTAGTAGGTGCATTCCAGCTGGTCATCTGAACTGGAAATGAGATCAGCAAAACAACGTAAGCCACCATCGCAGGATTAAATGGGTTTTGCCCAAGGCCACCATAAAGGTGTTTTGCGATGACAATCGCAAAGAACATACCTATAACGATAATCCACCATGGAGAGTGTGGGGGAATCGCGACGCTGAGTAGCCAAGCGGTCACAACAGCACTGTAATCACGCAATGCCATCACTGGCGGGCGTTTTCTTAGCAGCATCACAGCCGCTTCAAAAGTAACAGCAAGTGCAATAGCAAATACTAACTGGATGAGCGTACCCCATCCAAAGAAGTAGGTTTGAGCTAGTAGACCAGGCAATGCACAAATAGCGACCCATTTCATGAGGTCTGGGGTGCTTCTACGATTGTGCGCGTGTGGTGAGCTGGCGATAAAGAAGGCCACTACTCTTTCTCCTCATTATTCTTTTTGTCTTGCTCTTGCTGCGCCTTTCTTGCTTTGGCACTAGCAATCGCTGCAGCAACCGCTGCTTTTTTAGGATCGACGGGTTCTTGTTGAGTCTCAGTCTTTATTTGAACTAAAGGTTCAACCACTGGTTCAGGCGTTTCAGCTGACTCGTCTTGCTTAGCTTGCTGTGCTTTCTTTGCTTTAGCGCGAGCGATGGCTGCAGCGACAGCATCTTTCTTAGCATCGCCACTACTTTCACTTGGATCGTCAGAAGCTGATTCAGCTTGTTGCGCTTTCTTGGCTTTGGCGCGAGCTATTGCAGAAGCAACCGCATCTTTCTTAGCGTCATCTGATTTTTCAACCGGAGCTTCAGAAGCAGATTCTGTTTGTTGTGCTTTCTTCGCTTTAGCGCGAGCAATCGCTGCAGCGACGGCATCTTTCTTAGCATCGCCAGAGCTTTCAGCTGGAGCTTCAGAAGCAGATTCCGTTTTTTGAGTTTTCTTCGCTTTAGCGCGAGCTATTGCAGCAGCGACCGCATCTTTCTTAGCATCGCCAGAGTTCTCTGCCGGAGTATCAGTTGCAACCTGTTGCACCTTACGCTCTCTAGCTTGTCTCTTACGCTCTTCTCGTAACTTAGACATTTCAGAGTTATCAGGTCCAGCATCGTTCGCTTTCTGAGCCGCAGCTTGTTTCGCTTTTGCTTTGGCAATCGCAGCAGCAACCGCAGGTTTCACGGTTGGTTCTGCATTTGGTGTTTGGTCTGCTGCTGATTTTTGCGCTTTAACACGAGCAATCGCAGCAGCAATCGCATCGTCACCGTCAGCGGACTTCATGTCTTTGCGACGGTTATCAGCGGCTTTCTTGAAGCGATTTTCACGCTCGGCTTTGTCACGCTCCATACGAGCGTTTTTCTCTTCGAAACGAATCTTGGCGCGTTCTGCGGCTGTCGCTTCATCTTTTCTTGTTTTGATTTCTGCTTTTGCTTGGCGATAGTACTGAACGAGTGGGATTTCACTTGGGCAGACAAAAGCACAAGCACCACATTCAATACAGTCTTTCATATTTAGCTCTTCACACTTATCCAACTCGTTGGCTTTTGCATGCCATTGCAGTTGTTGAGGAAGTAGTGATGCGGGGCAAGCTTCGGCACATGCACTGCATCGAATACATTCCATCTCGTAAGTGCTTGGTGAAATCTCACGGCGCGTTGGCGCTAAAATACAGTTCGATGTTTTGGTAATTGGCACATTGGCATGTGGCAAGGTGAAGCCCATCATAGGGCCGCCCAAAATCAAACGTGGCAGTTTTTTATCGGCTTTGTAGCCAAACTCTTCAAGCAATTCATGTACTGGTGTGCCTAGTAGCGCCCAAACGTTACGAGGTTGCTTAAAGGTTTTACCGGTTAAGGTCACAACGCGGTTAACCACAGGTTCGCCGTCAATTACCGCTCGCTTAATAGAATAAAGAGAGCCGACGTTTTGAACTAAAACACCAATATCCGCGGGAATGCCGCCAGCAGGAACCTCTTTGTTGGTGAGGATCTTGATAAGCTGCTTCTCACCACCAGAAGGGTATTTGGTTGGGATAACGCGAATGACGATGTCTTTGTCTTTCGCTGCAATCTCAAGTGCTTTTATCGCATCAGGTTTGTTGTCTTCAATGCCGATCACGGTTAGCTTTGGTTGAAGGATGTGTTCAACTACTTCGATGCCTTTTAATACTTCGTCGGCATGCTCTTGAAGCAACTTGTCATCAGAGGTGATGTAAGGTTCACACTCAGCGGCGTTGACAATCAAAATGTCGGTACGGCCTAAGCCTGATTGAAGCTTTTTAGCTGTGGGGAAGCCTGCGCCGCCCATGCCTGAGATACCAGCTTGGCGAATCACATCAAGCAGTTCATCAGATGTTTTTGATGAAAAGTCTTCAACAGGGTGTTTTTCAACCCAAGTGTCTAGTCCATCAGGTTTAATAACCACGCAAACTTCGCTCAAGCCTGAAGGGTGAGCGGTGGTTCTTGGCTCGATCTCGGTAATTACACCCGATGTTGGTGCGTGTACCGGCAAAGTGAAACCAGTATCTAAAGCCGTGAGTTGCTGACCTTTTAGTACTGTGTCACCAATAGCAACCAGTAGGTTACCGGGCTTACCGATGTGTTGTTTCACAGGAAGAACTATTTCTTCAGGGAGCCTTGCATGAACGATATCAGTAGCATTCGACTGTTTCTTGTTTTCAGCAGGGTGCACGCCGCCCGGAAAGTTCCAAATAGAGCCCGTGCGAATTTGTTCAATTAAAGAGATCATACTAACCCTATGCTTTAGGCTCTGACGCGGTCGCATCAGTCGCTTGGTTAGTGATATCAGTAACAGGAATGATGTTCATCTGCCATTTCCAATTTTCAGTCGTTGTTGCCACTGGAATCATTTCGATACAGTCTGTTGGACAAGGTGCAACACATAGGTCACAACCTGTACATTCATCTTTGATTACTGTGTGTAGCGCTTTAGTGCCACCAACAATGGCGTCAACAGGGCAGGCTTGAATACACTTGGTACAGCCAATACACATATCTTCATGAATGAAGGCAACGGTTTTTACTTTGTTATCTAAGTCATGAGCGGAGTCTTCAACTTCTACGCCCATCAAGTCTGCTAGTTTCTCAATGGTTGCTTGGCCGCCAGGAGGACATTTGTTGATTTTGTCTCCATTGGCAATCGCTTCTGCGTATGGGCGACAGCCTGGGTAGCCACACTGGCCACATTGAGTTTGCGGTAATATTGTGTCGATTTGATCAACGATAGGATCGGCTTCTACCTTAAAGCGGATAGAGGCAAAGCCCAAAATAGCACCAAAAACGGCCGCTAAAACAGCGAGTGCAATGATCGCAATTAAGATGGTACTCATGCCTACTTCACCAATCCAGTAAAGCCCATAAATGCCAGAGACATTAGGCCAGCTGTAATCATTGCGATTGATGCGCCTTTAAATGGCATTGGTACATCAGCTACCGTAATACGCTCACGCATTGCAGCAAATAAGATCAACACGAGAGAGAAACCAACCGCTGCGCCAAAACCATAGATGATCGACTGAATGAAGTTGTGGTTCTCATTAATGTTCAACAGTGCCACACCTAACACCGCGCAGTTGGTGGTGATAAGAGGCAGGAATATACCCAATAGGCGATATAGAGTAGGACTTGTTTTGTGAACAACCATTTCCGTAAATTGAACGACCACCGCGATAACCAAGATGAAACTCATGGTACGCAGGTATTCAATACCCAGAGGGGTAAGGATGTAGGTTTCTACTAGGTATGCTGATACCGACGCTAACGTCAGAACGAAAGTCGTCGCGAGGCCCATGCCAATGGCGGTCTCCAGTTTCTTGGAGACTCCCATAAACGGACATAGCCCTAAAAACTTCACTAGCACAAAGTTATTGACCAGCACTGTGCCAACCAACAACAAAAGGTATTCGGTCATAATGGATTAATTCTTGAGATTCCGATCCCGATATTATCCTGCTTTGCTCACCTAATAACAACCAAGGATCACTAGGGATTTAGGTGCTTGGTGAAAAAATCATCAGGTAATCGTTTGATTATTAAAGTTACGGTAAGTATAGACGGCCAATTTTTACTTCGTGAGACTAGTTTATAGGGGGAGTTGCTCTGGATCTTTCATAAGATCATTCTTGAATTGAACTCGATCTGCTTCCTGCGAATAGGGTCATATTTGTGGATTTTGTGCTCAGAACTATCAAAAAGAGAAGGAAAGAGGCGAGTCGAATACGCTCCCAAAGCACTAAAACGCAAAAAGCCGCATCGAGTGATGCGGCTTCTTTAAATTTGGCTCCCCTTGCAAGACTTGAACTTGCGACATACGGATTAACAGTCCGCCGTTCTACCAACTGAACTAAAGGGGAATTGCTTGTTAGCGACGCGAATTCTAATAATAGTCCGATTTTCTGTCAATAAAAAATAGAAGAAAAAAGTAAGATAAAAAACTTTACTTTCTTGAACGCCTTACCGGATTTAGCTTTGCTTTAGTTATCCACCAAAATTGTGGATAAGTATGTGTGCGAAACTTTAACAACAATAATTGGCATAAATCTGAAAATGCAAAAAATACGACTAAGATTATGTATTTAAAGGATTTGTATCAAAATATCACGGTTGTATAACTTTTTTAGATTATAAAGGGAACAGTAGAACAAGCGGTATTTTTAGATTTTTTGGGGAAAAGTAGTGGATTAAAATTTGAGTAATTTAGCTGAGGAAACTTTGCAGGGGCACGGATAATACCAAGTTCTAAAACTAAAAGCTATAACTGATCTCTAATCTTAAGATGCATTTCTCTAGATAATAGTTGCAACAACACTCCTCCTAGAGTGACAATGACCTGATTATAAAAACAGTATGGAAATGGCGACCTATGAGTAAACTCTTTGACTTGGTATCGGACTATAGCCCATCCGGAGATCAGCCGACTGCGATAACCAAATTACTAGATGGATTGGATTCTGGTTTAGCACATCAAACTCTATTGGGGGTTACGGGCTCTGGTAAAACCTTTACGTTAGCCAACGTCATTTCTCAGTCTCAAAGACCTGCAATTTTGTTAGCCCCTAACAAAACGTTGGCAGCTCAACTTTATGGCGAGATGAAATCTTTCTTTCCGAATAACTCCGTTGAGTACTTTGTTTCTTACTACGATTATTACCAACCGGAAGCCTACGTTCCAACCACGGATACCTTCATCGAGAAAGATGCGTCGATAAATGCTCATATTGAGCAAATGAGACTTTCAGCCACCAAAGCTTTGTTAGAAAGAAAAGATGCCATTATTGTTGCGTCTGTATCGGCTATCTACGGTCTTGGTGATCCTAAGTCCTATTTAAAAATGATGCTTCATTTGAGTCGTGGTGAGGTTATGGACCAGCGAGATATTTTGCGCCGTTTGGCTGAACTGCAATATTCGAGAAACGATGTCGCGTTTGAGCGTGGGCAGTTCCGTGTTCGTGGTGAGGTGATTGATATCTTTCCCGCTGAATCTGACCAAGATGCGGTTCGAATTGAAATGTTCGATGATGAAGTGGATTGCATTAGCATCTTTGACCCACTTACCGGCGCGATTAAGCAAAGAGACTTACCTCGATTTACTGTTTATCCAAAAACTCACTATGTCACGCCAAGAGAGAAAATCATTGAAGCGATTGAGAAAATTAAGGATGAACTACGGGATAGAGCTCAATACCTAAAAGACAACAACAAACTGTTAGAAGAACAGCGTATCTCTCAGAGAACTCAGTTTGATATCGAGATGATGACTGAGCTTGGTTTCTGTTCGGGTATTGAAAACTATTCACGATATTTGAGTGGCCGTGCGGAAGGAGAGGCGCCTCCTACGTTATTTGACTACTTACCTAATGATGGTCTTCTGATCATCGATGAATCGCACGTTACTGTGCCGCAAATCGGCGCTATGTATAAAGGTGACCGTTCTCGTAAGGAAACCTTAGTGGAGTTTGGCTTTAGGCTGCCTTCTGCGTTGGATAACCGACCGATGAAGTTTGAAGAGTTTGAGTCTATCTCTCCACAAACCATTTTTGTGTCAGCAACGCCTGGAAATTATGAGATCGAAAAATCAGATGGCGAAATCGCTGACCAAGTAGTGCGTCCGACTGGCTTGCTCGATCCTATTATTGAAGTAAGGCCAGTGGCGACTCAGGTTGATGACTTATTGTCTGAGATTAGAATTCGCTCAGTCAAAGAAGAGCGAGTGTTGGTTACAACATTGACTAAAAGAATGGCGGAAGACTTAACCGAATACCTAAGTGAACATGGTGTTAAAGTGCGTTACTTGCACTCAGATATCGATACTGTCGAACGTGTAGAAATCATTCGGGACCTACGTTTAGGTGAGTTTGACGTGTTAGTGGGCATTAACTTACTTCGTGAGGGTTTGGATATGCCTGAAGTATCGCTGGTGGCGATTCTTGATGCAGACAAAGAGGGCTTCTTACGTTCTGAACGTTCTCTTATTCAAACTATTGGTCGTGCGGCACGTAACTTAGAAGGTCGAGCGATTTTGTACGGAGACTCAATTACTAAGTCGATGAGAAAAGCGATTGATGAAACGGATCGTCGTAGAGAGAAACAACAGATTTACAATGAAGAACAGGGTATTACGCCTCAAGCGCTTAAACGTAGTATCAAAGATATTATGGAGCTGGGCGACCTAACTAAGTCAAAACAACAGCGACAATCTAAGCAAGTACCACTGTCTAAAGTTGCTGAGCATTCTGAAAATTACACAGTGCTTACTCCACAGCAGCTTGATAAAGAGATCAGTAAATTAGAAGGTGCTATGTATCAGCATGCTCAAAATTTGGAGTTTGAGTTGGCAGCGCAAAAACGTGATGAGATAGAACAGTTGAGAAAGCAGTTTATTACGAATAGCTGATACGGAACGTACTTGAGGGAAAATTTAGGCAAAAAAACAGCCAGTAGTAAATTTTCTACTGGCTTACGTTTGTGAACACTGAGTCCACTAACAACGTCAGTTGGCTAGGTGACCCGAAGGTCAAATAGAACACTGCATCGTTCGTGCCATGTAGCTAATTCATTGATTATTTGAAGCTGGTATAGGAATACAATACAAATATTGTGGCCAATTTGCATAATGCAAAGCGGAATGCGACTATAATAAGAAATGCAAATTATAAATGGCTAGGATATGCAATCAAAAACGCTAGATAACAAATCAAAGTATTTGTTGATGGTAGAGGATACGGCTTCGGTAGCGGCTTTATATCGCTCGTATCTTACACCGCTCGAAATTGATATCAACATTGTCGGCACTGGTCGTGATGCAATTGAGAGTTTGAATCATCGAATCCCAGACCTCATTTTATTAGATCTACGTTTACCCGATATGACGGGTATGGACGTGCTATTTGCCGTAAAACAAAAATACCCTGAAGTTCCAGTTATTTTCATGACCGCTCACGGCTCTATTGACACCGCCGTAGAAGCAATGCGTCATGGCTCTCAAGATTTCCTGATCAAACCGTGTGAAGCCGATCGACTCCGTATTACGGTGAATAACGCGATACGTAAAGCGACCAAGCTGAAGAACAGCTCTGAACATCCTGGAAATCAAAACTACCAAGGGTTCATTGGTAGTAGCCAAACCATGCAGCAGGTTTACCGAACTATCGACTCTGCCGCATCGAGTAAAGCCAGTATTTTCATCACGGGTGAAAGTGGAACCGGTAAAGAGGTGTGTGCAGAAGCTATCCATGCTGCGAGTAAACGTGGCGATAAGCCATTCATCGCGATCAACTGTGCGGCTATTCCTAAAGATTTGATCGAAAGTGAACTGTTTGGCCACGTTAAAGGCGCCTTTACTGGCGCTGCCACCGATCGCCAAGGTGCTGCTGAATTGGCTGACGGCGGAACTCTGTTTCTCGATGAGTTGTGCGAGATGGATCTTGAGCTGCAAACCAAGCTTCTTCGCTTTATTCAAACCGGTACTTTTCAAAAAGTAGGCTCTTCGAAGATGAAGAGTGTGGATGTGCGTTTTGTTTGTGCAACCAACCGTGACCCTTGGAAAGAAGTTCAAGAAGGTCGCTTTAGAGAAGATTTGTACTACCGTTTATATGTGATTCCTTTGCATTTACCGCCATTGCGTGAGCGTGGCGAGGATGTCATCGAGATTGCATACTCGCTATTGGGTTACATGTCAGTTGAAGAGGGCAAAGCGTTTGTTCGTTTTGCTCAAGAGGTGCTTGATCGCTTCAATCAATACGAGTGGCCGGGTAACGTTCGTCAGTTACAAAACGTATTGCGAAATGTGGTGGTACTGAATAATGGTAAAGAGATTACTCTGAACATGCTTCCACCCCCTTTGAATCAGCCGATTGAAAACAGTCTGCGATTGAAAGAGAAGCAGAACGAAGATATTACCGTGAAAGATATTTTCCCATTGTGGATCACTGAGAAAACGGCTATCGAACAGGCCATAAAAGCGTGTGATGGTAACATTCCCCGTGCGGCCGGTTTTTTGGATGTCAGTCCATCGACGATATATCGTAAATTGCAAACGTGGAATGCGAAGCAGTAATCACCAAACAATAAGAAAAGAACAATGATGAAAGTATTAAATCAGCAAAAAGTTGATGAGCTTGCCGGTGAAATAGGGCAAGAGAATGTTCCAGTTTTATTGGATATATTTTTAGGTGAATTGAAAGGTTACTATGAGCATCTAGAGCTCAATAAAGCTAATGATACTTCCAAGTACTTGGCTGATATTAGCCACGCACTCAAAAGTAGTGCAGCGAGTTTTGGCGCAGACTCATTGTGTAGCTTCGCGATTAGCTTGGACGCAAAAGTAAAACAAGCCTTGCCAGTGACAGACGTAGACTTTCAAGGTATGCAGGCACTTTTGTTAACAACGTATCAAGAATATCAGCAGTTGATGACAGACATCTAAAACGGTTGATGACGACATATACCAGAGACAGGTATTAAAAAAGGAGCATGATGCTCCTTTTTTATATCAGAAATTTGGCACTAGACCAGTTGGGATCTAATCGCTTGCTGGAGCTTTAAACGGTCATGTCGCCAATCTCGATTAGGAGATGCAAGATCAGTGGTTACACAGTTCCATAGTCCTTCAAGTTCAGGGTGGGGCGCATTACCCAGCACGACATCGATTTTTCTCGCTTTACAGGTGCGCTCACACCATTCTAATTGTTCTTGAAGCGTCATCTTTCCTGCTGGGCCGTGTTCCGGCGACAGGTTTTCAACAAAAATTACTTTAGCTTTGGTGTTGTCAGCGATGGCTTTTCCTATTTCAGGAAGTAGCAGCGGAGGCATAACACTGGTTAGGAAGCTTCCTGGACCCAGGACAATACAATCCGCTTGCTCAACGGCTAGAACGGCTTCTTTGGTGGCGGGTACTTCCGGTGATAAGTCCATCATGCGCAGCTTTTCTGTCATATCATCTACGTTGGTTTCACCGGTTACCCAACGACCATCCATTGAGAGGGCCGTGAGGTCTGAAGGGTGTTCGGTCATCGGGACGATATTGACATCGACCTTGAGCATATTTCGAATTAGGTTAATTGCTTCCAATGGGCGAACGGAAAGGTTATCTAGCGCCGTTAGCATTAGGTTCCCTAAGTTGTGACCATCGAGTTCACCTTGACCGCGAAAGCGGTATTCGAACATCATCGAGCTAATTGAAGGTTCTGTGATTAATTGGTTGATACAGTTACGAGTATCTCCCCAAGCAATACCACCTTGGCAGTCTCGAATTCTTCCGGTTGAGCCACCGTTATCTGTGGTCGCAACAATGCCAGTTGCGTTGTTACCAAAGTCTTTTAATGCAGCTAGCATGCGACCTAAGCCATGGCCCCCACCGATTGCTACGACTTTCTTTGAAGAGTAAATATTCATTTTTTGTTCTTGTTAGATTATTACCAACTATAATTTAGGTTAAATGCTTCTCATCAGATACTCAACAAGAGTTATTTTGAGGGTTTGATACGTTTTTTTTGCCGATGTGACCCGTTTTTTGTCATCAGAGCTAGATTCACGTACAAATATTAAGTATTTTATTACTCAGCTACTGCGCGTGTGAATATAACGTGCAGTTGCCATAACTCCGAGCTCTCGCATGCTAAGTCGCACAGTGGTATTTGCTGTACCGATACGCATCAAGAGCCAGTGACATGTTGTCACAAGGGCTTAATTGGAAATGATTATGCCTCCCGTGTTTGGAAAGGTGTTCCGTGGCGCAACAATTCGAAGATAGATTCCATCGCAAATTTTATTATTTGCGCTTGTCGGTTACAGACGTCTGTAACTTTAAATGTACTTACTGCTTGCCAGATGGTTATAAACCGTCAGGGCAAAAAAACTCGTCTTTTTTAAGTGTTCCCGAGATCAAACGTATTGTAAAAGCGTTTGCAGATTGTGGTACCTCAAAGATCCGCATTACAGGCGGAGAGCCGAGCCTGCGTAAAGACTTTCCTGAAATCATACACACCGTTGCTTCTACTCCAGGCATCGAAAAAGTAGCCACGACAACTAACGGCTACCGCATGGAGAAACAAGTAGGGCAATGGCGTGATGCTGGTTTAACCCATATAAACGTGAGCGTGGATAGCTTAGATTCGCGCATGTTTCATCAGATCACTGGTGAGAACAAGTTTACTGAGGTTATGCGAGGCATTGATAAAGCGTTTGAGGTTGGCTTTGAACAAGTCAAAGTCAACGTCGTATTGATGAAAGACCTCAACAGTCAGGAATTACCAGCCTTCCTTAATTGGATCAAAGACAAACCTATTCAATTACGTTTTATCGAGCTAATGAAAACTGGCGAGATGGACGAGTTGTTCGATAAACACCATGTGTCTGGCGTTGCGATTCGTAACCAGCTTATTGCTAATGGTTGGCTATTAAAAGTCAAAGCAGTTAACGATGGCCCAGCGCAAGTGTTTGTCCACCCAGACTACAAGGGTGAAATTGGTTTGATCATGCCTTACGAGAAAGACTTTTGTGAGAGTTGTAACCGACTGCGTGTTTCTGCGACCGGTAAACTTCACTTATGTCTGTTTGGTGACCATGGTGTTGAACTGAGAGATCTAATTCAAGAAGATCAACAAGAGCAAGAGCTCATTGATCGAATTCAGGCTCAGCTTCAAACCAAGTCCGTTAGCCACTTCTTACACGATGGCAACAGCGGCATGACTCCAAACTTGGCGTCAATCGGCGGTTAACTCGCTATATACTCTAAAGCATTTTATCGCTCAGCTTCTTTAAGCTGGGCGAATAAGTCTAATCATTGAAAAATTTTAAATAGGTGAACAAATGGGTCACGCAGAAAGCAAATTTCAAGCAGCAAACATTGCAGTATTAACGGTGTCAGATACTCGTACAGAAGAAAACGATACGTCAGGTGGTTACCTAGCGGAGCATGCTAAAGAAGCTGGCCACAATGTGGTTGATAAGCAAATCGTTATCGATGACATGTACAAGATCCGTGCGATTGTCTCTAAGTGGATCGCGGATGAAAGCGTTCAAGCTATCATGATCACTGGCGGTACGGGTTTTACATCTCGTGACAGCACGCCTGAAGCACTTAAGCCACTATTCGATAAAGAAGTCGAAGGCTTTGGCGAACTATTCCGTCAAGTGTCTTACGAAGAAATTGGTACTTCTACGATTCAATCTCGTGCGATTGCGGGTTTTGCTAACCATACGGTTATCTTTGCTATGCCTGGTTCTACAGGTGCATGCCGTACAGGTTGGACTAAGATCATCAAGCAGCAGATAGATGCAAGTCACCGTCCTTGTAACTTCATGCCACATCTTTCTGTATAAGGTGATTTGAGCATGAGCCAATTTACACACATTAACGCGTCTGGCGAAGCAAACATGGTCGATGTATCGGCTAAAGCAGAGACAGTACGTGAAGCGAGAGCAGAAGCTTTCGTTCAAATGTCAGCAGAAACGCTAGAGCTGATTGTTTCTGGCAGCCACCATAAAGGTGATGTTTTCGCAACGGCACGTATTGCTGGTATCCAAGCAGCGAAGAAGACGTGGGACTTGATTCCACTGTGTCACCCTTTGCTACTGACTAAGGTTGAAGTTCAGCTTGAGGCTATCGAGTCTGAAAGTAAGGTTCGAATCGAATCTGTATGTAAGCTTGCTGGTAAGACCGGCGTAGAAATGGAAGCGCTAACGGCTGCTTCTGTTGCTGCACTAACTATTTACGATATGTGTAAAGCTGTTCAGAAAGACATTGTTATCGAGAATGTACGCTTGTTAGAGAAGACCGGTGGTAAGTCAGGTCACTTCAAGGTGGAATCATGATTACGGTACTGTTCTTTGCACAAACTCGTGAACTTGTCGGTGTTGATAGCCTAGAGATCGATGCGCAATACAATACTATTGAAGCGATTCGCAGCCACCTTGTAACACAAGAAGGCAAATGGGATATCGCATTGGAAGAGGGCAAGCTGCTGGCAGCACTCAACCAATCAATTGTACCTTTGACGACTGAAGTGAAAGACGGCGACGAAGTGGCTTTCTTCCCACCAGTTACTGGAGGTTAACCATGAATGACTCTCGAGTTATTGATCCAAGAGTATTAGTGACTGCTGAAGATTTTTCTGTGGGTGGCGAATACGATTATTTGGCTCAAGGTACAGCCGCTGGAGCGGTAGTGACGTTTGTTGGTAAAGTTCGCGACATGAACCTTGGTGACAACGTGATTGGTTTGTCTCTTGAGCATTATCCAGGCATGACAGAGAAGTCGCTGAGCGAGATCTGCGATCAAGCTGAAGCGCGCTGGCCGATTGAGAAGATGCGAGTTATTCACCGCGTGGGTGACCTAGATATTGGTGACCAGATTGTCTACGTTGGTGTGTCAAGTGCACACCGTGGTGCTGCTTTTGAAGCCTGTGAGTTTGTTATGGACTTCCTGAAAACCAAAGCGCCGTTTTGGAAAAAAGAACGTACCACAGAAACAACCCGCTGGGTTGATTCTCGCGATTCAGATACTAAAGCTGCGGATCGTTGGGAAAAGTAATCCATCCCAGATCGTGTTTCTTCCTTAACGTGAAAATACATGACAGGTTGGGACGCAAATAATAAGAAAGCCGACGTTGAACGTCGGCTTTTTTGTGCATGCTACAAAGCTATTTATAAATAGAAGGCTTTTTAATAAATGGTTAAGCGCTCAGGTTGCATATAAATTCGATACATAATTTTGTCTGTCTTGGTGCACATCTACATCTGTTTTGGTGCAGCGCATTATGCTGTTTTGTATAAAGTGATAATCCTCACAAATAGTGCAGTCTATTTAGGGGATATGTGATGTGCAATTAGATTTCATGTGGCATTAATGTTAATTTGCCGACAGTGTTCTAGCATAAGATGCTAAAAAAAAGTATCAATTCAGATACATCAACACTAAAGGCTGTTTTTTAATAAATCCCTATATATAACTCACTATTCATTAGGTTTTTATTAGAGATTTACACTGATACCTTGAATGATTCGGAGAATTATCCGATTTTTTGCGACTTGTTTATGGCAAATTACTTCAATGGTTGATAGTGTGTGCCTCAATCTTTGTAAGGTTTTAGATTTTTATGCTTAAACTTTGAGCTAAATAAATCTAAATCACTGCCGTTCAGTGAGCTGAGCAAAGAAGTCATGGATGCAATACAAAAAACTTGGAGTTTATTGAATGTACAAGAATAAAATCACTCAGGCCCTTCTTCTAGGTGCTGGTTTGGCAGTGGCTGCCACTTCTACCCTTTCTATCGCTGCTGAAGTTCCAGCAGGCACCGAGCTTGCAAAAGTTCAGGAGCTTGTTCGCGGTAACGGTACTGAAGTTGCGACTATCGACCCACACAAATCTCAAGGTGTACCAGAATCTCACGTAATTCGTGATCTTCTAGAAGGTCTAGTGAACCAAGATGGCGAAGGTAATACAATCCCAGGTGTAGCCGAAAGCTGGGAAACGACAGACAACAAAACATTCACTTTCCACCTGCGTAAAGACGCAAAATGGTCTAACGGCGATCCTGTAACAGCTGAAGATTTCGTTTACAGCTGGCAACGTGCAGTCGATCCTGCCACTGCTTCTCCATATGCTTGGTACATGGAATATACCAAGATGGTGAACGCGAAAGACATCGTAGCGGGTAAGAAAGACAAGAGTGAGCTAGGTGTTAAAGCTGTAGATGCAAACACTCTTGTTGTTGAACTAGATACAGCGGTACCATATTTCGTAATGATGATGGGCCACACAACAATGAAGCCTGTACATCAGGCGACTGTTGAAAAATTTGGTGACCAGTGGACTAAGCCGGGTAACTTTGTAGGTAACGGTGCGTTTTCTGTTGATCAATGGGTTGTTAACGAACGCCTAGTACTAAAGCGTAACGAGCAATACTGGAACAACGATAAGACTGTTCTTAATAAAGTAACGTTCCTACCAATCGAAAACCAAGTTGCGGAAATGAACCGTTTCCTATCTGGTGAAATCGACTTTACAAACGAACTTCCAACTGAGCACTTCAAGCGTCTTAAGAAAGAGTATGCGGAAGATGTATCTGTAGCGGGTAACCTATGTACCTACTACTACATCTTTAACACAAAGAAAGCACCATTTGATGATGTTCGTGTACGTAAAGCAATTTCTTACGCAATTGACCGTAATATCGTAAGTGACGCGATCCTTGCACAAGGTCAAAAACCAGCGTACTTCTTGACTCCTGAGATTACAGCAGGATTCAATCCTGAGCTTCCTGCGTACGGTAAAATGACTCAGAAAGAACGTAACGCTGAAGCGGCACGTCTTCTTGAAGAAGCGGGTTACGGCCGAGATAACCCACTAAGCTTCAACCTGCTTTACAACACTTCAGAAAACCACAAGAAGATTGCTGTAGCGCTAGGCTCTATGTGGAAGAAAACACTGGGTCTTAAAGTAACGCTTGAAAACCAAGAGTGGAAAACTTACCTATCTTCTAAAGATTCTGGTGACTTTGAAGTAGCACGTGCTGGTTGGTGTGGTGACTACAATGAAGCGTCGTCATTCCTAACGCTAATGAAGAGTAACAACACGACTGGTGGTGTTCACTACGACAGCGCTGCTTACGACCAAATCATTGATAAAGCACTTAACTCTACTTCAGAAGAAGAGCGTGAAGCACTTTACCTTGAAGCTGAAGCGCTAATGGCGAACGATATGCCTATCGCTCCTATCTACCAATACGTGAAATCACGTCTACTTAATCCGCATGTTGGTGGTTTCCCAACAAACAACGCGGAAGATAAGATCTTCTCGAAAGACTTATACATCAAAGCTGAATAATAAACGCTTCGATTCTAAAAAGTTAATATAACTATAACGATACCGACGCTACATGCGCAGAGCGCGCATGTAGCGTCTTTCTAATTTTAATTGTCACAGACTGAAAGAGTGAGTTTATGCTTAAATTCATTATGAAAAGGATATTTGAAGCGATTCCAACTATGTTGGTGTTGATCACTATATCTTTCTTTCTCATGCGTTTCGCACCGGGTAACCCGTTTTCAAGCGAGCGTCCATTACCGCCAGAAGTTATGGCTAACATCGAAGCTAAATATGGCTTAGACAAACCTGTATTTGAACAGTACACCACGTACCTGACCAACATCCTTCAGGGAGACTTTGGTCCGTCTTTCAAATATCAAGATTACACAGTAAATGAGTTGATCGCGGTTGCGCTTCCAGTTTCTGCGAAGGTAGGTTTTGTTGCCTTTATCTTTACCTTGATTATGGGGGTAACGGTCGGAACCATTGCCGCCTTGAAGCACAATACCTGGATCGACTACACCATAATGTCGACCGCGATGCTCGGGGTGGTGATGCCATCCTTCGTGTTGGCACCAGCGCTTATTTACCTATTCTCACTGCACTGGCATATATTTCCTGCAGGTGGTTGGCACGGTGGTACTTATATGTACATCGTCCTACCCGTTATCGCGATGTCTCTTCTATACGTAGCAACCTTTGCTCGTATTACTCGCGGTAGCATGATTGAAACCCTAAACAGTAACTTTATCCGTACAGCTCGTGCTAAAGGTCTAAGTTACCGTTATATCGTTCTTAAACATGCTCTTAAACCAGCAATGCTTCCTGTCGTTTCTTATATGGGACCTGCTTTCGTAGGTATCATTACCGGTTCTGTTGTCGTTGAAACTATCTTCGGCCTACCGGGTATCGGCAAGCTGTTTGTTAACGCCGCGTTTAACCGTGACTATTCGTTAGTAATGGGAGTAACCATTTTGATTGGTTTCCTATTCATCTTATTCAACGCAATCGTTGATATTTTACTAGCGCTTATAGACCCGAAAATTCGCTACTAGCAGGGACGCATGGTTATGTTGAAGAAAAAAGAAAACTTAGAAGCGATCGAAAAATTCTCTGAGAGTTTGGAAATTGAAGGTCGTAGTTTGTGGCAGGATGCGCGTATTCGTTTTATGCGTAACAAAGCGGCAATGATCAGCCTGTTCATTCTAATTGTCATGGTGTTATCGGTAATCTTCTTACCTATGTTGGCAGAACATGCTTACGATGATACTGACTGGTACGCAATGCACGTAGGCCCAAATGCTGATCACTGGTTTGGTACTGACAGTTTAGGCCGTGACCTATACGTTCGTACGATGATTGGTGGCCGTATTTCTCTTATGGTTGGTGTGATGGGCGCATTCGTAGCGGTACTGATTGGTACGCTTTACGGTGCGGCTTCAGGCTTCATTGGCGGTCGCACTGACCGAGTGATGATGCGTATCCTAGAGATCCTATACGCAGTACCATTCATGTTCCTAGTGATCGTACTGGTGACGTTCTTTGGTCGTAATATCGTACTTATCTTTGTTGCTATCGGTGCTATTGCTTGGCTCGACATGGCGCGTATTGTTCGTGGTCAAACGTTGAGTTTACGTAGTAAAGAGTTCATTGAAGCTGCTCACGTATGTGGTGTCAGCAAATGGAAAATCATTACACGTCACATCGTACCGAACGTATTGGGTATTGTTGCGGTTTACTCAACGCTACTTATTCCAAGCATGATCCTTACAGAATCATTCTTATCTTTCCTTGGTCTTGGTGTTCAAGAACCTATGACAAGTTGGGGCGCGCTGCTACAAGAAGGCTCGCAAACAATGGAAGTTGCTATTTGGCAACTGGCATTCCCAGCCGCATTCATGGTAGTTACGCTGTTCTGCTTTAACTACGTAGGTGATGGTCTGCGCGATGCGCTTGATCCAAAAGACAGATAATTAAATAGCAAAAAAAGCTATAAAAGATTAAGGAAGCAATAATGAGCTTATTAGATGTCAAAGATCTGCGCGTCGAATTTACCACGCAAGATGGTATCGTAACCGCAGTAAACGACCTGAACTTCTCACTTAACCAAGGTGAAACGCTGGGCATTGTTGGTGAGTCAGGTTCGGGTAAATCTCAAACGGTATTTGCACTGATGGGACTGCTGGCTAAGAACGGCATCATCTCAGGCAGTGCAAAGTTTGAAGGCAATGAAATTCTCAATCTACCTGAGAAAGAACTGAACAAAGTTCGTGCTGAACAGATCGCGATGATCTTCCAAGATCCAATGACATCACTGAACCCTTACATGAAAGTGTGTGATCAGTTGATGGAAGTTCTCATGCTACATAAAGGTATGGGTCGTTCAGAAGCATTTGAAGAATCCGTACGCATGCTTGAAGCGGTTAAAATCCCTGAAGCGCGTAAACGTATTACCATGTATCCACACGAGTTTTCTGGCGGTATGCGTCAACGTGTGATGATTGCAATGGCTCTGCTATGTCGCCCGAAACTACTTATCGCTGATGAACCAACAACAGCGTTGGATGTAACTATTCAAGCACAAATCATGGAATTGCTGAACGAGCTTAAAGATGAGTTCAATACAGCAATCATCATGATCACCCATGACTTGGGTGTAGTTGCCGGTTCTTGTGACAAAGTTCTAGTGATGTACGCTGGCCGTACCATGGAATACGGCACAGTAGACGAAATCTTCTATGAGCCTAGCCACCCTTATGCGGAAGGCCTGCTTAAAGCAATTCCTCGTTTGGATACCGAAGGTGAAATTCTACCGACGATTCCAGGTAACCCACCTAACTTACTTCGCCTACCAACCGGTTGTCCTTATCAAGACCGTTGTCACCGTGTAATGGACCGTTGTAAGCAAGAAGCACCAATTTTGCAGCCATTTGCGAAAGATCGTCAGCGTGCTTGTTTTTCTGATTGGGAGACTTGGACAAAATGAGTAAAGAATTACTATTAGATATTAAAAACCTTAAAGTTCACTTTAGCATTGCGGCTAAGTCAGCTTGGCCTTGGGCGAAACCATCAAACCTTAAAGCGGTTGATGGTGTGGATGTTCACCTTTACGAAGGTGAGACTCTGGGTGTAGTAGGTGAGTCTGGCTGTGGTAAATCAACATTTGCGCGCGCAATTATTGGTTTAGTTGAGGCAACTGAAGGCGAGGTTATGTGGTTAGGTCAAGACCTGACTAAGATGCAGGAAGTGAAGCGTCGTGAGACTCGTAAAGAGATTCAGATGATCTTCCAAGACCCACTTGCATCGCTTAACCCGCGTATGTCAGTTGGAGACATCATTGCTGAGCCTCTACAAACTTTCTATCCTGAGCTTTCTAAACAGGAAGTGAAAGACAGAGTTAAAGAGATGATGGCAAAGGTTGGTTTACTACCAAACGTAATCAACCGTTACCCACATGAATTCTCTGGTGGTCAGTGTCAACGTATCGGTATCGCACGTGCACTTATCTTGAAGCCTAAGATGATCATCTGTGATGAGCCGGTTTCTGCTCTGGATGTATCTATCCAAGCTCAAGTAGTTAACCTTCTTATGGAACTACAGAAAGAGTTAGGTTTGTCTTTGGTATTCATCGCGCACGATTTGTCGGTTGTGAAACACATCTCTGACCGTGTATTGGTGATGTACTTAGGTAATGCAGTTGAACTAGGCGAATCAGATGCCTTGTTCTCGGATCCTAAGCACCCATATACCAAAGCATTGATGTCAGCCGTTCCTATTCCAGACCCTCGCTTAGAGCGCAGTAAAACCATTCAGATGCTGGAGGGTGATCTACCATCGCCAATTAATCCACCATCAGGTTGTGTGTTCCGTACTCGTTGCCCTGAAGCAACTGAGGCTTGTGCTCAAACGAAACCCACAATTCAAGGCAATGACGTACACGCAGTATCTTGCTTGCACGTACAAGTCTAGAACCTATTTAAACCGGTTCAGCCTGTGACAGGCTTAAGCGCAACTTTTTTATGAGTTGCGCTTTTTTTGTACCTAAACTTTCACGCCGAACAAGCTTCATCAAATAATTCGAACAACTAAGCCAACTTCTTCTAGTTTTGAAAAAGTGGGCTTTTTTTATACTAAGTAAAAGTTTGGATGACAGAGGTTTGGATATGGGTAAGTTAGTTGAAGGTGTTTGGCATGATGTTTGGTACGACACTAAGGAAAGTGGCGGCAAATTTTTTCGTGAAGATGCTGGCTTTCGAAGCTGGGTAGAGAACAAGTCGGGCGCACAATTCCAGCCAGAAAGCGGCCGTTATCATTTATACGTATCATTAGCTTGCCCTTGGGCGCACCGAACTTTGATCTTCCGTGAGCTTAAAGGTCTGGCCAATCATATTGACGTGACGGTAGTCTGCCCAGACATGATGAGTGAAGGGTGGCAAATGGGTTTACCTGAGCCTCTGTTTGGTCACACTCGTATGCACCAAATCTATACTCAAGCCAAACCTGATTACTCAGGTCGAGTGACGGTTCCAGTATTATGGGACAAGAAAACCAACACCATCGTGAGTAACGAGTCCTCTGAAATTATCCGCATGTTTAACTCCGAATTTAATGAGTTAACAGGTAACACGGATGATTACTACCCGTGGGAGTTGGCCAAGAAGATTGATGAATGGAATGACTATATCTATCCGAATATCAATAACGGTGTTTATCGAACGGGTTTTGCGACGACGCAAGAAGCATACGAAGAAGCGTATGATTCTCTATTTGGTGCCTTAGATAAAGTAGACGCTCATCTTAGTGAACATCGTTACTTAGCGGGTAACGAGATTACAGAAGCGGATTGGAGGTTGTTTACCACTCTAGTTAGATTCGATGCAGTGTATGTTGGCCACTTCAAGTGTAACAAGCAGCGAATTTCAGACTACGTCCATATTCAGGGCTACTTAAAAGAGCTTTACCAGATCGAAGGCATTAAAGAGACGACCGATTTTTACCATATCAAGCGACATTACTATTACAGCCATACAGGCATCAATCCAACACAAGTTGTACCCAAAGGTCCAGAACTTGGCCTTGATTCGCCGCATCAACGTGACTTGATATAAGCGCTTATCATTGGCTGCATGGTTAACTCATTAGCTACATGGTTAATTGATCACCGCATAGCGAATTGACTACCGCATAGTTAATTGACCACCGCATAGCTAATTGGCTGTTGCACGGTCAGATTCAGAAGCCGAATGCTAGATACAAAAAGACACGCTAATTTAGCGTGTCTTTTTTATTAGAGAAAAGGGAATTAAGATTAGTTAATTACTTTCTCTTTAGCTTGTTCTGCTTGATCCGCTTGGATAGCCGTTAGAGCTACTGTGTAAACGATATCGTCTACTAGAGCGCCACGTGACAAGTCATTTACTGGCTTACGCATACCTTGAAGCATTGGACCGATTGATACTAGGTCAGCTGAACGCTGTACAGCTTTGTAAGTCGTGTTACCCGTGTTTAGATCTGGGAATACGAATACTGTCGCTTTACCTGCAACTGGAGAGTTAGGCGCTTTAGAAGCGGCTACGTTTTCCATGATTGCTGCGTCGTACTGTAGAGGACCATCGATCACTAGATCAGGACGTTTTGCTTGAGCAAGTTTTGTTGCTTCACGTACTTTATCTACGTCTGCACCTTTACCAGATTCACCAGTAGAGTAAGAGATCATAGCAACACGTGGGTCGATACCGAATGCCGCAGCAGAATCTGCAGATTGGATAGCGATTTCAGCAAGCTGTTCAGCTGTTGGATCTGGGTTGATCGCACAGTCACCGTATACAAGCACTTGATCAGGCAGAAGCATGAAGAAGATTGAAGATACGATAGATGCATCAGGAGCCGTCTTGATGATCTGGAACGGAGGAACGATTGTGTTCGCCGTTGTGTGAACTGCACCAGAAACTAGACCGTCAACTTCACCCGCTTCAAGCATCATAGTGCCTAGGAATACTGAATCTTCTAGCTTCTCACGAGCTACAACTTCAGTCATACCTTTAGCGCCACGAAGTTCTACTAGGCGAGCTACGTAGTTTTCGCGAACGGATGCAGAATCGATGATCTCAACGCCAGCGCCTAGCTCAACACCTTGCTGTGCAGCAACGCGACGAATTTCTTCAGGGTTACCAAGAAGTACACAAGTTGCGATGCCGCGCTCAGCACAGATAGATGCTGCTTTAACGGTACGTGGCTCATCACCTTCAGGAAGAACGATGCGCTTAGCCGCTTTACGAGCAAATTCAGTTAACTGGTAACGGAATGCTGGTGGGCTTAGACGACGAATACCTTGAGTACCTTCAGATAGAGAATCAATCCAAGGGCCATCGATGTGGCTAGCAACGTGATCGTTAACGAACTCGATACGCTCTTTATCATCTGCAGGTACTTCTAGGTTGAAGCTCTGTAGGTTAAGAGACGTCTGCCAAGTGTTACCTTGAGCCTTGAAGATCGGTAGACCTGAAGCGAATGCTGGAGCACAAAGGTTAGCAATGCTTTCTGGAATGTCGTAACCGCCAGTCAGTAGGATTGCGCCAATTTCAACACCGTTTTTCGCAGCAAGAGCTGCAGCAACGATAACGTCAGGACGGTCTGCTGAAGTAACCAGTAGTGAACCTGGTTTGAAGTGCTCAATCATGTGGGGTAGAGAGCGTGCACAGAAAGTGATGCTCTTAATACGACGAGTTGAGATTTCACCTTCATTAACGATTTCAGCGTTAAGGTGTTTAGCCATATCAACCGCACGAGTTGCGATTAAGTCGATGCTCCATGGCACACAGCCAAGAACACGGATAGGGCTAGAGTTGAAGATTTGCATTACTTCAACGTTCGCTTGCTGAGCGCTATCTGCATCGTCAAAGATTTCAGATAGATCAGGACGAGTACGGCCAGCTTCATCAACAGGAGCATTAAGCTTGTTAATGATCACGCCTTTGATGTTCTTGTTTTTAGTGCCGCCGAAGTTAGAACATGCTACTTCGATGTGCTCTTTAAGCTGAATAGGGTTGTATGTACCAGGGGTCGCAACGAATACGATCTCCGCACCAAGTGTTTTCGCGATTTCCGCGTTTACTTGGTTTGCAAATGGGTGCTTACGAGTAGGAACTAAGCCTTCGATAAGCGTTACTTCTGCGTCTTTATTGATTTTGTTGTATTGCTCAACAACTGACTCAAGAAGTTCGTCCATTTTTTCGCTACCGATCAAAGCTTCAGCTTTAGTCATTGCGATTGGCTCACCAATCTTAATGTCGCTGTTTGTGCTAATGATAGTAGACGTTAAATCTGGTTGGTTACCACCGCTACGAGGTTGAGCGATTGGCTTGTAGAAAGAAACACTTACGCCCTTACGCTCCATAGCGCGAAGAACACCCATGCTAACACTAGTAAGACCAACACCAGCGCTTGTAGGGATAAGCATAATAGTACGGGACATTGACGGACACCTTTAACTATTGGAAATAAAAAAAGCTCAACTGCTATTCCCACCGATATTTAAATTGGGGTAGGAATAGAAGTTGAGCCCCATTTTCTTGATATGAAAAACTGACTAGCTTCGAGTGAAGCTAGTCAGGAAAATCAATTAAAGACCTGCTAGTTTCGCAGTGTCTTCAGCAATTACTAGCTCTTCATTAGTAGAGATAACCATTGCAGGGATACGGCTGTTAGCTGTAGTGATAGTACCTTCGCCGCCGAAACGTGCTTTAAGGTTAGCTTCGCTGTCAACTTCGATGCCGAAGATGCCTAGGCGGTTAAGAACCATTTCACGGATTGGGCCAGAGTTCTCGCCGATGCCGCCAGTGAAAGTGATTGCGTCTAGGCGACCTTCTAGAGTAGCAGTGTAGCCAGCAACGTACTTAGCTAGACGGTGACAGAACACGTCCATTGCACGAGTTGCTTCTTCTTTCTCACCGTAGTTGTCTTCAACGAAACGACAGTCAGAAGTCACTTCAGTTAGACCTGCTAGGCCAGACTCTTTAGTTAGCATGTTGTTGATTTCTTCAACAGAGTAACCAAGAGCGTCGTGCAGGTGGAAGATGATCGCAGGATCAAGGTCACCACAACGAGTACCCATTACAAGACCTTCAAGAGGAGTAAGACCCATAGAAGTATCTACAGATTGACCGTTCTTGATAGCACATACAGAAGCGCCGTTACCTAGGTGACAGTTGATGATGTTAACTTCTTCAACTGGCTTGTTTAGTAGGCCTGCAACTTCACGTGTGATGAATAGGTGAGAAGTACCGTGCATGCCGTAACGACGGATGCCGTGTTCTTTGTACAGGTTGTACGGTAGAGCGTATAGGTAAGACTCAGAAGGCATTGTTTGGTGGAATGCAGTGTCAAAAACAGCAACGTTTTGTAGACCAGGGAAGTTCTGTTGAGCCGCTTCGATACCGATAAGGTGAGCTGGGTTATGAAGAGGTGCAAAAGTTGCAGCGTCTTGAATACCCTTAAGAACTTCATCAGTGATAAGTGCAGAAGAAGTGAACTGCTCGCCACCGTGAACGATACGGTGACCGATAGCGCCAAGGTTAGCTTTAAGCTCAGGCTTAGAAGCAAGAATAGTTTCTACCATGAAAGATAGTGCTTCTACGTGAGCTGCGCCCGCACCTAGTTGTGCTTCGTGCTTGCCGTCAAGTTTCCATTTCATACGAGCTTCTGGAAGACCAAGACATTCAGCAAGACCAGTTAGGTGCTCAGCACCTGTTTCTGCATCAACAACAGCAAATTTAAGAGAAGAACTACCACAGTTTAAAACTAAAACTAGCTTAGACATTAATGACTACCTGTTTATTTTTCTGATCGAAATCAGTTAAGGATGAAAATTAATCTCAAGAATAGACGAAGCACCATTGCTTGCGTACTAACCTTGGTCAAAAAAACGTTAATTTCCGTATTAAAGTGAAAGCGCACTTTTAAGAAAAGAGGCTTTTGCATTCCTTGCAGAAGTCGTCCCAAAGTTGCTTAAATTGTAAATAAGGGCAACAATGAGATTGAGGTCTGCAAATAATAGCGATATTGTGCAAATATAACAAAAAAATTTGAAAGAATATTATTTTTCGTCAAATTTTTGTGTATTTAGTTGATGATTTCAACTTTTTTTTAATGGGAGACTCATATGAGTAATAGAGTTGGTTTAGCTAGCAGTTTAAAAGATGGCCAAAAGTACATGGATCTCTGGCCTGTTCGAAAAGAGTTAAACGCTATTTTCCCTGAGCAACGCATCATCAAAGCGACGCGTTTTGGTGTTAAGGTGATGCCCGCAATAGCTGCAATAAGCGTCCTTACGCAAATGGTCTTTAACAATTACCAAGCGATGCCACAGGCTGTGGTTATGGCATTGTTTGCGATCAGCTTGCCGCTTCAAGGTATGTGGTGGTTAGGTAATCGTTCAAAAACTCAGCTTCCGCCGGCCTTAGTATCTTGGTACCGTGAATTGCATGAAAAGATCACCGAAACGGGTTTTGCATTAGAGCCAATGAAGCCACGCCCTCGTTACAAAGAGTTGGCGATCATTTTAAATCGCGCATTTCGTCAGCTAGACAAATCTTCAATGGAACGTTGGTTCTAAAAGGTCGTCCTATATCTCCCTCTAGTCTGAGAACAGTCATACATCATCGATAGCTCGTTCTCAGATTTGATCCTCTCTTCTAATCGCTTCACTTAGTCTTTATTCATTTAGCTTTGCCTTTATTTGCCGAGCTTATCTTGTATTCATTGAGTTTCTTACCTTTAAATCCAACAAACCCGCTTATCCCCACATAATTCGAACCTTGTTGTATTTTTGTTAAATATCACTTCAAGTTATCAATAGTTACTGGTAATAATGTCAATAGTGATTTTTGATGTTGTTCTCTTCGATCGAGTAATAACGAGTAGAGCTTGATTTAGGGAGCGATAATGAGTTCTGTAAGAAAGATATTGGCAGCGGTTTTAAGCTGTCTGCTGTTGCTATGGACTGGCAATGTAATGGCGAACGTCGCCAAAGTGTCGGTTTCACAAGTTGTTGACCATCCAGATCTGAATGCGACACGCTTAGGACTCATCGAAGGGTTAAGAGTTAAAGGCTATGAAGCGGGTAAAAATTTAGAGTTCTCTTATGAAATGGCTAATGGTAGCCCGGCGCAAGCCGCAAAAATTGCCAGAGAGTTAGTCAGCGAAAACCCCCACGTATTAGTGGGTATCGCGACACCTACTTCGCAAGCTTTGGTTTCTGCAACGCGATCTATTCCTATTGTGTTTACCGCGGTTACTGATCCAATTGGTGCGAGACTGGTCAAACACTTGGATAAACCGGGACGAAACGTTACCGGCCTTTCTGATTTGTCTCCGATTTCTCAACATGTATCTCTTATTAAAGAGCTCCTTCCTCAGGCAAGCTCAATTGGGGTTGTTTATAATCCGGCTGAAGCAAATGCCGTCGCGTTAGTTGGGCTATTAAAGAAGTCTGCACGAGACTTTGGTTTTACTCTGTACACTGAAAAAGTGCTAACCATCGATGATGTAGAATCAAAAACCGAATCCATTGCTAAGAAGTCTGATGTTATTTACGCATTGACAGATAACACTGTTGCAAGTGGTATCGAAGGGCTTATAGAAGCTGCTAACCGAGCTGGAACGCCAGTGGTTGCCGGAGCGACGTCTTATGTAGGAAAAGGCGCTATAGCGGGCCTTGGGTTAGACTATTATGACGTAGGTATTCAAACCGCAGATTATGTCGCTGCAATTCTGAATGGGCAAAAACCGGGGAAACTGAGTGTCAAAACCGCACAGAGCTCTCAGCTGGTCGTGAACCTTGAGGCGGCTCGTGAGCTAGGAGTGACATTGCCAAAGTCCGTAATTGATCGTGCAATAGTCAGTCGTTGAACAACATTAGGTTTCAATTGACGGACTATCTATAAGTTACTTTGTTAACAGTGCTTTAATACATTTAATGAACAAAAAAATTTACTCTAAATGCTATTTTCTCTCTACTTTATTCATTTTTAAGCAGTTATCTAACCATTACTCATACCGTTAATATCAATTTACATTGTTTTACATCGAGAGGACTGTTGATTAATGTCATAATATTAATGGTATAAATGAAAATAGTTGAGCGCTAAGAGCACATTATATGAAAGTAAACAGGCACTTTAGCCTTAGTTTTATCTTCGGATTCCCAGCGGTGATCGCTTTAATGCTGCTAGGCCTAATTGGTAAGAACCATTTTGATGCGGTAAAAAAAGACATCAACAGTGAGTTGCATCGTATCGAAGAGGTTTTCGCTGGAACCACTAAAGTTGTCACTGCTTTAGATTACAGCTTCTCGAATTATTATAAATCCGGAAATCCACTTTTTCTTGACCATAATAAGCAGGTGGTCAATGGTCTTTGTCGTATTTGGCCTATCGATGTCCTACTACTCGCTGATGGTAAAACAGGCGACATTCCTTCTGTTGATATCGATTATATGTTGGTCGGTGAAGAATCGTTGTGCTCTGAAACCAGTGATAGCTACAAAAGTGCTTCCGAGAAAATCGCCTTGGCACCTATCCTTTCATTCTTGTCTCAACTTGATGAATACCACAATGGTGTGCATTTTATTGATACCCGCGGTTATGTGATTTCGTCACCTGAAGACTTCGCTAAAGGGCTAGGGAAGGAACTGCTCTCTACGATAAAAAGTCGCCCATATTGGCAAAAAACCGCCAATAATCCGGATCAATTGACGCTCTCTGGGCCGGCATACCGATTTGACTCCCTTGATCGAATAATCAGTATGACAATTCCTGTGTTCAATCAAGGGGTGCATCAAGGGATGCTCTCGGTAGATATTGACGCTGGCAAATTACTGGGGGCTTCTAATCAACATTTAGCCGGCAAAGTGAACATCATTGATACAACCTTGGCGGTTCCAAGCGACTCCTCAACCTTTTATAGCGAGATCGTCTTAGAAGGTGTCGCATCACATCATGCAATGTACTATGACTTTGATCTTGAAAAGGAAATAGAGCATTTCTTTATTTATGAAAAAGACAGTTTAATTGTCGCTATTATCGTTTACCTGTTCTCTGTCACTATCTTTTTCTACGTCAATTCCAATATTGAACGCGGTTATTTCAAAGAACTTGCTGCCAAAGACCCGATGACAGGATTATTGAATCGACGTGGCTTAGAAGCGTTTTGGCGCAGCGTAGAGCATGATCAATTATTTACCTTAACGGTGTTTGATATTGATGACTTTAAGTCAATTAACGATACCTATGGCCATGATAAAGGCGATGACGTGATTCGTTATATGTCGCGTCAGATAAGTAGCAGTATTCGAAGCAGTGACGTTGCCGCAAGGTTTGGCGGCGAAGAGTTTGTTGTTTATCTGAAAGGTGATGACCGGGAAACGATGATTAGGACATTGCAACGTGTAAAAAATGCGATTTGCGCGAAATCAGCCGACATTGTCCCGAATGGATTTACGGTGTCTGGCGGTGTGTGTATTGTTGAAACAAAGCAAAGCCAGCTTAACTTTGAAGAGATATTTAAGTACGCCGATGAAAAGTTGTACGCGGCTAAAACGACGGGTAAAGACCGTCTTGTATTTTAACCGCGCTATTGAATAAGCGTTTTTTAGGATTAGGAAAGAGTTAACGCGTTTTTCGAGTGGAAACGTGCATGCGAGCTAAACGGATTGGCAGCGCTGATCCTGGTAACGTTGTAGGCGCTCTACAATGGGTGGCGCTTTCTTGAAAGTACGAATTTCTTTAAATAGTTCGTTCGCTTCAGGGTAGCCTTTGCTTAAATAGACAAACCATTGTTTCACTCTATTGGGGTAGTACATGCCTTTATCCCCTTTAATTTGAAACTCTGAATAGCGCAGTAAAAGTTCAATGACTTTATCCCACGGCATTTTCTGGTGGTTGTGCTTAACGACATTACCAAGGTTTGGAATATTGAAAGCGCCGCGGCAGACCATCAATGAATCGACTCCTGTTGCTTTAATGCAATCTTGACCATCTTCATAGTTCCAAATTTCACCGTTCGCAATCAACGGTAGAGAGGTTTTCTCTCTTATTTGATTGATGTAGTCCCATTTGATTTCACTAGCCTTGTAACCACCTGTTTTAGTTCTCGCATGCACAGTCAGTTCGTCAGCTTTCGCTTGTTCAATGGCATCGACAATCTCAAAACACTCCTCAGGATGTTCCCAGCCCAGTCGAATTTTTGCGGATACCGGAATATGTGCAGGTACCGCTTCTCGGCAGGCTTTCACCACTTGATAGATGAGTTCAGGCTCTTTTAGCAATGAAGCTCCACCATTACTTTTGTTTACTGCTTTCGCAGGACACCCAAAGTTAATATCAATACCTTTAGCGCCTAAGTTGGCTGCTTGAAAGGCATTCTCAGCCATCCAATTTGGGTGTTGCCCCAAAAGTTGAAGGTGAATAGGTACACCAGCCATGGTTTGAGAGCCTTGATGTAACTCAGGGCAAATACGGTGGAATACATGCGGAGGAAGAAGTTGATCAACGATACGTACAAATTCTGTGACACAGAGATCGTAATCATTGATCTCTGTGAGAATTTCACGCATTAGGTGATCTAGAACGCCCTCCATTGGGCCAAGTATTACTCGCATATTGTTCTACCGAAACTGGGTGTACCGAAAATTAAGAGGCGTGATTGTACGGTGTGTTACTTAGCTTGTCACTAGGGAGCGGTATTCGCCATTTCTCTGGTTATTCTTACTTCTCCTGTAATTGGTGAGTAATAGAGAATAGGTAAACGCTCAGAGGTCGTAAAGCTTGGAGTATAGTAGTAATAACACTCAGGTGTTCCAGTATACCAACTAACAATGGCCTCATTCGAAGGGAGAATAAAGCCAGTGTCGTATTGAGAGCGAGCGACCAAGTCGGAATCAATTAAAGAGTTCCAAAGTGCCACACATTGGTCACCTTCAACTTTTGGCGCTTCTGTTGGCGGTGTATCAAGAATCGAAATTGGAAAACCAGTTTCCGACGGGTACACATCGCCTTCACCATAATCCACTACCTGATCAAACCCTTGCTCACCATCGACAAGCCACTGTGAATGATACATATCTATACTGTTTCTAAATGCAGAAAACGCACCTTGCGCTAAGGATTCATGAGCGTCTCGCTGAACACCAAGAAAACGAGGTGCAGCGGTTACTGCCAATACGCCCAAAATAACGACCACAACAACAAGTTCGAGTAATGTAAAACCTTGTGCTTTTAATTTCATGTTGAATACGCCTAAATGTAACTGAATGCTTGAGCTGGTTTTTACACCCAGGGCTCTGATTATCAAAGCGAAATAAGTGAAATATTAATGACATTTGAATAGCAATGGTTTGCGTATGCTTGTTGATTTCAAAACAGAGAGATGTGGTTGGCGACATCTGGGGAGGGATGGCGTTATAATAACGAAAATGCCCCAATATCCAGAGCTTTCATGACATATCAATTATTAAACCTACCAGAATCAGTCACTGACATTACGCCTCAATTTATCGAAGGTGCAATCCTTGCTTCTAACCTAGCGACTAAGCCATTAGATCCAGAAGCGTGGCTAGCTGTCGTTGCTCCTGAAGCAGGTAAAGAGCTTGTTTCAATGGCCACTGAACAAATTAATCGTCAACATAACCTAATTCAGCGTAATGAATATTTACTGACAGACGTGTTTGCTGATGGCGACTTTAATGAGCAATTCGCAGGTTTTGCTGAAGGTTTCATGATGGTTTGGCCAACAGTTGAAGAGCAATGGCAAACAGTGACGATGGCTGATGGCACTTTGCGTATGTTACAAGCGCTCCTGACAACACTGATGTTAGCGATTGATGAAGAACACACTCAGCAGCAAATGATTGCTGTCGGTCTGGAAAATCCGCCATCACTCGAAGATTTGGTCGGTCAGGTTGACCTGATGATTTCAGAAGTAGCGTTGGCTGCGGACGAGGCGATGTTGGGTAATAAGTCACAGAGTGTTAACCCATTTAAAGATATCGGTCGTAACGACCCTTGCCCATGTGAAAGTGGTAAAAAGTTTAAGCAATGTTGCGGTAAAAAAAGCTAATAGCTAACGAGTAGAATTGCAATTAAACAAAATTTAAATGATAAAAGTCGACCTTATGGTCGACTTTTTTTGTTCCAATTTTTAAAGTTATTGTTAGTCATTTTTTGATTTAACAAATTGAGAAATAACAATAAACCCGCAAGCAATTAAGTTACCGGTAAAGATAATCACTAGCCATTGAGGCATCGAAAGCTCTAAGAGTTGCCATACAACTTTGCTACAGTCACCGTAAGCTTCAAACATCCACGGTGCCCATTGGTTTAATGGTGCCCAACTAGGGAAGGTCACGAATAAGTCACAAGTTGCGAAAGGAGAAGGGTTGAACTGATAATCAACGTGCTGTAACGCAAGCATCAAACCTTTGTAGGCACCAAACCCCCAACCAGCGAGCCCTAACCAACGTGATACTGGGTTATTCGGAGCAATAGCACCAATTAGAGCAGCGACGCCGATAGCAAGCATGGCAACGCGTTCATAAATACACATCACGCAAGGACCAAGCATCATCACATGCTGGAAGAAAAGAGCACATGCTTCAAAAAATACAATAAAAGCTAGCAGTAAAAGCCAAGATAAACGTCCCTTAGAGAAGTCTTTGAGCATTACAAAAAAGTTCACGAATTTAATCCTGTCTATAAAATAAAAAAGCCCTGAATACTCAGAGCTTTTTATCTTGGATAAGTTTCCTAATCAACTAATATTTTTGATTAGTTAGATACACTTATTGCCCTTTGCAACACAAAGTCAGCTTAGTGACCACCAGAGATCACTGGAGCAACAACTTCACCAGTACGCTGAATGATCCAGCCTGCATCGTAGAACCACGCTGTCATCGGCTCTACGAAGAACACGATGCCAGCAAGGCCAACAAGTGCCAGGACGATTGTGTAAGGTAGGGCCATGATAACCATACGGCCGTAAGACAGTCTAATTAGCGGAGCAAGTGCTGATGTTAACAGGAATAAGAAGGCAGCCTGGCCGTTTGGCGTAGCAACCGAAGGTAGGTTAGTACCTGTGTTTATCGCAACAGCAAGTAGATCGAATTGGTCGCGAGTGATGATGTCTTCAACAAGTGCAGTTTTCACTTCGTTGATGTAAACCGTACCTACGAACACGTTATCCGAAACCATCGATAAGATACCGTTGGCCACATAGAATAATGCAAGCTGTGCACCTTTATCTTCAACGTGAAGTACCGCATCGATCACTGGCTTAAATAGTCCCTGGTCAATGATTACAGCAACAACCGCGAAAAAGACAGCAAGAAGTGCAGTAAATGGTAGCGCTTCTTCAAAGGCTTTACCCATCGAGTGCTCTTCAATTACACCAGTAAACGCCGTTGCTAAGATAATAACTGAAAGACCAATCAAGCCGACTTCAGCCACGTGAAGCGCAAGGCCGACAATAAGCCAAACTGCGATTGCACTTTGAACCCATAGTTTTGCTACGTCTTGTTTTGTACGATTTGCGCGTTCTTTGTTGTCAAATTCAACTAAGATTTGGCGAACGTTATTTGGCAGTTCTGCACCGTAGCCAAATACTTTGAATTTCTCCACAAGTGCACAAGTGATAATGCCGCAGATGAATACTGGCAGTGTTACTGGCAGCATGCGGATAATAAATTCACCGAACTCCCAGCCTGCTTGTTTAGCAATCACTAAGTTTTGCGGCTCACCTACCATAGTCATTACACCGCCTAGTGCAGTACCAACACCTGCGTGCATAAGCAATGAACGCAAGAAAGCACGGTAGTTTTCTAAGTCATCACGAGTAAGTTCAGAGAGCTCTTCATCATGAGTATGATCGTGTGCAGACGTTGTGCCTTTGCCTGATGCTACTTTGTGATAGATAGAATAGAAGCCAACCGCAACGCTAATCACTACGGCGATTACTGTTAGCGCATCTAGGAAGGCAGACAAGAAGGCCGCTGCAATACAAAAGGCGACAGAAAGCAATACTTTAGATTGGATACCGAGCAGGATCTTCGTGAAAATGAACAAAAGTAGTTCTTTCATGAAGTATATGCCAGCAACCATGAATACTAATAAGAGTAATACAGGGAGGTTTGCTTGTAGCTCATGATAAACCATTTCTGGTTTGGTCATGCCAATGGCGACAGCTTGAATTGCTAATAAACCACCCGGTTGAAGAGGGTAGCATTTTAGAGCCATAGCGAGAGTGAAAATAAACTCAACCACCAATAGCCAACCCGCAACAAATGGGTCAACTAGGAAGAAAACAAACGGGTTGATGATTAAAAAGGAAATGATGGCAAGTTTATACCAATCAGGAGCTTTACCAAGGAAGTTCTTGATAAAAGCGTTTCCGAGAGACATCGGCATGTTAATACTCTTTTATGTTGATTATGAATAGACAAGCAATACAACATTTTGAGAATCGAGTTATAAAATTGTTAAAAACTATAACTAACAGTGACTTAGAAAAACTACATTCCATGTAATGTTCTGTGGTCTTGCCAAGTCACTCCCTTAGAAACTCAAGCACTGCTTATTTTTGAGCGCAACTCTACTCTTAGATAACATTTAGTCAACAGGAAAAGCCCCGTAGCTCTAAAAATACCTATTTTTTGTTGAGAAACGCGATCAAAGTAGCGCAAGCATACCACTTAAAATGTGATAAAAACCGACTAGAATCAATATTTCAGCGAAATGATTGAAATTAACATGATAAGGACGGTTTATATATGATTATTACAACTTAACATTGCAAATTCGCAATTCTAAAATTATGACTAATCTCATTGATTTTAAAGAAAATTTGTTGTGTTAACAACTTGTTGAAATGGTGATTTATAGTCGCTTGCTTTCTAAACTTAAGGGGCAAACGTGTGCTGCACGTTAGAGCTTTAACTCTACTGGTGGTTTTGGGTGAGTAAAGTTTTTGAGGGTGTTTCCGCTAGGAGTGACTAGTGGTATGATGAGTAAATTAGAATAATTAAATTGGATTGAAGTGTAGATGGTCATTAAGGCGAAGAGCCCGGCAGGCTTTGCAGAAAAGTATATCATTGAAAGTATTTGGAATGGCCGTTTTGCTCCTGGCTCTATTTTACCCGCAGAGCGTGAGCTTTCTGAATTGATTGGTGTAACACGCACCACGCTTCGTGAAGTGCTTCAGCGCCTTGCTCGTGATGGTTGGTTGACAATCCAGCACGGTAAACCAACTAAAGTTAACCAGTTTATGGAAACCTCAGGTCTTCATATCCTAGATACGTTGATGACGTTGGATGTTGATAATGCGAGCAAAATGGTAGAAGACTTACTTGCAGCTCGAACTAATATCAGCCCGATCTTTATGCGCTATGCTTTTAAATCAAACAAAGAAGCTTCTGAACGCACGATCACTAACGTGATTGAATCTTGTGAAGCTCTATTAGCGGCACCAACGTGGGATGAATTTTTAGAATCTTCTCCTTATGCTGACAAGATTAAACAAGCTGTTAAAGAAAATGTAGAAAAAGACGAAGCGAAACGCCAAACGATCTTAATCGCGAAGACTTTCAACTTCTATGATTATATGCTTTTCCAACGTTTGGCATTCCATTCAGGTAACCAAATTTACGGCCTGATTTTTAACGGTGTACGTAAACTTTATGACCGAGTGGGTAGCTACTACTTCTCTAACCCAGAAGCACGACGTTTAGCTATGGACTTCTATAAAGAGTTGTTCGTTATATGTGAGAGCGGCCAACGTGAAAACTTGCCATTGGTGATCCGTAATTACGGTATTGCAAGTGCGCAAGTTTGGAATGAAATGAAAACGACGTTGCCGACTAACTTTACTGAAGACGACAGTTAAGCTTTCAACTAATTATTGTTAGGTCTATTCAGTCAGTAACGTAAATAAAACGAAAAAGCGGCGAGATAATCAGATTATCTCGCCGCTTTTTATTGTTTAATTAAGCTTACTTTTTCAGTTGTAAGCCTGAATGGTTTTTACTGTTAAGCATTAAGCAAAAACCAAGCTTTGATTAACCTGAGAACTCTTCCGAATCTGGACGGTTAGTAAATTGCACACCATTTAGAAAGTCGCACAATAGTTGGTCTTCGCACACTTTATAGTTTTTGTTCTCTGGTTTGCGGAAGTAAGCACCAATTTCGTACTTACTTAGGCTTACACCAACGACTTCTAATACGTCTAGTACATCTTCTGCTTTCATGTTTAACGCAATACGTAGCTTCATGAAAATCATGTTGTTGGTCAGAGCAACTTCAGGTTTAGGCTGAACACCTTCTTTTTTGCCACGCTTAAGGTTGATGAAACCATTTAGGAATACCGCTAACTCTTTATCTTTCATTGTAGAGCATGACTTGTCGTTGTCGTCTTTTAGCCAGTTAATCACTTGGTCATGAGCAATGGTCACGTCAGCTTGCTCGATAGCTTTAATGATCTGTGCATTTTTAAGGTTTAGTGCGTGTTGAATACGACGCAAGATTTCGTTGTTAGTCACTGGGGATTCCTAAAAAGGGTTTGTAGAGTAAAGAGGTGTTGGTTTTAGCCTGTTATCATCGACAAGCCAATTTCCACTCTACATAGCATAGTTGACGGCGACTCTAACAGAGAACGCATTTTTTCGGTAGATATAAAAAATCCCTAATGCTTATTAACTCTTTTAAGTTAAAAGTGCATCAGGGATTTCATTATGAATGTTGTGTTACCTGACTAAGGTCAGAATTACATTACACGCATACCAGGTTGAGCACCTTCGTGTGGCTCAAGAATCCATAGGTCACTGCCACCAGGGCCTGCCGCTAGGATCATGCCTTCAGACATACCAAACTTCATCTTACGAGGTTTTAGGTTCGCTACCATTACCGTTAGTTTGCCTTCTAGCTCTTCAGGTTTGTAAGCTGATTTAATGCCAGAGAACACTTGGCGAGTTTCACCACCGATGTCCAGTTGGAACTTCAGCAGTTTGTTCGCTTTTGGTACTTCTTCACAAGAGATGATACGAGCAATGCGCATATCTACCGCTGCAAATGCATCGAATTCAATCTCTTCTGCAACTGGCTCTTTGTCTAGCTCAGTTTGGCTTGCTTGTTCTTTTTCAGCTTCCGCTTTTTCTTTCGCTGCTGCTTCAACGGCTGCGTCTTCTTTAGAAGATTCGATCATTGCTTCCACTTTCTTAGGATCAATACGGCTAAATAGCGCTTTGAACTTAGTGATTTCGTGATCAGTTAGTGGCGTTGCAATGCCTTCCCACGTTAGCTCTTCGTTTAGGAAAGCTTCAGTGCGAGCCGCAAGCTCTGGCATTACAGGTTTCAGATAAGCCATTAGTACGCGGAATAGGTTGATACCAACAGAAGAGACTTCTTGAAGCTCTTTCTCTTTGCCTTCTTCTTTCGCAAGAACCCAAGGTGCTTTCTCGTCGATGTATTGGTTTGCTTTGTCAGCAAGTGCCGTTACTTCACGAATAGCACGGCTAAACTCGCGAGTTTCGTACAGTTGACCGATACGCTCAGCTGCTGCTACGAATTCGTTGTAAAGCTCTGGTTCTGCAAATTCAGCAGAAAGCTTGCCTTCAAAACGCTTGGTGATGAAGCCTGCGTTACGAGAAGCTAGGTTAACAATCTTGTTTACTACGTCAGCGTTTACACGTTGAGTGAAGTCTTCAAGGTTAAGATCTAAGTCATCAATACGGCTGTTTAGTTTCGCAGCGTAGTAGTAGCGTAGACACTCAGGGTCTAGGTGGTTTAAGTACGTGCTTGCTTTGATAAATGTGCCTTTCGACTTAGACATCTTCGCACCGTTCACCGTTACGTAGCCGTGTACGAATACGTTGTTTGGCTTACGGAAACCAGCGCCTTCTAGCATTGCAGGCCAGAATAGGCTGTGGAAGTAAACGATGTCTTTACCGATGAAGTGGTAAAGCTCAGTTGTGCTGTCTTTCTTCCAGTATTCGTCAAAGTTTAGATCGTCACGCTTGTCACATAGGTTCTTGAAAGAAGCCATGTAGCCAACAGGAGCGTCTAGCCATACGTAGAAGAATTTGTTTTTCTCACCAGGGATCTCGAAGCCGAAGTAAGGTGCATCGCGTGATATATCCCACTGTTGCAGGCCAGACTCGAACCATTCCTGCATTTTATTTGCAGTTTCATTTTGTAGAGAGCCTGAACGAGTCCACTCTTTCAACATGCTTTCGAACTGAGGCAGGTCAAAGAAGAAGTGCTCAGAGTCTTTCATTACTGGAGTTGCGCCAGATACTGCTGATTTCGGATTAATCAGTTCAGTTGGGCTGTATGTCTCACCACAGTTATCACAGTTATCACCGTATTGGTCTTCTGACTTACACTTAGGGCAAGTACCTTTTACAAAACGATCTGGTAGGAACATTTCTTTCTCAGGATCGAAAAGCTGAGAAATAGTACGGCTAGAGATAAAACCGTTCTTTTTAAGTTCAAGGTAGATATGAGAAGCCAGTTCACGGTTCTCTTCACTGTGTGTGCTGTGGTAGTTATCAAAGCTAATATCGAAGCCAGCGAAGTCTTTTTGGTGCTCTTCACTTACTGCAGCGATCATCTCTTCTGGTGTAATACCCATCTGTTGTGCTTTAAGCATTATTGGTGTGCCATGAGCATCGTCAGCACAGATGAAGTTTACAGTGTTGCCACGCAGGCGTTGGTAACGAACCCAGATGTCGGCTTGGATGTGCTCAAGCATGTGACCTAGGTGAATCGAACCGTTAGCGTACGGAAGGGCACAAGTAACCAGTAGTTTCCTTGGATCAAGAGTTCTTGGATCGTTTGCCATACTTAATATTCGCTTTTATTGATAGGTATAAATTTGATGGGTAATACTACTTTATAACGTGTGTCACGCCAAGGTATCAGACACAGGATTCCCTTAGTTTTTTAGGGGTTCAGTCTTTCTCTCGCTGGTGATAGCATAAATAAAAAAGGAGCCGCAATGCGTAACTTTACTTCAAAGCAAGATTTCTGTTCATGGTTGAATGAGTTCGAGTCACCAATCCTCATACCAGAGTGGGCGCTACACCAAAATATTGTATCGGTTGATCCGCGTGGATCATTTGTTATTACCTTGCCTTTTGCTGCCAATCAGCTCGCGGTCGAACTGGAACAGTGGATCCACTCTCAAATTGAACAGCAACTGGTGAGTGCTTTCCAATTTGAAGTAAATGTGAAGCCGTCGGCGTTAGAAACCACGGTTGCTACCCCATTGAAAGGCGTGAAAAATATTATTGCAGTAACGTCTGCAAAGGGCGGGGTGGGTAAATCCACAACATCTGTAAATCTTGCTCTGGCTTTATCTAAGTCTGGCTCAAAAGTCGGATTATTAGATGCAGATATCTACGGCCCATCTGTGCCTATGATGCTTGGTCAGCTAGACGCAAAACCCGAAGTGCAAAATAACAAATGGATGATGCCAATTGAGGCGCACGGTATTTTTACTCATTCTATCGGCTATCTTGTGTCGAAAGATGATGCTGCCATTTGGCGTGGTCCAATGGCGGCTAAGGCTCTGGGTCAGTTAGTTAACGAAACAGTATGGCCTGAGTTAGATTATCTTGTCATCGACATGCCACCGGGTACCGGTGATATTCAACTAACCTTGTCACAACAGATCCCAGTGACGGGTGCAATAGTGGTGACTACTCCTCAAGATCTAGCATTAGCAGATGCGCGTAAAGGCGTTGCGATGTTTGATAAAGTGAGTGTGCCTGTGGCGGGTTTAGTCGAAAACATGAGTTACCATATTTGTAGCCACTGTGGTGAGAAAGAGCATATCTTTGGCGCTGGTGGCGCAGAGGCTATGTCAGAAGAGTTTTTCCTTGATATTTTGGCGCAAATTCCCCTTCATATTGATGTACGTAAAGACATCGATGCAGGTTGCCCGACGGTAATACGCCGTCCAGATAGCGAACACACGCGTCATTATCTAGAACTTGCTGAAAATGTCGCTGCAAAAATGTTCTGGACGGGAAAAGCGAGACCGGAAGCGATTAACTTTTCGATGGTTGAATAGCGCGAGCCTATCTCAGAGTCGTACAAATAATGCTTCGGCCGTGATGATCGCTGACGTTATTTGGAAAATAGCGGTCTGAGCTAGCTAAAAAGCTTTTGGATTTGGGTTAATCACCATTGGGGTTGTGCAAATAGTTGTAGGGAAGTTATTTGAAAGCAAACGATTGTATTCATTAAATGCATTGATATCATCAATTTGACTGCAATTAGCTAGAATGGCGACTAGAATCTATGTTGTTTAGCCCCTATAATCAGGCGGTTTATCTCTTCCCACCACCAAACCATATCGGGTGCAAAATTAATGTCTGATAATAATCAATGTGTCATCGTAGGTATCGCTGGCGCTTCAGCTTCAGGAAAAAGTCTGATTGCTAGTACAATTTATAATGAATTGCGCGAAAAAGTAGGCGACCATCAAATTGGTGTTATCACGGAAGATTGCTATTACAGCGACCAAAGCCACTTGAGTATGGAAGAGCGTGTTAAAACTAACTACGATCACCCAAATGCACTAGATCATGATCTTTTATGTGAACATCTACAGCAGCTAATGAGTGGTAACGCAGTAGAAGTTCCTGAATACAGCTACACCGAACACACACGTACATCTGAAGCGACTACACTTACTCCTAAGAAAGTGATCATTTTAGAAGGTATTCTGCTATTAACAGACCCACGTCTACGTAGCCTAATGCACGCAAGTGTGTTTATGGATACACCGCTAGACATTTGTCTATTACGCCGTGTTAAGCGAGACGTAGAAGAGCGTGGTCGTACAATGGACACTGTACTCAAGCAATATCAAGAAACAGTACGCCCAATGTTCATGCAGTTTATCGAGCCTTCAAAACAACATGCAGACATCATCGTTCCTCGTGGTGGTAAAAACCGTATTGCGATTGATGTGCTAAAAGCGCACATTGCGAAGTTGTTGAAGTCTTAATCGAATAAAATTTTGCTTAAGTGACTCACTTAGCTTTATTTTTTACCGAATCAGTGGCACTTTTATAGTGCCACTTTCTTTTGGAATCTAAGCAAGGAATATGCGGATGAAGAAACTACTCATTTTCATAGCTGTACCAGTATTTGTTGTTATTGCAGCAATTCTGGCACTAGTGCTGTTAGTGAATCCCAACCAATTTAAGCCATTAATTGTCGAACAAGCCCAAAAACACACAGGCCTAGAGCTCGTGATCGAGGGTGATATCAGCTGGCAATTTTTCCCATCTATTGGCTTTGCACTTGGTCAAACTGAATTACGTAACCCCGAAGGATTTACCCAACCGAACCTATTTAAGGTCGATAACGTTGGTGTCGATGTTTCTGTTACTCCGCTATTTAGTAACCAATTGGAGATCGGCAACGTTACTCTGGATGGTGCCGAATTTTATTTAGAAACGCTTAAAGATGGTCGTAAGAATATTGATGCGTTAACACAAGCCTCAACGCCTCAAGAGTCTGAGCCTGCCCCAGATACCAGCTCTGAATCAGCGCCTGCTCCTGAAGATCAAAGCACTGCAGAAGCATCAGGTTGGACGATAAACCTTGCAGGCGTCACTGTCTCAAACGCACTGTTTGAAATGGATGACAAGCAAGCGGGTTCCTTCACCAAGTTATACGATGTGTCTTTGAATCTTTCTGAGTTTGCCGTTGATACATGGACAACAGCAACCTTTGCAGCCTCTGGCGAAAACAATCAACAGAAGTTCTCTGCAGAAGGTAGTGCTGAGTTTAAATTAGCGGAAGGTTTCGTTAGTTACGCCCTGCGCAATATTGACCTTAATGCCAAGTTCAATGATCCAGCAACGTCAATTGAGTCGGCGAAGATTGGCTTGAATACGTTTGAGTTCGATAAGGTTAACCAACTAACTTACGCTGTGATTGGTAATGCTGCTGGTCTTGATCTTGATCTTAAAGGTGGCGGTGAGCTAACGGTTGATAGTGCGATTTCAAAAGTAACACTGAACAAGCTAACGTTAGACTCAACATTCAAAGGCGATACGCTTCCTCAGTCACCAATGAAAGTAGATATGCTGTCTGATTTAAGCTTTGATCTAAACAAGAACCACTTGAGTTTTGTGTTAGAGAAGTTGCAGGCTAATGCTATTGCGTTAGACGGTAAAGCTGATGTGACTTTATCTGAAATACCAAAAGTTCGTTTCTCTCTCCATAGCCCTAATATCGATTTAGATGAGTTCTTAGGTTTAAGCAAAACAACTGAGACGGCGAGCACTGCGCCTTCAGACTCTGCTGGTGGCTCAACCTCAAGTGCTGGTAACTCCGCTCCTGCGAAAGAAGTGGAACCTGACCTTTCGGCACTGAAAACGCTAGATGTCAAAGGTGACATCACGATTGATAAGTTCAAGGCGAGCAATGCGAAAATGCAGAACGTTAAAACAGCATTCTCGGTTAACCGTGGTATTGCTGAATTAACGTCGTTCACATCGAACCTTTATGATGGCTCTATTTCGGCGACAGCACGATTAGATGCCCGTAAAACACCAGCGACTTACACGGCTAAGAAGAAGATCAAGGGCGTGAAGGTTCAACCATTATTGGTTGATGTCGCTGATAACGATATGCTTGAAGGTACCGGTAATATTGATGTTAACGTTAAAGGTAAGAGCTTAACGCCAACAGGCATCAAGAAAAACCTAGTCGGTACTATTGTGATTAACTTTGAAGATGGTGCAGTTAATGGTATCAACGTTGCTCAACTGATTCGAGAAAACTACGCTAAGATCAAAGGCGAAAAAGTCGAAAGTAAAAATGAGGCTCAAAAAACTGATTTCAGTGCAATGAAAGCGACACTGAAAGTAGATAAAGGTTGGGTTTCAACTAATGACTTAACAGCACAGTCACCATTGCTACGCGTGACAGGTCAAGGTAAAGCAAACTTCATCAACGAAACGGTCGACTTCCTTGTGAGAACATCCGTGGTTGGTTCGCTAGAAGGTCAGGGTGGTAAAAACATTGATGACCTGAAAGATGTGACTATCCCAATCAAAATCACTGGCCAGTGGGCTGATCCGAAATTTGCCCTTGTTTTTGATGATGTGTTGAAACAGAAAGCGCAGAAAGAGATTGACCGTGGTGTGAATAAGCTAACGGATAAGATCAAAGACGAGAAGACTAAAGAAGCGGTTGATGGTTTGTTGAAAGGTTTCTTTAATTAATTTTCTTTAAGCAATCGTCTTTAACTAATCTATGTTAATAGTATATAAAAAGCGCCATTCCTGTTGTAGGAATGGCGCTTTTGTTTGGGCGCTGATAATAATCAAGAGAGATTCCCTATGATGCTCGTGCCTCGTTCTAGGGAATGACAAGCTTAGACTGATAACTTTCTAGCGTCGTCATTTTAGATAGGGGAGAGTTACTGAGTCGGGAACCTCTAGTTAAAGAAGATTACCAGTCGACACCTTGCAGCGCTTTTACACCAGATTCAAAAGCGTGTTTCACATTTCGAACTTCAGATACGGTATCTGCCATCTCAGTTAAAGTTCGGTGTGCGCCGCGGCCTGTAATGATTACAGACTGCATCTTTGGACGATTATTCAGTGCTTCTACCACTTCATCTAACTCGATATAACCGTAGCTCACCATGTAAGTCAGTTCATCAAATAGAATTACATCAATTGACTCATCCGCTAGCATGCGCTGGCATTCTTTCCAAATACGTTGTGCGGCTTCAATATCTTTTGTTTTATCTTGGGTTTCCCATGTAAAACCAGTTCCCATGACTTGGAATTCTACATCTAGTTTTTGAAGAACGTTCTTTTCACCGTTATCCCAAGTCCCTTTAACAAATTGAGCAACGGCACATTTTTTACCATGACCGACGGCTCGAGTGATGGTGCCAAAACCGGATGTTGATTTACCTTTACCATTGCCAGTGATAACCAACAATAGGCCTTTCACTTCTTGCGCTGCTGCGACACGTGCATCGACTTGTTCTTTTACTTTCTGTTGTCTTGCTTTGTGGCGTTGTTCTTTGTTGTCTTCGGTCGACATAACAAATCCTTTTAAGTTGTGATTGCACCTATCATAGCCTAACTTAACGATAGCAAAAACCATCGGAAGAACAGGTGATTAAGGATGAAAAAGATACTCGTTGTTTGTATGGGCAATATTTGTCGTTCACCCACAGGTGAAGCGGTGCTAAGAAAGAAAGCGCAGCAGTTAGATGTTGATGTGGTAGTCGATTCTGCCGGGACAATTGGGTTCCATAAAGGCAATCCACCCGATTCACGCTCAAAGTCTGCAGGAGAGAAAAGAGGCTACAGTTTTAAGGGGATAACCTCTCGCAAAGTAGTCATGAATGACTTTGAAGAGTTTGACCTGATACTGGCAGCTGATAAGGCAAATTTAGACGATTTAATGAGCCAGTGTCCTACTCATCTCCAATACAAGCTTGTGCTATTTTTAAGCTTTGGAGAGTCACAATATCAAGAAATTCCCGATCCGTATTATGGTGAGGGAAATGGCTTTGAATTGGTGTTGGATTTAATCGAAGAGTCTAGCGAAGCTATCTTGAAGTTAATTTAGCTCGGATACTCTTGCTTAGAACTTAGAACTTAGAACTTAGAACTTAGAACTTAGAACTTAGAACTTAGAGCCTAGGTGATAGACATAAAAAAGGCCGACATTTAATGTCGGCCTCTTCAATCTAGCTTAAAACAGTGACTAAGATTACTTAGACATCACTTTGTAGATTGGGTCTTCTGCAACGTTCGCTTCAACTAAACTACCGGCTTTGTGCAGCATAGCAACACAGTCTTTGCTTAGATGGCGAAGGTGAAGTGTCTTACCTAATACCGCGTAACGGTCAGCGATAGTATCGATCGCTTCAATCGCTGAGTGGTCTGTAACGCGTGAGTTTGCGAAATCAACGATAACATCTTGTGGATCGTTGTATGCATCAAACAGCTCCAGGAAGTTAGCCGTTGAACCAAAGAAGATTGGACCGTTAACTTTGTACTCTTTTGAGCCTTCCGCGTTTACAGATGTATCTGCGTAGATGTGTTTGGCATGTTGCCATGCGAACATTAATGCAGAAGCAACTACACCAACACCCACGGCTACTGCAAGGTCAGTCAGTACTGTTACAACCGTAACAAGAACGATAACGAAGAAGTCTTGCTTAGGAACACGGCGAGCCAGTTTGAAGGTTGCCCATTCAAATGTACCGATAACAACCATGAACATTACACCCACTAGCGCAGCTAGAGGAATCATCTCGATAAGTGCAGAGCCGAAAAGGATGAACATCAGTAGTGCTACTGCAGCAACGATACCAGAAAGACGACCACGACCGCCTGAGTTTACGTTGATCATCGATTGACCGATCATCGCACAACCACCCATCGCGCCAAATACAGAACACGTTACGTTAGCCATACCTTGACCAACACATTCACGGTTAGATTGACCACGAGTGTTCGTCATCTCATCAAGTACCGTTAGTGTTAGTAGAGATTCGATCAGGCCGATAGCCGCCAGAATAATTGCGTATGGCAGGATGATTTGCAGTGTTTCGAATGAAAATGGAACTGCGGGAATCGAGAACGTTGGTAGAGAGCCCGCTAGTGTTGCGGCTTCATCACCAGACATCGTGCGCAAGAAATCGACAACCGTACGAGTTTCAAGATCAAGGCCAACAACCAAAGCCGTTACCGTCACAATAGCAACCAACGAAGATGGTACTGCTGTTGTGAGTTTAGGAAGGAAGTGGATGATACCCATTGTCAGTGCCACTAGGCCTAACATCAGTGTCATTTGACCGCTTGGTAACCAAGTTAATGCACCCGTTACATCAGGCGCTTTAAATTGACCAAGCTGTGCTAAGAAGATAACGATCGCTAAGCCGTTCACGAAGCCAATCATTACTGGGTGCGGAACGATACGGATAAATTTACCCAGCTTGAACACACCCGCTGCAATTTGCAGAAGGCCGGCTAACATAACGGCCGCAAATAGGTATTGAACGCCATGGGTTGCTACTAGGCTTACCATTACAACGGCCATTGCGCCAGTTGCACCAGAAATCATACCTGGACGACCGCCAAAGACAGAAGTGATTAAACCTACGATGAATGCTGCGTAAAGACCAACCATTGGGTCAACGCCAGCAACAAAGGCGAATGCTACGGCTTCAGGTACCAGAGCTAAGGCTACTGTAAGACCTGAAAGCACATCATTCTTTACAGAGTGCTTTGAAAATTGTGGGAATTCGAACATGTTTGCTCAGCTATGCTTAAGATGGATTTACCGACACGGGTGTATTGCGTAGCCAAACGGTGATGGAAAAGAGCGGCAATAGCGGAGTGTCGAAAAGATAAGTGCGCGAATGCTACCCAAAAATGTGACTAAGTTCAAGGTTGAACCCCATTTTGAGTAATATATCTATTATAAATTATCAGAAGAATAGATATAAAAAGGGCCACTTATAAAGAAGTGGCCCTTGGGGTTACCTACGGATTAATCCGAGAAACCGATTAGTATTGAGGCTTAGTCATGCCTGCGCCAGCTTTGTTAGACGCTGCTTGGCTACCTGCACCTTTCGGTACAAAGCGTTCAGTACGGAATGGAGCTGCAACAACTTGAATCTCTTTGATCTCTTGAGGACCAGGAGCTTTAGTCATTGGTGAGCCCGCACGTTTCTTAGCTACCACTGCTTTTGGTGTTGCTTTAGGAGCTTCTGATTTTACAACAGGAGCCTCTTCAACTTTTACACTTTCAGCTTTAGGAACTTCAACTGCTTCAGTTTCCACAACTGGTGCTTCAACAACGGTCTCTTCTGCTTTAACAGTTTCAACTGGAGTGCTTGCTACAGGTGTTTCTACCTTCGGAGTTTCAATTGCTGCAGGAGCTTCAACTACTGCAGGCGTTTCAACTACTGCAGGCGTTTCAACTACTACAGGTGTTTCAACTACCACAGGTGTTTCAATTGCTGCAGGAGCTTCAGCAACAGCGTCTTCACGACGGACAATCACTTTACCCATAGCAAGCTCAGGGCATGCAAAGCCACCGGTCATAGCTACGTTGCTTTGCGGTGCAGTCTCTTGAGTTGTGTTCTGCTCTTGTGCATTTACTGCAACTTGAGTTTCAACAGCCACTTGAACTTCTGCCACTTCAGGTTTTGTCTGATTGTGGTAAGGTTTTGGAATGAAGCGAGGCATCACTTTACCCATAGCCATCTCAGGAGAAGCTACACCACCTTTACGTAGGCGGAATGGGTTAGGGCGACGGTCACGACCGCGACGACGACGTTGACCACTTGCACGTAGATGACGTGGAGAACGACGGTTACGACGTTGTTTCGTCGGCTCTTCCTGTTCAGTTTGCTCAGAGCTTGCTTGAGTTGCTTCTACTTGTTCCGCAACTTTCTGCTCTTGTGCTACTGACTGATCTTTAGCTACTGCTTGTTCTTGAGTCGCAGATGGCGCTTTCTGTTCATTTAAAGAACTGTCTGCGTTGGTATCTGTTTCTGCTTGAGCTTGCTGGTCTTTAACTCGAACTAGTTTGTTCAGCTTACGACGTTGACGACGCTCTTTGATCTTAACAGCTTTAGCTTCAGGCTTAGCCTTCGGCGCTTCTGGCTTATCAGCTTGCGCTTCTGCAGCTAACTGTAGGCCTTCTTCTGCTAATTTCGATGGTACTACTTGCTCTTCCTGTTGCTTCTGCTCATCACGTGGCTTATTGCGACGATCTTGTTTAGGCTTACGAGGCTGACGAGTTTGCTGTGGAGCTGTTTCTTTTTGCTCTTCAGGTTTCTCATCACGTACAGGTTTACGACGGCGTTTGTTGTCACGGGTTTCGTTACGATTGTCGCTACGCTCACCACGTTGTTCATTACGCTGTTCGCCACGTTCACCGCCACGTTCACCACGTTGGTTACGACGGCGATTATCGTTACGGTCACGGCGTTGACGGTTACCGTTGTTGCGGTTGTTCTTAGGTTTCTCTTCTTCTTGCTTCTCTTCTTGTTTCTCTTCTTGAGTCGAAGAGCCAAATAGGAAGCTACCGATAGCTTTGAAGAAACGACCAATTAGGCTAGGTTCTTGCGTTGCAGCTGGTTCAACTTTCTTCTCTTCAACAGCTTTAGGAGCTGGAGCAGGAGTAGGTGCTGATTGAGCTGGAGCCGCGAAACCTTTCAGAGCAGGCTCTTCGATCTTCTTAGGACGAATAGTCTGTTCTGCTGGTTCTTTGCTTTCTGCTTCTTTTAAAGCTTCTAGCTTGGTAGGCAGCAAGTAAGAGAGTAGATCGAACTCTTCACCTTCACGAACACGGATAACCTCAAAGTGTGGCGTTTCCATGTCAGAGTTAGGAACAACAGTGATCTTAACTTCTTGGTTCTTCTCGATGTGGTTTACTGAGCGACGTTTTTCGTTCAGAAGGTAAGAGGCGATTGGAACAGGCACAACAGCAAGTACTTGTGCTGTGTTGTCTTTTAGAGCTTCTTCTTCAATCAAACGTAGAACAGAAAGTGCTAGAGATTCGTTATCACGAACAACACCAGTACCTGTACAACGAGGGCAAATGTGGTGGCTTGCTTCTGCTAGTGATGGGCTCAAACGTTGACGAGACATCTCTAGAAGACCAAAGCGAGAAATGCGACCAATCTGAACACGTGCACGATCTAAACGAACGGCATCACGTAGACGGCTTTCTACTTCACGTTGGTGGCGAACCGGCGTCATATCGATAAAGTCGATAACAACAAGACCACCTAGGTCACGTAGACGTAATTGGCGTGCAATTTCATCGGCTGCTTCTAGGTTAGTGTTTAGCGCTGTTTCTTCAATATCGCTGCCTTTTGTTGCACGAGCAGAGTTGATATCGATAGAAGTTAGAGCTTCTGTTGGGTCGATCACGATAGAACCACCAGACGGAAGACGAACTTCACGTTGGAAAGCTGATTCGATCTGGCTTTCAATTTGGTAATGGCTGAATAGTGGCACTTCACCATCGTATTTCTTAACGCGATTCATGAAATCTGGGCGTATTAATTGAATGTGCGCTTGTGCACGTTCAAAAATAGTGTTGCTGTCGATTAGAATCTCGCCAATATCACGACGTAGATAGTCACGAATCGCACGAACGATAACGTTACTTTCTTGGTGAATGAGGAAAGGCGCTGCATTTGAATCAGAAGCTTGCTTGATAGCGCCCCAGTGATTCAATAGAACATTCAAGTCCCACTCTAGCTCTTCTGCACTTTTGCCAACACCCGCTGTACGCACGATTAAGCCCATACCTTGAGGAAGCTCAAGAGTGCTTAATGCTGCTTTCAGTTGAGTGCGTTCATCACCTTCGATTCGACGAGAAATACCGCCAGCTCGAGGGTTATTAGGCATAAGAACTAAGTAACTACCAGCCAAAGAGATGAAAGTTGTCAGTGCAGCACCTTTGCTACCACGTTCTTCTTTCTCTACTTGTACGATTACTTCTTGTCCTTCTCTTAGCACTTCTTTAATGCTAGGACGGCCTTGGTATGTATAACCTTCAGGGAAGTATTCGCGGGCAATTTCTTTAAGAGGGAGGAAACCGTGACGTTCTGCACCGTAATCAACAAATGCCGCTTCTAGGCTTGGTTCAATACGTGTAATACGTCCTTTGTAGATATTCGCTTTCTTTGATTCGTGACCTGGACTTTCGATATCAAGATCGAACAGTCGCTGGCCATCAACCAAAGCGACACGCAACTCTTCTTTTTGAGTTGCGTTAATTAACATTCTTTTCATTTAGAAATTCTCATTGTCTTTTCTTATTTTCATCATTGTTCTTATCGCTTTATTTCGTTTCTCATGGTGCCAGATCCCATGGCTTTATCGGTGCAGCCTCCCGGCTGGAGAGGGATGCTCTGGGGCACGTCAGTCATCATAGGGAGTTGGCCTATGATCCGCGATGTGGCGGTGAATACTCAACATGAGGTACGTGAGTAGAGCGATAAGGAACTCAGTTGACCGTGTCTTACGCCGATTGCAGCACTGTCTAATCTGAGTTATCTACTCATTTACTTGCTTATGAATGGTTGGCTGTATAAATAATAGTCAAACCACTAATAGCAGCTCTGAACTATAGCAGCGGTCGGTAAACACAGCAATCTGCTTTGTCGGAATGCTGTAAAAAAAACAGTTTTTGTTTGGGTTTTGATAGCTCTAACTCACTGTCTATAAATAATTTATCAATTGATATTTTAATTTGCAGGAATCTTGATGCTTTTTTGTTCGAAGAATCAAAGAAATATAGGGTTTTGAATATGATTTAGTGATGGATTCGAGAGTATTAAGGATAAATTAGTGCGGAATAGTGCCAAGAAAAAGTCAATTATCAAAAGTGACAGTGATACAATAGCTGCATGAGCGAAATTAGAACCCAAGTCCAGTTTGTCGACATCGACGAAGATATGGCTGGTCAGCGTATTGATAACTTCTTACGCAACCAATTAAAAACCATCCCGAAAAGCATGATTTATCGAATCGTGCGTAAAGGCGAAGTCCGCGTAAACAAAAAACGCATCAAGGCTGAATACAAACTAAAAGCAGGTGACTTAGTTCGTATTCCGCCAGTAACGATTGAAGAGAAAACAGAAGAGAACGTGCCAAGCACGAAACTCAACAAGGTCTCGGAATTAGAACAATGTATCATTCATGAAGATGATCATATGTTAATTCTTAATAAGCCGTCGGGTACTGCCGTTCACGGCGGTAGTGGGCTTAAGTTTGGTGCAATCGAAGCGCTACGTGCACTTCGTCCTGACGCTCGTTTTCTTGAGTTAGTGCACCGTATTGATAGAGATACGTCTGGCATTTTGCTTGTAGCTAAGAAGCGTTCAGCGCTAAGACATCTTCAAGCACAGTTCCGTGAAAAAACGGTTCAAAAATATTACTTCGCTTTAGTAATGGGCGAATGGAAAAACAGCTGTAAAGTGGTCAATGCACCTTTATTGAAAAATGAAGTAAATAGTATTGTTCGCGTAAACCCGAACGGTAAAGCTTCTGAAACTCGTTTTAAGGTTTTAGAAAGGTTCCAAGATGCGACTTTGGTTCAAGCGAGCCCGATTACTGGTCGTACGCATCAAATTCGTGTGCACGCACAATACACTGGTCATCCAATTGCATGGGATGATCGCTATGGTGATCGTCGATTCGATGCTTACACTAGTAAGATTGGTCTTGATCGTTTGTTCTTACACGCGGCAAACATCAAGTTTACTCATCCGGGTAGTGAAGAGAATATGGATATCTCAGCGCCAATGGAAGCAAGATTAGAAAAAGCACTGACTGGCTTACGTAAGCTCTAACTTTAAGAAGATACGAGATACGAGATACGAGATACGAAAGAGATAACTCTTTCAGGATTCAGTATCAGTTATCCGCAAATGATAAAGGTTGACGAATATCGTCAACCTTTTTTGTTTTCATCTGTTGTAGAAGATCCCCAACTCGCTCGTTCCTAGCTCTTGAGGATGACGACTTTTTAAAGTCAGGTTCTACATCATGAGCTGATGGACAATGTAGCTATCTTCGTCATTCCCTAGACTGACGAAGGAAGGAGTAGGGAATCTCTAACAAAGAGAGAGTATCCGTTATAGTACGCTCATTCCTTGCGCTTCTAACATATCGACCAGAACGATCAGAGGTAAGCCGATCAGCGTATTTGGGTCTTTGCCTTCCATTTGCTTGAACAGAGCAATGCCTAAACCTTCACATTTGAAGCTACCTGCGCAGTGATACGGCTGTTCTTTCTCTACATAGGAAATAATTTTTTGCTCTGTTAGATCACGGAAGTGGACAACGAAGGTATCTAAACGGGTGTCGGCTTTATTATCTTCGCTGTTCCATACGGTTACTCCTGTATAGAAAGTGATGCTCTTACCGCTCTGGCGAGACAACTGCTCGATGGCTTTTTCACGAGTATGCGGCTTACCAATGACTTCTCCGTCAATGACACAAACCTGATCAGAACCAATCACTAAGCTTGGTTGATCGACTAGACAAGATTTAGCTTTAGTTTCTGCCAAGCGCATCACTAACTGCTGAGGTGTCTCTTCTGGAAGTGGTGTTTCATCGCAGTCAGGCTTGGCTGTGACGAAGTCTAAGTGTAGCTTTTTGAGGATCTCTTGCCTAAATGGTGATGTAGAGGCTAAAACTAGTTGGTAATTTCTCATTTTAATTTACAATTCACGGAAGCATTTATCTCAGGATAACGTAACTTGTCCTGCTATTCATAATGCTCTGAATAGGAAAGGTAGGAAAGTACATTTTTTTTGCCATTTCCTTTGACTAAACATGATTTGGAAGATAAGATTCGCGCCCTATGCAAAAGGAAAAAATACCGCGTACAGTTGATCCGGCAAGAACGGCTCAAAAACGACTTAGTATGGATGGTATCATTCAAATAAGTCTTTTAAAGCGTTTAACCGAAACAACTGAAGGCGTAAAACGTGACGCGCAAGTCTCAATGTCATTTGAGCTTGATGAACAACGATTAGTCGTTATCTCTGGTAAAGCTAACGTCGAAGTCGATTTAGAGTGTCAACGTTGTAATGAGGTTTTCGCACATGAGTGCGATGTCCAATTTACTTATACTCCTGTTTACAGTGAGAAAAGTGAAGAGGAAGCACCGGAAGAGTACGATTTGGTAGATCTGAACGAGTACGGTGAGTTAGACCTGATTCAATTAGTTGAAGACGAGTTCATCCTTGGATTGCCTCAAATAGCAATGCACGACGATGCGAAATGTAGCGTTAACTCAAATAACTTGGTGTTTGGTGAACTTCCTAAAGAAATTGAGGAAGATAAAAAGCCGAATCCATTTGATGTTTTAAAAAACTTAAAGAAGTAACTTATTATTAAGTATCTTTAAGAATTTACATAGGAGTAGGGTCAATGGCCGTACAAAAGAGCAAGAAATCACGTTCAATGCGTGGCATGCGTCGTTCACACGATGCACTAACTACAGCTGCACTTTCTGTAGACGCAACTTCAGGTGAAACTCACCTACGTCACAACGTGACTGCCGAAGGTTTCTACCGCGGCAAAAAGGTTATCAACAAGTAAGGTTGACCTTTGCAAAATCTAACCGTTGCGCTTGATGCAATGGGCGGGGACTTCGGTCCTCGTGTAACAGTGCCTGCCGCCGTGCAGGCACTGTCGTATTTCCCAGAGCTAAAAGTCATTCTCATAGGTGATCGAAATGCGATCACATCTCAATTATCTTCATTAGGCCGAATGCCTGATTCTCGTTTGAGTATCCAGCATTGTGACCGAGTTATTTCCAATTCTGAAAAACCTTCACTAGCCTTACGTAATAGTCAGGGTAGCTCTATGCGTGTCGCTATCGATCTGGTTGCCGAATCACAGGCTGATGCTTGTGTGAGTGGTGGTAACACTGGCGCACTGATGGCTTTATCTCGTTTCAGACTCAAACTTCTTCCTGGTATTGATAGACCTGCATTGGTTTCAGCTTTGCCTACTGCGTCAGGTAACCGTACATGGATGCTTGATTTAGGGGCGAACGTTTCTAGTGATGCGGATTCACTCTTTCAGTTTGCCGTGATGGGCAGTGCATTAGCAGAACAACATTTAGGTCGTGCTCCCCGTGTCGCTATTTTGAATATCGGGGCGGAAGAAATTAAAGGCAACGATCTTGTTAAACGATGTGCTGAAATGTTGTCTAATACTCAGTCTGTTAACTTTATAGGCTATATTGAAGGTAATCAATTACTTCAAGATGCAGCTGATGTCGTCGTGTGTGATGGTTTTGTGGGCAATGTCTGCTTAAAAACGTGCGAAGGTACAGCTCAGCTCTTTATTGATAAGCTAAAAACGCGCATGATGGCTTCAACAATAAAGGGTTGGATTGCCAGAATGTTGTTTTCTGAGCTATTTACTGAATTAAAAACCTTGAACCCCGACCAGTATAACGGCGCAAGTTTGTTAGGATTGCGCGGCATTGTCATTAAAAGTCATGGAAGTGCTGATGTGTCTGCAGTCGTCAACGCGATTGGTGAAGCAGTACACGAGGTCAAACGACAAGTCCCCAGCCGCATTAGCGATCGTTTGGAAGCGGTTTTACTCGAGAGGCATTATTAGTCTTCATGTATAGCAAAATTTTAGGTACTGGCAGCTACTTGCCATCTCAGGTGCGTACTAACGCAGATTTAGAGAAAATGGTAGAGACTAGCGATGAGTGGATTGTTGCTAGAACTGGTATTAAAGAGCGTCGTATTTCAGCGGAAAACGAAACCGTTGCTGATATGGCGTTTTACGCTGCTGAGAATGCCATTGAAATGGCAGGAATCGACAAAGAAGATATTGATTTAATCATCGTTGCGACAACCAGCAGTAGCCATACATTCCCGTCTTCGGCATGTCAGGTCCAAGGTAAGCTTGGTATCAAAGGCTGCCCTGCGTTTGATTTGGCCGCAGCGTGTTCTGGCTTTGTTTACGCATTGTCTGTTGCTGATCAACATATCAAGACTGGTATGTGTAAAAACGTTTTGGTTATTGGTGCTGATGCACTGTCAAAAACCTGTGATCCGACTGACCGCTCTACTATCATCCTGTTTGGTGATGCAGCAGGCGCGGTGGTTGTAGGCGCAAGCGAAGAGCCAGGTATTTTGTCTACTCATATTTACTCTGACGGTAAATACGGTGAGCTTCTAAGCTTAGAAGTGCCAGAGCGTGGCGGTGATGCGGACAAATGGCTGCACATGGCGGGTAATGAAGTCTTTAAAGTGGCGGTAACTCAGCTTTCTAAGCTAGTTAAAGACACATTAGCGGCGAATAACATGGATAAGTCAGAGCTTGATTGGTTAGTTCCACACCAAGCCAACTACCGTATTATCTCTGCAACGGCTAAAAAGCTGACAATGTCGCTTGATCAAGTGGTGATTACCCTTGATAAGCACGGCAATACGTCTGCAGCTACCGTACCAACGGCACTCGATGAGGCTGTTCGTGACGGGCGAATTAAACGTGGCCAAACGCTTCTACTGGAAGCCTTTGGTGGCGGCTTCACTTGGGGTTCTGCGTTAGTTAAATTCTAACCTCAAGCGATAATCAACAAACAAGGCACATAACTTATGTGCCTTATTCAATTTTTTGCTTTGCTTAAAGGAAAATTACAATGAGCAAATTTGCTATCGTATTCCCGGGCCAAGGTTCTCAAGCTATCGGTATGCTTGCTGACCTAGGCGAACAGTATGATGTTGTTAAACAGACATTTGCTGAAGCTTCAGAAGCACTTGGTTACGATCTATGGGCATTGGTTCAAGATGGTCCAGTAGAAAATCTAAATGAAACTTTCCGCACTCAACCGGCTCTACTAACAGCGTCTGTTGCAATTTGGCGTGTATGGCAAGAGCTTGGTCTAGAACAGCCTGTAAACCTAGCAGGCCACAGCCTAGGCGAATACTCTGCGCTAGTGTGTGCCGGTGTTATCGACTTTAAAGAAGCGATCAAGCTGGTTGAGCTACGTGGCCAACTGATGCAAGAAGCAGTTCCTGCGGGCGTTGGTGCAATGTACGCAATCATCGGTCTAGATGATGAAGCGATTGCGAAAGCGTGTGAAGAAGCGGCGCAAGATGAAGTTGTGTCTCCAGTTAACTTCAACTCGCCTGGTCAAGTTGTTATCGCGGGTAATAAAGCGGCAGTCGAGCGTGCTGGTGCACTTTGTAAAGAAGCAGGCGCAAAGCGTGCACTTCCTTTACCGGTTTCCGTGCCATCTCACTGTGCACTTATGAAGCCTGCAGCAGACAAGCTAGCGATTGCTCTTGAAGCTCTAGAGTTCAATACGCCAGCACTGCCTGTTATCAATAACGTTGATGTTATTGCTGAAACAGACCCAGCAAAAATTAAAAGCGCACTTGTTCGTCAGCTTTACAGCCCAGTTCGTTGGACTGAAGGTGTACAAGCAATGAACGAGCAAGGCGTTGAAAAGCTACTTGAATTAGGCCCTGGTAAAGTTCTTACTGGCCTAACGAAGCGAATCGTAAAAACTATGACAGCTGCTGCGGTTAATGACACTGCATCACTAGAAGCTGCTAAGTAAATAAACACTTAATAGAGAAGTTATGATGAATTTAGAAGGCAAAGTTGCACTAGTTACAGGCGCAAGCCGTGGTATCGGTCGTGCAATCGCTGAACTATTAGTTGAGCGTGGTGCTAAAGTTATCGGTACAGCTACTTCTGAAGGCGGCGCTGCTGCAATCAGTGAGTATCTTGGCGAGAACGGTAAAGGTCTTGCTCTTAATGTAACTGACGTAGACTCAATTGCTGCTACACTGAAAACCATCAACGATGAATTTGGTGCGATTGACATTCTAGTTAACAACGCAGGTATCACTCGTGATAACCTACTTATGCGTATGAAAGACGACGAATGGAATGACATCATTGATACTAACCTAACGCCTATCTTCCGCATGTCTAAAGCTGTATTGCGTGGCATGATGAAGAAACGTCAAGGCCGTATCGTTAACGTTGGTTCTGTAGTTGGTACTATGGGTAACGCTGGTCAAGCTAACTACGCAGCTGCAAAAGCTGGCGTAATTGGTTTTACTAAATCAATGGCTCGTGAAGTTGCGTCTCGTGGCATTACAGTGAACACTGTAGCGCCTGGTTTCATCGAAACAGACATGACTAAAGCGCTAAATGATGACCAACGTGCAGCAACTTTGGCGAATGTACCGGCAGGTCGACTAGGTGACCCTCGCGAAATCGCTGAAGCTGTGGTATTTTTGGCGTCACCTGCGGCAGCTTATATCACAGGTGAAACACTTCACGTCAATGGCGGTATGTACATGGTGTAAATTATGTGCAACATTTGTGCATGATTTAAGTCAAGATCATACGTAATTTCGGTTAAAATCGTGAAAATTGTGGTTTGACCAGAAAAGTTGACCTTGCAACTTTCAATAGATTGAATAAACTACGGAAAACATCGCATAAAGCGAACTCTGTAAAGGAAAAGAAAAAATGAGCAACCTCGAAGAACGCGTAAAGAAAATCATTGTTGAACAGCTAGGTGTAGACGAAGCTGAAGTTAAAAACGAAGCTTCTTTCGTTGATGACCTAGGTGCAGATTCTCTAGACACAGTTGAGCTAGTAATGGCTCTAGAAGAAGAATTCGACACTGAGATCCCAGATGACGAAGCTGAGAAAATTACTACTGTTCAAGCTGCTATCGATTACGTAACTAGCGCTCAGTAATAATCTCTCCCAGGCGGTCACCTCGACCGCCTGTGTTTTATCTAACTCATCTATCCTCATCTTAAATCACCTCAATCCCCGGAGTGTAATATCGTGTCCAAGCGTCGTGTAGTTGTCACTGGCATGGGTATGTTGTCGCCGGTAGGCAACACTGTAGAATCTTCTTGGAAAGCCCTGCTAGCTGGTCAAAGTGGTATCGTTAATATCGATCATTTTGATGCAACCAATTTCTCAACTCGTTTTGCAGGTCTAGTTAAAGACTTTAACTGCGAAGAGTATATGACTAAAAAAGATGCTCGTAAGATGGACTTGTTCATCCAATACGGCGTCGCAGCAGGTATTCAAGCTTTAGATGATTCAGCCCTAACTATTACTGAAGAAAACGCTCCACGTGTAGGCGTTGCTATCGGTTCTGGTATTGGTGGTCTTGGTTTGATCGAAGCCGGTCACAAGGCTCTAACTGAAAAAGGCCCTCGTAAGATCAGTCCGTTCTTCGTACCGTCGACGATCGTGAATATGATTTCGGGTCATTTGTCTATCATGCGTGGTCTACGTGGTCCAAACATCGCGATTTCTACGGCATGTACGACTGGTCTACATAACATTGGCCATGCGGCTCGTATGATTGCTTACGGCGATGCTGATGCAATGCTAGCGGGTGGTGCTGAAAAAGCATCTACACCTCTAGGTATGGGCGGTTTTGGTGCAGCTAAAGCATTATCTACTCGAAACGATGAGCCTCAAAAAGCTTCTCGTCCATGGGACAAAGGCCGTGACGGCTTCGTTCTTGGTGACGGTGCAGGCATGATGGTTCTAGAAGAGTACGAACATGCGAAAGCTCGTGGCGCTAAGATTTACTGTGAGTTAGTTGGCTTCGGTATGTCAGGTGATGCTTACCATATGACATCTCCAAGTGAAGATGGCTCAGGTGGCGCACTAGCTATGGAAGCTGCGATGCGTGATGCTGGCATTACTGGTGAACAAATCGGTTATGTTAATGCACACGGTACATCGACTCCTGCAGGTGACGTAGCGGAAGTGAAGGGCATCAAACGTGCTCTTGGCGAAGCAGGCTGTAAGCAGGTATTGGTTTCTTCTACGAAATCTATGACTGGACACCTTTTAGGTGCTGCAGGTTCTGCTGAAGCTATTATCACTGCTATGTCTCTGGTTGACCAAATTGTTCCACCAACAATCAACCTAGATGATCCTGAAGAAGGCTTAGATATTGACTTAGTACCTCATACTGCGCGTGAAGTTAGCAACATGGAATATGCTGCATGTAACTCATTCGGTTTCGGTGGTACAAACGGTTGTTTGATCTTCAAAAAGATTTAATCATCTTATTAAAGACATAAACACTCGTAGATAGTCACAATTAGACTTGTTTTTAAACGGCTTGATGCTTTAGCATTGAGCCGTTTCTTTTTATGGAGAAAAACATGTTTTGGGTTGACGGAGAAAGCCAGCAAACTATCGATATCTTGGATCGTTCGTTTCAGTACGGAGATGGCTGTTTTACGACAATGCTTGTCCGAGATAGTCAGATTCCGCATTTTGACGATCATCAACATCGTATCGATGAATGCCTTAAAGCGTTACGTATTCCTGCTCTTGATTGGGATGTGGTTAATCTTTGGCTTGATAACGCACTTCAACATATCCAAGATAACGACCTTTATGGTCCAAAGAATCTTCATGGTACAAATAAGCTTCATGATACAAACAAGCTTCATGGTGTAAAAGCAGGGATCAAACTGCACATTAGCCGCGGGGCAGGTGGACGTGGCTACAGTACGAAGAATATTACTAAGCCGACGATAACCGTTAGTACGTTTGATTACCCTAACCATTACCTAGTGTGGCAAGATTTTGGTGTTGAACTCGGTCTTTGTAGTCAAGCTCTAGGACTCAACCCTTTACTTGCTGGCCATAAGCACAATAATCGCCTTGAGCAAATCTTGATGAAAGATGAAATGGATCAAGCTGGTGAGGTCGATGGCGTGGTTCTTGATATCTCGGGTAATGTAATTGAAACCACCATGGCTAATCTTTTTTGGCGCAAAGGTCAGACTGTTCACACGCCTCAACTGACGCAAAGTGGCGTAGCCGGGGTTATGCGTAAGCAAGTGTTAACCGCGCTGAATCAAACTGAACTTTCCGTTACAATTAGTGACTATTGCTTATCTCAACTCATGCAAGCTGATGAAGTTTTCATGACCAACTCCATTGTAGGGGTTGCCCCCGTTACCCGTATTAGTGATACCCAATTCGATATTGGAACCGTTACTCGTAGTCTTCAAGGACAACTAAACTCGTGATCAAAAAGTTATTTATTTTTATTATCTTGTGCCTAATCGCAACCACTGCTGCTGGGTTCTATGTTTACAACCAAGCTCAAGATAACTTGAAACAAGTCATTCAATTAGAAAAGCCACAGGTCGTCACTGTTGCTTCAGGCAGTAGCTTCAATCGTGTTCTAGCGCAATTGATTGATGATGGGTTATTCAAGGCTTCACCTTACGAGAAATTAATCCGTAAGTTACATCCTGAGCTTGTTGACGTAAAAGCAGGCACGTTCTTGCTCGAACCGGGTTTAACGCTAGAACAGGCGTTGCAAGTACTTGTCGAAGGAAAAGAGCACCAATTTACTATTACGTTTGTAGAAGGCAGTCGTTTTGACGAATGGCTTGTTCAGCTACAAGAAAGCGAATTCATCCAGCAGACGTTGGATGGTGTCTCTGAACAAGAGATCGCTGAAAAGTTGGGTATTGAAAATGAAAAGCTAGAAGGTCTTTTCTTAGCGGAAACGTACCACTATACCTATGGCACAACGGATTTAGATTTGTTGAAACGCGCCCACCGAGATCTAATGAACGTGGTGAATGATGAGTGGGAAAATAGAGCCGATAAACTGCCGCTTAAATCACCATACGAAGCGTTGATTCTTGCGTCTATCATCGAAAAAGAGACCGCAGTAGCTTCGGAACGCGAGCGTGTTTCGTCTGTGTTCGTTAACCGCTTAAACAAACGTATGCGTCTACAAACGGATCCTACAGTTATCTACGGCATGGGTGACAGCTATAAAGGCAACATTCGTAAGAAAGATTTACGTACTCCAACGCCGTACAACACATACACCATGAGTGGCTTACCACCGACACCTATTGCAATGGCGGGTAAAGCATCGATTAACGCGGCACTGAATCCAGAGAAGAGCAACTACCTGTATTTTGTTGCGAGTGGAACCGGTGGTCACGTATTTTCAAAGAGTTTGACTGAACACAACCGTGCAGTTCGAGCTTATTTAAGACAATTAAGAAAAAACAAATAAAGAACAAATTATGAATCAGTCGAAATTTATCGTGGTCGAAGGACTTGAAGGTGCTGGAAAAAGCACAGCAATCAATGCCATCGTTGAGACATTGAAAGCTTCTGGTGTTGAAGACATCGTCAATACTCGTGAACCGGGTGGCACTGTCTTGGCAGAAAAGATGCGTTCGTTGGTTAAAGAAGAACATGAAGGCGAAAAGCTTCAAGATATGACTGAGCTGTTGTTGATGTACGCAGCACGCGTTCAATTGGTCGAAAACGTAATCAAGCCTGCATTAAGCAATGGTAAGTGGGTATTGGGTGATCGACACGATATGTCATCTCAAGCTTATCAAGGTGGTGGTCGCCAGATCGCACGCTCTACTATGGAATCACTGAAAGAAACCACGCTAGGCGGCTTTAAGCCTGATCTAACTCTATACTTGGACCTAGACCCTAGAGTTGGACTAGAACGTGCTAGAGGACGTGGTGAGCTTGATCGAATTGAAAAGATGGATATCTCATTTTTCGATCGCACGCGTGAGCGCTACCTTGAAATTGCAACACAAGACGATACGGTTCTTGTGGTTAATGCACAACAAGAGATCGAACAAGTGGCTGCTGATATTAAGCAAGCGCTTGGTACTTGGCTCGACAAACAGTAGGTGATCATGGCGGAAGTGTACTCTTGGCTCACACCGGTATGGAGTGAGTGGAAAAAAAGTCTCGATGCTGAGCGTTTTCCTAATTCTGTGATTGTTAATGCGCCGGAAGGGTTAGGCGTTAATGCGCTGATTAGCCAACTAACAGCAGCATTAATGTGTACCAACTATGAAAGTGAGTCTTGTGGTTTTTGTCACAGCTGCGAACTGATGAAGTCGGGAAGTCACCCCGATTTTCACGTGCTCTCTCCAGAGAAAGAAGGTAAATCGATAACCGTAGACCAAGTGCGTGCTAGCAACCAGTGGGCTCAACAGTCATCACAGTTAGGTGGTTTACGTATCATCTTGCTTGATCCTGCTGAAGCAATGAACGAATCGGCATCGAATGCACTTTTGAAAACATTAGAAGAACCTTCGAGTAACTGTATTTTCATTCTTTCGACGCGTAACAGTCACCGTTTAATGCCAACTATCCTTAGTCGTTGTCAGCAATTTAATGTGGTAAGCCCGCAGTTAGAAGCCGGTTCAACATGGTTAGATAGGGAAGTGGGTAAAGCGGTACCGCAGTATATTTTAGCTCTCAATGATAACGCGCCTTTAAAAGCCAAAGCGATGTTTGAACAAGGTGGTGTTGAAACATCGACCAAAGTGCTCGATGGTTTTGTTAATATCATTAAGGGGACTCAACCTGATATGTTGAAATTTTCGACAGAGCTGAGCAAAGACCCTTTAATTCAACTTGGCTGGCTGTGGCATCTACTCTCTGATGTACAGAGACTCCATTTTGCTTTAGAAAATCAAGCTATCACACCGAGCGCGAAAGCGTTGTTAGAGGTGATGTCTTACCAAAGTGCTTACTCAGCATCGAATAAACTGTTGATATTGATTGAGCAGTTAAAGCAACACCCTGGGCTCAATACGGAGCTACTCATAATGAATTGGCTGATTGCCACTTGCGAGGAAACATGTTCGTAGATTCTCACTGTCATTTAGACAAATTGGATTACCAAGATTTACACACAAGTGTAGAAGATGTCGTTAACAAGGCGAAAGCAGCCAATGTTAACCAACTGCTTTCTGTTGGTGTGACATTAGATTCGTTTGAAAACATGCTCGAGATGATCTCTCCGTTTGATAACGTCAAAGCTTCTTGTGGCGTCCATCCTCTCGATGTAGACAGTGACTTCTGTCTAGAAAGAATGCGTGAGTATGCGAGCAATTCTAAGGTCGTAGCAATTGGTGAAACTGGCCTTGATTATCACTATCAACCTGAGACGGCTGAGTTACAACAGCTGCGATTTAAGCAACATGTAGAGTTAGCCGTTGAGCTTAATAAGCCTTTGATCATTCATACACGTAATGCACGTGAAGATACGCTATCGATTTTGCGTGATGGCGGTGCTGACAAGTGTGGTGGTGTGATTCACTGCTTTACTGAAGATCAAGCATTCGCTGAAGCTGCAATGGAATTAGGTTTCTACATTTCAATTTCGGGTATTGTGACGTTTAAGCAAGCCACAGAACTGAAAGAAGTAGTAAAAAACTTGCCACTAGATCGCTTACTTATCGAGACAGATTCCCCATACCTTGCTCCGATTCCCTATCGTGGTAAACAGAACCAACCAGCCTATGTAGTGGAAGTTGCCGCCTATATTGCCCAGCTGAAAGGACTGTCAATGAAAGAGGTTGCTGAACAAACAACCAAAAATTACCAAAAACTTTTTTTGCGATGAAAATCTAAGTTAGCCAGTAAAAGGGAGCGAAAGCTCCCTTTTTGTGTTTTTGATCACTAAAAATGCATTTTATTTTAATGTTTACTAATTATGTTGAACTTGAGAGTGTGATTTACAACATTTGTAATTTTGTTACTAAAAATAACATTACCACCTATTTTATTCACCCAGTAAAATAATAAGCTATGATTTAAAAATCTATATTTTTCAATTAATTACGGCTGTGTAAAGCATTGCATTTCTAAATTTGACATGTGATCCAAGACGTGTTTTGAAACTAAATTTCGTAAGTGACTAGAAAGTTAGTTCCCCATCAATATATATTTAGCGGCAGAAAATATAATGCAATACATGGTTACATTTTCGCAGGGTGCTAACATTATAGGCTACGGGGGTGTGCCGTTAGGACCCATATAATTATTTTATCTTTATCAGGAGCATAAACATGTTTAAGAACCTTTTTGCTAGCCTGCAGAAAGTTGGTAAGTCTCTGATGCTACCAGTATCAGTTTTACCAGTTGCGGGTATTTTGCTAGGTGTCGGTGCGGCAGATCTTCCTTTCATTCCAGAAGTTGTTTCAAGCTTAATGGAACAAGCGGGTGGTTCAGTATTTGGTCAAATGGCACTGCTGTTCGCAGTAGGTGTTGCACTTGGCTTTACTAATAACGACGGTGTAGCTGGTCTAGCTGCTATCGTTGGTTACGGCATCATGACTGCTACACTTGGCGTAATGGCTGGTGTAATGGGCGTTGATAAAATCGATACTGGTGTACTAGGTGGTATCCTAGTCGGTGGTGTTGCTGCTTGGGCATTCAATCGTTTCTTCCGTATTCAACTACCAGAGTACCTAGGCTTCTTCGCTGGTAAGCGTGCTGTGCCAATCATCACAGGTTTCTCTGCGATTGGTCTAGCAATCTTACTTTCTGTAGTATGGCCACCAGTTGGCGGCGCTATCTCTGCGTTCTCTGATTGGGCTGCTCACCAAAACCCACAAGTGGCGTTTGGTATCTACGGTATCGTTGAGCGTTCTCTGATTCCATTTGGTCTTCACCACGTTTGGAACGTACCTTTCTTCTTTGAAGCTGGTACTTGTGTAAACGCTGCTGGTGAAACTCAAAACGGTGTTCTTACTTGTTACCTAGTTGCTGATGACGCATCTCGTGCAGCGGGCAATGGCTTCGGTCAGCTAGCTGGTGGTTACATGTTCAAGATGTTCGGTCTACCTGCTGCTGCAATCGCGATTGCACATTCAGCTAAACCTGAAAACCGCGCTAAAGTAATGGGTATCATGGCTTCTGCTGCGTTAACTTCATTCCTAACGGGTATCACTGAACCAATCGAATTCTCATTCCTATTCGTTGCTCCTGTACTGTACGCAATCCACGCTCTACTAGCTGGTTCTGCATACGTTCTTGCGAACACTCTAGGTTTTGTACACGGTACATCTTTCTCACACGGTCTAATCGACTTCCTAGTTCTATCTGGCAACGCGTCTAAGATGGGCCTAATGGTTGTATGTGGTATTGGTTACGCTGCAATTTACTACATCGTATTCCGCACTGTGATTAAAGCACTTGACCTTAAAACTCCAGGCCGTGAAGACGAAACTGAAGAAGAGATCGTTGCAACTGGTTCAGAGCTTGCTGGTGAGTTAGTTGCTGCATTCGGCGGTAAAGCTAACATTACTGGTCTTGACGCTTGTATTACTCGTCTACGTGTAGCAGTAGCTGATACAGCTCTTGTTGACCAAGACAAACTGAAGAAACTAGGTGCAGCCGGTGTTGTTGTTGTAGCTGGTGGCGTACAAGCTATCTTCGGTACTAAGTCTGACAACCTTAAGACAGACATGGATGAGTGGATCCGTAACAACGGTTAATTCACTGATTCAATAAATTGAAAGGAGGCCGAAAGGCCTCCTTTTTTGTTTTCTGCTGTTTAAAAAATACTAAAGTGAGTTTAACGTTATGATGACAACACTCTTTGGTATTCAAGTAACCTATCGTTTTTTGAAACAGTTTGAGAATATTATGAAACATCGTTACTTGATTGGCCTTATGTGTTGCAGCTGTGCCTCATTGGCTAATGCTTCTGAAGCTCCAGACTTGGAAGTCGGTTTAGCCCTTGATCAAGATTTAAGTGTCGTTGTGGAGTTTGATCAGAAGTATCGTGCAACGATTGGTAATGACGGCGCCGCTTTTGATTATATTTTTAAGCGTGGTCAATTTGAGACTGAAGCGCCTTTGAGTTGGTATGTAGGTGCAGGCGCATGGGCTGAATGGAATGACGATTTTGGCTTACGCTTGCCATTAGGCGTGAAAGTGAATTTTTACGAAGGTTGGAATGCTTACGCACAAGTTCACCCTGAACTAGACATGTATAAAGGTGTTGAGTTGCAAGTGGGTGGTGCCCTGGGTGTTACCTACAAGTTCTAATCTGAACTGAAAGTCGAATTACAGTCAAAAGCCAGCGTTGAGCTGGCTTTTTCGTTTGATCAGACATCCATATTTTCTGTTAGATCATGTCGCTCAGAAAGCGGTTTCGCTTGATAAGCCGTTTGAGGCGAAAAGCGCTTTTGACTTAGAAGGTAAAACTCAGTCCGACATTGGCTTGAAATTGGTTCATCCAGTCGGTGTCAAAACGGATAATGCAGTCTTGCCCATTGTTCGGTATGTTACAAACTCCGGATGTGTCGTTATCGACAACAGTGCCTAGCCAGCGTACTTGGGTGTTTAATGCTAAGCGGTCGCTAAATTTGTATTCCAAGCCACCAAAGATTGAGGTAGAGAACCCATACTTGTCTTTCGCCCAATCTACATCAACGTAAGAGGCACCTAGACCTAGCCCTAGATATCCGGACAACACAGAGGAAGCAGGGTAGTAAATACTGCTTTGAAAATGTAGGTATTGGATTGAGGATTTAAGATCTAGCGATTCTAACTCTGAGCTTTGGTTGGAATAGAAAAGGCCGATACGTCCTTTTTCAAGCGGCGTTTCAATCGCGAAGGTGAAGTTTTCCGAACCTTGCATGTCGTAGGTTTTACCATCTTGGTCTTCGACACTGCCACCGCCGGTATAACCCACCATAGGGGTAATGATGATCTCCGGTGAAGCATACACACTTGAAACTGAGAAAAGCGTAATTAGCGCCATCATATTTGCTTTGTTATTCATGAGTATATCCTTATCCATACACTTACTAATTGTGATGGTTACATCAATATTGTGCGACTAATTTAGACGATTCTTGAAGATACTTCACACACCTGATAATACTTAAGTAGAGACTCGACAAATTAATAATAAGCCAGAGGTGTCTATGGACCAGAATCTGAAAAATGCTCTACAAATAACAGTGTTAATTTACACTATCATTCTTTCATTCGGCTTTATTGCGATTGGTAGCTAATACCATTTATCGTGAGGCTGAGTTTCCATACTCAGAGAATGAATGAATAGTGGGATTATAACCAATATTGATACAGCAATAGACTTGGATTATTACGCTAAGTTTATTGCTGGAAAAACAGCACTGGTCGCTCAAGGTGGCGGACAGAGAAGTATTTTTACTGCAGGAGTGTTAGACGCCTTTCTTCTTTCTAATTTTGATCCCTTCGACGAATTTTTTGGCACTTCAGCGGGTGCGCTCAACTTGTGTGCTTATCTGTGTCGCGATAAAGGCTTAGGCCGTTCTTTTGTTCTCGACCTCACCACATCACCAGAGTTCTTTAATCTCTTTTCTTATATACGACACCGAAAGAATTTGGGGTTAGAGTGGGCCTTGGAGCAAATCATGGCCTATCCATACAAGCTCGATCTTGATTTGGGAAGACAAACCCTAGGCGATCGCCAACTCTTTGCTGCGGTAACAGACTCTAAAGATCTTCGTGATCATTATTTTCCCTTGCTAGGGGAAGACTGGTACAAGGTGATGATTGCAACGTGTGCGATTCCTCGTCTCTATAACGATGAAGTGTTTATTGGTGATGGTGCTTATGTGGATGGTGGTGTATCTGCCTGTATTCCAGTTCAAGAGGCGTGGCGAAGACAGGCGCGTTCAATCGTAGTAATTAGAACGGAACCCGTGATTGAACAAGGTGATGAAACGTCGATTCAGGCTCAAAATAAACAGACGTTACCTAAAGCCCCAAAGCGTATATCGGCAGAAGAACTTGAATGGTTTCGTGAATCATTCGATAGTGTCCAAGGTCATTGGCAACAAAAAGTGGATCAGTGGAAAACCGATTGGACTTCTTTCTTCCATCAACAAATCTTGAGCTCAAAAGAACAGAAGCGCGATAGGGTGCATTTAGACCTTCTTAACGGTGGTCGGTGGTTGTTTGGTGCTGATGATATTTACCGCTTGAGTCATTTGATTGGAGATAAATTTGATTCTGGGCTAGCTGATATGCTGATGGTTCACTACCAAACCTACTCATTGACTCAGGACTTCCTTAATTCACCTCCTGATGATGCGTTTGTGGTTCAGATAGCCCCTAGCCAACCGTTAAAATCGAACTCCTTAATGAGTGACAAAGAAGATCTACTGTATGATTACGAATTGGGTTTAGAGGCAGGCTATCGATTTGTAGAAACTTACATTGCCACAGAAAACGCTCGCAGTTCACACATGCCACAATTGGCAACCAGTGTCGCTGATAAGTAATGCTCGACGTTGATAAGTTGGTGTGTCGCTAATTAAACGAACAATATTCAGATATAAAAAAGGGTTATTGAACTTGGTTCGATAACCCTTTTTTTGTTTGCTTGCTGAACTTCATGCTTAAATCTAGGAGCTTAGAGCTTAGAGCTTAGAGCTTAAAGTGTAGATAAGAGCCTAGTAGCCAGAAATTAGGTGACAGGCAAGATTCTCATGCAGTTAGTTGATCCTGCTACATCCATAATATCCCCTTGTGTGACGATCACTAGGTCACCAAACTTAAGGTGTCCTTTCTCTTTTAGGCAAGCAAGAGTCGATAGTGCGATGTCAAAGCTGTCTTCGGCTTCTGTTTCAAAGTAGATAGGTGTCACGCCTCGGTACAGAGTACAACGGTTAAGCGTACCTTCGTTACGAGATAGTGCGTAGATAGGCATATCGGCACTTAGACGCGACATCATCAACGCAGTGCGTCCTGATTCGGTGAGAGTGACTACGCCTTTGATGCCTTCCATATGGTTCGCAGAGTAGATGGTCGCCATCGAAACCGTTTCTTCAGCCGTGACAAAGGTGCGGTCAATTCGGTAATTGGACTGGTTGTTAATACCCGCCATCTTTTCAGCACCAATACACACTTCTGCCATCGACTTCACGGTTTCGACTGGGTAATCACCTGCTGCTGTTTCGCCTGAAAGCATTACAGCGTCCGTTCCATCAAGCACGGCGTTGGCTACGTCCATCACTTCTGCACGAGTTGGCATTGGCGCGGAGATCATCGACTCCATCATCTGAGTTGCAGTGATCACTGTTCTGTTAAGCGCTCTAGAACGACGTATAAGCTGTTTTTGTACTCCAACCAACTCAGGGTCGCCAATTTCCACTCCAAGGTCACCACGAGCCACCATGACCACATCTGATGCCATTATGATGTCATCCATGTTCTCAACCGTTGCGACTGTCTCTGCTCGCTCCACTTTCGCAACCAGATGAGCTTCTAAGCCTGCTTCTCGTGCGAGCTGACGAGCGTAGTGCATATCTTCGCCATTACGTGGGAAAGAAACGGCTAAATAATCAACTTTGATTTGTGCTGCAGTGATGATGTCGCGCTTGTCTTTTTCTGTAAGTGCCTCAGCAGAAAGGCCACCACCTTTTTTGTTGATGCCTTTATTATTGGAAAGCGGACCGCCAATGATGACTTCTGTATGAACGCGACAGCCTTCTACTTTGGTGACTTTCAGTTGAACACGACCATCGTCAAGTAACAGGATGTCGTTAGCGGATACGTCGTTAGGTAATTCTTTGTAATCAAGGCCGACGGCGTGTTGATTGCCTTCACCTAAACTTAGGCTACTATCGAGAGTAAATTGGTCACCGACGGCAAGTTGTATTTTGTTATCTTTGAATGTCGACACACGAATCTTGGGACCTTGTAAGTCACCGAGAATGGCGATTTGAGTACCGAGTCTTTTTGCTATCGCTCTGACTTTTTCTGCGCGCTGTATATGGTCTTCGCTGGTGCCGTGAGAGAAGTTCATACGGACGATATTAGCACCGGCTTTGATGATTTCTTCAAGCACGTTACCTTTATCAGTAGAAGGGCCTAGCGTTGTGACGATTTTCGTTTTTCTTAATTCGGCTGTCATGGATACTCCTAGAGTGAGGCCAAGTAATCTTTCAAAAGACTGAATTAAGTATATGCATTAATTGATAATTTATTGGGAGCTAGGAAGATATTTCTTTATTTGTCTCTAATTATTGAATTCAGAGCTAAAAGACGATGTTTTATTCTGAAAATTAAGTCTCAATTTATCGATGTGTGTGTTAATTTTTCTCAAACTATTTGACTAGATACACAAAGATTCATGTATATACGTGATACTGGTCACGGCGATATACCAAGTGACTTCACAATTACTTCGCAAAGTAAAAAAATTAACTTGTTGATGATTTCTGGAGCGTAAAATGTACATGGCTCAACCGGGCCATATTGATCATATCAAACAGGTCAATGCTGGTCGTGTATATAAACTAATTGACCTTAGAGGTCCTATTTCTCGTATCGATTTGTCCAAGCAAAGTGAGTTGGCTCCTGCGAGTATTACCAAAATTACCCGTGAACTCATTGAAGCTCACCTCATTCACGAAACGACGGTTCAAGAAGCCACGACTCGTGGGCGTCCTGCCGTCGGTTTGCAAACCAATAACGAAGGTTGGCAGTTCCTGTCGATGCGTCTTGGTCGCGGATATTTGACGATCGCGCTTCATGAATTGGGTGGTGACGTGCTTATCGATACCAAAATTGATATTCACGAACGAGACCAAGACGATGTGCTTGCACGCCTTCTTCATGAGATCGATGAGTTTTTCCAAACCTATGCTGAGCAGCTTGGCAGGGTGACGAGTATCGCAATCACCCTACCGGGTCTTGTGAATTCTGAGCAAGGTATTGTGTTGCAGATGCCTCACTACAACGTTAAAAATTTAGCGTTGGGTCCTGAGATTTACAAAGAAACGGGTCTACCCGTCTTTATTGCTAATGATACCCGAGCTTGGGCATTAGCAGAGAAGTTGTTTGGTCACTCACAAGATAACGATAATTCGGTTCTTATCTCGATTCACCATGGTGTAGGTGCCGGGATCATTCTCGACGGGCGAGTGTTGCAAGGTCGCCACGGTAATATCGGTGAACTTGGGCATATCCAGATCGATAAGCAGGGCAAACTTTGTCATTGTGGTAACCGAGGCTGCTTAGAAACCGTCGCGAGTTCTCAGGCGATCCGTGATCAAGTGAAAGAGCGACTGGCGAATGGTGAAGCATCGACGCTGACGGTGTTTGAAGATGTCACTATTGAACAGATTTGCGCTGCCGCTGCCAATGGAGATCCTCTAGCCGTTGAGGTGATTGAACAGCTAGGTCGTTACTTAGGTGCCGCGATAGCGATTGTAATTAACCTTTTCAACCCAGAGAAAATCTTGGTTGGTGGTGTTATCAATCAGGCAAAGAGCGTGTTATACCCTGCGATTCAAAAGTGTATCGATGAGCAAAGTTTGTCGGTTTACCATCAAGATTTAGAGTTGGTGGAATCTCGATTCTACAAGCAGGCGACCATGCCAGGTGCAGCGCTTATCAAACAAGCCTTATATGATGGCCAACTTTTAATGAAAGTGATTGAAGGTTAACCCTTTTACTCTTCTGCTCGCTCTGCCCGAAACCTTTCCATGTATTTAAACTTTGTATAACAATAATTGTTGTACTTAGTTTAAGTATTCTGTGCATTGGCGCTTTGCTTTAACCTATTGAAGTAGGCTATTGTAGCCACAGTTATTATTTGTCACTAAGGTGTTGTATGTCTGGCGTTTTAAATTCGGTTGATCAGAGAACCAAACTGGTTGGTGAAAACCGCCTGGAACTCTTGTTATTCAGCTTAAATAGTCGTCAACTATTTGCGATTAACGTATTTAAAGTGAAAGAAGTCTTAAAAGTGCCAGTACTCACTCGCTTACCGGGCTCTCATCATCATATTACCGGAGTTGCTTCTTTGCGTGGCGAATCCGTTCCCGTTATTGATTTGCGCAGTGCGATTGGCTTTCCGCCATCACGTGCAGAGTCTCAAGAAAGCAATTTGATCATTACGGAATACAACCGAACCGTACAAGGTTTCTTAGTTGGGCAAGTTCGTAACATTGTGAACACAACATGGACTGAAATCCAACCGCCGCCAAAGACAACGGGTCGTGCAAACTACCTGACGGCTATCACGCATATTCAGGAAGAAGAGCAGCACAAAATCGTCGAGATTATCGATGTTGAGAAGGTGTTAGCTGAGATCATCGATTACGATGTGTCTATCTCTGAGGGCGTTTTAGATCAGCAGTTAGCTAATGAAATGGTTGGACGTAACGTGCTTATTGTTGATGACTCTTCAACCGCACGTAACCAGATTAAAGGCACCTTATCGCAACTTGGTTTAAACATTATCGAATGTTGCGATGGCTTAGAAGCACTAACCCTACTTAAAGGATGGTGTGATGAAGGTAAAGACATCAATCAAGAAATATTGTTGATGATCACTGATGCCGAAATGCCCGAGATGGATGGTTATAAACTGACTCACGAAGTACGCACTGACCCTAGAATGCATGATCTATTTATCACGCTAAATACTTCATTAAGTGGAAGTTTTAATGAAGCCATGGTTGAGAAAGTAGGGTGTAACCGCTTTATTTCTAAATTCCAACCTGACCTCTTGGTTGAAGTAACTCAAGAGAGAATGCGTCAGTTATTATAATTAATGCTGCTGTACGGTTTGTTTTGAATGATCTTATAGAAAGTGTTTGCTAATATTGATGTGGCATATTTCTCGTAACGAAATATGCTCAACTACTAGCGTAACTTTTCACATTCAATCTAAGGTAGTTTCTCTTAATGATATGGTTAACTTCTAAAGTTGTAATGACTTTGAGTTTATTACTATATAGGGAATTTAAGAAAAGACGTACGGAAGCTGACGTTGAGTGATAGCTCAACAATTTTAATTGAAGGGAGGCTGATGCCTCCCTTTTCTGTTTCTTGTCTTTCTTTCGTTAGCCTTTGATGACATCGTTATTTTCACCGCGACTGAAAACTCTCTGTAATTGAGAATTCACAGCTAATGAAAATCCCGTGACTTGGTGTTCAAGCCAACAATTTCATCGGTAATATCGATGAGCTTTCCCGCAATTACATGCACAACTTCGCCTTCTTTTTCTAAGATCCCTTGAACTTTTAACGCCTTGGCAGTGAGGTAGGCTTGTTGTTGAGCACGCGCGGTTGATCCCCATACCACGACATTAATATTGCCGGTGTTATCTTCCAACGTGACAAAGGTAACTCCTGCGGCAGTGCCGGGTGATTGCTTACCAGTAACAAGCCCAACAACCGTGACCATGGATTTATGTCTTTGTTGTTTTAAATTTTTCATATGTGTGAAGCGGCCTAATCGGTTGGCTTCTTCTAGCAAAGTGATAGGGTGCTTGTTTAAGGAAATCCCCACACTGGTAAAATCCTCGAGTAGATCCTGCATCTCGTTTGGCTGATGCAATGTGTGTTCTGCGCAGACATCCTCTGCAGAGTCATTTACATGGCTAAATAAGGGTAAGTCAGAGGCTGAATCCATAATCGCCCAGCGCGTCTGAAATCGATCGCCTGAAACATTGTGCAGCGCATTAGCCGATGCAAGCAGTTCAATATCCTTTTTGTTCATCGATAGTTGCTTTACCTGACTTGGATGGCGGTAACCTGAACGCGGGCGATTGGCGAGCACGCTTTGAATACCATGCTCGCTTAGCCCTTTGATTTGTCGTAACCCTAAGCGAATCGCCAAACCATTTTGATGAGTGACGACCGTGTGATTATCTTGAGAAGCGTTCACACATATAGGAAGGATGACCACATTATGCAGCTGCGCATCTTGTACCAACTGTGATGGGCTATAAAACCCCATTGGTTGGCTATTCAGCAAAGACGCGTAGAAACATTCTGGGTAGTAACACTTCAACCAAGCTGAGCAATACGCTAATACTGCGAACGAGGCCGAATGGCTTTCTGGAAAACCGTATTCACCGAAACCACATATTTGTTTAAAGATTTGTTCGGCAAACTCTGTCTCATAGCCGCGATTTTGCATCCCCTCGATGAGCTTGTTTTTAAACTTAAATACGTTGCCATTCTTTTTCCAAGCCGCCATAGCGCGTCGGAGCTGATCGGCTTCTCCCCCCGTAAACCCTGCCGCGACCATCGCGAGCTTAATCACTTGTTCTTGGAATATCGGTACCCCTAAGGTGCGTGACAATACCGATTCAACATCCTTGGATGGATAACTGATGGGCTCAATACCATCTCGACGCTTTAGGAACGGATGTACCATGTCTCCTTGAATGGGCCCAGGACGCACGATAGCGATTTGAATCACCAAGTCGTAATAGGTCGTTGGTTTAAGCCTTGGCAGCATGCTCATTTGCGCTCGTGACTCAATTTGGAATATCCCGACCGTGTCTGCCCGCTGAATCATGCCGTAAACTTGAGGATCATCCTTAAGGCGAGTGATCTCTGCAATGGTCAATGATCGTCCATGGATAGACTGGATCAGGTCGAAACATTTACGAATTGCAGAGAGCATTCCAAGTGCGAGTACATCCACTTTAAGCAGCCCCAGAGTTTCCAAGTCGTCCTTATCCCATTGAATGATAGTTCGGTCGTGCATCGCTGCATTCTCGACGGGAACCAATTCATACAAAGGCCCTGAGGATATGACAAAGCCACCGACGTGCTGAGATAAGTGACGTGGAAAACCGATAATTTCATTAACCAAGTGGATAAACTGCTGACCTTTTAAAGAGTCAGGCTGAAGACCTAATTGGGTTAACTGCGCTTGCCAACCTAGGCTTTTGTCTCTGCGATTTGTGTTCTTAATAAAGTAATCAAGCTGGGTTTCTTGTAGCCCCAACGCTTTGCCTACATCTCTGACCGCACTTTTAAAGCGATAAGAAATGACGGTCGCGGCAAGCGCGGCGCGTTCTCTTCCGTATTTTTGATAGATGTATTGAATCACTTCTTCGCGGCGTTCGTGTTCAAAATCGACATCAATATCGGGCGGCTCATCGCGCTCTTTACTGATGAAGCGTTCAAATAGCACCGAGATCTGCCTTGGGTCGACAGAGGTGATCTCTAGGCAGTAACAGACCACGGAATTGGCCGCAGAACCTCGACCTTGATAAAGAATACCTTGGCTTTTGGCAAACATGACAATGTCGTGAATCGTGAGAAAAAAGAAAGGGTAGTTGAGCTCACCAATCAACCCCATCTCTTTATCTATGATTTGTTGAATGTCGTTAGGCACGCCTCGTGGGAAGCGAGCTTGTTTCCCTTTCTCGACTAACATATGCAAATAACTCATAGGTGTTTCGCCTTGAGGAATGAGCTCGCTAGGGTATTCGTAACGTAAGCTGTCTAAGTCAAAATCGCACAGCTCTGAGATTCGGTTGCTCTCTTCTAACCACTCTGGTTTGAAAATGTGAGAGAGCTTATTGATGCTCCTCAAACAACGCTCCGCATTGGCCAGTAAGTGACTACCCACTTCTGTTATTGGACATTGATGTCTTATTGCAGTTAGTGAGTGTTGTAACGGTAAGCGATTAGCATTGTGCATCAGCACGCCACCACAAGCGGTAATTGGCAGGTGGTGATGGCGTGACAGTTCGACACAATAGTCGGTGTATTGCTGATCGGTTTGTTTTAGGTGTCTTTGTACGCCAATCCACAGCCGGCCTGAATGATGTTGGGAAAGCCAATGCCCCCAATGTGCATCTTCATTTTTTTGTTGAGGAAGCCAAACAATGAAGCAGTGCTTGGCTGACATGATATCCCACTCAGAGAGTTGATAATGTCCTTTGCTGCTACGGCGTCTCGCGTTGGTGATGATACGGCACAGCTCGGCATAGGCCGTTCTATTTGGGCATAACAATACCACTTGGCATTCTTCATTTAACCAAAACATACTTCCGACAATTTGCTTGAGCGACAGTTGATGCTGCTTGATCGCAGAGTGAACCTTAACGATGCCCGCCACTGAGCATTCGTCAGTGATAGCGAGCGCTTTGTAACGTAAAAAGTCGGCCTGTAAAACAAGCTCTTCCGCGTGCGAAGCTCCTTCAAGAAAGGAGTAATTGCTTTGGCAAAATAGCTCTGAGTATTGCTGAGACATAACGTAATCTCACTTAACTATTGCGAGTGAACAGGATTGAAAAGGGACGTTGAAATTGCCAGTGAGTCGTATTGAATGAGCCACTAAATTGTCTTACTGACTTACTTACTACTTACTTTCTTACAAACTAGCTAAATAAGCCGTGCAAAAACCATTGTTTATCGGGCGTTCTGAAGACCCATAACCATTGGCCGTTTTCACTATGAGCAATAAAGTAGTCACGAATGATTTTTTCTCCGTCCCACCATCCAGAAACAATGCGCTCAGGGCCTTGAGATAAGGTGACACTCTCGGTTAAGACTTCGGGCTCGGGCAGGAGAATACTCGGCCTCAGTCGCTGCTGGCTGATGTTGGGAGTTGCTATTTTCTGTTCGAACTCTGTGGGTGTTTTCCTCTTTACCACAGACTTACTCAGTGTTGGGAGCGAGTATTGGTTGGCTTTTTCTGGCCTTGGGTCGTGTTGTATTTTGGGGGTTTGAATACAGGCTTGCCCTAATTTGGCTTGCAGCAGCGAAAGCAAATCTAACGCGGCAAGCGTACCGGTATTGCCATCGAAAAGATCATGGTAGGCGACTTGCGGTTCGCCATGACGAATTAAGGATAGAGTCAGCCCCTGAACAGGTGCCGTGATCTTCAGTGATTCTAAGGTTAAACGCGTAAGGTTCGCCCACTTGGCGGCAAAGTAATCGCCCTGTGCGGAATAAAAAGAAACATGATGGTCGTCTTTATCCCTTAGATGCAAAGTCAGCGCTAACTCGAAAGCCACTCGGTCACGTAACTTCAAAAAGCACTCGAGCTGATTCAACAATTTCAGTAGCGGCTTTTCGATAAACAGGATGTTTTCAATATCAAATAGCAGCTCCAAATATTGTTGAAAGTTCTCTGGTGGATGATAGAAGTCAATAGGGTGCTTGAACTGCCCATTAAGGCGACCGACATAGTTCACCAAGTCGATATCAAAGCGCCGTGCGACATCTTGCAAGGGCAGTTTTAATAGGTCTTCTACTAAGTTAATGCCGACACGGTTCAGTCGTTCCACTTGCTTAGTTGGCAGCTCGCTGGAACTCAACGCTTGCTGATTGACCCAAGTTTTCATTTGCTCAACATTGTTCGTTACTTGGTTGATTGCTTGTTTGCCCAAAAGGATCGCGGAAAGCGGCGAATAACCGGTGGCGAAGCTGAACTGGATGTTGAGTGTTTCTAAATGGCTTTTGAGTTCATGCCAGTAGTTAGCTAGCCCATCATAAAGCGACAGCATATTAGAGGCTTTAATCAATAAACCATTGGGTGGTAGCAACGCTATGTCGGAAGTGACCAGATACGCCCATTGAGCAATCTCTTTCAGCTTACTTTTCTCTAATTCAATGCTGTAAGGATGGACGTGTAAATTGTGGCAAAGTGCGGCCGCAGATCCTAGCCCCATTCCAATTGTGATACCCAATTGCAACGCGGCGTGATTGGCTTGCAGTACACGATGATCTTTTTCATCTACGATGATAAGAGGCTGACCGTGTGATTCTTCGTTCGAACCCAATTCATTAGAGTTAAACAAGGTATCTAATTGCAGCGATGGGAAATGCAGATAAAGCCACAACATACGTTAGCCCTGTTTCGCTATAGGAAAAGCAAGTACCGTGTTATCCGACAAAGCTCGATGTGAATTATCTTCATTGATGACTTTTTGTGTGAGTAATGGCCAATTTTGACTCATGTCTAGAACAAAGTTGCCATACGACCAACTGCCTTTTCTTTTCGTGACTTCAACCTTTAACCCCTGAGCGTGAGCAGACAGTCTCATGCTTAGAGAAACGGGTAGGGATAACTGATTATGGCTGGTGGCCTTAAAGTGAAATTGCAGGCACTTACCGGTTTCGCTTGCTGCTTGCAGTCGCTTGGTTTGGTGTATTTCTAGATCGGCTCCCCATAGCAATACAGAGTGACAAGCACCGCTTTTTAGGCATTGTTCTGCTGCCCATAATGCATCGAGATCTCGTTGAGGTTGGATAACGAGAATGTTCTCTAAATGAATGCCTTGGTTGTTGAAAAACTCAGCACAGATTTTCCCTGGCGGGTTAATGAATATGGCCAGTTTCTGTGGATTTTGTTGAGACAAATAAGGAGTAAGTAAGCGAAGTTCGCCTATCCCTTGTTTTGATTCAATCTCAATAACACCATGCGTCGGAAAGCCACCATTAAGCTGTTTATCCAACTGAGGATAACCTGATGAAGTGGTACTTCCTTGCGTTGTCGATTGTAACCCTTTCCAGATTAACTGGTGGTCTTGTAAGTTTTTTATTAGTTTATGCATAGTTAAATACCTGTATATTTATACAGTATATTTAACTATGAAAAAGATGCAAAGAGAAATGACGAAAATCAGGTGAACTAAATATTAGATGGTTGATTTAGATACAAAAAAAGCCGCTATTAAAGCGACTTCTTGTTATTGCTCATAATATCAGCTATTTAGGTTGAGCGTCGATACATTGACCATTAATGTCTGTCACACTTGGGTTCATTAAGTGTAGGTACAATGGAATGATGTCGAGTGGCGTTTTCAGCTTGTTCGCATCTTCACCTGGGTACGCTTTTGCACGCATGCGTGTTTGAGTGCCGCCTGGGTTAATCGCGTTTACACGGATGTTGGTGTCTTCAAGTTCGTCCGCTAGGATTTGCATCATGCCTTCGGTAGCAAACTTAGAAATCGCGTAAGTGCCCCAGAATGCACGGCCAGAGTGACCAACTGTAGAAGAGGTGAATACGATACGGCCTGCTTCAGCTTTCTTAATGACAGGCAATAATGCTTGAGTCATTAGAAATTCAGCTTTAACGTTGATTTGCATGACGCCATCAAACGTTTCTTCATCGATTTGATCGAATGGACTCAGAGTGCCAAGCACACCGGCGTTATGCAGTAGACCGTCTAAACGACCGAATTGTGACTCAATGGTTTCAGCCATATCGATGTAGTTTTGTTTGGTTGCCCCTTTAAGGTCTAGCGGAATAATCGCAGCCTGAGGGTAACCAGCACTTTCAATTTCATCGTAAATAAATTCGAGGTTTTTTACGTTACGGCCTAACAAAATAACTGTTGCACCATGTTGGGCGAAGCTTAATGCTGCTTGGCGACCAATACCAGCACCGGCACCTGTAACCAAAATTACTTTATCTTTGAGGGCATCTGTAGAGATTGGGTAATCCACTGTGCTTATCCTTCTTTCTTTTATTATATTCGTCATTCCATTGATGTTTTATCACACAGATAACCGCAGGAATGATGAGAAATTCTTGGTAATCGTGACAAGATGGTTACAATACACTAATTCATACATTAGGGGATATGACATTGGAATTTTTGTTGGACTACGGCTTGTTTTTAGCCAAGATTGCGACCGTTGTAATCGCCATCATTGCAATTTTAGTGATTGCTAAATCGATGGGTGGAAAATCAAGCGCGATTAAAGGTGAGCTGGAAATCACGAACCTATCTGAGCACCATAAACAGACGATTGAACAATTAGAGCATCATCTACATGATGATGCTTTCATCAAAGCACGTGATAAAGCTGAAAAGAAAGCGGAAAAAGAGAAAGTAAAATCACGTGGCAAAGAAGTGAAAAAAGCAGCAAAAGAGGGTGAGCTTGATAGCAAGCGTGAACCGCATCTGTTTGTTCTCGATTTTAATGGCAGCATTGATGCTAAAGAAGTGGCTTCGTTACGTGAAGAAGTGACAGCAATCTTGGCTGTAGCTCGCGAAGGTGATGAAGTGTTGCTTAAGCTTGAATCTGGCGGCGGCATGGTTCACGGCTATGGTTTGGCGTCTTCTCAACTTGATCGCATCAAAGCGGCAGGTCTGCCTCTGACTATTTCGGTAGACAAAGTTGCAGCAAGTGGCGGTTACATGATGGCCTGTATCGCAGACAAAATTGTATCTGCTCCTTTTGCTATCGTTGGTTCTATCGGCGTTATTGCTCAACTACCCAACTTCAACAAATTGCTGAAAAAGCATGATATTGAATTCGAACAGCTAACGGCGGGTGAGTACAAACGCACGCTCACTATGTTTGGTGAGAACAGTGATAAAGCACGCGAGAAGTTTAAAGAAGAGCTAGAAGAGACACATGGCTTATTCAAAGACTTCATTCGTGATCATCGTCCTGCACTGGACCTTGAGAAGGTTGCTACGGGTGAACACTGGTTTGGTACACAAGCACATGAACTTGGGCTGGTGGATGAGATCCGTACTTCTGATGACCTAGTTGTAGAAGCATGCAAAGACAAGACAGTTCTAGCGATTCACTACGTACAGAAGAAAAAGCTTTCGGACAAGTTAGCAGGCGTTGCAGGTAAATCTGCTGATAGCGTGTTGATGAAGCTGATTGAACGCGGCCAAAAGCCGATTGTTTAAGCTTATTGAGTTCTAGTTCTAGTTTTAATGCTTAGCGTCTATTGAAGACGCTCGAGTCTTAGAAAAGAAAGCGCATAAGTCATCAGACTTATGCGCTTTTTTATTGCTCCACTTCCGAGTGGGTTTGACCACTATGTTGTAGGGGGAGCGGAGTCTTATACCAACCACTGACTTACTGTGGTTGGTATTAAATCTTGGCTCCATAATCATTGCGTTTTGGGCAAGTGGTCAGGATTTCTCTATGACCTGTGTCTTTAAGTTCTTCCAAGATGACATCAAAACCCCATAAGCGGTAGAGATGTTTCATTACTTCATCGTAGCCTTTGTCAAGCGGGATGCGGTCATGAGGGACATATTGTAGAGTCATTGAACGATCACCACGAACATCCACATTAAACACCTGAATATTAGGCTCAAGGTTACTTAGGTTGTATTGCGCAGCAAGCTTTTCTCGAATCAGGCGGTAGCCGGGGTCATCATGGATAGCGCTGATTTCAATAGTGTTTTTACGATCATCATCGAGCACAGAAAATAACCTAAAATCTCTAATGATCTTTGGTGAAAGATATTGGCTGATGAAGCTTTCATCTTTGAAGTTATGCATCGCAAAATGCACGGCTTCTAACCAATCACTTCCGGCGAGCTCTGGGAACCACTCTTTGTCTTCATCTGTAGGTTCTTCACAGATACGTCGTATGTCTCTAAACATCGCAAAGCCAAGCGCATAAGGGTTTATCCCACTGAAATAAGGGCTATTGTAGGCTGGTTGCGCGACCACGCTGGTATGGCTGTGTAGAAACTCTAAGATGAACTTATCACTTACCAAGCCTTCATCATAAAGGTGGTTCAGAATGGTGTAATGCCAGAAGGTAGCCCACCCCTCATTCATTACCTGTGTTTGTTTTTGAGGATAGAAGTATTGGCTTACTTTGCGAACGATACGGACACATTCACGCTGCCAAGGCTCAAGTAATGGCGCGTTCTTTTCAATAAAGTAGAGGATGTTTTCCTGAGGCTCACTAGGGAAACGATGCTTTATTGCTTCCTCTTTAGTTTTACTCTTGGGAACTGTTCTCCAAAGCTCATTCACTTGCGATTGCAGATAAGCTTCACGCTCTTCTTGTCTCGCCGTTTCTTCAGCAATGGAGATCTTCTCTGGTCGTTTGTATCTGTCTACGCCGTAATTCATGAGAGCATGACAAGAATCAAGAAGTTGTTCGACTTCGGAAACACCGTATTTTTCTTCACAGTCCGCAATGTATTTTTTAGCGAACAGTAGGTAATCAATAATGGAACTCGCGTCTGTCCAAGTTTGGAATAGATAGTTACCTTTAAAGAACGAGTTGTGGCCATAACAAGCGTGAGCCATAACGAGCGCTTGCATAGTTACAGTGTTCTCTTCCATCAAATAAGCAATACATGGATCTGAGTTGATGACGATTTCATACGCCAGTCCCATCTGTCCGTGTTTGTAGTTTTGCTCGGTTTGAATGAACTTCTTACCAAATGACCAGTGGTTATAGTTAATGGGCATACCAATACTGGAGTAGGCATCCATCATTTGTTCAGAGGTAATCACTTCAATTTGGTTTGGATATGTATCTAAACGGTAATGCTGCGCCACACGTTTGATTTCAACGTGGTATTGCTCTAACAGGTTAAAGGTCCAGTCAGGACCGTCAGGCAGCATCTTGTCGTGTTTCTTTTGTGCAGCCTTGTCTCTATCTGCAGCATTTGATTTCTCTGCAACGTTTGATTTCGCTGTCATGGCAAGCCCCTTATGCTGTCTCTTTCTGGAACAGTTCTCTAAACACTGGGAAGATGTCTTCCACGGTCTTGATGTTTTTCATTGCGAAGTTGTCAAAGCTACTTTCGAGTTTTTCGTATTCATGCCAAAGGGTTTGGTGAGATCGACGTGTGATTTCTATATACGAGTAATACTGGCAAGTCGGTAAAAGTTTCTTAACCAGTAGTTCCTTACAACGAGGTGAATCGTCGGCCCAGTTATCACCATCAGAGGCTTGTGCTGCATAGATGTTCCATTCACCGGCAGGGTAGCGCTCAGCAACAATTTCATTCATTAACTTCAGAGCGCTGGAAACGATAGTGCCCCCGGTTTCTTGGGAGTAGAAGAACTCATGTTCATCGACTTCTTTCGCTTGCGTATGGTGACGAATAAACACCACATCGACGTTTTCGTAGGTTCGGTTGAGAAACAGATAAAGAAGAACATAAAAACGCTTAGCGATATCCTTAGTCGCTTGGTCCATTGAGCCAGACACATCCATTAAACAGAACATCACGGCTTGGCTAGATGGGATAGGGCGCTTCTCGTAGTTTTTATAACGTAAGTCGAAGGTGTCAATGAACGGTACGCTTTCGATTTTCTTACGTAACTCGGCAATCTCTTCTTTTAATCGACTCTCTTCAAATGGCTGAGCGGGTTCTGTCATTTGAATTTGGTCAAGCTGTTCCATCAGTAGATTCAGTTCGCGCCTTTTCCCTGCTGTCATCGCGGTTCTTCGTGCAAGAGACTGCTGTAGGGAACGTACAATAGCGATATTGGATGGAATCCCTGCACTCTGATAACCGGAGCGGTGCGTCTTCCACTCAGTGATTTTGTTGACCTGATTTTTTTCGAGATTAGGAAGTGCCAAATCTTCAAAGAGAATATCTAAATATTCATCTTTTGATATTTGGAAGGTAAATTCATCTTGGCCTTCGCCATCAGGGCTAGCATCGCCTTGACCTGAACCTCCACCTTGACCACCACCTTTAGGGCGTTCGATTTTGTCACCAGTGATGAACTGATCATTACCTGGATGAACGCGTTCTCTTGCGCCACCTTGTCCTTGGTGAAAGCTCGGCTCTTTGATGTCTTTATGGGGAATGGTAACGTCTTCACCCGTTTCAGTATTGGTGATTGAGCGTCGGTTGACTGCATCGGCCACAGATTCTTTGATTTGCTCTTTATGACGTCTTAAGAAGCGCTGTCTGTTTACTGCACTCTTATTTTTGCCATTGAGCCTCCGATCGATAAATTGTGCCATAAGAACTCCCTCTCATCTGATGTCGCGATCCTACTTTTTCTAGGGTGTAAAAGTTATTCGTTTATTAGAGCGATTGGTTTATTAAGGTATAAAAATTATTGGTTTGTACGAGCTGCTCACTTGAACAGCTCAGTACAGTTTCTTTATGAGGATTTACGAACTCTTAGGTACCACTCGGATAGCAGTCTCACTTGTTTCTCGGTGTAGCCTTTTTCCATCATACGAGCAACAAAGTCGTCATGCTTTTTCTGGTCATCTGTCGATGTTTTTGCATTGAACGAAATAACAGGAAGTAGCTCTTCTGTGTTGGAGAACATTTTTTTCTCAATCACAGTACGTAGTTTCTCGTAGCTAGTCCAAACTGGATTTTGACCGTTATTGTTGGCTTTGGCACGAAGTACAAAGTTCACAATCTCGTTTCGGAAATCTTTAGGGTTACTGATTCCGGCTGTTTTTTCGATTTTCTCGAGCTCAGCATTCAGAGATGAACGATCAAATAGTTGGCCTGTGTCTGGATCGCGGTATTCTTGGTCTTGAATCCAGAAATCAGCGTAGGTGACATAACGGTCGAAGATATTCTGTCCGTACTCAGAGTAAGACTCTAGATAAGCGGTCTGAATTTCTTTACCAATGAATTCTACGTAACGTGGTACTAGGTATCCTTTCAAGAACTCAAGATACTTCTCAGCGGTTTCTTGAGGGAACTGCTCACGCTCAATTTGTTGTTCAATAACGTAGAACAGGTGAACCGGGTTAGCGGCCACTTCAGCTTGGTCGAAGTTGAATACACGCGACAGGATCTTAAAGGCGAAACGTGTCGATAGCCCTGACATACCTTCGTCAACGCCGGCATAATCTCGGTACTCTTGATAGCTCTTCGCTTTTGGATCGGTGTCTTTTAGAGTTTCACCATCGTAAACACGCATTTTTGAGAAAAGAGAAGAGTTTTCAGGTTCTTTTAGTCTCGACAGGATGCTGAACTGCGATAGCAGGTCGAGTGTGCTTGGTGAACAAGGAGCATGGGATAGTTCACTGTGTTCAAGCAGTTTTTTGTAGATCTTAACTTCTTCAGAAACGCGCAGACAGTAAGGAACTTTTACAATATAGACACGGTCGAGGAATGCCTCATTGTTTTTGTTGTTACGGAAGGTTTGCCACTCTGACTCATTCGAGTGAGCTAAGATCATGCCGTCAAACGGTAGTGCTGAAAGCCCTTCAGTACCGTTGAAGTTACCTTCTTGTGTTGCAGTTAGTAGAGGGTGTAACACCTTAATTGGTGCCTTAAACATCTCTACAAACTCCATCACACCTTGGTTTGCTTTACATAGCGCACCAGAGTAGCTGTAGGCATCAGGATCATCTTGAGAGAAGTGCTCAAGTTTACGAATATCTACTTTACCTACAAGAGAAGAGATATCTTGGTTGTTTTCATCACCCGGCTCTGTCTTCGCGATCGCAACTTGGTCGAGAATCGAAGGGCGTAGTTTGATGACTTTGAATTTAGATATGTCACCACCGAAATCATGGAGGCGTTTAGCCGCCCAAGGTGACATGATAGAGCGTATGTAGCGTTTCTCTATTCCATACTCTTGTTTCAAAAGGTCGCCATCTTCGGTTACATCAAATAGACAGAAGGGGTGATCATTTACAGGGCTTCGTTCACCATCGGCAGACAAAACATAGATTGGCAGCTTTTGCATCAGAGCTTTTAGCTTTTCAGCAAGGGAAGATTTACCACCGCCCACAGGGCCAAGTAAGTAAAGGATCTGTTTGCGTTCTTCTAAACCTTGCGCAGCATGTTTTAGGTAAGAAACAATTTGTTCAATCGCATCTTCCATACCGTAGAAATCTTTAAATTCGCTGTAGCGTGAGATGACACGGTTCGAGAAAATACGACTTAGATGGGGGTCTTGAGCTGTATCAATAACCTCCGGTTCGCCAATGGCCAGTAGTAAGCGCTCAGCAGCGTTAGCGTAAGCACTTTTATCGTCTTTACACAGCCCTAAGAACTCTTGCAATGTCAGCTCTTCTTCCTTGGCTGCTTCATAACGTGATTGATAGTGGTCAAAAATACTCATAGTCACATTCCCCTTGTTAACCAGTCAAAACTGACGAGCGATTTAAAAATAGGCTCTCCCTACAATTTAAGGTTAGACCCGCTTACACAATTTTGCTTAACAATTATGTATTTATTTACAATTTTGCGTGTGAAAAGTGTTGCGAAAGCAATGGGCAACTTGAGGTGAGTAGAATGAAATTATTTTGTATTCGAGGGGACTAGACGTTTGTTTTATGATTTTAGGAAGCTTTCCAATTCTCGCTCTGGATTTATGTGCATTAGATGATAATTGAGCCTTATGAATTGGTCTTAAATGAAAGACCATATAACGTACTTAGTTATTAAAGAATCGCTTAGTAAATAAGTAGAGAATAGTAGGGATAATTGTTCAAAATAGTTGTTATTGACTCACGATACGAGTAACGGAAAACCTACACTCGAGAAGATCACCATGGTTATTTGATGTTGCTTAGGTTTTCTAGTCAAAAAGAATCGAGCAAGAAAAAAGGGTTACTCATAATGAGTAACCCTTTTTTGTAAAAATGGACTTTCTAAATAAATTTTCTTCGTTGAAACCTTATGCGGTTAGCACAAAGCTTAAGCACTAAAGATTTGAGATAGCTCTGTCGCACATAGGTGGTACTGACGAGGGCAATTACGCCATGTTGTAAGCATGCGACGGTATTTCTCTAGCATTGGCATTTGGCTATTGAAGTGGTGATCTGCTTTGTCGAACTGAGGGTAAAGACCTTCAGAATCAACAAGGAAACGCACGTAATGTACGATTTGCGCTTCAGACGCAATATCAAAACCAAGGAACTGAAGACGACGTTGATCAACCTCAGAACGTTCTTGTTCTGCTAGCATTTTGTTCGACTCTTGCATTGCATGGTACATTTCCATGATGTCGATAATTTCGCGGCATTCTGCTTCAGTCAAACAACCAAACTCTTTATTAAGCTCACGCATCTGGAGCTCGTAACCACGTTCTACAATCGTTTGTAGACGTTGGTATTTAGCAGAGTTCTCAGGGTTCATTTGAGACATTAGGTAGTATTGATTTGATAGAATTAGACGCTGAGCATTGGTCATTTCCATGGGAGGAGCCTCACTAAAAAACTAAATATTATATTCTTTTGTTGCAGTAAGAGTAACAGCATTCCTACGCGTCGAAACATGATCTCAACACGGATTTAATATGATTTTTTGAATTGATAAACAAAAGTTGTAAAGAAAAGTGAAAGGAGAGTTTGTGTTACAAAAAAGAAAACGCCCCAATCAATATTGAGGAGTTTGGAAGTGTATTTTACGTTGGTAAGGATCAGTATTTTACGTTTGGATGATATTGGCTAAGTACTGCAACAATCTCGTCCATCTTCTCTTTACTTGGAGGGTTTGTACCGTCAAGAGGGTAGTCAAAGCCAAGCGCTTCCCACTTATGAGCACCAAGCTTGTGGTATGGAAGCAGTTCTACTTTTTCGATGTTATCCATATCTTTGATGAACTCACCAAGTAAGTGTGCATCTTCTGGCGTATCGGTGTAACCCGGAACAATCACGTAACGAATCCACGTTTTTTTCCCGATCTTGTGCAGATAGCGTGCAAAATCAAGTGTACGTCTATTTGATACACCAATGAAATCGTGGTGTATCTCATCTCGCATGTGTTTGAGATCCAGCATGACCAGATCAGATGCTTCTAACACTTCATCTACGACTTCTGTGTGCTTGCGAATGTAGCCATTAGTATCAAGGCAAGTATGGATGCCTTCAGCTTGAGCTGCGCGGAAAAAATCGCGAACAAATTCAGGTTGTAGCATTGCTTCGCCGCCAGAGCAGGTAATACCACCACCAGAGGCTTTCATGAAATGACGGTACGATTTTGCTTCGTTGATGATCTCTTCGACCGTAATTTCTTTTCCATCATGAAGATCCCATGTATCGCGGTTATGGCAGTACATACAACGCATTAAGCAGCCTTGAAGAAACACAATAAAGCGGATACCAGGGCCATCGACAGTACCACAAGATTCGAATGAGTGAATGCGACCAGTTGTAGACATGAGCTATTCTCGTAGAGGAATTTATACCGTTTATTTTATTACAAAAACGGTACATAAAATAGGGTCAAATGGTAACGAGGTCTTTAAAAATAAAGGCAATCATCTGTGTAGATGATTGCCTTTATCAAACTTGAAAGGGAAAGGACGAAAGCCCTTGCTGATGGCTAGAAGAAAGCAAACATGGTAATGCCACCAGTGGTATAGACAGATTCTTTTGCTTCTTTGTAATCAGGTGTTTTTGCTGTTAGTGCGAAGGATGCACCAACGTATTGGTTATACCAAGCCATACCAAGTACCGCTGTCGCTTGAATGTTCTCTAAAGTGACATCGTAGATAGCCGGATCTTGGTTATTTGTTCTCGCGTATTCATCAACGCCAGAACGGTCGCCTTCGATCGTCAGGTCATTAAATCGGTAACGACCTTCGAGACCTGCGTAAGTAAACCAGCCATTGTTTGATGCGCCAATCATACCCGGTTTGAATGGGTTTTCAGTAGTGATGTTGGCCGCGCCAAAGTTGCCACCTAAATCAGTACCCCAACGGAACATAAAGCCCGTTTGGATATCACTTCTAAAGTTACCCACATTAACTTCTGAGATATTTGATATTTCAAAGTCGGTGTTCGCAATAGATTGATTACGCATTAGGTTGAAATGGCTTAAATAGCCAACGCTACCCGCGTACTCATCATCTATTTGGTATTCCCAACCCATAGGCTCGTCTGATTTAGTGATCGAGTGAACCAGCTTTTGAGCATCTTCGGAAAGTGCGCGCTCACCTGTTGTACCAAAGGTGATGTTAAAACGCTGGGCTTGTTGTGGGTGCAGACTGATGTAATTGAATTCAGTGTGCAGGTAACCTGCGTATGGACGATCATTGGCCGATGGCGTTTCTAATTCAATATCAGAAGGCGTATACATTTTGTGGCCAATGGTGATCTCCCACTTATCTAAAGAGCTTGCGCCCCAATAGGAAAGACTTAATGGTTTGACCCAATCGTATGGGGTAATACTTGATGATGTGTAACCCAGAAATAAACCATTGGTATAGTCTTGGTCGACACCAAAGATGCCATCGTTGTCTAACGCAAAAGTTAACGTAGAACGTTCAGATGCCAATGATGAAAAAGAGAGGAGAATCAGTGGTAAACAACGAAGGTATTTCATGTAGCGGTTACTCTAAGATTATGAACCGAGATAGTATCGTAGTTTGCGCAAATTTGTGGAAAAAAAGTGAATAGAAGAAGGATTTTTCTGCTCAAGCTAACATTTTGGGAGACTAGTGAAGTCAGTTCGATTTATGTCAGATATAAAAAAGCCCCGCACATTGGCGAGGCTAATTATTATTACTGAATGGTCAGCTTAAGCGTTTAGGCTTATAGAGACTCAGTAAATGTACGTGCGATTACGTCAGCTTGCTGCTCTGTAGTCAGAGAGTTAAAGCGTACAGCGTAACCAGAAACACGAATCGTTAGCTGAGGGTATTTCTCAGGGTGCTTAACTGCGTCTTCAAGAGTTTCGCGGTTAAGAACGTTAACGTTAAGGTGTTGACCACCTTCAATGCCAGCTTCATGGTGGAAGTAACCATCCATTAGGCCTGCAAGGTTAGCACGTTGGCTGTCTTGTTCTTTACCTAGTGCGTTTGGCACGATAGAGAACGTGTAAGAGATACCATCTTGTGCATCAGCAAACGGTAGTTTACCTACAGACGTTAGTGAAGCTACAGCGCCTTTCTCATCACGACCGTGCATTGGGTTAGCACCAGGAGCGAAAGGAGCGCCAGCACGACGACCGTCTGGAGTGTTACCTGTCTTCTTACCGTATACCACGTTAGACGTGATAGTAAGAACTGACTGTGTAGGGATAGAGTTACGATAAGTCTTAAGCTTACGGATCTTGTTCATGAACGTAGAAACTAGTTCACAAGCAATGTCATCTACACGAGAGTCGTTGTTACCGTATTTAGGGTAATCGCCTTCGATTTCGAAGTCAGTTGCAATGCCATCTTCGTCGCGGATTGGTTTAACAGTCGCGAATTTGATTGCAGACAGTGAGTCAGCTGCAACAGATAGACCAGCAATACCACAAGCCATAGTACGACGAACGTCACGGTCATGAAGAGCCATTAGAGACGCTTCGTAGCTGTATTTGTCGTGCATGTAGTGGATGCTGTTTAGAGCAGTCACGTATTGCTTAGCTAACCAATCCATGAATGTGTCTAGGCGACCCATTACGTCATCGTAGTTAAGTACTTCGTCAGTGATCTTGTCGCCAACTGGGCCAACTTGCATTTTAAGCTTCTCATCAACGCCGCCGTTGATTGCGTAAAGCATAGTTTTTGCAAGGTTAGCACGAGCGCCGAAGAACTGCATTTGCTTACCAACGATCATTGGTGATACACAACAAGCGATTGCGTAATCATCAGAATCAAGGTCAGGACGCATTAGGTCATCATTTTCGTACTGGATAGAAGAAGTATCGATAGATACCTTCGCACAGAAACGCTTGAAGCCGTCAGGTAGTTGCTCAGACCAAAGAACAGTGATGTTTGGCTCTGGAGATGGACCCATTGTGTATAGAGAGTTTAGGAAACGGAAGTTCGAACGCGTTACTAGCGTACGACCGTCGATACCCATACCACCCATAGACTCTGTTGCCCAGATTGGGTCGCCAGAGAATAGCTCATCGTATTCAGGAGTACGTAGGAAACGAACCATACGTAGCTTCATTACGAAATGATCAATCATTTCTTGAGCTTGGTCTTCAGTGATTTTACCAGCAGCGATATCACGCTCAAGGTAGATGTCTAGGAAAGTCGAAGTACGACCTAGAGACATTGCAGCACCGTTTTGAGATTTAACAGCAGCTAGGTAGCCGAAGTAAGTCCACTGGATAGCTTCTTGAGCAGTTTGAGCTGGCTCAGAGATATCGAAGCCGTAAGACGCTGCCATCTGCTTGATTTGACCTAGAGCGCGGTGTTGCTCAGAAATCTCTTCACGAAGTTGCATTGTTGCAGAAAGATCTTCGCCGTTCTCGAAACGCTCTTGTAAAGAAGCGAATTGAGCTGCTTTGTCTTTCATTAGGAAATTAATACCGTAAAGTGCTACGCGACGGTAATCACCAATGATACGACCACGGCCGTATGCATCTGGAAGACCAGTCAGAACACCAGACTTACGACATTTTAGGATATCAGGCGTGTAAATATCGAAAACACCAGCGTTGTGTGTTTTGCGGTATTCTGAATAGATTTTTGAAACCATCGGGTCAAGAGTTTCACCGTATGCTTTACAAGAACCTTCAACCATACGTACACCACCGTTAGGGATGATTGCACGTTTTAGAGGTTTTTCAGTTTGTAGACCAACAATTGTTTCAAGGTCTTTTTCGATGTAGCCCGCATCATGAGAAGTGATGGTAGAGATAACAGAAGTATCGAAATCTACAGGTGCTTTAGTTGCGTTTTCCTGTTTGATACCTTCCATTACCGAAGCCCAAAGCGTATTGGTCGCTTCAGTACCTTCAGAAACTAGGAAAGACTCGTCGCCTTCATACGGCGTGTAGTTCTTTTGAATGAAATCACGAACGTTTACTTCGCTTTGCCACTCACCTGCAGCAAAATCTTCCCAAGCTTTAGCAAATTGCTCTGCCATGACATACCTACCTTTTTAGTAGAAAAAATACGTACTTTAACACTGTTGAGCCAGCGCCCCTCGTAAGGGTAGTACACTCTTATTAATAACAATATGTATGAGCACATTAGCTTCATATGATTATATATATTGTCACTACTTTCTATATGGTGTCTTACTCTATGAATTCAAGATTACGCTAAAAAATTTCTGCAAACCTTAAACTAAATCAATAAATGCCAAAAAAAGTTGAAAAAATTTGAGTGGCAGGGGTTGCCACCCAAACTTTTTTTTAGTCTCAATACTACTTTTGTGTAGTTAGGACTATTATAGCCAAGCTTTTAGGCCATATTGACTTTCTAGCATACCAACTGCAAGCATTGCTACTAGACAGATAACTAAAACGCCAACTGGGATAACAATCTTGTCTACAAATGATAGACGCTTCGCACGCTCTTTATCACCAATAAAGCCATTGTTATCAAGAAGCATAGTGAGTGCCCATGCTAATACTGGGTTAACAACTGCTGAACCGAAGATACAGATACCAGCCGCTTGAGAATCTTTTGAATCCTTAACCATTTGCATACCAGCTTCAAGCAGAGGCAGTGATACACCTACAAGTAGAGCAACACGCATTACTGGTGGCCAAACTGCAACATCCATTGGGAAACCAAGGATTGCAACAATAATACATAGAGAACCAAGCAAGATTGCGCCGCCAGGAATTGGACGTTTTGCGATTGCTGCTGGGATCATGTAAGTACCCCAAGAAGAAGTGATGTTACCACCACCAACAGCAGTACCTACCATTTGACGAACAGAACACATAGTCATTGTGTCATCAACGTCCATCAGAACTTTTTCTGAGCGTTTAGGGTAGTTCAGTTCTTGGAAGATGCGGTGACCTAAGAAATCTGGCGACCACATTGCTACTGCAAGAATTGCGAATGGTAGAGAAGCAATGAAGTGTTCAACGTTTGGTAAACCAAGCATCCAACCTTCAGAAGTAGAACCCCACCAGTAAACTGGGTTTAGGTTTGGAATACCCATTTTGGTTTCGAACACGATATCGAAACCTGCCCCCAATGCTAATGCAATAGCAAGACCTGTGAATGCACAAACTGGGATAGCCAACCAACGCTTGTTCACTTTTGCTAAGAAAGCGTAGATAGCAATCGTAATAGCAAGAACGATAAGGCCAACGTAACCCATGCTACCCGCTTCAACTGTAGAAGATTGAAGACCAACCGCCCATGCTTGAATTGAGTTTATTTGACTCATGGTACCGGTCAGGCCTAAGAATATAAGCAAGCCACCTGCCGTACCTTCCGAAGTGAGGTTAACAAGTTTAGAGCCGCCTTTTAGGAAACTTAGGATGAGACCGAAGACACCGATAAGAATTGCCAATGCAAGAGGGTGAGCACCAGCGAGAGCGATGGTACCGATAAGGGGGATCATTGGGCCGTGGTTGCCAGCAAGGTTTGCTTTAGGATTAAAGAAACCAGAGGCAAGGATACAGAACAGCAGTGCAGGGATAAGCATTTCTACACGAGCAACTTCGATAGCGAAGTCTTTTCCAAGGTTTACGTGATCCCAAGCTTGAGTTAGGCCATCGGCCCAAGACATCATTACTGCTGAGTACATTGCAATGATACCAATGGTACCAGCAAGTGCAGGAACAAGATCTTCAAGTTCAAAGCGGAAATCACGACCAGGAAGGTTTAAACCGAAGCGGCGAGGCTTCATGATTTGGAGTTCGTGATCTAAATAATCTGAGCGGCTCTCAAATTCAGAAGCAGGACGGTGTAGCTCTTTATAGCTTTTCTCTTCTACTTCAGAGTTCGCATTATTGACAACGTCTGACATAGATTCCTCATATTTTTATGTTAGTAATTCTAAAATTGAATTAAATAAGTTCGCGCAATTGCGTTATTTCTTAGTTATAACTCATTAACATTATGTTGCACGGTCTTGATGTGCTTTATGCAGCTAAGTTAAAAGAAATGTTTGGCATTTTTAATGCCTTATTTTGTGTTGAGGAGTCTAACAAGCTTACCCTTTAGGGTGATTGATCTTGATCACTTTATGAGTGTATGTGAAAGAAAGCTACAAAACGCAGCGATTCATTAACGTACCATTGATGAAAAGTGTAATTTGTTTTCACAAACTGACGTTTATCTATCTTATTCGAGCCTTTGCTACCAAAGCATGAGTTCAAAGTCCGAAGCTTATTGAGTTATTCCACTATTGCTTGCTTACCGTTGATTGCGGGTGAAACTCTTACAACGTTATAACCAATAAAATAGCGCTACCTTGCGGTGCGGTTTGTTCGGTCATATGAGCGCTCTATTTTTCGGCAGCGGAGTTTCTTAGTTCACAAAATTTGTTTTTCTTGTGAGACACCAAGCTACGGGACTCTCATTTTGATTAACTTTATTTAAACAATGTAAGAGTTGTAATTACGACTTATTGATAGAACTCATTCATTAAATTGAGGTGAAAACGCTACCTTTTGCATAATAAGTCAGAGTGAATCGCTATTTATTCCAAATTATTAGGTTAATAATTTGTTGCATGTTAAACCGTGTGGTGCTAATTTGTATCGCATGAAAAGGTCGGAGTACCTTGCATTTTCACAAACTTGGGAGAGAAAGCGCATGAAAGATGTACCGGCGCTGGACATAAAGGATCTACACAAAACGTTTGGTCAAAATGAAGTTTTAAAGGGAATTTCACTTTCTGCGCACAAAGGCGATGTAGTATCGATTATCGGGTCTTCAGGGTCAGGTAAAAGTACTTTCCTTAGATGTATCAACCTTTTAGAAACACCAACTGCTGGCGAGATTTGGGTTAATGGTGAATTAATTCAAATGAAAAACAACCGCCAAGGTGTTTCTGTTCCTACCAATGAAAAACAAGTACAGCGAATCCGTTCTCGTCTGGCAATGGTTTTTCAGGGATTCAATTTATGGTCTCATCTGACCGTTCTCGAAAATGTTATCGAAGCACCTGTTCACGTATTAGGTGTGCCCAAAGCACAAGCGATTGAAAATGCAGAGTTACTGCTGAAGAAAGTAGGCCTGTACGAACGCAAAGATTACTACCCAGGACACTTATCTGGTGGACAACAACAACGTGCAGCTATAGCAAGAGCGTTAGCGGTCGATCCGGAAGTTATGTTATTTGATGAGCCAACATCGGCGCTTGACCCAGAGTTAGTCGGTGAAGTTCTTGGTGTAATGCGTGATCTAGCAGAAGAAGGAAGAACCATGCTTGTGGTAACACATGAGATGGCTTTTGCTCGTGACGTATCAAACCACGTGATGTTCTTGCATCAAGGTCTAGTGGAAGAGCAGGGTGATCCAGCTAAACTGTTTACGGAACCTGAATCTGAGCGATTGAAACAGTTTATCTCTTCGATTTATTAATCGGTTTACTTAGAGATAAATCGTTAGCGCGAATCAGAATTGAAATGCCGCCGCCAAGGTAAACAGCGACGGTGTGAACAATAAAACACAACAAGTCAATTAATCAGTAACAACAAACACAATATTAAAAACTAGCAAAACATAAAAACCTAAATCACAGGAGTAGGGATATGAAAAAGTGGTTATTAGTCGCGGCACTTGCTGCAACTGCTGCAACGGGCGTAGCTCAAGCAAAAGAATGGAAAACAGTACGCTTCGGTATTGAAGGTGCTTACCCTCCATTCAGCTGGACTGAAGCTGACGGTTCACTAAAAGGCTTCGATGTCGATATGGCTAACGCGCTTTGTACTGAAATGCAGGTGAAGTGTAAGATCGTTGCACAAGACTGGGACGGTATTATTCCTTCTCTACTTGCTCGTAAATATGATGCGATCATTGCGGCAATGTCTATCACGGAAGAGCGTAAGAAAAAAATCGATTTCACTGGTAAATACGCACTTATCCCAAACAAATTCATCGCTAAAAAAGATGCAGGACTTAACTTTGATGACCTAAGTGGTCAAAAAATTGCAGTTCAGCGTGCAACAACTCACGACAAATACCTAACAGATAACTACGGTGATTCAGTAGAGATCGTTCGTTACGGTTCATTTGACGAAGCTTACCTTGATCTAGCCAACGGACGTGTTGTAGCTGTACTTGGTGATGCGTCTGCTCTTGAAGAAGGCGTTCTAAACAAAGCTGGTGGTGAAGCTTACGAGTTTGTTGGCCCATCACTAACGGATCCTAAATGGTTCGGTGACGGTTTTGGTATTGCACTACGCAAGCAAGATAAAGATCTGACTAAACAGCTAGATGCTGCAATCCTTTCACTACGTGAAAAAGGCATCTACCAAGATATCGCTGCTAAATACTTCAATTACGACGTATACGGTAAGTAACCTCTAGCGTCAATTCTTAAGGGAGAGGTTCCTCTCTCCCTGTCTTACCAACTTTTTCGCAGTTCTGTTGGAATTCATTATGTTTGATTTACTAGGATATGAAGCTTCGATCCTGAAAGGGGCGGTGCTTACAATTGAAGTTGCTTTGCTATCGCTAATTTTAGCTATGGTTCTTGGTATGCTAGGTGCCTTGGCAAAGTTAGCGCCATACCGCTGGGCTCGCGCTATTGCAACCCTCTACACAACTGTTATTCGAGGCATCCCTGATCTCGTATTGATGATGTTGATTTTCTTTGGTGGACAAATCCTTTTAAACAACAGTTTGTATTCCATCAATGAGTGGCTCAATGAGTGGTTCACTTCGAGTGATCCTAACCATGAATGGACCGCTTACTTACCTGATTATATCGATGTCAGTCCGTTTATTGCCGGTGTATTAACGATTGGCTTTATTTTTGGTGCTTACATGGCTGAAACATTCCGTGGTGCAATCATGGCTGTTGACAGCGGTGAAATGGAAGCGGCCAAGGCTTACGGCATGGGTCCAGTTTTAGCGTTCCGTCGTATTCTACTTCCACAAATGATTCGTCACGCATTGCCAGGTTTCGGTAATAACTGGTTAGTACTGCTCAAAACGACGGCTTTAGTATCCATTATTGGATTAGAGGATATGGTACGTGTCAGCACGTTGGCAGCAGGTTCAACCAAAATGCCATTCACGTTTTATATGGCAGTAGCACTTATCTTCTTATTCTTTACAAGTGTTTCGACTGGCTTACTTAAGCTTGTTGAACGTAAATTCAGCATTCACGCGAGGTAGATATGGACTTTTCATTGATTATTGAAAGCCTACCAATTTATCTTAGTGGTTTATGGACAACGGCTTGGATGGTTTGCGTAGCTTTGATTATTGGCCTATGTGTAGCCATACCATTAGCTATTTCTCGTAACAGTCCCAATATGCTGATTAATGCCCCAGCTTGGTCATTCATTTATTTCTTCCGTGGGACACCATTATTGGTGCAGTTGTACCTGATTTATTACGGGATGGATCAGTTCTTCCCAGTGAAAGACACACTATGGGAAAACGCGTGGTTCTGTGCATTGGTTGCATTTATTCTCAACACGTCTGCATACACAGCAGAGATCATTCGTGGTGCAATTAACGGTTTACCTAAAGGTGAAGTTGAAGCGGCAAAAGCGTACGGTATGAGTACAGCGAAGACTTATCGTCGCATCATTTTACCAAGTGCTTTGCGTCGAGCATTGCCAGCTTATAGTAATGAAGTCATCTTTATGCTTCATGGCTCTGCAGTTGCAGGTATTGTAACGATTATGGATCTGACTGGTGCAGCACGTTTGGTAAACTCACGTTACTACGCTCCATTCGAGTCTTTCTTAACAGCAGGTCTTTTCTACATGGCGCTAACGTTTATCATCATCGCGATTTTCAAATTCGCAGAGAAGCGTTTCCTAGCTTACCTAAGACCACTTAGTTAATAAGTACATAACAACTATTTCAGTTAAACAAACGGCGCTTTTATAGCGCCGTTTTTTATGGATAAACTCGTTTACGTTAAACTATTTAAACGTTGACCAAATTGGTGCGTGATCAGATGGCTTTTCAATGCCACGCAGTTCGTAATCGATGCCTGCTTCAGTACATTTATCAGCAAGTTTCTGAGTCGCAAGTACTACATCAATGCGTAGGCCGCGGTTGTCCACGAAACCTTTCGAACGGTAATCAAACCATGAGTACTGGTCGTTTACTTCTGGGTGTAATAGACGGAAGCTGTCTACAAATCCCCAATCCATCAATGTTTTCAGCCATTCGCGCTCTTCTGGTTGGAAAGAACACTTACCGGTTTTCAACCAACGTTTCGCGTTAGGTTCACCGATGCCGATGTCTGCGTCGATAGGGCTGATGTTAATGTCGCCCATCACAATGACTTGTTCATCTTTGTTGTGGTAGTCATTTAGGTAAGTCATCAAGTCTTTGTAGAACTGACGCTTGTATGGGTATTTAGTCTCGTGCTTGATGTTATCCCCTTGAGGGAAGTAGCCATTGAGCACGGTAACTTTTTCACCGTTTTCGTCTTCAAAAGTCGCCATGATCATACGCTTTTGATGGTCTTCATTGTCTGTAGGAAAACCTTTCTGCACAGAGATAGGTTCTTGCTTACACAGCATAGCCACACCGTAGTGCGCTTTTTGGCCATGGAAGTAAACCTTGTAACCCATCGCTTCAACATCAGCGAGCGGGAAGGCTTCATCGTGTACTTTAATTTCTTGAAGACCAATCACGTCAGGTTGGTGTTTGTCGATAATCGCTTGCAGTTGGTGAAGGCGGGCTCTAAGGCCATTGATGTTGAAGCTAATTACTTTCATTTGTTTTTATACCTCTCGGAAACCTTTGTCACTGTTTGTTCTAAAGGTTTTTTGATTTGGTTGATTTCATGGTTCATCGTATTTAACCATGCTTAATAATTTCTGTCGCCATTTTGTAGTGACTAAATGGCGACGTAAAATTGTGTGAATACCTACAGTTACGCGGAATCTATTGAGTCTTTAGCAAGTCTAAAAAGAAAGCGTATTCAAGTGCGTCTTCTTTCAATCGTTTAAATCGACCAGAAGCACCACCGTGACCGGCTTCCATATCGGTTTTGAACAGCAGTACATTGTTGTCTGTTTTCATTTCACGCAGTTTCGCCACCCACTTCATTGGTTCAAAGTACTGTACCTGTGAGTCATGCAGACCTGTTGTTACCAGCATGTTCGGGTAGTTTTGTACCTTAATGTTGTCGTATGGCGAGTAACCCAGCATGTAATCGTAGTAGGTTTTATCGTTCGGATTGCCCCATTCGTCATATTCGTTTGTGGTTAGAGGGATCGATTCATCAAGCATGGTTGTTACCACGTCTACAAACGGAACATGAGCACCAATACCACGGTACAGTTCTGGTGCTTGGTTGATGATTGCGCCCATCAGTAGACCGCCAGCAGAGCCGCCCACCGCAAATACTTTATCTTGAGCACCGTAGCCTTCTTCAACTAGCCCTTTGGTTACATCGATAAAGTCATTAAACGTGTTTTGTTTGGTCAGCTTTTTTCCGTCTTCATACCAAGGGCGACCAAGCATTTCTGAACCACGAATATGTGCGATCGCATAAACGAAGCCTCGATCAAGTAGGCTTAGACGAGCTGATCGGAAGGTCGGTTCAATCGTTGAACCGTAAGATCCGTAGCCATATTGGTAGATTGGATTAGTGCCGTCTTTCTTGAATAAATCTTTACGATAAACCAAAGAGACAGGAACTTGCTTACCATCGCGAGCCGTTACCATGATTCGCTCTGATTGGTAATTATCCGCTTCGAAATCACCTAATACGGGTGTTTGCTTCATTAGCTCGGATTCACCTGTATTTAGGTCGAAATCATAGTAAGTGCCCGGCGTGGTTAGGCTGCTGTAATAAACACGAACTTTTGAGTTATCTAATTCATAGTTACCTGTTAGGTAAGCGGCAAAAGCGGTATCGTTAAATTCAAGTGGGAACTCTTTGCCCGTTGATAGTTGACGTACTTTCACTGTAGATAAGCCATTTGCACGTTGCTCGTAAACAAGATGGTCATCAAACAACTCGAAATCAACAAGTTGAGTATTATCGTCGGCTGGGATGACATCGACCCATTTTGAACGGTCGTGCATGTCTTCGGTTGTGGCTTTCATTAAACGGAAGTTGACCGCTTGGTAGTTGGTGTAGATGTAGTACCAGTTAACCGATTTAGCGATGCTGTACTCAATGCCCGTTTCTTGTGGGTAAAAAGGTTCCGCTCTCGCGTGTGGGTCGTTGGCATCTATGACTGAAACACCGCTGGTTTCTGTGCTCGAATGCCAAATGTAGACCTGTTCACTATCTTTACTCTTACTTAAGCCAGTGTAGTAAGCGCTGTCGGTTTCTTCGTAGATTAGCTCATCGCTTGTCTGAGTTGTGCCTAATATATGGCGGAGAACTTGGTAACCCAGCAGCGTTTGCGGATCTTTCTTGATGTAATAGAAGGCTTGGTTGTCGTTTTGCCATGCAATTGAACTCGAGGCACCTTCAATTTCATCCGTTAGATATTCACCGGTCGTAAGGTCTTTAATCTTTATTGTGTAAACTCGGCGGCTCAGCGTATCTTCTCCATAGGCCAACAAGTTTTCATTTGGGCTGATCGTCAAGCCACCAATACTGAAGAATTCATGTTCTTTTGCCAGTGCGTTAACGTTTAAGATGACTTGCTTGTCTGTGCCAGCAAAGTCTTTTGCACGCAAGTGAACTTCGTATTCGTTGTCACCTGTGACTTCATTCGAATAGTAGTAGCGGCCTTTACGTACCGGTACCGAATTATCGTCTTTCGCGATTCGCCCTTTGATCTCTTCAAATAACTGTTCTTGTAATGCTTCAGTGTGTTTCAACACGGTCTCTGCGTATTGATTCTCTTGCTCAAGGTGTTGCAAAATTTCTGGATCTTCGCGTTCGTCGTCACGCATCCAGTAGTAATCATCGATTCGGGTGTCACCATGAATTGTCATTGCATGAGGGACTTTCTTAGCAACGGGTGCTTGGGTTTGCTGAACGACGAGTTGCGATTGAGAGTAGTGGTTCATGGTTGGTATTCCTTGATTGCTGCATCCGGCGACAAGTGCGACCGATACGGCTAATGTGGTGAAAGCGAAACGCATTTTTATATCCTTAGTGTGCACCTAACTCGTTTTAATGCCAGCATCCTTTGTAATCGGAGTCTAGGTGCCTTGGTTATCTTCCAGTGATGTTATTTATAATTGGATTCTGGATATACACTTTTAGCGTAAGTGTCTGTTATCGTTTTTTAAAAAATCAAAGTAATGTTAAATGAAATGGTTAACGAGTGAGAGGTGAGAGGAAAAACGTGCAACAAAAAGGGACACACTTTTTAGCATGTCCCTTTTCTTTGTTTAGGCAGAAATAGATTATTATTTTAGATAGCCAATGGCATTTCATTTGAGTGGTCATGTTTACGATTGACCCAACGTAAACCAAGCATGACGATAAATGACATTACGATCATCAAACAACCGAGTGGCAACTGGTCTTGAGCAGGGAAGAACGATGCCAATAATGTTGCGATGCCAGCACCTAGGTTCTGCATGCCACCTAAGATCGCGCCTCCAGTGCCAGCGTGATATGGGAATGGAGAAAGTGCTCCGGTTGTTGCTGCTGGGAAGAGGATGCCAGCGCCCAAGAAGTAAATGGTTGCACCGCCAATCAACGTCAATGCTGTCGTTTGACCAAAAAGACCCGGTATCAATACCACTGCTGAGCCTACTAAGATCGCGACTAGACCAAAATTCAGTGCCCGACGTTCAGAGCGACGTTGTGCGATATAACTAGATAAGCCAGCACCCACTAAGTAGCCCGGAATGGGTAAGACAAACAATAAGCTTACTGTGGTTGCAGGTAAGCCAAGTACGCCGCCAAGCAGTACACCTGCCGCTGCTTCAAATACGGCTACGCCAGCAAATGTTGCGACTAGTACCAGCAAGAAACCTTGGAAACGTTTGTCAGAAAGAACGAATTTGTAGCTGTTTACAACCGATTCATGTTTACGTCGCTCTTTTGGTAGTGTTTCCATCATGCTCGTCATCATGGTGATCACAACAGCGATACCAAACAGCGCAAGGAACAAGTAGCTAGAACGCCAGCCGAAAGCTTCTGTTAGGTAACCACCCAATACAGGAGCCATCAATGGTGAGAAAATCACACACATGCTGATTAAACTGTTTGCACGGTGCAGCTCTGCGCCTTCAAAGCAGTCGCGAGTCAATGTACGAGACATCGCACCGCCACAACCGATGCCCAAGCCTTGGACAAAGCTACCTGCTAAGAACCATTCATATTCATGAGCGAATAATGCCACCAAAGTACCGATGATATAGATGATCAAACCAGCAACGATGATGGGTTTACGACCTAGGCGATCAGAAAGCGGACCGTAGACAAATTGTGACAGACCGTAAGGGATCAGGTAACACGCCATCACTGCTTGAAGTGAAGACGCAGAAACCAAGAACTCACCCGACATATGACCGATAGAAGGCACGTACATCGTTTGAGTCATTTGACCTACGGCAGTCAGAATTGCGATTAAAAAGGTAAGTTTCACTAATGGAAACGAGGCAGACATTTGCGTATCTCTCCAAAAATTAAAGACGTAAAAAGCCTTAGCGCTCCATTAAGGAGAGCCAAACAAATAAAGTATTCAGGGAATCTAGGCGCGAGATATTAGAGCTTGAATGGCGACTTAGCAATCAAAAAGTGTGAAGTTGATCAAGATAAAAATCTATAGTTTGGATTATAAAAACTAATCTGAAATCGATGAGTTTTAAAGAGGGAAAGGGTGATTCGATTTCTTGGAAATGTCGATGCTATGGCTATGCTCAAAGTGCTAGGTCAATAGCCACATGACCCATGATTGCATGAGTACATTATTTGAAATCACAGAAACAAAAGACAAATGGCACGGCTTATTAACATTTATATAAACTTTCGTTTTATATGGGTGCAATTTGTGCTGTAATTATCCGCTAAGCTATTCGTCAAACTTATTTACATTGTGCTCTTCAATTCATCTCAATGTGGTAGTTACGGTTATGGAAGTCTTTTGGCTTAAATAAGGATATTAAATGCGCTCACTATCGGTACAGTGGAAAATCACCCTGCTTGCAGGCTGCTGTCTAATCATTACTTCACTGTCTCTTATTGGTTTCTCGATCTACAACGCGACGAGTAATCAACAAGTCATAAAATCTCAAAGTTCAGAATCGGTTATCAACAAGACCGAGCAACTATTAGCGTCAGTTTCTCAGCTCAATGCACAGGAAACCCAGCGTTATGTCGACGAAGCCATCTATCGCGCCGAGATGCTAGCGTCTAGTGCTCAGTTTCTTAAGAACAATGCAGACGAAAACTTTACGCCAAGTGAAGAGTTACGTACGGCATTAGATGAAATGGTGCGTCGTTCAGTTTTAAATTTCGATTCAATTCAAGGGGCATATTTAGTTTTCCAGCCTGATTTACTTGATGGTGAAGATGCTAATTATGTCGATGCTGACTATGTTGGATCCAATGAAAAAGGCCGTTTTGCACCTTATTGGAAAGTAGCAGACAACGGTGAGAATGTTCTCTCGAACGTAATTTCAGAAGCTATCTTGAATGATGACAGCAACAGTGAACGTTTTTACTGCCCATTGTCATCGGGTCAAACATGTATCAGTACCCCAAGAGTGGTAAACAGTGGCGGTACAACGTTACTTACTTCTTCAATCTCAGTGCCTATCTTGGTTGATGATGTTGCCATCGGTTTCCTGGGGATCGATTTAAGGCTTGATGGTTTGGTCAATGTTGTGACTCAATCTGATCAAAGCTTATTTAATGGTGCCGGTGCGGCTTATGTTGTGAGCCTAGACGGTTCTGTTATCGCTTCTGATGATAAAAGCATTGCTGTTGGTTCTAGCTTTCAAAGTGACAATACAAACAGCGACTTGATGACCGACTTTATCTTTGGTGGTGAGGTGACGACTCAATGGAGCGAGAATGGTGAGTGGTTACTCGCGTTTGCTCCTGTTGTAGCTGCTAACCAAACGTGGGGTGTGCTATTTGAGATCCCGCGAGAGAGTGTGGTCGCCGATGCGAGTAAATTGGATTCAATTATTAGTACGAAGGTAAGCGAAGGCATCCAAACAGAAGTCATTGCAGGTATCGTCTTTATTCTTTTCGGTTTAGCTATTATCGCGTTTGCTTCACTGTCTATTGTTAAGCCTATCCGACAAGTGGTAGAGCGACTTAACGATATAGCTTCGGGTGAGGGTGACTTAACTCAGCGTCTAGAAGTTAAGTCTAAAGACGAAATTGGTCAGCTATCTAAAGGCTTTAACTTATTCTTAGATAAGCTTCAGCATACGATTAAAGAAGTGATCCAAACAACGGAACAAGTCGCAAGCACGACAAGTCAAGCGAAGGCATCGGCGTCAAGTACACGTGAAAGCAGCGAGTCTCAATTTAAAGAAGTTGATTTAGTGGCGACTGCCGCAGAAGAGATGACTCAGACTTCTGGATTAGTAGTACAAAATGCAGAAATAGCCGTTGATGCAGCTTGTGAAGCGAATCGTTCAGCTCAACAAGGGCAACAAGTTATTGAGCTTTCTGCAGGCGAAATGAGAAAGCTTGTTGAACGTATGTCGAGCGCGGTTCCGATTGTTGAAGAGCTAGCGAAGAATAATGGAAACATCACTGAGATCTTAAGTGTTATCGAAGGGATCTCAGAGCAAACCAACTTACTAGCCTTGAATGCTGCTATTGAAGCCGCGAGGGCAGGGGAACAAGGTCGAGGTTTTGCTGTGGTTGCTGATGAAGTTCGAAACCTAGCGAGTCGTACGCAGTCCTCGGTTGGTGAAATTAGAGCTGTGATCGATAAGGTTCACGCTGGAACGCAAGACGTTGTTGAGGCAATACAAGAAGGCAACATACTGGCGAACGATACAGCGCTGCACGTTCAGAAAGCGGTTGAAGATCTGGGTTCGATCTTTACTTCTATTGAGGCGATCAGTGATATGAACAGTCAGATCGTGAGAGCAGCTGAAGAGCAGCGTTCGGTTTCTGGTGAAGTGAATCAAAGTGTGGTTAACATACGTGATCTAAGTGCGAAGATTTTGGACCAAGCAGCAGCTTCTGAGCAAGTAGGTACTGAAATTGACCACCTGTCTCAAAAGCAAAAGAAATTGGTTAATCAGTTCAAGGTCTAGCTGTTCAAGGTTTCGCTATTTAAGTTTAGTTAACAGTTGAATCGAAAAAGGGACAAATGAAGATTTCATTTGTCCCTTTTCTGTTTTTCTAAGGCTATTAGGTTATTAGGCTATTGGGTTCTAGGGCTCGGTGATATTCATCGAAACCGATTAACCAAGTTAGTCTTCTATAAACCAGTAACCTTTGTTTACCAATTCAGTCACGACAGTTACACCTGAAGGAGTCAAAGTGGTTGCTGAATTAATTATGGTGTCATCACAAAGTACATTTAGTAGCGATGAATCCGCTTCTTCAACTTTGACGACTTCACCATTGATGTAAGCCGTGTTGCTTTCATTCTCGTGATAGAGCGCTTTTAAGCCTGATACACGATGGATCTCACCTTCTGACTCTAGGTGTTGAGCGATCTCTTCTGCTGTCCATAATGGCTCTGGTGCAACGATATCAAGCTGGTGGCGTGATTGGCTGAGTAAACACCCCATGAATTCGCTGATGGTTTCTGGTTGCTCTAGTGCTGATTTCAGCATATCCGTAAGATTACTCAAATCAGAAGAACGAATTTTGCCATAGCCATCTTGAGTTTTGAATTCAGGGTCATGTAGATGGACGTCACCCATATCATGAGCAAGTACAAAATCGGCGAAGTTACTGATTAGCTCTTGTTCTTTAGGAGAGCGGTAGCCAATAGAGTAGCTCATTGAAGGTTCTAAAGTGTTACCTTCATGTGGGAAACCTGGTGGGATATAAAGGATATCGCCTGGCTCCAAAGTTTCATCAATGATTGGCTCAAAGCCTTCTATTTGACGCAGTGCCGAAGCTTGTACTGTTTCTTTATATTGCCCTACATCTTTCGCGCCAACCTTCCATTGTCGCTTACCTTGACCTTGAATGATGAATACATCGTATTGATCAATATGTGGTCCTACACCGCCTTGTGGTGCTGAGTAGCAGATCATTAGATCGTCGAACAGCCAGTTTGGCAGTTGTTCGAAAGCTTGAGTCAGTTGATTAGCACCTTGATGCCAATGGTTCGCCGCTTGTACTATCAATTGCCAATGGGTTTCAGTTAGTTCACCAAACTTTTCTTCGGTGAATGGACCGTGTTCTGCTGTCCACTGATTGTCGAGGTTAGAGACAAAGCGAGAATCGACTTCTTCTTCCATCGATAAACCAGCAAGTTCTTCTGGAGACATTGGGTCGATGAAGTTTTTGAATCCACCTTTCAAGATGGTTGGTTTTTTATGCCAGTAGTTTTCAAGAAATTCGGGCATAGAAAAGCTAAGTTGGTACATGTGAATCCTGTATATTTTATGCTAGATGCTAGATGCTAGATGCTAGATGCTAGATGCTAGATGCTAGATGCTAGATGCTAGTTTGGATTGTAAATCTTGTTGGACAATCTTAATTGCCTCTAACGCAACCTTTAGGTCGATTTCGTTGCTTTCGAGTAGATAAATCAAGTCTACAGCCAATTTAACTTCTTCTGGTGCGTTATCTAATGGTGATGATGTGTTTTCAGTGCTCATTTCGCTTAGGGTTCTCTAAGTTAATCAGTCTCTCAATGTTTTTCATTGAATCTTCACAGCGTTCTAATCGTTCTTTTGCTAACTGCCAAGCCTCTTCAGCTTTCTTTTTACTGTGGCGAGGAGCTGAATCCAACGTTAACTTTCGTAGCTGTACTAAATCGACTAATCGCTTTTGCCAGTCTTGGTGCTGCGCGAGTTCATTATATAAGTCGTTAAGGCTTTTCCCGAGCTTACTTTTTCGGTCTAGACGTAAATCATGATTGGCAAGCTCTCTTTGAATTGCTGCTATCTGGTTAGTTAACTTTTCAGTCAGATAGTTTGCTCTGGGTGCGATGAGCTGATTTGTTGCTTGTTCGCGTAAAATGGTGTGGTAGGTAGCTTGAGTTTCGAGTGCGTAGGGAAGCAAAATAAACGCTCTAGACTTAAATAAAGTTCGATCAAATAATGCTTGATGGTAAGCCCCACGACCTTTATCGACCTGAGAGCAGTGACCTATTAAGGTATCTATGACGTTTTTAAGCTTCGAAAACTGATTCATTCTACTCCCGTTTACTTTGTGGTTATAAATTTACAAACCAAGCTTCGTAAGCCAATTTAATCGCAAGGACACTAACCACGGTAACAAACACAGGTCGTATAAACGTAGCACCAAATCGAATTGCGGAGTGAGCCCCGACAAATGCGCCAGCCATCAAGCAAATACCCATGGTTAAACCCAATACCCAGTCGATATGACCTAGAATGGCAAACGTCACCAAAGAGGTGAAGTTGCTGGTAAAGTTCATTGCTTTAGACAAACCAGAAGCCAGTAAGATATTTAAGCGATAAAGCGCCATAGAACTCACCGTCCAAAATGCGCCAGTACCTGGGCCTGCAACACCATCATAAAAGCCAAGAATGAATCCTTGGTACTTTTGTTTTCTTTTAAGTACCGGACACGGTTTAGGAGACACATTATGGCTCACATCCGGAGTCTTATGAAAAATGGTATAGACAGCAGCGGCAAGAATAACTAATGGCAATACCTTCTCTAACCACTCTGTACTGATGGCATCAACAGTCAGGGTGCCGATTGTTGCACCTATTAATGTCGATATGAATGCATTGGTCCAACATTCAGGTTTGAACAGTTTCTTACGATAGTAAGTAAAAGCGGCAGTTGATGAGGCAAACGTTGCGGCCAGCTTATTAGTTCCGAGTGCAATGTGTGGCGGTAAACCAAGCGATAGCAAAGCTGGGACGGTTAACATCCCTCCACCACCTGCGACAGCATCAATAAAGCCGGCTGCAAAGGCAACCAAAGCAAGTACAACCAACATGGTTGGTTCAATCATTTCCATAAATAGTTATTGTTCTCGTTATATGCTGATAAAGCAGCCGCATGAATTTCCGTTGGGCTAGTCATGCATTGTTGTGAATGCGAGGGACCATGATGATAGACCCCAAACCATCGATATGATGGCGAAATTAATATTCTATTGTTCTTTTAAAAGGCGGTAATGAGTCGATCAACGATTTACCGTATCGCTTCGTAACTATGCGCCGGTCAAGGATCGTGACTTTACCAGAATCTCTTTCTTTACGCAGTAACCGTCCGACAGATTGAATAAGCTTTTTGCTCGCATCTGGAACGGTAATTTGCATGAACGGATTCCCGCCTCTTGATTCAATATATTCAGAGTGTGCTTGCTCTACAGGAGAGGTTGGCACACCAAAAGGAATTTTAGTAATGACGAGGTTTTCAAGAAGCTCCCCAGGTAAATCTAGACCTTCAGAAAAGCTCCCTGTTCCAAAAAGGACGCTTGTTTTACCTTGCTCTATTAGCTTTTTATGTTTTTTTAGGGTTTCAGTGCGTGAAGTGTCACCTTGAACCTGTAAAGCCCATGACTTTTTAACGAAATCTGTTGTTAAAGCTTCTGCAACTTTGTTCATTTGCCAATAAGAAGAGAATAGAACGAGATTGGCTTTGTTGTCTTCTATTACCTTAGGCAAAATTTCAATAAGATATTCGGTAAACTGAGGTGCTTGGGGTTCGTACTTCATTGCAGGAACAATCAGCTCTGCTTGGTTTTGATAATCAAACGGAGATGCCAAAGCAAGAAATTGAACACCGTCTTCTGCTTTTTGACTAATACCAGCTTGATGACAGAAAAAACTGAATGAGTTGAGCGCTCTCATTGTTGCTGAAACGAGTACAGCCCCAACACAGCGGCTCCAAATCTGCTGATCAAGTTGCCAGCCAACTTCTAACGGAGAGACATTCACAACGAAATCGCCTTCACTTTCTTTGTTTAACTCAAGCCATCGAGCCAAAGGTGCGCCTTTCTCTCGTTTCGGCTCTGCCATTAAGCGCCAGACTTGAGCAAGGTTTTCGGTTCTCTGTATATAGAAGCCAATTTCTGCAAGTGCAGGCTCAGCTAGTTTTGCTGAAAGCTCTCCGTCTTTAACTCGTTCTGCAATCAGGTCTGCGATTTTCGCGACTGCTTGACTCGCCTTTTGAGTCAGTTGTTTGAGGTCTTTAGACTCATTCTCTAACCATTCGGGAAGGTCACCGTGTTCAAAGCGGTAAAGTCCATCTTCAAAATGGGCTGCGTCAAACCGTTTACTTAGCTGGGTTAGAGTCGGGATTAACTGTTGTACTGTATCTTGCAGTTGATTTCTAAATCGATGAACGCGTTTTTCATCGGCTAACCCTGAAAGCTTGCTGATAGATTGATTCAAACGCTCTAACCAAGATGCGGCGCCTTTTAAACTTGCTGCAGCAGACGAGTGGTCTCTTGCTACGTGAGGTAAATGGTGAGCTTCATCGAATATATAGATGCTATTTTCTGGTTCAGGCAGTATGACGCCGCCGCCTAGGTCTGCATCAGCCATCACTAAACTGTGATTGGCGATAATCACGTCTGCTTTATCCAGCTCTGATCGAGCTTTTTGGAAAGGGCAGTCTCTATGACTTGGCATACTGTTGTTGCAGCTGTGCTTATCACTGACGATCATTTGCCAAATCATGTTGTCGATTGGTTTCGGCCATGAATCGCGGTCGCCATCCCATTTACCTTGAGCCAAACTACGGTACATGGTTTGAAGTTGTTCGACGTCTTTCTTCTTTGGCTTAGACTCAAACATAGCCATTTGCCCACTATCAACTCCGCAAGCCGCTGCTAATTTCTCTGAGCAACAATAACGTTGTCTACCTTTAGCTAATATAAAAGAGAACTCTCTATCGGTGAGTCTTCTATATAAAGGAAGATCTTTATTCACGAGTTGTTCTTGCAGTGCGACAGTCGCGGTCGAAATGATGATTTTTCGATTATTTAAAACCGCTACGGGAATGGTTGCCATTAAATAAGCAAGAGATTTTCCGATCCCAGTCCCTGCTTCCGCAACAATCATACGATTACTTTTGTGGTACTGACCACAAAGTGTCTTCGCAATCTCGGCTACAAGGTAATTTTGTGCACGTCGAGGTACAAAGTTGTCCAACTGATCTTGGAGGTTTTGATAACTGGTGCGAATAGAATTTTGAATTTTAGTAGTTAGCATACTGTGACCTACGTAACGGAGCGAGGATAGTAGCACATATCACTAATCGGTACATTTACGGCAAAATAGCTTGCTTTTGAATCAAAGGTAGATCTCGTTCACAAAAAAAAACTGAACCATCAGAAACTTAACGATTTTATTTATCTTGTGAAATATATATATCAAAAAAGACCAACCTGCAGGTGTTAAATTCTATTTGATGGTTGTTTTTAGTGTGTTTTCTGGTTTTTTGTTCTGTTTTGTTGTTTTTTATAGTTATTATATTTCATGATAAAACTAAGGATAAGCTGCTCGTAAAACGATGAAAAAAAATGTAAGTGTTTGATTTTAAGCTGTTTGTGTTTTTTTTAGGTGTATTTTTAGTTTATTTGACACGCAGGATAATCTTTTGCAATCTAGACCACGAAATTTAGTGACGGTGATTAACCAACAAAGAGTGGTAATGACCAGTCATAAAAATAATAGGGAACCGGGCAAGGATCTCCCATTCTTAGAAAAGGCAGTGGATTTATTATGAAAAAGACTCTATTAGCATTAGCTATCGCAGCAGTATCAACTTCTGCATTCGCAGTTGAAACAAGTTCTCAAAACTCTAAGCCAATGTTTGAGTTTGACGACATGCATAAAGACCAATTCTCAGTATCTGGTGCTTGGGGCGTCGGTGGTTACTACGATTCTTACTCTGGCGCAATCTACGATGATTGGGCTACAGCTTTAACTCTAGCGGTAAGCTTCAAGAACAACCGTTGGGTTGGTTACTTCGAAACAGACCTAGAGATGAACTACATTTCTGATACAAATGAGTCAGCTAAAGTTGCCGAAGTTTACGACAGCATTGAGTCAGGTCCTACAACTGATGTAGACAAAGCATGGTTAGGTTTCGATACTGGTTTCGGTGTTGCATCTTTCGGTTGGGAAAATGACACTGCGCTAGATAAAGTTGACGGCGCTGGTGATATGACTTACGAGCTTGGTGCTTCTGCTGGCGATGCATCTGATGCATACAACGTTGTTAAATTCCAAGGTGCTACTTCTGGTTTTGCTTACGGTGTTTCTTACTTCGAAACTAAAGATAGCCACTCAGCTGCAGACAAAGGTGTGAACGGTTACGTTGGTTTCGAGCACGAAATCTTCAACATCTACGCTGGTTACGAAGATCGTGATGAAGCAGATTACACAGTAACTTCTGTTTCTGGTAACGTTAAGGTTGCTGATACAGTTAAGCTAGGCTTTAACTCTTGGATTGATGAAGGCAACAAATCTGGTGCTGACACAACTGATAAGAAAAACACTGGTTACTACCTATCAGGCGCATTTGATGCTTCTGAGCAGGTAACTGTTGCTGCTGGTTACGGTGCAAACACTACTGAACAAAACAATTCAGCTGATAAAGACTACAGCTACATGAACGTTGCTGTAATGTACAAGCACAGCGACCGCATGGACATGGGTATCGATATCAAACAAGAACTTGACGTACCAAACGGTGTTCGCGCTGAAAGTTCTGACGAAGAGACATTCGTATTCGCAGCTGCTTACTACTACTTCTAATAGTCTAACTCTTAGTTAAGTAACGCTGTAAAAGCCAGTCTTATGACTGGCTTTTTTGTGCCTGAAATTTATCAAAGTATATAAAAAATGGCCGCTAAATTAGCAGCCATTTTTTTCCTTGCGAGAACGGTTAAGTTATATCTCTTTCCACTCACCAGGCTGAAGCTCACCGACATTCATGTTGCCCATTGAATAGCGAATGAGGCGCAGGGTAGGGAAGCCGATATTTGCTGTCATTCGTCTTACCTGACGGTTACGCCCTTCAATGATTGTAATGACTAACCAAGTTGTTGGTATCGCGGCTCTGAAGCGCACTGGCGGTTTTCTATCCCACACTTCAGGTTCAGACATCACTTCAATCTGAGCAGGCAGCGTCATGCCGTCTTTTAGTTCTACGCCTTTTCTCAATTTATCTAAATCTTCCTCAGAAGGTGCGCCTTCAACCTGAACCCAGTAAGTCTTTGGTGACTTTGAGTTTGGTTGAGTCAATTTGGCTTGGAAGATGCCATCATTGGTTAAGACCATTAACCCTTCACTATCACGGTCAAGTCGTCCGGCTGCATAAACATCTTTAACTAGAATAAAGTCGGCGAGTGTTTTCCTGCCTTCGCCATCAGTGAATTGGCTGAGAGTATCGAAAGGCTTGTTGAACAAAATCACTTTGCGATCTTCAAGTGATACCTTGGGTTTTGCGTTAGTAGGCTTCCCTTTGTATCGGTGTTTACTTGAATGCTGTTTATTGTACGAATTGCCAGTGTTGTTTTTATCACTGCTGCGGCTCGGTCTATTACCGTTTTGTTTTAATGTTGTACCAGAACGAGCTGGTTTGTCTGAGCTAGATGCGCCTCGAGAGCGAGTAGACATGTTAACTACCTTGCAAAAATGTAAACGAAGTGTGCCGAAAAGTTTTCACTGAAACGGAATTGAGCTATCATTTGCGCGCCTAAAAGACACAAAATAGAACAAGTTGATGGACTCTTAAGCCTGATTTGTTTAATTATACCTTCGTGTTTTATTATAACAACGCACTCACGGATTTGGTTCATGCTGTCATCACGATTGCATGAAAAATAAGATAGAGTACGACTATCGAGTAAGCAGTTTTCACTCTTTGAGTGGCTTACTGGTCAATTTATAACATGCTCACTACTTTAAATGAGCTTGTAAGAACTATAGGGAAATTTCATGCCTACTGAAAAACCAACTATCATCTATACCATTACAGACGAAGCTCCGGCGCTAGCAACTTATTCTCTGCTGCCAATCATTCAATCTTTTACAGCTTCTTCTGGTATTAACGTTGATACTCGCGACATTTCACTTGCAGGGCGCATTATTGCCAACTTCCCTGAGCATCTGAATGAAGAGCAACGTATTGGTGATGCATTAGCGGAACTAGGTGAATTGGCTAAGACACCAGAAGCAAACATCATTAAGCTTCCAAACGTATCCGCATCTGTACCTCAGCTTCAAGCTACGATCAAAGAGCTTCAGTCAAAAGGTTACGCGCTTCCTAATTACCCAGAAGAAGCCAAGACTGACGAAGAGAAAGCAATCAAAGCAACTTACGACAAGATTAAAGGTAGTGCGGTAAACCCGGTTCTACGTGAAGGTAATTCAGATCGTCGTGCGCCGCTTTCAGTTAAAAACTACGCTAAGAAAAACCCGCATTCAATGGGTGCTTGGTCTGCAGATTCTCAGTCTCATGTTTCAAGTATGGATGACAAAGATTTCTTTGGTAGCGAAAAGTCAGTAACGATTGACGGTGCTACTGAAGTGAGTATCGAGTTTGTAGCTAAAGATGGCGCTAAGAAAACATTGAAGCCAGCTTTTGCTCTACAAGATCAAGAAATCATTGATGCATCCGTGATGAATAAAGCGGCTTTGGTTGCCTTCTTTGAAAAAGAGATCGCATCGGCTAAAGAACAAGGTGTACTGCTTTCACTTCACATGAAAGCAACGATGATGAAAGTGTCTGACCCAGTGATCTTTGGTCACGCGGTTAAGGTTTACTACAAAGATGTATTTGCAAAACACGGTCAACTGTTCGACGAGCTAGGTGTTGACGTTAACAACGGCATCGGTGATGTATACGCGAAGATTGCAGCGCTTCCTCAAGAGCAGAGAGAAGCGATTGAAGCTGACCTACAAGCGGTGTATGAGACTCAGCCTCCACTAGCGATGGTTGACTCAGATCGTGGCATTACTAACCTACACGTTCCAAGTGACATCATTGTTGATGCCTCTATGCCTGCAATGTTGCGTTCTTCAGGTCAAATGTGGGATCCAGAAGGTAAGCAAAAAGATACTAAAGCTATGATCCCAGATCGCAGCTACGCAAGCATCTACCAAGCTGTTATTGATTTCTGTAAAGAGAACGGTGCTTTCGACCCTACAACTATGGGTAGCGTACCAAACGTTGGCCTGATGGCTCAAAAAGCGGAAGAATACGGTTCTCACGATAAGACTTTCATCCTAGAAGCTGCTGGTCAGGTTCAAGTGGTTGACGCTTCTGGTTCTGTGCTTCTTGAGCAAGACGTAGAGGAAGGCGATATCTTCCGTATGTGTCAGGTGAAAGATGCTCCGATTCAAGACTGGGTTAAGCTAGCTGTTACTCGTGCGCGTGCGGCGGGTGTCCCTGCTGTGTTTTGGTTAGATGCGGCTCGTGCGCATGATGCTCAACTTATTAAGAAAGTAGAAGCTTACCTTCCTGAGTATGATACAAATGGTCTAGAAATTAAGATTCTGGCACCGCTCGAAGCAACTCAGTACTCACTGGTTCGTATTAAAGAAGGTCTAGATACTATTTCTGTTACAGGTAACGTGTTGCGTGACTATCTAACAGACTTGTTCCCAATTCTAGAGCTTGGAACGTCAGCTAAAATGCTGTCGATCGTTCCACTAATGAACGGTGGCGGTCTGTTTGAAACAGGTGCTGGCGGTTCTGCTCCTAAGCACGTGCAACAAGTCGAGAAAGAAAACCACCTGCGTTGGGATTCTTTAGGTGAATTCTTGGCATTAGCGGCATCTCTAGAGCACCTAAGCGTAGTCACTGGCAATGCTAAGGCACAAGTTCTCGCTGACGCGCTTGATAAAGCGACGGGTGAATTCCTAGATAAAAACAAATCGCCTTCACGCCGAGTAGGTGAGCTTGATAACCGTGGTAGCCATTACTACCTAGCAACATACTGGGCTAAAGCGCTTGCTGAGCAAACGGCTGACGCTGACCTTGCTGCTGAGTTTGCTGGTGTTGCAAGTCAACTGGCTGAAAGTGAAGAAGCTATTGTTGCTGAGCTTAACAGCGCACAAGGCGTAGTAGGCGATTTAGGTGGTTACTACCTACTTGATGATGCTCTTGTGTCAGCACTAATGCGTCCAAGTGCTACGTTAAACGCACTTATTGATGCGTAATTCTGTATTTACTAGCTAAAGTGAAATTTAAGACGCTTTAACGCTTAACGTTAAAGCGTCTTTTTTTATGGATGATTATCTCGTTGTGAGGTTGAGCTTCGCTAATGTAAGTATTCCATATGAAATGGTTAGTGTTATAGATCGAAAAAACCGCTCATCCATACCTGTATAACAGTGAGTAAATGAGCGGTCTTAATGTTCTGTTTTACCAAGTTGTCCCTTAACTAGGCCTAATTAAGGTAAATGTAACGTTGGTAATTGCCTATTTAGCGGCGCAACCTTCTACAGGAACAACGGAGCTAGCATGTGAGCCTTTAGGCCCACTTTCTACTTCATAGTCGACCTGCTGGCCTGCCTTCAAGGTTCGATAACCTTCCATTTGTATGGTGGAGTAGTGTGCAAAAATATCGCCGTCTTCACCTTCTGGACAAATAAAGCCAAACCCTTTGGCATTGTTAAACCATTTTACTGTACCTGTAGCCATGCTATACATCCCTCATGCATTTTGTTACTAACGTTGTTATATCAATTGATTTCATACCAATAATAGTCAATAACTGCTCATCCTAGCTTAGTTAAACGGCTCGATAACGTCGTAAAAAATTTTTGATTGTAGAATATCTACCTATCGAAAAATTTCGCCTTGCTCTCAAGCTTTTTTTGCGCCACTTCTGTTCATTTATTAACTGTAATTAGTACAAGTGCTATCGACATCATTCCTACCAACTAAAGAATTTCAGTTGATAGTTTTTAATCTCGTACATTGCTAACGGAAATTAACGCTACCCTGCGTACTATTCCTTATTGTTAGATTTTAACGCGTATTGCTATTTTTAAATCGTGTTACGAAGTTGTTTCATAAAAACCTTTTAGCTCCAATGTAGCTAATGATTGAGCGCAGTCAATAGGAAATTGGTATAAAAATGATCAATTTTAATAACAAATCACATTCGAGATTACCTTTGAACTATTAACTAAATAGTAACTTAACGGCGATCTTATCGTTAACATCAATAGTTACGGTGTCTTTTTAATCAATCACATATGTTAATCCTGTTAATCGAGATCTTTTATTTGCAGCGATGGAAATGGTGGATTAGGCTCAGTATAGAGGAATATTTTTTGGTACTGTTTCTTGGTGCAGTTTCTTAGTACACCGCAAAGCGCGAATGTGGTAAATTTGAATTAACTAAACATTCACGACTTCCGAAAAGTAACCCTTAGCAAAGCGATATGAGCAGAAACTTTGAATGGGCATCTCCAGGCTCAGATCTACTGGAGAAAGAGACAACTAAAGTAAAGCCACCGGCTATGTATAACGTTGTATTGAACAACGATGATTACACGCCTATGGACTTTGTAATCGAGATCCTAGAGCGGTTTTTCTCACTAGATATCGAAAAAGCAACGGAAGTGATGCTCAAGGTTCATTATGAAGGTAAAGCTATATGCGGCACATACAGTGCTGAAATAGCGGAAACAAAGGTAGCGCAGGTAAGGATGTACTCAAAGGAAAATGAGCATCCGCTACTATGTACAATGGAGCAAGTGTAAATTGCTCGAACAACACTGTTGTTCCCTTAGGAGGTACTTATGCTGAATAAAGAATTAGAGACGAGTTTAAATGGCGCATTTGCTCGTGCCCGAGACAAACGACATGAATTTATGACTGTCGAACACCTCCTACTAGCATTATTAGAAAATGATGCGGCCAAGGAAGCGCTCCAAGCTTGTCAGGCTGATCTCGATGCTCTCCGCAATGAGCTCGATATTTTTATCGATCAAACAACCCCACTTATCCCAGAAAGCGATGAGACTCGTGAAACGCAGCCTACGCTGAGCTTCCAGCGAGTGCTTCAGCGCGCTGTTTTTCATGTTCAATCTTCAGGTCGTAGTGAAGTAACAGGTGCAAACGTACTTGTTGCTATTTTCAGTGAGCAAGAATCTCATGCTGCATATTTACTTAAGAAGAATGACATTAGCCGCTTAGATATCGTCAACTTCATTTCTCATGGTATTACAAAAGCCAGTAACGAAGGTGATGGCTCATCACCGTCTGATTCATTTGGTGGCGCAGAGAGTGCTGAAGAAGCTAACTCTGAAGATCGTCTAGAAAATTTTGCTACTAATCTTAATGAAGTGGCGAAGCAAGGTAACATCGACCCGCTTATCGGGCGTGACAAAGAGCTTGAACGTACAGTCCAAGTTTTGTGTCGTCGTCGTAAAAATAACCCTCTATTGGTAGGTGAAGCTGGTGTGGGTAAAACCGCAATCGCTGAAGGTCTTGCATGGCGAATTGTTGAAGGACAAGTACCTGAAATCATCCAGAGCAGTGTAATTTATTCTTTAGATATTGGTTCACTTCTAGCTGGGACTAAATATCGTGGTGACTTTGAGAAGCGTTTTAAAGCGATTCTTAAGCAACTAGAGAAAGAAGAAGACGCTATTTTATTCATTGATGAAATCCACACTATTATTGGTGCTGGTGCAGCGTCTGGTGGACAGGTTGATGCGGCAAACCTAATTAAACCACTATTAAGCAGTGGTAAATTACGTTGTATTGGTTCAACGACATACCAAGAGTACAGCAGTATTTTCGAGAAGGAGCGTGCTTTAGCTCGTCGCTTCCAGAAAATCGATATTGTTGAACCATCATTAGATGACACGACGAAGATTCTGATTGGCTTGAAGCCAAAATATGAAGCTCACCACGAAGTTCGCTATACCAATAAAGCGTTGCGTGCGGCTGTGGAACTGTCAGCTAAATACATTAATGAACGTCATCTTCCTGATAAGGCGATAGATGTAATTGATGAAGCCGGTGCTCGTAGTCGTTTGGCTCCAGCAAGCCGTCGTAAAAAAACGGTAGGTGTGGCTGATATTGAGTCGATGGTTGCGAAAATGGCTCGTATTCCTGAGAAGTCAGTATCATCTTCAGACAAAGATACGCTGCAGAAACTGGATGACCGCATGAAAATGTTGGTATTCGGACAAGACCCTGCTATCGATGTATTGAGCGAAGCGATTAAGCTGACTCGTGCTGGATTGGGTGCAGACAATAAACCAGTTGGTTCATTCCTGTTTGCTGGCCCTACTGGTGTGGGTAAAACTGAGGTTACGGTTCAGCTCTCTAAATTGATGGGTATTGAGCTTCTACGCTTTGATATGTCTGAGTACGGTGAACGCCACTCCGTGAGCCGCTTGATCGGTGCTCCTCCAGGTTATGTTGGTTATGATCAAGGTGGTTTGTTGACAGATGCCGTGATCAAGAACCCTCACTCTGTGGTCTTGCTCGATGAAATTGAGAAAGCTCACCCAGATATCTTTAACCTGTTACTACAAGTAATGGATAACGGTACGTTAACGGATAACAACGGTCGCAAAGCGGATTTCCGTAACGTAATCTTAGTGATGACGACCAACGCAGGTGTTGCAGAAACCGAGAAGAAATCGATCGGCCTGATCCAGCAAGATCATGCACCAGATGCGATGGGCGAAATCAAGAAGGTATTTACTCCGGAGTTCCGTAACCGTCTTGACAATATTATTTGGTTCAACAGTCTAGACCCTAGTGTGATTAGCCAAGTTGTCGACAAGTTTATTGTTGAGCTTCAAGTTCAACTGGATGCTCGCGGCGTATCCCTAGAGGTTTCTGAGGATGCTCGTAATTGGTTAGCTGAGAGAGGCTATGACAAGACCATGGGCGCTCGTCCTATGGGACGTGTGATTCAAGATAAGCTTAAGAAGCCACTGGCAAACGAGTTGTTGTTTGGTAGTTTAGTGGACGGCGGCACGGTTAAAGTATCCCTGAAAAAAGACGACTTAGACTTTGTTTATGTGGGTGCTAAAGAAGAAGTGATGCATTAAGCGCTCTTGCTTAACGGCCTAATTTTTACGGTTTAGCCTTCAATAAGACAGATAACTAAAATAAAGCGCACGACTTCTGTTGTGCGTTTTTTGTTTATGTAGACCTTTTATTCTGTGTATTGAAAACTTCTGTGTACTGAAAATTGAGACTGCGGGGCGGGATAAGCCATCAAGCTGCAGTTATAAAAAAGCTACAGTTACGGGGAAACTGGAGTCGCGAGACAGACAAGAGTAACGGTACAAGCAAGGGGAGATTAAAAAGAGCATGGGAAAGATATCAGGTGTTTACTTGGAGCAGGTAATAGGAAGGCTTACGTCGCTATAGCGGGAGAGTCATCAGGTATATGAGGGCATTGTTACGGAAGATAAGTGGTGGGTAAAACAGGGAAGTGTTGAGAGCTACAAATGAGCCCTATATTGATGTTCCTTCTGGCGATAAAAAACGGAGCATTAAGCTCCGCTTCTTATCGTATTCGATAATTAAAAATTAACGAGCACGGAAGACGATGCGGCCTTTAGAAAGGTCGTATGGAGTCATCTCAACAGTTACTTTATCACCAGTAAGAATACGGATGTAGTTCTTGCGCATTTTACCAGAGATGTGTGCTGTCACTACGTGACCGTTTTCAAGCTCAACACGGAACATTGTGTTTGGTAGAGTATCAAGGACAGTGCCTTGCAACTCGATTACGTCTTCTTTAGCCATCTAATCCTCTTTCGAAATTTGGCGGTTTTCAACGGCTTGATTGTGCCGTTAAAATCAAAATATGTAAAGTTGTCGCGTATTCTACCCTTGCCACCGCTGATTTACTAGCCTTTGATGACGTTGAAATCGTACTTTATAGTTCATCGCAGGGCATTCATCGATTTGATAACCCAAATATAACCATTGTTTTTGTTCTTTCTGGGCATGCTGGATCTGAAATAGAACGCCGAGTGTTCCCATAGAGATGTCGATATCAGGATCGAAGAAGGTATAAAATGCGCTCGTGCAGTGAGACATCACATCAGTGATAGCGATGCCGACCAACTGACTATCATCATAGATGTGCATGAACTTTGTAGCAAGCCATTCATTTTTAGAGAATTGTAGGAACTCTTCTTTTTTTGGTGGATACATGGTTCCCGATCTGTGACGAGCGGTTATGTAACGGCTATATAAATCAAACCAGTTATCATCCATCACGTCTTTCAGTTGCCAGCGAAATGCTTTGGCTTTGTTGAGGATGCGGCGTTGGCTTTTAGAAAACTTGACCTCGGGAATCGAGAGGCGAATAGCATGGCACGCAGAGCAATTATCGCAATGTGGCTTATAAATTGTCGCTCCACTGCGGCGAAACCCGTTTGCGAGCAGAACTTCATAATTATCTGAAGTGTGCATGTGTTCATCAAGCGTGACCGCTACTCTTTCTTGAAGGTGTGGCAGGTAGCTGCAAGCATGGTTATCGGTCAATCCAATTCTGATTTGTTGTAAATCTGAACTCATGAAGGCGTTCCCTCTAGCCATTGTGATTTAAAACATCCATCGCCAAGTTGATTTTCTTTAAGTATTTTCAAAGCACTAAGGAACTCATCTCTTTCTACTTCGATAGCGCCTAACGAGTTCAAGTGAGGGTTCATCACTTGGCAATCGATGAGCTTTCCGCCAAATTGTTTAAAGTGTTTACAAAAATACCATAGTGCAATTTTAGAGGCATTAGTCTTCAGGCTGAACATCGATTCACCACAAAAGACTTGGCCTCTTTGTAAGCCGTAAAGGCCGCCGATAAGCTCGTCGCCTTGCCAAACCTCGACGGAGTGGCAGAATCCTAATGAAGCAAGTTCGCGATACGCTGACTGCATTTCACTGTTTAACCAAGTTTCTTCTTCGGGTCTCAACGATGAGCAATAACCAATCACTTTGTCGGTCGCATGGTTGATACTGACTCGATAATTGTGCTTTCTTTGAAACTTTTTAAGACTTTTTGATGGTTTGAATGTCTTAGGATCAAATACTGCTCTGGGTGCTGGGCTCCACCAAAGTATAGGCTCTCCTGGCCCATACCATGGAAATATACCTTGGCTGTAAGCGTTTAAAATTCGCATTGGCGATAAATCACCACCAAATGCGAGCAGACCGTTTGGTTCATCAAGCGCGTCGAAGGGCGAAGGAAACTCTATACTAGTAGTATCAAGTTCAGTTAGGTATATAGTCATAAGTACCGCGTTACCGATTAATCATTGACCAAGAGGTCTTTAGGAGTTTTACCATGAAGAAGTTGCTTTGGATTTTACTTGTTTTGCCCATGTTGGCAAATGCAGCTTATAACAGAAACCAAGCTAGACCGGTCAATGAGGTCGTTTATGGTGAAATTGATACGGTCAGATACATTACCCAACAAGAGATCGTAGAGTCTAAAGCAAATGGTTGGGAAACCTTGTTGGGCGCGGCTATTGGCGGCTTGATAGGGAATCAGTTTGGTGGCGGTACCGGTAAAGAAGTCGCAACGGCTGTCGGTGCTGTAGCGGGCGCAGGGATTGCCCGTAATCGAGGTAATACGCAATACCGAGTGGAATACAAGCTTGTTGAATTGTTGGTTAAAACCAAAGATGACAAGTTGGTTAATATCATCCAAGACGTCGATAATTCGATGTTGTTTAACCGAGGTGATGATGTACGGATTCTCTATTTTTCTGATGGCGTTCGTGTCGATCTAGCATACTAGTACATCAATGCGTTCGATTGGCTAATTAATAGCCTTTAACAAAGGGATTAGCTCTGGAGTTCATTGGAAAAGTTCGTTAGTCTGCAAGTACGAAGAATTATTAATCGCCCGAAAATAAATACGCGCCAGTGACCTCGGGTGGTACAAGGACTATAAGATTTAATGGAAAGCCTTACGTTACAACCAATTCAAAAAGTGAGCGGGGAAGTTAACCTACCTGGCTCTAAAAGTGTTTCTAACCGTGCCCTTCTTTTGGCTGCACTTTCAACTGGAACAACTCGTTTAACAAACTTACTCGATAGTGATGACATTCGCCATATGTTGAATGCTCTGACTCAATTGGGTGTTAACTATCAGCTATCTGAAGATAAAAAAGTTTGTGAAGTGACTGGTGTTGGTGGTTCGTTTTCAAGTAATGAAGCCCTAGAGCTTTTCTTAGGTAACGCAGGCACGGCGATGCGTCCCCTTGCCGCTGCACTTTGCTTAGGTCGTGGTGAATTTGTATTGACTGGTGAACCTCGAATGAAAGAGCGCCCTATCGGTCACTTGGTTACAGCATTACGAGCAGCAGGTGCTGACGTTGAATACCTAGAAAACGAAAACTACCCACCGTTGAAGATCATAGGTACAGGCCTTAAAAGTGGTACCGTTTCTATCGATGGGTCCATTTCTAGTCAGTTTTTAACGGCATTTTTGATGGCAGCACCTCTGGCTGAAGGCGAAGTGACCATTAAAATTGAAGGTGATTTGGTTTCTAAACCATACATCGATATAACGCTACACATTATGAAACAATTTGGCGTGGACGTGATTAATAACGACTACCAAGAGTTTGTTATTCCTACCGGACAATCGTATTCAGCACCTGGTGACTTTTTAGTTGAAGGTGATGCATCATCAGCGTCGTATTTCCTTGCTGCTGCTGCCATTAAAGGTGGTGAAATTAAGGTTACGGGTATTGGTAAAAACAGTATCCAAGGTGATATCCAATTCGCAGATGCGCTTGAAAAAATGGGTGCCGAAATTGAATGGGGTGACGACTACGTTATCTCTCGTTGTGGTGAGCTGAAAGGCATTGATATGGACTATAACCATATCCCCGATGCGGCAATGACAATCGCTACAACTGCGTTGTTTGCTAAGGGCACGACGGCGATTCGTAATGTTTACAACTGGCGCGTGAAAGAGACCGATCGTCTCGCTGCGATGGCTACAGAGCTACGTAAAGTGGGCGCTGAAGTGGAAGAAGGTGAAGACTACATCATTGTTAACCCTGTTGCTGAACTGAAACACGCGGCGATTGATACTTACGATGATCATCGTATGGCAATGTGTTTTTCTTTGGTCGCCCTAAGTGATACACCGGTGACAATCAATGATCCTGGTTGTACATCGAAGACCTTCCCTGATTACTTTGATAAGCTGAAAATGCTGAGTCAATAGAGAGACAGGAAGTAAAAAAGCTTGCCTAAATGGCAAGCTTTTTCGTTATAGCTCAATCGAAAATTCTTTGGAAAGATGGTGCGCTAAGTATTTAAACATGTTAAATACAGCGGTTGTGTTTTCTGTCGGCAATCCATTGCTGTCTAAGAAGTATTCACCTTTGAAGATGAGCACATCGTCTTTCTCTACTACGCTGTTTGCGCGCATGCCTTCAATGTAGTCATCATGTGATTGGATAATTTGGTTTGCGATTAGCAGTAAATCAAATTCTGCTATTACTTTCTTTGTCATGAGTCGATCTCTGATAACTGAATATATCGTTGAGTTTATTGTGTGGCATTAGAAATTCAATGATTTCACAACCGATTTAAGAGAGTCTTTTCAAATATCCACAATTTATTTTGTGATTTATGACAAAAATAATTGAATGGGGCTCGCGTTAGATTCGTGGACAAGCTTAGTATGACCGCGTTTATACGTAATGCCTGATGAACAGGCTCTTGCAAGTATTCTTAGTGAGTACTTTATAGCTTCTTTATATTGTGCCCCTTTTATCTACAGAGTCGTCGATTTGTCGACCGATCAGATCCAATTTTGAAAAAAGCGGTTGATCTTCTAGTAATCTCGCACAATAGTAAAAAAAGAAGCAATGAATTTAGAATATCATGCGTAAAAGCCCACAAGTTAAATTGTTGGTGCTGAAGCATCGTGATTAAGGACGTTAGAGTCAATATGGGTAAATCGCTAGTTATAGTGGAGTCGCCGGCCAAGGCTAAAACCATCAATAAATATCTTGGTAAAGACTTTGTCGTTAAGTCGAGTGTAGGTCACGTTCGTGATTTGCCAACGGCAGGTCAAAGTACTGGCAAAAAGGCTACTGCAGTTTCAACCAAGGATATGAGCCCAGAAGATAAAGCTCGTATCAAGAAAGAAAAAGATCGCAAAGCTCTGATTAAAAAGATGGGAATTAACCCATATCAAGAGTGGGAAGCGAATTACCAAATTCTACCAGGTAAAGAAAAAGTCGTTGCTGAATTGCAAAAACTGGCTGAGAACGCAGACCATGTTTATCTCGCAACCGATTTGGATCGCGAAGGAGAAGCTATCGCATGGCACCTTCGTGAGATCATCGGTGGCGATGAAACGCGATACAAACGAGTCGTTTTTAACGAAATCACCAAGAATGCTATTCAACAAGCTTTCGAAACTCCAGGTGAGCTGAACATTGATGGTGTAAACGCACAACAAGCACGACGTTTCATGGACCGTGTTGTGGGCTTTATGGTGTCACCTTTGCTTTGGAAAAAAGTAGCGAGAGGCTTATCCGCTGGCCGTGTTCAATCTGTAGCCGTAAAACTACTTGTTGAGCGTGAGCGCGAGATCAACGCTTTTATCCCTGAAGAATTCTGGGATGTGCATGCTGATACTAAAACAACCGACAAAACGGATTTCAGACTGCAAGTTGCACAGAAAGACGGTGTTGCGTTTAGACCAGACAATGAAGCGCAAACTCTAGCAGCCGTTAATGTTTTAGAAAAAGCTCAATATGAAGTGTGTAAACGTGAAGACCGCCCAACGAAGAGTAAGCCGTCTGCACCTTACATCACGTCAACGCTGCAACAAGCGGCGAGTACTCGTCTTGGTTACGGCGTAAAGAAAACCATGATGCTGGCTCAACGCCTGTATGAAGCGGGTTACATCACTTATATGCGTACTGACTCGACTAACTTGAGTTCAGAAGCTGTAGAAGCCGCTCGTGAATACATTGGTTCAGAGTTTGGTGAGCAATATTTACCATCTAAAGCGCTTGTATACGGCAGCAAGGAGGGCGCTCAAGAGGCCCACGAAGCGATTCGTCCTTCAAGTGTAGATGTTAAGTCGGAAGATCTAAACGGCGTGGACGCAGACGCACACAAGCTTTACTCGCTGATTTGGAATCAATTTGTTGCTTGTCAAATGACACCAGCGCAATACGACTCAACAACGGTAAGCGTCAAAGCTGATGAATACACGCTAAAAGCGAAAGGTCGAATTCTTAAATTTGATGGTTGGACTCGTGTTCAGCGCCCAATGGGTAAGAATGAAGACACGATTCTTCCTGCAGTACAAATTGGCGATAAGTTAGATCTAATCGCGTTAGATCCTAAACAACACTTCACTAAGCCACCGGCACGTTTCACTGAAGCGGCGCTAGTAAAAGAGCTAGAGAAGCGTGGTATTGGTCGTCCTTCAACTTACGCATCAATCATCTCGACGATTCAAGATCGTGGTTATGTGAAAGTTGAACAGCGTCGTTTCTACGCTGAGAAGATGGGTGAAATTGTTACTGACCGTCTAGACGGTAGTTTCAATGACCTAATGAACTATGACTTTACTGCTCGTATGGAGCAAAAGTTAGACCAAATTGCTGAAGGCGAAGCAAACTGGAAGGGTGTGTTAGATAACTTCTTTACAGACTTCACAGGCGATTTGGAAAAAGCAGATTTAGACGAAGATGCTGGTGGCATGAAGCCGAACCATATCGTGGAAACCGATATTGAATGTCCGACTTGTAGCCGTAAAATGGGTATTCGTACTGCATCAACCGGTGTATTCCTAGGTTGCTCTGGTTACGCGCTTCCACCAAAAGAGCGTTGTAAGACAACAATTAACCTTGGTGATGAAGACGGCATTATCAACGTTCTTGAAGAAGACGTTGAAACAGCAGCACTTCGAGCTAAAAAGCGTTGTCCTATTTGTGAAACGGCAATGGATGCTTATCTGATTGATGATAAGCGTAAGATGCACGTGTGTGGTAACAATCCTAACTGTGAAGGTTATGTGGTTGAACACGGTGAATTCAAAGTGAAAGGCTACGATGGTCCACTTGTTGAGTGTGACAAATGTGGTTCTGACATGATTTTGAAGAACGGTCGTTTCGGTAAATACATGGACTGTACGAGTGAAGATTGTAAAAACACTCGTAAGATCCTGAAAAACGGTGAAGTCGCTCCACCAAAAGAAGATCCAGTACATTTCCCTGAACTTCCATGTGAAAACTCAGATGCGTACTTTGTGCTTCGTGATGGTGCTTCTGGTCTGTTTATGGCAGCAAGCAACTTCCCTAAATCACGTGAAACTCGTGCGCCATTAGTGGAAGAGCTTGTTCGTTTTAAAGACCGTATTTCGCCTAAATTTCAATACCTAGCATCTGCACCAGTTGCAGATCCGGACGGTAAGCCAGCGGTAGTACGTTTCAGCCGTAAGACAAAAGAGAATTACGTCCGTACTGAAGCCGATGGAAAACCTTCAGGTTGGACCGCTTTGTATATTGACGGTAAGTGGGAAATTACGGATAAGCGTAAAAAGCCTAAAGAAAAGTAACGGAACACGTTGATTGAAAAAGCAGCCATTAGGCTGCTTTTTTTTGTTCAAAATATGACTAAATATGCAACCAATTGATGTTGTGTGTTGCTTATGAGAATTGATTAAATTCACGATGCGAAATAAATGGATGTGATTAATAATATCTTATTATGCAACTTTAACGAGAATGTAACTTAATTAAAATATTGTAGCTCAAAGATCAGTGTTTAGTTGTATACCTGATGTGTGGCGGGTGTTAATGTAATGTTTCACCCGAACGGTGTAGTGTGAGCTGCTTTAAGTCTTAGGAAAGCAATCAGCCCGCATAACACAGAATGGCGTATTAAAAATTGAAATCGGCCGAAAAGTCGATAACGTATATAAAACCAAGTGCAAAGAATAGTGCACGCATAACAACGTTTGGCTTAGGATATTGTCACTGTATGTGAATGAATATTCGTTAAGTACCGAAATAAGTGTTAGTGCTCATCCCCCAGAGGAAGATACCTCTACGAGTACTGACATCGACAAGCTATAGATATATGGAGAATAAAATGGCTGGTGTATTGGGAATGATTCTTGCTGGTGGTGAAGGCTCTCGCTTAAGACCTTTGACTGAATCTCGCAGCAAACCCTCGGTTCCTTTCGGTGGTAGTTACCGCTTAATTGATTTCGCTTTGAACAACTTCGTTAATGCTGATCTGATGAAGATCTACGTATTGACACAATTTAAGTCACAATCACTGTTTCATCATATGAAAAAAGGTTGGAATATCAGTGGCTTATCAGGTCGGTTTATCGACCCAATTCCAGCGCAAATGCGTAAAGGAAAGCGTTGGTATGAAGGCACAGCAGATGCTATCTACCAAAACATGGGCTTTATGGAATTGGAAGAACCTGATCAAGTCTGTATTTTTGGTTCTGACCATATTTATAAGATGGACATCAAGCAGATGCTTGATTTCCATAAAGAGAAGAAAGCAGCTCTAACAGTTTCTGCCCTGCGCATGCCACTTGCTGAAGCATCAGATTTCGGTGTTATTGAGGTTGATGCTGAAGGTCGTATGATTGGCTTTGAAGAGAAACCTGCAAATCCGAAGTCGATTCCGGGAGACCCAGAGTCAGCGCTTGTTTCAATGGGCAACTACGTGTTCGAAGCAAAGGAACTTTTTGCTGAACTAACGGAAGATGCAGATAAGCCTGAATCTTCACATGACTTCGGAAAAGACATTATTCCAAATATGTTCCCACGTGGTGATGTGTTTGTTTATGATTTTAGCACCAACCGCATTACAGGTGAAAAAGAAGAAGTTTACTGGCGCGATGTAGGTACGATTGATGCTTACTGGCAAGCGCATATGGATCTTCTTAAGAAAGATGCACCATTCTCGCTATACAACCGTAAATGGCCTCTACACACTTACTATCCGCCACTGCCACCAGCTACGTTTACTGACTCGGCTAATGGTCGAATTCAGATCATTGATAGCCTTGTGTGTAGCGGTAGTTATGTACGTGGTTCGCGTATTGAAAAGAGTGTACTAGGCTTCCGCAGTAATATCGCATCAGCATGTGATATTAGTGAGAGTATTTTATTAGGTGATGTGAAGGTGGGCGAGGGTTGTATACTTCGTCGCGTTATCATTGATAAAGATGCAGACATCGCACCAGGCACTCAAATTGGTGTAAACCTGACAGAAGACAAGAAGCATTACCACGTATCTGACGATGGTATAGTTGTTATTTCTAAAGGAGCGCGAGTTGGTTACTAAGACTCTCTCGGTACTTTTTGTAGCGTCTGAAGTTGAAGGCTTGATTAAAAGTGGTGGCTTGGCTGATGTAGCCAAGGCACTGCCGAAAGCGTTACAAACACTCGAGCAGGACGTTCGAGTGACCATCCCCGCGTATAGAAACATTCCAAATATTGATTCGGCAGACGTCATTTTATCGACGGAGCTCGATCATTGGCCTCATACCGCTTACCAAGTTAAGAAGTTGAGTGTGGAAGGCGTTCAAGTTTTTGGTATTGAATGTGCTCAGTATTTCGACCGTCCAGAAATGTACGCAGAAAATAATCAAGCCTACGCCGATAACGGCGAGCGCTTTTCATTTTTTAGCGCAGCTTGTTTGGATATGTTACCAAAGCTTGGTTTCCAACCGGATATCATTCACGCGAACGACTGGCATACCGGCTTCGTACCTTTCTTGCTTAAGTCTCGTTATCAACAGCACGATTTCTTTGAACATACACGCAGTGTCATCTCTATTCACAATGCGGTTTTCAAAGGCGTGTTCTCTTATGATGAACTGCAGTGTCTGCCAGAAATGCACAACTACAACGTACCTGAAGCTGCAGTGAGTGATACTCACGTCACCATGCTAAAAGCGGGTGTGTTGTGTGCAGATAAAGTAAATGCTGTAAGCCCAACATATGCCAACGAGCTGAAAACTGAACTCGGTAGCCACGGAATGTCCGCTGAATTTCAACACCGGTCGGCTGACCTATTTGGTATTCTTAACGGTTGTGATTATGGTGCTTGGAATCCAGAAACAGATGCGTCTCTTCCTCGAAAATATAAAGCAACCAAACACAGCATGGTTCGTGGTAAGTCAGCTTGTAAGCAAAAACTGCAACAAGATGTTGGTCTTCCGCTGAACGATTGTGCGGTCTATGGCATGGTTTGTCGTCTAACGAATCAAAAAGGTGTTCATTACTTACTGCCTATCATCGAACAGTTCTTGAAAAACGATCTTCAGATTGTGATTGTCGGTACTGGCGATCCGGTTTTGGCGAGTCAACTGAAAGAGTTAACGGCACTTCATTCAGACAAGTTCTCTTTTGTCGAAGCGTACAACAACGAGTTGGCACACTTGGTTGAAGCGGGTTCTGATTTTTTCTTAATGCCTTCTGAGTTCGAACCTTGCGGCTTAAACCAAATCTACAGCATGGCCTACGGTACTTTACCGATAGTTCGTTCTGTGGGCGGCTTAAAAGACAGTGTGAATGATTATGATCAAGATCCTGAGGTAGCGACTGGTTTTGCTTTTGAAGAGCCGACACCACAAGCGTTACTGGCTGTCTTGCATCGTTCATTGTTGCTTTATGCACAAAATCCATCTGAAATTAAGCGTGTTCAGCTTTATGCGATGCAGCAAGATTTTAGTTGGGAAGACGCGGCCAAAGAGTATCTAACGATGTACCACACGGCATTTTAGTTTCTCGATTGTGTTGATGAACAACAACGATAATTAACATTCGAAGGCGCTCTTATATTAGGGTGCCTTTTTGTTTTCTGGTCTGTTCACATCACGTTTGCGAAGACAAAACTTGCAAACTCATTTTAGTCAGGTAGAAAATGAGGGTAGGTATTCACATGACTAATGTTAGGTTTGACACTATTATCACTTAAAGTTCTTAATTGCGTGATATCCTTAGTCATCGCCTTGTGATGAGGCCTAGCTCCATTTCAATAATTAAAGCGATAGGTATGTCTGAGAGTTTATTATTTCATAAAACATTTACTCACCCTACGAGCGACGAGTGGGTTGTGTTTGTGCATGGCGCAGGAGGAAGTTCCTCTATCTGGTTCAAGCAGATCAAAGCGTATAAACAACATTTCAATTTGCTTCTCATTGATTTAAGAGGGCATGGAAAGTCAGATAACATACTTAAAGGTCTGATCTCGAATCGTTATACTTTCAAATCGGTAACGCTCGATATTCTTAAAGTTTTAGATCACCTAAAAATTCGTTCGGCGCACTTCGTCGGCATGTCTTTAGGGACGATTATTGTACGTAACGTTGCAGAGTTGGCGGCGGGGCGTGTACGATCTATGGTATTAGGCGGCGCTGTCACTAAGCTCAACACTCGCTCTCAAGTGTTAATAAAACTGGGTAACTTGAGTAAGCACATAATCCCTTATATGTGGTTATACAGCCTTTTTGCTTATGTTGTTATGCCGCAAAAAAGCCAAAAAGAGTCTCGTCACCTGTTTATACGTGAAGCCAAAAAACTGTGCCAGAAAGAGTTCAAGCGCTGGTTTATCTTAACGGCAGATGTAAACCCATTGATGAAATACTTTAAAGATAGAGAGCTACCAATACCGACTCTGTACTTGATGGGAGAGCGTGACTACATGTTCATTAAGCCTGTAAAAGAAATGGTCGAAGCACATGAGTCGAGTGAACTGGTAGAAATTGCCAATTGCGGTCACGTATGTAACGTGGAAAATCCTGAAGAGTTTAACCAACGTTCGATAGCCTTTATTCAAAAGCAAATTCAATGACCGAGAGATAAATTTTGTTGCTAATAGCTGATGATTAAATCTCAGTTTTATTGCCACAGAACATGATTACCAAAAAAATGGGAAGCTAATTTTAGCTTCCCATTTTTTGTTTGGAGGAGGTGTCTGATCCAGTTGATTTGAGCTTTTATTTAATCTCTTCTATTCAGGAGAGGCAGCACCGCACTGCCAGCAAGAACCGAATTGGGCTTCGTTTACCTCGTGGCATTCTCCACAGAGCCATTCTTCATAGATAATGGAATCTTGTTGTTTTTGGTATTCATTAACAACTGTGCGTGCTTTGTTTGCCAATTCTGGCTCGTACAGCCAGACGTAAGGGTCAGTGTCTTCTGTGAAGGGGATTTCTCCTTTCAAGCCAAATAAACCCTCTCCACGGACCTCACACGCAATATTCTCGCTTTCTAATAACCCACATATGATGTGGGCTTCTGTCGGATTTGATGCGCTAAAGATTTTCATTGTGATAGCGCCTTATTCTACGACTGGTGTTGAACGGAATTTGTTCATCAACCACTTGGCAATAATTGGGAATATACCTAGCAAGGCAAATGAAAGTAAAACGGAAGGGGAAACGATACCTGAAAGTGAATCAATTTCTGCAAGCTGAGTACCTGCATTCAAGAAAACAGCAGTACCTGGCAGCATCCCTATTTGGCTCGTAATGTAATATCGGCTAATCGACATCGGTGTTAAACCCATCAAAAGGTTGATGAGAAAAAATGGGAATACAGGAATCAAACGTAGGGAAAATAAATAAAATGCCCCGTCTTTTTCAACACCTTTATTTATGGTTGCCAACTTATCGCCAAACTTGGTTTGAATCCAGTCGCGCAATAGGTAGCGGCTACTTAAAAAGGCAATAGTTGCACCGATGGCGCTGGCGAATGACACCAAAAGCAAACTATTCCAAAAACCAAAGAGCGCGGCACCCAAGAGTGTCACAACAGCTGCGCCTGGAATCGAGAAAGCGGTAATCATTACGTAAGCTGAGAAATAAATAGCAGCCGCAGCGATGAAGTTGCTATCAATGTACTTATTTAAAACGGCTTGTTGAGCCTTTGCATTCTCAAGTGTGAGGTATTGGCCGAAGTTTACGCCCAACAAGATGATCGTCACGACCAATACAATACCCAATATCATTTTCTTACTCATTGATACTTCCTCAAATTTTCAATGCATACCATTAGTATAGATAGACAGGTAAAGCATAGATTAACTTTCAGCAGATATAAAAAAAGCCGCAAAAATGCGGCTTAGTTATGTATCGTTTGAATTGACAATGTTAATTGACGCGACTGATAAGCTCTTCACGACGCTGCTGTGGTATGACAGACCAATGTGTACCATTGATAGCCCCTTCTAGTGCCCAAAGTAGCTCGATACTAACAGAGGACGCATGAGATTCCTTGATGGCGTTAAACGCGTTTACAGAGCCAGATTCATATAAACGTTCTACGGAATCTATCCCAGCCTTTTTCAACATACGCTCAGTCGCGAGTCGAAGGTTAGGAAGGTCTTTTAATCGAGTTGGCTTAGCAGAAGACTGTTCAGCTTTTTCGTCTTTAGCAAAACCCAAAGACGTAGTAGCAAGCTCTAAGATTTTCTCTTGATCCTGCCATAGGCCCTCAGGCAAAGCGAAATATTTAGTAACAACGGGGAAACCACGTTTCTTGTAAACGTAAGGTTGAAACCCTTGTTGTTCGAATTGCTTTGTTGTGCATTTGTCCGCTCGTATGTGCAACTGGTCATTTACAACCAGAGCAAACATCGTGTCATCAGCAAAAAGACCGAAGCCACCAAACATTGAGCGTGATTTTATTTTTCCTAGGGACTCAAATAACTTCATCGAGTCCTTTAGTATCGGTTTATCCATGTTATTTATCTCGGTGTATTTGAACTACGCCACCAAATAAGCAGGTCCGAGAGATTAGCAAAATGTTGCAACTAAATTGTCAATAAGCCGTAAATTACTAAATTATTAATAACTACTGCATTTTGCCATCGGTAACCCCGCTACCATACCAACGAGTGGTTTAGGCCGGAAGCTTTGCGTCTCACTCTTTCGAGTGGTTTGCCCTGTGCGTGACTGATTAAATAGAATAAAGTTTTTGTTGAATGAGGCTCACACTTGTTATTTCAAAATGTGATATCGCTTCAATTAATGATCTTTCCAGTATGATACCAGGTTCATTGATGTTGTTGATAAAAAAAGCGCACCTAAAGGTGCGCTTGATTAAACTAAACTGAATTTATCAATTAATTTAACGTTTTAACTGTGCTTCGCTCAACAATTTCGGGGTGCATTTCGAATACACGTTTTTCATGGTCTTTGTCTTTGATGCGTTCTAACAAAATTTCGAATGCATTCTTACCAACACGACGCTTCGGTTGGTGAACCGTGGTCAATGGTGGAGAGAAGTACTCAGCTAACTCGATGTTATCGTAACCAATCACTGAAATATCTTCAGGGATACGAATACCTTGTTGTTGTAAGCGACTCATTAGGCCAAGTGCCATGGTGTCGTTAAAACAGAATACGGCTGTAGGGCGATCTTCCATTTTAATAATTTGATCAGCAGCAATCACAGCGGTATCACACTCAAAGTTGCCTTCAATGATTAGACGCTCATCAGTAGCTATTTTGGCTTCACCCAACGCACGTTTGTAACCTGCAATACGTTCTACACATGCTGCTTTGTCTAAGTGGCCACTTAAGCAAGCAATCTTAGAATGACCGCGTTCAATAAGGTACTTGGTTGCCAGATAGCCACCTTCTTCAGAGTTATCAATGATCTTATCGGCTTGAGAGGTCTCAGGGCCCCAATCCATGACAACTTTAGGGATATCAGCGTGACGGTCTAACATCTCTCTTAATTCTTCAGTTAGGTCTGAACACATAACCAAGATGCCATCTACACGTTTCTCTGCAAGCATTCGAATGTAGTCGCGCTGCTTCTCATAGATACCGCCAGTGTTACACAAGATCAAAGTGTAACCTTGACGGTAACAGTAACTCTCAACACCATCGATAACTTCAGAGAAGAATAGGTTGGTTGATTGAGTCACTAGCATGCCGATAGTGCGCGTTGTATTACATTTTAAGCTACGAGCAACAGCACTCGGCGCGTAGTTTAGTTCGTCTACGGCTTTGTTTACTTTTTCTTGAGTCGCTTCTGCAACAAAACGTGTTTTGTTGATTACGTGAGAAACGGTGGTTGTTGATACGCCTGCTAAGCGAGCGACATCTTTAATAGTGGCCATGGTTTTATCCTATTAGAAGCTACTTTCCCAAAGTACGGAATAAAGTAGCCGTTAAGCTACTTAACTAAGAGCTTAAATTTGTAGGGCTCTTTGGGTACTAAAGTGCTAAAAAACAAAAAACCGCTATTGAGCGGCCTGTCTTAACACCGAAATGCTCTGAACTTAAATAAGCATAGCATTTCGTGAATGTTTCATATTTTATCGTTTGCGGTCACAATTTTAGACTGACTAGAAATGACTCGCAATAAAATTCACCCAGAAATCCGGGTGAATTGTCACATTCTATTGAATTTATTTACTTAGATATCCACTTAGCTTATTCACCCGCCAAATATTGAATGTCTAAATTGCAAAATGCGAGTAACAAAGACGAGACGGAAGCGTAGAAACCAAACTGGTCAACATCATGACATTTCACATTGAACTTTGGCACCCAAGTAAGGAGTTGTTGTTCGACAAACTGTTGTTGAACGGCGAACGATTTCTCTAACTCTTCTTCAAGCTCAGTTTCGTTAGAACGGATGATTAAGTTGCCAAGGAAATCGAGTTCGATAGCTATGTGGTCTGCGGGCTCTTTTAAATCTTTGTTCACGACCAGGTTGTGCTTAGCCATGATGTCTTCCATATCTTTAGCTGGCTTGTCGTTCAATAGACCCGTTTCGCCGATATACATTGAAGCGTAAGGCAGAGCACCATGTTTATCTGTCTTTAAGAAAAGATCGCAGAAATCAGCAGACAGTTCCAGTTGGGCATCTTCACGTGTTTGTAAACGATTTAGTGCGTCTACAAGCTTATCAATTGAAGGCTTCAGAGTTTCATTTTCGCCTAAACCAGTAAGGAAAGAACGAATTTCAACAGAATGGTAGTGATCGAGTTCTTCTTGAGTTAGCTCTTTGGCAAATAAGCTTGATAGCCACCAGTATATTTCTGCTCTTTGTTCGTTGAACGCTTTCGTATCTTTCATTTCATAGATCCTGATTTAGTCTTGTGGTGTTACTTATAAGCATCTTGAAGTCACTAGGGCATAAGCACACCAAGGCTGAATAACAAGGTTATTTGCGAAACGCAAAGTTACTCGTTAGTAGTAATGCCTATATTGAATTGCGATGGACGATAAATAGCAAGGTTTAAGATTGTCTTGTATCAAAAAAAATCCATGTTTCTGGCTTTTATCTTCAGTACCACTAGAATTGTTACTAGTTATGAATAGAATAGTCACTGAAACTATTAAATAAGAAAAGTGGTGTAGATGAGCTATCACGTATTAGTCGTAGAAGATGATGTGGTAACCCGCAGTAAACTGGTTGGATATTTCCAGAACGAAGGTTACACAGTGAGCGAAGCGGAAAGCGGCGCTCAAATGAGAAAGGTGTTGGAAGAAAACAACGTTGATCTCATTATGCTGGACATCAACTTACCAGGCGAAGATGGATTGATGCTAACTCGCGAATTACGCAGTCAATCAGACATTGGAATTATTTTAGTTACTGGACGCACGGATAGCATCGACAAAATCGTTGGCCTAGAAATGGGCGCAGATGATTATGTTACTAAACCATTCGAACTTCGCGAGTTGTTGGTTCGAGTTAAAAACTTACTTTGGCGTATTGCTGCCGCTCGCAAAACCGCGGCGGGAACGGTAGAACAAACAGAAGATGAGTCTGTTGTTCGTTTTGGTGAATGGACGTTTGATATTCCTCGCCGTGCGCTAAGCAAAAATGGCGAGCCGGTTAAACTGACTAAGGCTGAGTATGAGTTGCTAGTAGCACTCTCTTCTTACCCTAATAAAGTATTAAGTCGTGAGCGTATTTTGAATATGATTAGCCACCGAGTTGATGCGCCGAATGATCGTACGATCGACGTCCTCATTCGTCGTATGCGCGCAAAAATGGAGTTTGACCCTAAGAATCCACAAATTTTTGTGACGGTTCATGGTGAAGGGTACATGTTTGCTGGTGACTAAACCTCCCTCGGGCGCTTTAATCAGCAACGAGTGACAAGCGTAAAAAAGCCGAGACACAGTTTATGTCTCGGCTTTTTTATTGCTTATCACATTCTTGATTATGAACTAACTCTTCTAAAATCAAGATATATCGATTTAATACTAGGCCGCAGAAACTGCATCATTGTCTTCTTCTAAAATAGAAGGTTCAGGGATGACTACAGGCTCTTCAACATTATCATTACTTGTGTCTAGCCAATCGCGCAGACTTTGCCAAACTAACCCCATCGTTTCGTGCCAATAACGTTCGGTTTGCTCAAGATAGAGCGCTTTAGGCATGTACTTATTCCAAGGTTCAACAATCCCTTCTTGTGCTAGGTAGTTTGTTGGTGCTGGTAATGGCTTCATTCCTGCAGCATGGAACTCATTGAGTGCGCGCGTCATATGGCTAGCCGATGTCACCAATACCATTCTTTTATTCTTAACAAACGCTGCCGCTTGTCGTGCTTCTTCCCACGTATCTTTAGCAGTTTCAAGCAGAATGATATCAGGCTTTGCTACACCAAGAGCTAGAGCCACTTTAGCCATCATCCTTGCGTTGCTGACTTCAGTGCCTGCGCCATAGCCGGACAAAATAAGTTTGGCGCCTGGGTAAAGACGCAAAATTCGAATGCCTTCACTTAAACGCATAAGTCCAGTTCGGCTTAGTTCTGATGTCGGTGGGATTTGGTCGTCTACGACGTGACCACTTCCAAGAACCATAACGTAATCGATGGTGTCATCGACGGGTAAAAAAGCGGTGTGCTGCCTTTCCATTGGCATTAAAAGTTGACTAGAAACTGGCTGGAAAGCGATTAGGAAAATACCACACAGGGCTGAGAGGGTAATTAGGCAACCTGTCTTCCTTTTGGTAGTAAACATCACTAGGGCTAAGCCCAGAAAAGCGAGAATTAACATTGCTGGCAGTGGCATCAGTAACGAAGACACTACTTTTTTCAGCTCAAACATATCCGAATAGTCCGAAAAAACATCACTTAGTAGTAAAAAGAGACATCGCCTCTTTATTCCTGAAATTCCTGTGACAGAATAGCAGGCACGATAGGACATAATAACTCAAGTAGCCGTGACTGAAGACCGTAATTTCGACGATATTGCCCACAAATTTGCAAAAAACATTTACGGCTCTGACAAAGGAGAGATCCGTCAGATCATCGTATGGGAAGATTTAGAACAAGCTTTGAGCAAATTTGAGCAATCAGCTTCGCCGCTGCATGTGCTTGATGCTGGAGGCGGCCTTGCGCAGATGTCGCAAAAAATTGCGTCGCTTGGGCATAACGTTTCTCTTTGCGACCTCTCTTCTGAAATGCTGAAGCTAGCAGAAGAAAGTATCAGCGAAGCGGGCTTGTTAGATCAGTATCGATTTATCCATTCTCCAGTGCAAAGCGTGGCAGAACATCTCGATGATAAAGTCGACTTTGTGATGTTTCATGCTGTGATGGAGTGGTTAGCGAATCCGAAAGAGGCGCTTGATTTATTACTAGAACAAGTAAAACCGGGTGGTATTGCCTCGATAATGTTTTATAACCATCACGGATTAGTCCTGAAAAATGTGATTTGTGGCAACATTCCTCATGTATTGAATGGGATGCCACATCGAAAACGGTTTAAGCTGCAACCACAAAAAGGCTTGAAGCCTGAAGAGGTTTATCAATGGATAGAAGACGCTGGTCTAGAAATCTGTGGTAAGTCAGGCATTCGCTCATTCAGTGACTACATAGGTAATATGGAGTACATGGGTGATTACCAATTTGAAGATGTATTGGAACTAGAAAAACAGCTATGTCGCCAAGAGCCATATCTGTCGCTAGGCCGTTATATTCACGTTTGGGCTCAAAAACCTGCGCAATAGCAGCAGTGAATGTGGTAAAAGAAGCCACAACATGCGCTATGCAATAGTAAGAAGCCCGCGTCATAAAGAAATAGGCGTCATATCTAATACGTTCGATATGACGAAGAACAGTAACAGGAACCACAATGAGTGAAATGACTCAAACTGCCGAAGAGCAGCCAATTGATGAGTTGGTGGGCTGGGTCAAGCAGCATGATTTTTCATTAAACTTGCCACCAGAGCGCTTAGCATTTTTGATTGCTATCGCAGTGTTAAGCAATGAAAGGTTCGATGAAGAGTTGGGCGAAGGTGAATTGCACGATGCATTTACCATCGTCACTCGACTGTTTGAAGATACGGGCGAAGCGTCTGCGTTTCGTGCGAATAACGCTATCAATGAACTGGTTAAACAGAAGCTCATTAGCCGCTTTACGAGTGAAATCACCGATGGTGCTAGCATTTATCGCTTATCACCATTGGCGATTGGCATCTCTGATTATTACTTACGTCACCGTCAGTTCTCTAAATTAAAATTGTCTATCCAGCTTTCTATGGTTGCGGACGAGATGGCAAAAGCCATTGAAGCAGCACAGAAAGGCGGAACGCCAGGACATTGGAGAAAGAACGTTTACGGCGTGCTTAAATACTCTGTTGGTGAAATTTTCGACCAGATTGATCTTAACCAACGTGTTATGGATGAGCAGCAACAAACCGTTAAACAGCAAATTGCCGACCTGCTAAACAAGGATTGGCGAGAGGCGATCAACAACTGTGAAGCTTTGCTATCAGAAACCTCTGCCACGCTAAAAGAATTGCAAGACACCTTGCAAGCGGCAGGTGATGAGCTGCAAACACAGATCCTCGATATTCAAGAAATTGTTTACGGTGACGATGAACTCGAGTTCGTTGGTGAAACCTTGTTTGGCTTGCAAATGAAGCTCGACCGAATCACCAGTTGGGGTCAGCAAGCGATCGATTTATGGATTGGCTATGACCGTCACGTGCATAAGTTTATCCGTACCGCGATTGATATGGATAAAAACCGTGCCTTTAGTCAACGTTTGCGTCAGTCGGTTACTGACTACTTTGATGCGCCTTGGCTATTGACTTATGCTGATGCGGAAAAACTCACGGACCTTCGTGATGAAGCCCTTGTGCTTCGTGATGATGAGGTGATGGGACAAGCGCCAATCGACGTTGAGTACGAAGAATTTGAACAAGTGAATGATCTGCTTTCCGAACGAATTGCAGAGATGTTAAAAGCTCACAAACAGCAAGGTGCGCCAATTGATCTTGGTCTTGTGCTACGCGATTACCTCGCAGCACACCCTCGCACACACCATTTTGATTTAGCCAGAATTGTTGTCGACCAAGCCGTGCGCTTAGGTTATTCAGCGTCTGACTATCAGGCTATTCAGCCGGATTGGCAGGCAATCAACGATTTCGGTGCAAAGGTACAAGCAAATGTCATTAACAAGTACTGATGATTACATGCCAGAGAAACTGGTAAAAGCGATAGCGAACCCGTTGTTCCCTGCGCTAGACAGCATGCTCCGTTCAGGTAAGCATGTTTCAACAGAAGACCTAGACAACCATGCGTTGCTTTCTGATTTTGAAGTTGAACTACAGCATTTTTACCAACGCTACAACACGGAACTGGTGAAAGCGCCTGAAGGTTTCTTCTATCTGCGCCCGCGTTCTACGTCTCTGATTGGCCGCAGCGTTTTGTCTGAGCTAGATATGCTTGTTGGCAAGGTATTGTGTTTCTTGTACCTAAGCCCAGAACGCTTAGCACATGAAGGTATCTTCACGAATCAAGAGTTGTTTGAAGAGCTAATGGCGCTAGCTGATGAGAAAAAACTCATGAAGCTGGCAACCAACCGTGCTTCTGGCTCTGACTTAGATAAAGAAAAGCTATTTGATAAAGTGCGTACTTCTCTACGTCGCCTACGCCGTATCGGCATGCTGATCGCGATTGGTGAGACGGGTAAATTCCGTATCAGTGAAGCGGTATTCCGCTTTGGTGCTGACGTTCGTATTGGCGACGATATGAAAGAAGCGCAATTACGTCTTATCCGTGATGGTGAAGCTGTGGTTCATACCCAAGAACCTAACCAAGGCAGCTTGTTGAATGAAGAACAAGCAGAAGCGGTATCAGAACTAGAAGTAGATGTAGACGAAAACGGTCAACAAGACATTTTTAACGATCAAGCTGACTTTGACTTAGAGTCGAACGATGGCGAACAAACAAAAGTAGAAGGTGAAGCATGATTGAAAGAGGCAAGTATCAATCATTAACCATGATCAATTGGAACGGCTTCTTTGCTCGCACTTTTGATATTGATGGATTGGTTACAACGCTTTCTGGCGGTAACGGTGCAGGTAAGTCGACCACAATGGCGGCATTCATCACAGCATTAATCCCTGACCAAGGCCTTCTGCATTTCCGTAATACAACGGAAGCGGGTAGCTCGCAGTCATCACGCGATAAAGGCCTTTACGGTAAGCTTCAACCTGGCGCATGTTATGCCGCGTTAGATGTTGTGAACTCTCGTAACCAACGCCTACTGTTTGCGGTAAAACTGCAGCAAGTTGCCGGTCGTGACAAGAAAGTAGACATCAAACCGTTTGTTATCCAAGGCCTCCCAAGTCATGTGAAACCAACAGATGTATTGATTCAAAACGTTTCAGACAGCCATGCTCGTGTATGTCAGTTGAACGATGTAAAAGCTGCGGTAGCTCAATACGAGGGTGCTCACTTTAAAGCATTTTCTTCAATCGTTGATTACCACTCGCAAATGTTTGAGTACGGTGTGTTACCGAAGAAACTGCGTAACAGCAGCGATCGTTCTAAATTTTACCGTCTCATCGAAGCATCATTGTACGGTGGTATCTCAAGTGCAATTACGCGTTCTCTGCGTGATTACCTTCTACCGCAAAATGGCGGTGTGAAGAAAGCGTTCCAAGATATGGAATCAGCATTGCGCGAAAACCGTCTGACGTTAGAAGCGATCAAAACGACTCAGTCGGATCGTGACTTGTTTAAACACTTGATCACGGAATCGACCAATTACGTGGCAGCAGACTACATGCGCCATGCGAACGATCGTCGTAATAAGCTTGATCAAACCATGAAGTTCCGTGGTGAACTGTTTGGTTCTCGCGAAACCTTGCTTGATCAAAATAACTTGTTGAACCGTGTTCAAGAAGAACTCGAACTGCTGGTGGATCAAGAGTCAGCACTAGAGCAAGACTACCAAGCGGCTTCGGATCATCTTCAATTGGTTCAAACGGCACTTCGTCAGCAAGAAAAAATTGCTCGCTACAGCGAAGATTTAGAAGAGCTTAATGAGCGTCTCGAAGAGCAGATGATGGTAGTTGAAGAAGCTCAAGAACGAGTACTTCTTGCTGAAGAGCAGGCAACCATTACTGAAGAAGAAGTGGATAGCCTGAAAACCCAGCTTGCTGACTACCAACAAGCATTGGACGTTCAGCAAACTCGAGCATTGCAATACCAGCAAGCGGTTCAAGCTCTAGAGAAAACTAAGCAGCTTCTAGGTGACGAATCTATCACAGCAGAAAGCGCATTAACTTTGGTTTCTGAGCTAAAAGCACAAGAAGAATCAAGCACTCAAACGCTATTATCGACTAAGCACAAATTAGATATGTCTTCTGCTGCTTCTGCACAGTTCGACAAAGCGCTATCTCTTGTTAAGAGCATTGTTGGTGACGTTGGGCGCAAAGACGCGTCTAACAGCGCTAAGCAAGCTTTAGAAAAAGGCCGTAATGCAAAACATGTTGTTGAAAACGAACAACAGTGGCGTGCTCAGCACCGCGATATGGCGCGTGATGTGGCACAGCAGCGTCAAGCAAAAGAACTGGCGACCGAATACCAAAAGCAACACAGTATCTTACTTACCGACGAAGCGGTTTTTGATGAAGAGCGTGAGCGCCATGCTATGCAAATCGAATCTCTTGAGTACGCTCAGGAAGAGCTTCGTGAAACTAAGAGTGACCAGCGTCGTGTGCAACAAAACCACGATCAAGAGATTCAGAAACTCGAGTCTATTGCTCCTGCGTGGATCAATGCCAACGATGCGCTTGAAGCACTAAGAGATCAAACTGAAGCTGAGCTAGAAGATAGCCAAGCGGTTATGACTCAAATGCAACAAGTGCTCGAAGGCGAAAAGTCTCAATCAGTAGCAAAAGATCAGTTAGCAACTCGCCGTGCTGAACTTGAGCAAGAGATTGAACGCTTGGCTTCTCCGGGCGGTTCTAACGATCCTCGACTGAAAGGCCTTGCGGACACCCTTGGTGGTGTGCTGCTTTCTGAGATCTACGATGACATCACGATTGGTGATGCGCCTTACTTCAGTGCGATGTACGGTCCAGCTCGTCACGCGATCGTAGTTTCTGATCTTGATGGCATCAAAGAGAAGCTCATCGATCTTGATGATTGTCCTGAAGACCTTTACATCCTAGAAGGTGATGTCGATGCGTTTGATGACAGCTCATTCAATGCCGATGAGTTAGAAGGCGCGGTATGTGTTCAGCTGAACGATCGCCAAATGCGTTACTCTCGCTTCCCTGTGATCCCTCTGTTTGGTCGTGCGGCTCGTGAGCAACGTTTAGAAAAATTACGCGAAGAGCGTGATGTTGTTGTGGAAAACCATGCCAAAGCAGCGTTTGATGCACAAAAACTGAATCGCCTATACCAAGCATTCAACAGCTTTGTAGCCAAGCACCTGCACGTTGCGTTTAACGCTGACCCTGAACAGGTACTAGTATCTATTCGTGACAAGCGTAACCAGATTGTACGTTCTTTAGCTGAATTAAACTCTAAAGAGCAACAGCAACGTAGTCAGCTACAACAGAGTAAACAAGCGTTGGGTGCGCTAGACAAATTAGCACCAATGGTTCGTATTTTGGAAGACGAAACATTGGCTGAACGCCTCGCTGAATTAGAAATACAACTTGAACGTTTAAGTGAAGCGAAGTCTTACTTGAACGCTCACGGAAAAGCACTTATTTCGTTAGAGCAGATCGTTTCTGCACTAGACGCTGACCCAGAACAGTTCGAGGCACTAGAAGCGCAATACCAACAAGCTGATCAAGCTCTACAAAGCTTGAAAGGTAAAGTGTTTGCTCTGTCTGACTTAATTGAACGTCGTCACTACTTTGCTTACGCGGATTCTGTTGATCTTCTAAACAAGAGCAGCGAGCTGAGCGAGCAATTGAAAGCTAAGTTGGTTCAAGCGGAGCAAGCAAGAACAAAAGGCCGTGATGGCTTGAAGCAAGCTCGTGAACAGATGAACCAATACAACCAAGTATTGGCAGCACTGAAGAGCGCGCACCAAGCGAAACAAGAAACGGTTCAAGAGTTCAAGCAAGAGCTACAAGAGTTTGGCGTTAATGCTGATGAAGGCGCTGAAGAACGTGCTGTACGTCGTCGTGATGACCTTCATGAGCGCTTGCACACGTCTCGTAGCCGTAAGAGCGAATACGAGCGTACGATTACATCAACTGAACTTGAGATGAAAGCACTGGCTAAGCGCCTTAAGAAAGTTCAGAAAGAGTACACAGAGCTTCGCACTTTCGTTGTCGCAGCAAAAGCAGGCTGGTGTTCAGTACTTCGTTTAGCTCGTGAGAATGACGTTGAACGTCGTTTGCACAAGCGTGAATTGGCTTACCTAACGGCGGGCGAGCTTCGCTCAATGTCAGATAAGTCATTGGGTGCGCTACGTTTAGCTGTCGCTGACAATGACGACCTACGTGATTCGCTGCGTCTCTCTGAAGACAACGCGCATCCAGAACGTAAGGTTTTGTTCTACATTGCGGTTTACCAACACCTTCGCGAGCGTATTCGTCAGGATATTATTCGTACGGATGATCCGGTTGAAGCTATCGAAGAGATGGAAGTTGAACTGGCTCGTCTAACAGAAGAATTGACGCAGCGTGAAAACCGCTTAGCGATCAGCTCTGAATCGGTAGCAAGTATCATCAAGAAAACGATTCAGCGTGAGCAGAACCGTATTCGTATGCTGAACCAAGGTTTGTCGAACATCTACTTTGGTCAGGTTAAAGGCGTGCGTCTGAACGTTAAGATCCGTGAAAGTCACGAGATCTTGCTATCAGGTCTAGCGACTCAACAAGAGCAGCACAAAGACTTGTTTGAATCGACGCGTTTTACTTTCTCTGAAGCGATGGCGAAACTGTTCCAACGCGTGAATCCACATATCGATATGGGCCAACGTTCTCCACAAGTTCTGGGAGAAGAGTTACTGGATTACCGTAACTACCTAGAGCTAAGTGTTGAAGTTAACCGTGGTTCAGATGGTTGGTTACAAGCGGAATCGGGTGCGCTGTCTACGGGTGAGGCGATCGGTACGGGTCAGTCAATCCTATTGATGGTTATTCAAAGTTGGGAAGAGGAATCTCGTCGACTACGCAGCAAAGACATCGTTCCATGTCGTTTGTTGTTCCTTGATGAAGCAGCACGTCTGGATTCTAAGTCTATCTCTACGCTGTTTGAACTGTGTGACCGTCTAGGCATGCAACTTCTGATTGCAGCGCCAGAGAACATTAGCCCAGAAAAAGGCACAACCTACAAGCTAGTACGTAAGGTCTTTAAAGACCACGAACACGTACACGTTGTTGGCCTAAGAGGCTTTGCTCAAAACAAACCAGCATCACCGGTGCAAGAGCTTATCGAAGAAACTGAGCAATAGCTTTGATAGCCGAGTTATAACCTTGATAGCTAAGCTATAAGCTCGAAAGCGACTCAATGATATTTGTTCAAAGCCCCTAATCATTAGGGGCTTTTTTGTACCTTGAATCTAATTTCTACAACTGAGCACCTTCCGCCTAATCCTCTCGTCGACACTGATATGACCACTCATACCTTATGGTTATTATCAACGGAACTTGTTTGAGGTCACACGCACAAAACCACAAATAATGTATGGTAATGACATAGGTTTAATAATATTAATAATATTGTATTACTTAAATTTTAATTGTTGATAACTCGCGATGTGCGAAAGGTAAAGGTAGGACTTAGGTATGATTCAAATCCTTATTGATGGGAAATATCGAATTGTCGAACAAGGGCAAACTGTTCTTGAGGCGGCAAAAATATGTGGTTTGGAGATCCCATCTTTATGTGGTTTGAACAAAACAGCGGATAAAGTACCGTGTGATTTGTGTGTTGTTGAGGTAGATGGCGTTGGTGTGACACGTTCTTGCGAACTAGAAGTGTCTAATGGATTGGAGATTACGACTCAGTCAAAGCAACTGACCGCTCATCGACAAGAAGCACTAAATCGTATCATGACAGACCACTACGCTGACTGTGAGGCGCCATGCCAAACGGCTTGTCCTGCTGGCGTTGATATCCAGTCTTACCTCCATCATATCGCTCAAAATGATCACATTAAAGCGATTGAGGTGATCAAAAAGACATTACCAATGCCACTTTCAATTGGTCGAGTATGTCCTGCTTTTTGTGAAACCGAATGTCGTCGTAATTTAGTCGATGAATCGATCGCGATCCGTCAACTCAAACGACACGCTGCCGATGCGGATCTAGCCGCTCAAGAAAGCTATATGCCTGCTAAGAAGCCGAGTAAAGGTAAGAGTATAGCGATTGTGGGTAGTGGCCCCGGTGGACTTACAACCGGTTATTATCTGTCTAATGAAGGTTATGACGTCAGTGTTTATGAGTCGATGCCCAAAGCGGGTGGCTGGCTACGTTATGGTATCCCTGAATATCGTTTACCTAAGTCGATTCTAGACAAAGAAATTGAACTGATGTGTCGCAACGGAATGGCGGTTGAGTGTGATAAAAAGCTCGGTGTCGATTTTACACTGTCTGATTTAAGTAACGATTTTGATGCGGTTTGTTTAGCGGTTGGTGCATCTCAAGCCGTTGAAATGAATTATCCGGGCAGTGAGCTTGGTGGCTGCTATTTAGGTGTGGATTACCTGAAAGATTACGTGACCGATCAGCAGTTCATTACCGGTAAAAAAGTAGCGGTGATCGGTGGCGGTAACACTGCGATTGACTGTGCGAGAACGGCAGTGCGAGATGGCGCTGATACCACGCTGGTCTATCGTCGTACACGCGATGAGATGCCTGCGGAAGATTACGAAATCGAAGAAGCCGAACACGAAGGCGTAAAGTTCCACTTCTTGACCAATCCGGCGGAGAATATTGCAGATGAAAACGGTCACGTATCGGAGATAAGATTAGAACGAATGGCTTTGGGACCGGCTGATGCTTCAGGTCGTCGTAGCCCTAAACCAACTGGCGAGTTCTTTGTTGAAGCGTTTGATACGGTCATCGCTGCCGTGTCGCAAAAGCCTGATCTGAGCTTTATGGATAATGAAGCTATTGATATCCCGCTGACACGCTGGAATACCGCTGATGCTGATCCGCAAACCATGCACACGGGTACTGGTAATATCTTCAGTATTGGTGATTTCCGACGTGGCCCTGCAACGGCAGTGGAAGCCGTGGGGGATGGGCGTATTGCAGCGCAAGCGATCGATCGCTTTTTCCATGGTGACATGGATAACATTCCGGCCAAACCGTTTAACTCAAGAAAGCATAAGCAATTAAAAGCCGTTGACCCTGAGCAATTCAAATCAATACAGCGCATGGCGCGCAAAATTATGCCAGAGTTGACCCCAGAGCAACGAGAGCAAAGCTTCGAAGAAGTAGAAACAGGCTTTGATAATGCGGATGCGATAGCGGAAGCTACAAGGTGTTTAGAGTGTGGCTGCCAAGCGAATACAGACTGCGACCTACGAGATTACTCGACCGAATACAAAGCAACGCAAACGCATCCAGAGTACAAAATCGATGTAGCTTCTAATGACAGTTGGCAAGCGATTCGCGCAGAAGAAACTAAGGTCGGCTTAACAAGGCAAAAATTCGCGGTCGATGACAGCTCTGAATTTATTATCTTTGATGCCAACCGCTGTATCAGTTGCGGGCAGTGTATCCAAGCGTGTCGCGAACAGAATGTTCATGGAGTTCTAAGCTTCATGAATCAGTCAAATGGCAAGCCAGCATCAAGGCCTGAGTGTCGCCCTAATTTTGGAGCAGACAAGACACTAATGGGTGATTCTAACTGTGTTCAATGTGGTTCGTGTGTTCAAGTGTGTCCAACGGGCGCAATGGTGGATGCTCGAGATAGAAAGCAAGGCGATACAGATGCCTTGAAGAAAGTCGATACGATTTGTACCTACTGCGGTGTGGGTTGTAAGCTCACGATGCACGTCGATGAAAAGCAGAATAAAATCCGCTACATCGAAGGTGCAAACTCTCCGGTTAATGAAGGCATGCTTTGCGTTAAGGGCCGGTTCGGTTTTGATTTTGTTGGCAGTGATGCGCGCCTAACGACACCACTAATACGCAAAGATGGTTGGTTGCAACCGGCAAGTTGGGATGACGCGATTACGCTCATTGCTGATAAGTTCACCGCGATTAAGCAAGGTTTTGGTAGCAATGCCTTGGCGGGTTTCTCGTCGGCAAAAACGACGAACGAAGATAACTATGCGTTCCAAAAGTTCATACGTCGCGAACTTGGAACCAATAACGTCGATCACTGTGCTCGTCTTTGTCATGCTTCAACGGTGACTGGCTTAGAGGCTTCACTGGGTAGTGGGGCGATGACCAATGATATTCCGAGTATTAAGCACTCAGATGTAATTTTCATCATTGGTTCAGACACCACATCGGCGCACCCTATTATTGGCTCGCACATCAAGCAAGCGGTGAGGCATGGTGGAGCACGATTGATCGTTGCTGATCCAAAACGAATTGATATTGCTGATCATGCCGAACTTTACTTAGCACACCGCCCGGGTACTGATGTGATGCTGATCAATGGCGTCATGCAACAGATCATCAAACACGGTTGGTATGACCAAGATTACATCGATGAACGAGTTGATGGCTTTGATACCTTGTTACAAGAGGTCATGTCGCCAAGTTATTCACTCGAAAAAGTCGAACTGGTTACCGGTGTGAAAGCCGATGATATCTTCGCTATGGCTCGCTTGATCGGTACTGCTGAACGCACCGCGGTGTATTACTCTATGGGTATCACGCAGCACACCACAGGGCATGACAATGTTCGCTCTATTGCTAATCTTCAATTACTGTGTGGCAACATTGGTATTGAAGGTGGTGGCATTAACCCGCTGCGTGGACAATCTAATGTACAGGGCGCGTGTGACATGGGTGCCTTACCAAACAACCTACCTGGCTATCAAAAAGTTTATAATCCGATGGTGCGTCAGAAGTTTGCGATGGAGTGGGGCGTTTCAGATTTACCCGCTGAAGCGGGCTTAACGTTGACCGAGATAATTGATGGCGCATGCCATCGTGACGTACGTGGTTTGTACGTAATGGGTGAAAACCCTGTACTCAGCGATCCGAACCAAGCTCACGTAATTGAAGGGCTTGAAGCCTTAGACTTTCTTGTGGTTCAAGATATCTTCTTAACAGAAACCGCTCAGTATGCCGATGTGGTTCTGCCGTCTTGTTCGTTTGCTGAAAAATCGGGCCATTTTACCAATACTGAGCGTCGAGTTCAGCGTATTAACCCAGCCGTATTACCTCCAGGTGAGGCCAAAGAAGACTGGGTGATCATTCAATTGCTAGCCAACGCAATGGGAGGGAACTGGGAATATAGCACTGTTGCTGATATAACCAATGAGATCGCAAGAGTGACTCCTCAATACGGTGGTTTACGTTGGGAGAACATTACGGTCAACGGCGTTCAATGGCCAAGTAATAAAAACAATCCTGACGGTACTCGTATTATGCACCAGACTCAGTTCACTCGCGGACGTGGTCAGATGGAAGCGATTCCGTTTAGATATGCGGCTGAGCTTCCAGATGCAGAATACCCGTTAGTACTAACAACTGGGCGTGTTTTGGAGCAGTTTCATACTGGGACCATGACTCGTAAAACTAAAGGGCTCGATAACTTAGCGGGTCCTCGCGCGATGTTGAGCGTTCATGATGCAGAAGAGCTAGGCATTTCGAACGGTCAAATGCTTAAGGTATCGACCCGACGTGGTGAGATTGAGATTGCTGCATTTGTCACTAAGCGGATGCAAAAGGGCGTGGTGTTTATTCCATTCCATTTTGTTGAGTCTCCGGTCAACCGTTTAACGACCACAGCGACTGATCCTCACGCTAAGATCCCAGAGTTTAAGGTGGCAGCAGTGCGTATTGATCTAATCCGTGAACCGGAAATCGCAGAAACGGAGGCTTAATCTACACTGTTTAACTTAATAGACTTAAGCCTCACTACTTTAACCTAACGACTTTAGACAGAGCCCCTTGGCCTGATTCGTTAGCTTAAAAGGATTAACGACAGAGATTAAAAAGCCGCGTAACTCTCAGAGTTATGCGGCTTTTTTGTTGTGCTAGGTATGGTTTGGAATATTCTAGTCAATCATTTTGTGAGTAGACAATTCATTACCGTGAACACCAAATTGTTTTGCAGCGTATGCAACACGTTCTGCTGGCTTTGGATATTCAGCGGGTGTGCCTAGATTTTCAATATGATGCAAGCGAGGCAATAAACCAGCGCCGTTTGCAATCTGTATTGCCAATCCAGGGCGAGCATTGAGTTCCAGTACCATAGGGCCTTCTTCTTGGTCTAAAACCATGTCAGTACCCATGTAACCAAGACCTGTCATTTCCCAAGCACTTGATGCAAGAGTCAGTAGTTTCTCCCAATGTGGCACTTGAAGTGACGCCAACTCTTTCCCCGTATCTGGGTGATGAGTGACTGGTTGGTCAAACTGAACCGCACGAACGGCTTTCCCGGTCGCGATGCAAATACCGACCCCGACAGCACCTTGGTGCAAGTTCGCCTTGCCGTCAGAAGCTGAAGTGGATAGGCGCATCATTGCCATCACAGGGTAGCCTTTAAATACGATAATTCGTACATCTGGCACGCCTTCGTAACTGAAGCCTTCGAAACACTCATCAAATTTAATGAGGTTTTCAACCACGGCTACGTCGTTCTTACCGCCTAGTGAGAAAAGACCGGCCAGAGCGTTACTGATGTGACGCTCTACGTCTTCTTCATTAATGGTAGAACCCGATGGCTTGGTATAAACACCATCTTTGTGAGAGATGACAACAAGGATGCCTTTACCACCACTACCTTGAGCCGGCTTGATTACAAAACCGGGCCACTCTTTAACCATTTTGTGGATTGTTCTTACTTCAGCTTGGTGACCAATAACGCCAATCAATGTAGGTACAGTTGCACCCGCTTGTTCAGCAATAATCTTAGTCTTAAGCTTGTCATCAACGAGTGGATACTTGGAACGATCATTGTAGCGACCAATATAACTATGGTTACGCTTGTTCATTCCCATTATGCCTTTGTCTTTCAACTTAAACGGTGAAGTAAATTGATCAAACATAACTTAGTCCTCCGCTAGCGGTTTAAAGCGACGAAGCTCGGTTAGACGGTAGCCCGTGTAGTTACCTAGTAGCAAGATGGTCGCTAGAATAACAAGCTGCAAACCAATAAAGTTGAACGTCAAGTGCTGAATGAACGGGTTAGTCATGCCTAAGTAAACAAGAACCGCGGTAAATAGAGAGCCACCACCTTGTAGTACTACTTCTTTCGCGCCTTCTTCTTCCCAAAGGATAGACATACGTTCGATAGTCCAAGACAAGATAATCATTGGGAAGAACGTAATCGATAGACCTTCTGTTAGTCCGATTTTAAATGCGACGACAGTAAATATCGAGATAATCATAATTACCGTAATGATTACGGCGGATATCCTGGCAACTAACAAGAGGTTGAGTTTGGACAAGTAACTTCGTATTACAAGACCAGTACCGACAATTAGTAGGAAGCCAACAATGCCTGTAACCAACTGAGTTTGAACGAATGCTACAGCAATCAGAACGGGCATGAACGTACCAGAAGTCTTAAGACCTATGATGACACGCAAGAACACAACGATAAGCGCACCTATTGGAATCAGCATGATGGTTTTAAACATCGCTTGTTCTTCTAACGGTAGGCTGTGGATCGATAGGTTCAATAGTTGATCGGCAGATACTTTGCTGTTGGTTGCTTCTGTTGGCGAGATTTCTTGAGCAATCATAGAGAAGTGAACTTTACTGTTCTGGCCGCCCACAACATCTAATAGCGAGACATTTGACTCGTCCCAGATGAGTAGGTTTGGTTGAACTTGTTGCTCGCTAGATTCAGGAGAGAAGAGAACCCACTGGTTATTATCCCAAATTTGGTTCATGTGCTGGATTGATTGGCGACGACGTCCGTCTTCCAATTCAATAACACCGACAACCTTGTTGTGGATTTTAGCTGCAGAAAGTAGCTTGTGTGTCGCCTCCACTTTGGTCATGTTATTCAAAATCAGCGCTGAGTTTTGGCTGTCTGGATCGTTAAGCGTTTTGATTAATTCACGAGTAAAGGTGATGTTGTCTGCTGAGCGCTTGGTTGCTCTGTCTATCAAAGCAAGGGCCGCGGCTTCTTCAGGACCGTCAAAGCTTGGTTGAGTGACATCACCGTCTGGAGGCGTCGCGGTCACGTTCGCTTGGCTATCTACTAAGAATTGTGTCTTGTAGTAGATAGTCTGCGGGCCATCTGCATGACGAATGGACCATTCTGCTCGGCGACCTGAATCTGTATTCAAGTATGAAATGCCGTAGCCTGGTGATGAAGCTGACTCACTAATAAGTGTAAAATTAGACTGCGTGTGAGGTGCGGCTAGTGAAACTTTTGCTTCTTTACCCGCTGCATTGAATTCGATACGAGCTTCAATGTCCCAAACTTGATTAGTTTCCCCTGGAGTCCAGGGTACACCGTAGGTGGTATGTCTGAACATACTGAGTGTTATTCCTGCCACGATGAGCAGGAAAATTGAGATATAAAATGGAATTCTTGACGTCATAGCTTACCCTACTATTGTTATTTAACTTCCGTTTGTACGTACTTTTTACTTACATCTACTAGCGCTATGTCTTTGATAAATTCGCGCCCTAGTAATACAGGGTGACTCATTTGAGAGCGATCCGCCAATGTAAATTGCGCTTTTTCATGGATTTTTCCAACTTTAACCCATAATTCGATCACAGCTCGACGTTCTGCTTTGTCATTCGTTGACTGACGGATTTTTACATACCGTACAACTGGCGCTTCAATCCATTTTTGGTCTTCTACGGCTTGCGCTTTATCGTCTAGATGGAACTTAATCCAGTTCTTTCCGTTGCGTTCGAATTCTTTGATATCGACAGCATTCAAAGAAGAGGTGGTAGCACCCGTATCAACACGAGCATCAAAGCTTTGTTTAATCGAATCGATAGATACTTTTTCGATTCCGCCAAGAATGGTTGGTTGTGATGTAGGAGCGATAGGTGCCGCTGCAACTGCAACAGGCTCCTCTTCTTCTAACTCTTCAATAACTTTGTGTTCCATGTTTGTTAGATGAACATCTAATTGACTAGATAGGGTCGTGATTTCATCTTCTAAGCTTTCAATATAATCACTTTGATTACTTAGTTGCAGTTCAAGATTTTGAACCTTATTTGCGATGTTTGTCTCTGAGCGGGAAATAGCATCGAGAGTTTCTTGGTGGTAGGAAGCACCGTTAGTAAGGGTGCAACCAGAGAGCAAACCAACCGCCACAATTGGCGATAATCGCTTAAACATAAAAAAACCTTTGAGAATTAGAGAATAGTTCAGACTATTTAAGAGTTTAGCCCACAAAAAAGGATGCGTGAAGCACCCTATTGTAAGAGTCTGGTCATATTGAATCGCAATGTGAGCGCTGCGCCAATTGTTGCTATTGGAAATAGCTCACTTATTAAACATAAGTCAATTTATGTGCAATTTATGCTCTTTGAAGTCAGAGTGCGCTACGAAGCAAACTAAAAGGTTTCCTCGAGCAAACTATGATTCTTTTATTGTCTAGTTTATGGCTTTGTTGCCACTAGAACAGCACGTCTTGGTGCTGGGTGACCTTCAACTGTTTTACTTGGATCATTAGGGTCTAAATAATCTGGTAGAGAGTTGTGTGTCATCCATTCTGTTGTGCGTTGTTCGCCAACTGTCGTAACATTTTCGTCAACGATACGTACGTCTTCAAAGCCAACCTGTTCAAGCCAGCGTTTTAGCGCGCGAGCAGAAGGGAAGAAGTAGACATTTCTCATTTGTGCGTAACGATCAACTGGAACCAGCACCGCGTTTTCGTCACCTTCAATCACTAGGGTTTCAAGGACCAACTCACCACCAGATGCTAATTGGTCTTTCAGTTGAATCAAGTGATCAAGCGGTGAACGACGGTGATACAACACACCCATGCTAAATACAGTGTCGTAAGCTTCCAGCTTTGGCAGTTGCTCAATACCCATAGGTAAAAGATGGGCACGTTGGTCATCGCCCAATAATTTACGAATTGCTTCGAATTGAACAAGGAAAAGGTGAGAAGGATCGATACCAACCGTTAGGCGTGCACCTTCACCCAGCATGCGCCACATGTGGTAACCATTGCCGCAACCCACATCGAGTACTGAACGGTTTTTCAGTGGAGAAATATGTGGAAGCACACGATCCCATTTCCAGTCGCTGCGCCATTCTGTATCGATATGAATATCATGAACAGTGTAAGGGCCTTTTCTCCAAGGGTGGAAAGTCTTCAATAAGCTTTCTAACTTTTTAAGTTCACCCGTGTGAAACGGTGTGCTGCTGCCAATCGTGACTGAATTTTTTAGGTCAACTTGGTCTGGTACACCTTGTGGGATTTTGTTCAGCGCACGTAACCAACGGTCGAAGTCACCGTGCTCTGCATTTTGCCAATCCGTCAGTTGTTGAGGTAGAACATTGAGCCACGGCTGAAGGCGAGTGTCTTGGGCAATAAGTTGATAAAAATTAGCAAAATTAAACATGGATAATATTAACCGTTGTGGAATTCATAATGTGTGTGATGTCTATCATCACAACACCGAAAATTAGTGACTAAAGCCCGACAGTATCGTCTTTAGAACATTGTGTGGTGATCTACTTAATTGCGAACATCGAACCGAAGTTGAAACATTGGAACCACACTTCGCTGCTAGAAAAGCCGATTTCTTGGAAACGCTCTTTATGGACCTTGATCGAGTCTGGGCGCATAACGTTTTCAATTGCGCTACGTTTTTGGCTAACTTCTAGCTCGCTGTATCCGTTAGCTCGTTTGAAATCATGGTGAAGGTCAATCAGCAGTTCATTTGAGCTCTCGTCTTCGAAAACGTACTTCTCAGATAAGATTAAGATCCCACCAGGGCGTAGGCCTGAGTGAATTTTTTGTAACAATGCTAAGCGGTCATCTGGAGACAAAAACTGTAAAGTGAAATTCAATACCACAACCGATGCGTCTTTGATTTCGATTTCACGAATATCCGCTTCAATCACTTCAACAGGAGTGTCACTGCGATAAGCATTTACATGTAATTTGCAGCGTTCAACCATCGCTTCTGAATTATCGACAGCAAAAATCGTGCAACCTTCTTGTTTAATATGACGACGCATTGAGAGCGTAGCTGCGCCAAGAGAGCAGCCTAGGTCATAGATATTTGAATGCGGTTTAACGAAGCGCTCAGCCAACATGCCGATCGCAGAGATGATATTGCTGTAGCCAGGCACCGAGCGTTGAATCATATCCGGAAATACTTCAGCGACTCTTGCGTCAAAGGTGAAGTCTCCAATTTTATCAATAGGAGCGGAAAAGATATTGTCTGTGTTGCTCATGGCATTTTCTCTCGACAGTCAGCGTAATTGGCACAGATTTCGTACCAAATAAAAGGGGACGTATTTTACGTAAAAAAAGCGCGTCTGTCACGAAAACTGAGATTACTCTCAATGATTGATTGTATATAGAGGAAAGGGATTAAAACATCGAGATTTGATGGTTGCCTTTCTGAGCTGGAAATTGAGCAAGATCGGGCAATAATAATGACGTGCTTTCAGTGACTTGCTTTTGTAGCTGCTGATAGATAGCGACTGCAAGTTCGGGGGAGTGATTATTGTCTGGGGTGTGGATCATCAAATAAGGTTGTTTACCTTCAGCAAGCCAGTTCGGGATTTTGGCAAACCAAGGTTTAAAGAATTCGATGTTAGGCTTTTGGTCAGGGTGGCCAATAAAGCGAATCATTGGATTATTGGCGGTCGCAATAGCATGAACGGGAACGCGCGGCTTTTTCTGATGCGCATCGATCACCGCTTCAGTGGTTGGTGGTGCGGAGAAAACTGGGCGACTATCCATAATAATACGATTAATGCCTTCTTCAACGAGCCATTGATTGAAGCGTTTTTCGGCGTCGCTTTTGTCAAAGAAACCAAGATGACGAACTTCAACACCAAGCTGCATGTCTTTCGGGAATAATGTACAAAATTTTTGTAGGGCAGGGAGCATGCTTGGTTCAAAGCTGTGTGGTAGTTGAATCGTCCACTGGCCAATGCGATCGTGCAGTGGCGACATGGTCATTAGAAACTCTTTGAGTTCGGCTTGGCAGTGCCTGAGTTGCTGCTGGTGGGTGATGAATTTAGGCAGTTTGAAGGTAAATTTGAAATCATCATGACTCGCTGCTTTCCAGTTGTGAACGGTTGACATACTAGGCGTGGCATAGAACGTCGTATTCCCTTCAACCGTATGAAAAACTTGGGTGTACTTTTCTAGGCGCTCAGCCGGTTTCGTCCCTTTACCATAGAACTGACTTTGCCACTCAGAATGAGACCACATGGTTAATCCAAGTCTTAGAGGTAAAGTTGCCATCGTTATCTCACCGTTAGTCATCACGCTATTTATCTTCGCGTCGTTAGTCATTACAAAAAGTTTTAGTTGAAGCGCAAATCTACTGTACGAGACTTTTGCCGATTAAGGTACTTTCGAGATATAATTCTGCCAATTTTTTCGGTTTTGATGAATCTTTGCGCACTTGATGGGCTAAAAAGCAGCAAAGCCAGATAAAACACAATATATTCGATCGCGGAAGGTCGATTTTAAATGAGTTTCCGCGTATAAATGTTTCTTTGCTTTGTAGGTTAGGTATGACCACCTGCAGCTTCGAAATTAGTAAATTATTAAGAGATTGGGAAATTCATTATGCGTACCCATTACTGTGGTAACCTGAACAAGTCCCTGGCGGGACAAACTGTAGAATTGTGCGGCTGGGTAAATCGTCGCCGTGATTTAGGCGGTCTTATCTTTATTGATATGCGTGACCGTGAAGGCGTAGTTCAGGTTGTTGTCGATCCAGATATGAAAGATATCTTTGAAATCGCTAGCCAACTGCGTAATGAATTCTGCATCAAGTTTACGGGTGAAGTACGTGTTCGTCCTGACAGCCAAGTAAACAAAGACATGTCGACAGGTGAAGTTGAACTTTACGCGACAGGCCTAGAAATCATCAACCGTTCAGAAGCGCTTCCATTAGATTTCAACCAAACGAACTCTGAAGAGCAGCGTCTTAAATACCGTTACATCGATCTTCGTCGTCCAGAAATGAGTGACCGCATCAAACTTCGTGCACGAGCTTCTAGCTTCGTTCGCCGTTTCCTTGATGAGAACCTATTCCTAGATATCGAAACGCCAGTACTAACTAAAGCAACGCCAGAAGGTGCTCGTGATTACCTAGTGCCAAGCCGCGTTCACAAGGGTAGCTTCTACGCACTTCCTCAATCTCCTCAGCTGTTCAAGCAACTGCTGATGATGTCTGGTTTTGACCGTTACTACCAAATCGTTAAATGTTTCCGTGATGAAGATTTACGTGCTGACCGTCAGCCTGAATTTACTCAAATCGATATCGAAACATCATTCCTATCTTCTCAAGAAGTTCGTGGTATCACTGAGAAACTTGTTCACGATATGTGGAAAGAGCTTCTAGATGTTGAACTGGGTCAATTCCCAGTAATGCCTTTCTCTGAAGCGATTCGTCGTTTTGGTTCTGATAAGCCAGATCTACGTAACCCACTAGAGCTAGTTGATGTTGCTGACCTACTGAAAGACGTAGAGTTTAAAGTATTCTCTGGTCCTGCGAACGACGAGAAAGGTCGCGTAGCAGTAATCCGTGTTCCGGGTGGCGCTAAGCTAACTCGTAAGCAAATCGATGGTTACGCAGAGCACGTAGGTATCTACGGCGCGAAAGGTCTTGCTTGGATGAAGGTTAACGACCGTGCTGCAGGCATGGAAGGTATCCAATCTCCAGTCGCTAAGTTCCTAAACGAAGATGTGATTAACGGCATTCTTGAGCGTACTCAAGCTGAATCTGGCGACATCATTCTATTTGGTGCAGATAAAGCGAACATTGTTTCTGAAGCAATGGGCGCACTTCGTATCAAACTAGGTGATGACTTAGAGCTAACAGATAAGAAAGCTTGGGCTCCACTTTGGGTTATTGATTTCCCAATGTTTGAAGAAGATGGTGAAGGCAACCTACACGCTATGCACCACCCATTCACATCGCCTCTAGGTATGAATGCAGAAGAGCTAAAAGCAAACCCAGCAGCAGCTAATTCTGATGCATACGACATGGTAATCAACGGCTACGAAGTAGGCGGTGGTTCTGTACGTATTCATAACGCAGAAATGCAAACAGCGGTATTTGGTATCCTAGGTATCGAAGCACAAGAGCAACAAGAGAAGTTCGGCTTCCTACTTGAAGCGCTTAAGTACGGAACTCCACCACACGCAGGTTTAGCGTTCGGTCTTGACCGTCTAGCAATGCTTCTTTGTGGTACAGAGAACATCCGTGACGTTATCGCATTCCCGAAAACAACGGCTGCAGCATGTCTACTAACAGACGCGCCAAGCCTAGCAAATCCAGCATCGCTGGAAGAGCTAGCAATCGCAGTTAAATTAGCGAAGAAAGAAGGCTAATCAAACGATTAAGCTAAACTTTCGATAGAACAACGAAATGCCCGTTAATTTAACGGGCATTTTTTTTATCGTCAGATATACTAAGCCAATGAACAAAAGCATGTATAAATAATCAGTATTTGAAGTTATGTCTATTATATTAGGGATCGATCCTGGCTCACGCATTACCGGTTATGGCGTTATTCGTCAAAACGGCCGTCATCTGTATTACTTAGGTAGTGGTTGTATCCGCATGTCAGAAAAAGAACTGCCAGGTCGACTTAAGCAGATCTATGCAGGTGTGAGCGAAATCATTACTCAGTTTCAGCCAGATGTATTCGCGATAGAGCAGGTCTTTATGGCGAAGAATGCTGATTCTGCACTTAAGCTCGGACAAGCTCGTGGTAGCGCGATTGTGGCGGCGGTTAACGCTGATCTACCAGTGCATGAGTACGCCGCTCGTCTAATCAAGCAAGCCGTAACAGGTAATGGCGGTGCCGATAAGTTAATGGTTCAGAACATGGTGATGAGCATGCTTAAATTACCTGCCAAACCACAGGCTGATGCCGCCGATGCTCTAGGCGTAGCAATCACTCACGCTAACACCAATAAAACGCTGATCGCACTTGCTGGCAAAGCAACAGGTGCGAAAAAAGGCCGTTACCGTTAATCCATTCTAAGTCATTGTTGGGCTCTTTATTCTTAAGAGCCTAACCTTCTAATTCCTTCTACTGCAAAACAATCAACACACCATAATCACAGTTAAATCCTTGATGAAATGAGATCTTTCGAACAGATCTTTGATAAGAATATTGCGTCCTATTTAACATGTTATTAACATTGGTCGGAGGTCTTACAAGTTAATCAAGGATGATCACTGATGAACCCTATAAAGCTGTGGCGCGCGTTGTTTCTACCCAATCGTACCAAATGGAGTAACAACGAAGTCAGGCAAGCCGATATCTTATTACTCTTCACTTTTATCGCATTCTTCGTAGGTGTGTATAGCTTCTTAAAATGGACAAAGCACGAAGAGCCGTTGCTTGTTGTTACTTCCGTATTTCTTATCGTATTTGAACTGATCTCGGCGCTTCTATTACGCATCACGAGTAAGCCTAGCCTTGCATTGAATTTTGGTTTTGTTGGTATGGCGGTACACGCACTTAATATCATCTATCAAAGCGGTGGTGTTGTTGCTTCAACTCAAGCTTACTGGGTACCTTTGCTGGTGGTTGCTTTCTTTTTATCTGGGACTCGAATTGTCGCCTTGGTGTGGAGTGGGTTGGTTATCGGTGTTTCGCTGGTGATGACTTCAGCTCACCTTAAAGGGTTTGAGTTTCCGCAGTTAGTGCTCACTCCGGAAGCCGTAGTCGTTGAAACATGGTCTGGTGTGATTATGCCGCTCGTTGTTATTTGTATTGCTCAAGCTTTTACGGCTAAGCAAAAAGAGGTGGCGATAGAAATGGCAGAGGATGCAATTTCAGAAAGCCAGCAGATAGCGAATCAAGCGACCCAGAGTGAGGGACAACTCTCAATTGTACTTGACCAAGCTAACTCGAACTCTGAAAGCCTACAGGACGTTTCGGTGCATTTGGATCAGCAGTCACAAGACTTGCATGCTCAAGTCGAAGTGTTGAATATCAATTGTGAATCTCAGGCGAGTGCCGCCGAGCAGATGAGCCAACAGCTTCACCAAATGACCCAAGGAATAGAAGAATCAAACTCATTTGTGGGAGAACTGAAAGATCGCAGTGAAGCGGTAGGAACGAAAGCGCAAAAGAGCTCTGAGTCATTAGAAGCTTCGACCAGTGCAATCAGTCAAATTATTCAAAGCAATCAAGAGATAATGAAAGTTGCTGATCTTATTACTTCCGTAGCCGAACAAACCAATTTATTGGCACTCAACGCCGCGATAGAAGCCGCTCGCGCAGGCGAACAGGGAAGAGGGTTTGCTGTGGTGGCTGATCAAGTGAGAGAGCTGTCTGCGAAAAGTAGTCATTCAGCGATAGAGATTCGAACCTTGCTGGACCGCAGTAAAGAGGAAGTTGAACATGGCAGAAACATTATTGAAATCACGGCTAATGAAATGAACGACATCATATCGGAGGTTCAAACTATCTCGACCGATGTCAATCAACTGACCGATATTATGGCGATGCAAATGGGCTCTCTAAAAGAACTCGACCTGGCGAGTTCAGAGGTCGCACAAAGCGTTGCAGAAACCAAATCCGTGTCGGGTTTAGTCGCGAATTATGGCTCTGAACTCACTGGTCATGTTACCTCGGTGAAAGAATTGGTCGAAAGCTTGAACAGCGTGGTTTCACAAGCGAAGCAAGCTTAAATAAATCGCCTTAATAAACACAAAGAACTGGATAAGCATCCAGTTCTTTTATACTCTGTCCCTCAAATTAAATTCCATCGAGAGAGTGAATTGTGATCGGACGTCTACGCGGTACATTAATAGAAAAACAGCCACCAGAATTATTAATCGAAGTGAGTGGTGTTGGTTATGAAGTACAAATGCCAATGAGCTGTTTTTATGAATTACCGAACGTGGGCGAAGAAGCAATTATCTACACTCATTTTGTGGTTCGTGAAGATGCGCAACTACTTTATGGTTTTAATACTGTTAAAGAGCGTGCCTTGTTCCGTGAAGTGATCAAAGCGAATGGTGTTGGCCCTAAACTTGGCCTTGGTATTCTTTCGGGAATGACAGCAAGTCAATTCGTTCAAAGTGTTGAGCGCGAAGATATTTCGACACTTGTTAAACTTCCGGGCGTTGGTAAGAAAACCGCCGAACGTCTTGTCGTTGAAATGAAAGATCGCCTGAAAGGGTGGGGTGCTGGTGATTTGTTTACTCCAGCAACTGATGCAGCACCAATGGACTCGATGCCAACCGTGCATGACGCTGAAGAAGAAGCGGTAAGTGCTCTACTTGCATTGGGTTATAAGCCGACTCAAGCTTCTAAGGTTGTCGCTCAAGTGGCCAAAGATGGCATGACGAGCGAACAGCTGATTCGCGAAGCACTGAAGTCGATGGTTTAATACCTTATATACTTGTTCTAGAAAATAGACTCATTCACTTTGCCTTTACACAGAGTCAAGAAGCGCAGAGTCAGTAAGAGCAGAGTTAGGAATAACAGAATTTATGATTGAAGCCGATCGCCTGATTGCACCGGATAACCCAGTATTCAAAGATGAAGATGTCATTGATCGTGCAATTCGCCCTAAAGCACTTTCCGACTATCAAGGTCAGGATCACGTTCGTAACCAGATGGAGATTTTCATTCAAGCAGCGCAAATGCGAAATGAAGCTCTGGATCACCTGTTGATTTTTGGCCCTCCGGGCTTAGGTAAAACCACGCTTGCGAACATTGTTGCCAATGAAATGGATGTGAGCATCCGTACCACTTCGGGACCGGTATTGGAGAAGGCGGGCGATTTAGCGGCGCTATTAACCAACCTTGAAGAAAATGATGTGCTTTTCATTGATGAAATCCACCGTTTGAGCCCTGTGGTTGAAGAGGTGCTTTATCCTGCGATGGAAGACTACCAATTGGACATCATGATTGGTGAAGGTCCAGCAGCGCGCTCTATTAAAATCGATTTACCTCCGTTTACGTTGATCGGCGCGACAACACGTGCTGGGTCGCTAACTTCTCCATTACGTGACCGTTTTGGGATAACTCAACGTCTCGAGTATTACAAAGTAGAAGACCTTCAAAATATCGTTCAGCGCAGTGCAGATTGTCTTGGGCTTTCACTGGAGTCGGAAGGGGCGTTAGAAATTGCTCGCCGAGCACGCGGTACACCGCGTATTGCTAACCGATTGCTGCGTCGTGTCCGTGACTACGCGGAAGTAAAGGGTGATGGACATATCTGTCCTGATGTCGCTGACAAAGCACTCAACATGCTGGATGTCGACGCGAAAGGTTTTGACTATATGGATAGAAAACTTCTGCTCGCGATTATGGAGAAGTTTGGCGGTGGTCCTGTGGGTATCGACAACATGGCAGCAGCAATTGGTGAAGAGAAAGACACCATTGAAGACGTATTGGAACCCTACTTAATCCAACAAGGTTATCTGCAAAGAACCCCACGAGGCCGAATTGCTACCGACAGAGCGTATTTACACTTCGGAATAGATAAACCTTCTAATCGTTAAATTATTCATTTTTAAAGATCCCAGTTGCATAAGCGCTGGGATTTTTTGGTTTTTATTGAATAACAACTCTTTGAGCGAGTCGATAAAAAGTCTGAATATCAGGATTCAAAAATGGAAACTTTGATTTCGAGTTTGATTTAGGTAACAAAAAATGAAATAAGTTGTCATATGTTTTGTTAATACTTTATAGGTAGTTGTAGTTTGTATGTTGAAACGGTGCTGAGCTTTTGTCACAGATATCATGCGCTGTTATTAACAGAGGCCAAATTGGTGTGATTTTAATCATGATTGTTCAAAAATAACTCTAATTTGCTGGAATAAAATTGATACAAATCAACGCAAGGTTCTCCTATAAACCTTTTGAAACATACTGATTTTACCAGTAATATTAGCGCCAGCTATATTAGCTCATGCTTAACAATAATCTAACTATAACGGTACGTTTTTGCTACAAATTTCAATTTGTAATAACAATTACACAAATTGTTTTAACATGGATTTTTGCGGTGATTAATCACACAAGTGTCTTTCAGCCGACACAAAGGAGTTACCATGATTGATGTTGTTGATCTGTCGCGATTGCAGTTTGCATTCACAGCGATGTATCACTTCCTATTTGTTCCACTGACTTTAGGTATGGCATTTCTACTTGCCATTATGGAGTCAGTCTATGTAATGACTGGCAAGCAAATTTACAAGGACATGACCAAGTTCTGGGGTAAATTGTTTGGTATTAACTTTGCTCTTGGTGTAGCGACAGGCTTAACCATGGAGTTTCAGTTTGGTACTAACTGGTCTTACTATTCTCACTATGTTGGCGACATCTTTGGTGCACCGCTGGCTATCGAAGCGCTTGTTGCATTCTTCCTAGAGTCTACTTTTGTTGGTCTTTTCTTCTTCGGTTGGGACAGATTGTCAAAGCGTCAACACTTAGCGGTAACGTGGTTAGTAGCACTTGGTTCTAACTTCTCTGCGCTTTGGATCTTGGTAGCAAACGGCTGGATGCAAAACCCAGTAGGTGCAGAATTTAACTTTGAAACTATGCGTATGGAAATGGTGAGCTTCGCTGAAGTTGTACTAAACCCAGTAGCACAGGTTAAATTCGTACACACAGTGGCGTCTGGTTACACTACGGGTGCAATGTTCATCCTTGGTATCAGCTCATACTACATTCTTAAAGGTCGTGACCTTGCCTTTGCTCGTCGTTCTTTTGCGATTGCAGCATCTTTCGGCATGGCAGCGATCCTGTCAGTTATCGTGCTAGGTGATGAATCTGGTTACGAGCTTGGTGAAGTTCAAAAAGTGAAGCTAGCTGCTGTTGAAGCGGAGTGGCACACGGAAGAGGCACCAGCCGCATTTACTGTTTTTGGTATTCCAAACCAAGAAACAATGAATACTGACTACGCAATTAAAATTCCTTACGTAATGGGTATCATCGCAACACGATCTCTTGATACGGAAGTAACGGGCCTGCGTGACCTACGTGATGACCACGTTGATCGTATCCGCACGGGTATGTACGCATATGAGTTGCTTGAAAAACTACGTTCAGGCGACAAATCTGAAGAAAACATTGCAGCTTTCGATGAAGTAAAAGGTGACCTAGGTTACGGCTTGCTCCTTAAGCGCTACACAGACGACGTTGTTGATGCAACAGAAGACCAAATCCAGATGGCTGCGGATGATTCAATCCCAACAGTTTGGCCTCTGTTCTGGTCATTCCGTCTGATGGTTGCTTGTGGCTTCATTATGCTGTTTGTATTCGGTGCGGCGTTTGTTCAAACATGTCGTCAGAAGATCGAACAGAAACCATGGGTACTTAAAGCGGCGCTATTCTCAATTCCACTACCATGGATTGCGATTGAAGCGGGTTGGTTCGTTGCTGAGTTTGGTCGTCAACCATGGGCGGTTGGTGAAATTCTACCGGTTAACGTTGCAGCATCAGCACTAACTATTGGTCAGCTTTGGACTTCTCTATTCGCAATTCTGGCACTGTACACAGTGTTCCTGATTGCTGAAGTTTACCTAATGCTGAAATTCGCACGTAAAGGTCCAAGTAGCTTAAAGACAGGCCGTTACCACTTTGAACAAAACGATAACTCTGTTGAAGACAAAGTTAGCCGTTCAGTCGAAGTATAAGTGAGGGAATATTATGTTTGATTACGAAAGCTTACGACTTATTTGGTGGGTGTTGATCGGTGTTCTACTGGTTGGTTTCGCCGTAACTGATGGCTTCGATATGGGTGTTGCAGCCCTTTCACCGGTTATTGGTAAGAGCGACACTGAACGTCGTATTATGCTCAATACTATTGCCCCTCACTGGGATGGCAACCAAGTTTGGCTAATTACGGCTGGTGGTGCATTGTTTGCTGCATGGCCTTTGGTTTACGCGACGTCTTTCTCTGGTTTTTACTTCGCAATGTACGCGACGCTAGCAGCGCTTTGGTTACGACCACTCGCTCTTGATTACCGTTCTAAGATTGAAGATCCAAAATGGCGTAAAACTTGGGACTACGCACTTTGCTTTAGTGGCACCGTACCGCCAATCATTTTCGGTGTGGCATTTGGTAACCTATTACAGGGTGTACCCTTTGACCTGAACGAATTTATGATGTCTAAATACCATGGTACGTTCTTCGCTCTGCTAAACCCATTTGCATTGCTTTGTGGTGTGTTGGCCCTGATGTTGTTCGTTATGCAAGGTGCAACATGGCTTCAAATGAAGACAACAGAAGAGCTGCACAGCCGCGCTCGTAACGTCGCTCAGATCGCTGGCTTAATTGCTATTGCTCTGTTTGTTATTGGTGGCTTCTGGGTTCAATCTATCGAAGGCTATGTCATCACGAGTACTATCGATACGTTTGCTGACTCAAACCCACTAAACAAAGAAGTATCACTTCAAGTTGGTGCTTGGATGACAAACTTCGAAACGTACCCAGCAATGTGGGCTGCGCCGATTCTTGGTGTAGCAATGCCACTGCTTGCAGTGATTGCATCTCGCTTTGAGCGTGGTGGTTTCGCATTCTTGTTCTCAAGCCTATCTAACGCTGGTGTTATTTTAACGGCTGGTTTTGCAATGTTCCCATTCGTAATGCCATCAAGCCTGAACCCTGACCATAGTTTGACTATGTGGGATTCAACAGCAAGTGAGCTAACGCTTGGTCTTATGACTGGAGTTGCGGCGGTAATGGTGCCTGTGATTCTTGGCTACACAACTTGGACATACTACAAAATGTTCGGTCGTCTAGATAAGAAACACATCGAAGATAACGACGTTTCAGCTTACTAAGCTAGAAGTTAAATAACTTAGGAGAAATTTTATGTGGTATTTCGCATGGATTTTGGGTGTACTTCTAGCATGTGCATTCGGCATCATCAATGCTCTTTGGCTTGAGCATTCAGAAATGATGGACAAAGACAGTGAGTAATCTCGCGGAGCAAGTTGCTAAGCTGCATCAACCAATGGATAAGACTCTGTTAAGAGTTTTATCCCTGATATTGGGTTTCATGCATGTTGGTTTAGTAATGTGGGATCCTGAAGCGTATGCGACAAGCATCGGTGGCTTTAATGCGATCATCGGGCCAATGTTTATATGGGCGGTTTGCTCAAGCATGGTTTATGGTATCGGATTTAAGCCGAGAGCTTGGATGTGGCAACTACTGTTTAGCCCATACGTTTCACTCACAATTTTGCTCTACCTGACAGCGCTACGCCTTATCTAAATAGGGCAGTGGATTAGGTTTATAACAAAGTAAACTTAGGTAGTTGTTGGGTTTTTAGTCAAAGAGAGGTCATCTTAAACAGATGGCCTTTTTTTTCGTCTCTTAACTCAAAAAATTCACTGTCATATACTATTAATGATAATGAGTTAGGTTATAGTGAGATCTTTATCGTTTTGGGATTGTGGTATTAATTTGCAGGGATTATCTAAGCCGTTTACATGGCCAGTAACCGTATATTACGAAGACACCGATGCTGGTGGGGTTGTGTACCATTCTAACTATCTCAAGTTTTTTGAACGCGCTCGAACTGAGATGCTGCGTTCAATTGGCGTTTCTCAACAAGTATTGTTAGAACAAAATATCGGTTTTGTAGTCCGACATATGGACATTGATTTTATTCAAGGCGCACGCCTTGATGATTCTTTACAAGTCATTACAAATATTTACGAATTGAAGCGAGCTACCTTGGTCTTCTGTCAAGAGATCGTAAATCCTGATGGCAAAGCATTGTGTAAAGCAATGGTTAAGGTAGCATGTATCGACAATCAAAAAATGAAACCAAAGGCAATGCCAACATTTATTCTTACGGAGCTAACGAATAGTGACTGCTGAAATCTCAATCTTAGGCCTAATTTTAGAAGCCAGTTTACTGGTTAAAATGGTCATGCTGGTTCTTATGGGCATGTCTGTTGCTTCTTGGGCAATGATCATAAAAAGAAGTAAAGTGTTATCTCAAGCTTCGAAACAAACTGAAGTGTTTGAAGATAAATTCTGGTCTGGCGTTGATCTCGCTAAATTGTATCAAGAGAGCAATAAACGCAAAGACGAGCTTTCTGGTACTGAAGAAATTTTCTACGCAGGCTTTACTGAGTTTGCTCGCCTACGTAAATCAAACGCGACGTCTCCAGACTTCATTATGGAAGGTACTGGCCGTGCAATGCGCGTTGCGGTTGCCCGTGAAGTTGATGAGCTAGAAACCAACTTGCCTTTCTTAGCAACAGTCGGCTCTATCAGCCCATATATCGGCCTATTTGGTACCGTTTGGGGCATCATGCATTCGTTCATCGCATTAGGTGAAGTTAAGCAGGCGACGCTAGCAATGGTAGCTCCCGGTATCGCAGAAGCACTGATCGCAACCGCTATGGGTCTATTTGCAGCGATTCCAGCTGTTATGGCTTACAACCGCTTTAGCAGTAGAGTGGGTAAACTAGAACACAATTACGCGACTTTCTCTGAAGAGTTTCACAGTATTCTTCACCGTCAAGCGATGGCTGGCAGGGAATAATAGATGGCTGGATACCAACCTAAAAAACGCAAAATGACGGCAGAGATTAACGTTGTACCTTACATCGACGTTATGCTGGTTTTGCTGATTATTTTTATGGTGACCTCACCATTCGTTACGCAAGGCGTTGATGTTGAATTACCAAAAGCTTCAACGGCTCAATCTGCTCAAGATCTGTTGGGTGACGAGAACGCCAGCTTTATTATTGTTGAAGTTAACAAAGACGGTGAGCTTGGCCTAAGCGTTAATAACGAAGACGTACAGCGCGGTTTGTCACTTGAAGACATTATTGTTCGAGTGAAAGCCGAGTTGTCTCTGAAGCCTAATTCTCCAGTGGCGGTCGGCGGTGATGCCGCAACGCCTTACGCTGAAGTGGTTTTATTACTTGATGAATTAAGCCGTGCAGGTGTGCCAAAGGTTGGCCTTTTAACGGATATAAGGGAATAGCTCCGTAGCATTCATGAAAGCGAATAATAAAAAATCCAATAATTCTAAAACGCCGCTTCTAATTTCAATCGGGCTGCATGTCATTCTATTCGTTGCTCTTATTTGGGGAGCAGATTTTACTATGTCAGAACCTAAGCCAACAGGGCGGATGGTTCAGGCAGTCGTAATTGATCCTCAACTGGTTCGTCAGCAAGCTCAGCAGATTCGTCAACAAAGAGAAGCTGCGGGTAAGAAAGAGCAAGAACGGTTAGACAAATTACGCCGTGAAAGCGAGCGACTTGAAAAGAATCGCAAAGCCGAAGAAGAAAACATTCGTAAGCTAAAAGAACAGCAAGCAAAAGAGGCCAAAGCGACCCGTGAAGCTGAAAAGCGTCGAGTAGAGAAAGAGAAACAACGTAAAGTTGAAGAGACGCGCTTAAAGCAAGAGCAACAGAAAGCGGCTAAAGCCGAAGCGGATCGTAAACTTAAAGAAGCAGCGCTTGTTAAGGTTGAAAAAGAACGTAAAGCCAAAGAAGCGGCTGTCGCCAAAGCTGAACAAGAACGCGTGGCAAAAGAAAAAGCCGCGAAAGAAGCAGCAGAAAAAGCTCGTAAAGAAAAAGAAGCCGCTGAACGTGCTGAAAAGCAACGTATAGCGAAAGAGAAAGAAGCTGCCGCAGCGGCTGAGAAAGCCCGTAAGGCCAAAGAGGCCGCCGCGAGAGCAGAGAAAGAACGCAAGCAACAAGAAGCTGCATTGAATGATATCTTTGCAGGGCTTGAGACTGAGTCGACTCAAAACTCTTCGGCTAAACAACAATTTATTAGTGATGAAGCACAGCGTTATGGTGCTATCTATACTCAGCTTATTCAACAAAACTTATTGTTAGAAGACAGCTTTAGAGGCCGCTCATGCCGAGTGAACCTTAAACTTATTCCAACGGGTTCGAATGCGATTTTGGGTAGCTTGAGTATTTTGGATGGCGATAGCCGCTTGTGTGCAGCAACCAAGCGCGCGGTGGCGCAGGTGCAATCTTATCCGTTGCCTAAAGACCCAGACATTGTGAAATCACTGAAAGACATTAACTTAACTGTATCACCAGAGTAAAAGGACGAACTTGTGTTAAAAAAACTATTACTGAGTTTTGTTTTTGTAATAGCGACAAGCAGCCAGTTTGCACATGCAGCACTGGAGCTGGTTATTACAGACGGTATAAACTCTGCTAGACCGATTGCTATTGTTCCTTTCCGTTGGGAAGGTGCAGAACCATTACCACATGACGTATCAGCGGTTATTGCTTCTGATTTACAGCGTAGTGGTAAATTCAGCCCAGTTGCGACCAGCAAAATGCCTCAAACGCCTTACAGCGAAGCTGAGGTGGATTTTGATGCTTGGACGAATCTAGGTGTTGATTCATTGCTAACCGGTAGTATCACTAAGAATGCTGAAGGGCAATATGTAGTGAACTACCAGTTGATCGACATTGTTCGTGGTCAGCTAACCAAAGGGCAAAGCCGTGCGTTAAGTGATGAAGGACAGCTCGTGCTTTCTAAAGATCACGTTCTGTTTAACAAAAAGGCCACGGTTCCTGGTAAACGCTTAAGAGAATATGCACACCGTATTTCTGATTTAGTTTATGAAGAGCTAACTGGTGAAAAAGGTGCGTTCTTAACTCGTATTTCTTATGTGGTAGTAAACGACAAAGACAAATACCCATACCAGCTTCGTGTGGCTGACTATGACGGCTTTAATGAGCGTTTAGTACTGCGTTCTAAACAGCCTTTGATGTCGCCAGCATGGTCTCCAGACGGTAAGAAGCTTGCTTATGTGAGTTTCCAAAACGGACAAGCTGAAATATTCATTATGAATATTTACACGGGTGAACGTGAGAAGGTGACGTCATACCCTCGTCATAATGGTGCACCAAGATTTTCGCCAGATGGCAAAACATTGGCATTGGTATTGTCGAAAACAGGCAGCCTTCAAGTGTACACGCTTGACCTAGCAAGTCGTAAGCTGACTCAAATTACTCTCGGCCGCTCAAATAATACAGAACCATTCTGGTACCCAGATGGCAAGTCTCTTATTTTTACCTCGGATCGTGGTGGTAAACCCCAGATTTATAATGTAAATTTGTCCAATAATTCGACTTCTCGCATTACTTGGCAAGGTAGCCAAAACCTAGGTGGTCAGATTACTCCTGACGGACGATTCCTGATTATGGTCAATCGTAGTAACTCAGGTTTTAACTTGGCTAAACAGGACTTGGAAACGGGCGCAGTTCAAGTATTAACAAAAACATTGTTAGATGAATCTCCAAGTATTGCGCCGAATGGAGGTATGGTTATCTATAGCTCTATTTACAATAAAACAAACGTATTATCGATGGTTTCTATCGATGGCCGTTTTAAAGCTAGATTACCGGCAACCAACGGACGCGTAAGAGCGCCGGCATGGTCACCGTTTCTCTAGTAAAAGTCACATATTCTATTAGCTATTGATAGTGTTAACTATTGTGGCATTTAACTATCTATAGCACTTAGTCGGCTGTAGAAACTAAGTTTGATAACGTAAGGAAAAAAAGATGCAACTTAACAAAGTTCTTAAAGGCTTGATGATTGCACTACCAGTGATGGCAGTAACGGCATGTAGCTCAACTGATGAAGCAACATCTGCAACATCTGGTACTGAAAGCAACCAAACAACTTCAGGTACAGAAGGCAACGTAGACACAACTGTTGTAACGCCAATTGACGCTAACGGTCAACTGTCTGAGCAAGAGCTTAAAGAGCAAGCGCTACGTGAAACTCAAACAATCTACTTCGCATTCGATAACTCAACTATCGCTGGCGACTACGAAGAAATGCTAGCAGCTCACGCAGCTTACCTAGTTAAGAACGTTGACATGAACGTTACTATCGAAGGTCACGCTGATGAGCGCGGTACTCCTGAGTACAACATCGCACTTGGTGAGCGTCGTGCACAAGCTGTAGCGAAATACCTACAAGCTCTAGGTGTTCAAGCAGACCAAATCTCTATCGTAAGCTACGGTGAAGAGAAGCCACTTCTTCTAGGTCAATCTGAAGATGTGTACGCTAAAAACCGTCGCGCAGTACTAGTTTACTAATTTTAGTAGACTATATAATTGAGGAATTGCCTCATGTTCAGTAACACAAAGCGAGTCATTTTGCTTTCGTTACTGGCAAGTGCAGCGAACACTACGTTCGCTGCACCAGCCCCAGTATCCGATCTCAATAGCACCGCAACCAATTCATCATCTTCCTCTCGATCAGCATCTAACGAATCAGATATTGAGCGTTTAGAGCGCTTGCTTCAAAATCGCAACCTCGTTCAGCTTCAAATGCAGCAGCAAATCGACGACATGTCACTGGAGATCAGTGAACTTCGTGGTGAGCTAGAGCGAAACAGTTACGATATGAAGCAAATGTTAGAGCGTCAACGTGAACTGTTTATTGAACTGGATCGCGTTAGAGGTGAGGTGAAAGCGTCAGGTAAAACGGCTGTAGCCGCGACTGCGAGCGCAGGCGCTAAAGATGCTTCAGGCACATTTAGTACCGACGTTGATGAGCAAACCGCTTATCAAAATGCTGTAGATATGATTCTAAAGCAACGAGACTATACGGGTGCTATTGCAGCATTCCAAAAGTTTCAAAAAGACTTCCCAGATTCTACCTTCACACCTAACTCTCATTACTGGTTAGGTCAGCTTTACTTTGCTAAGAAGCAAGATGAAGAAGCCGTGAAGAGTTTTGCCGCTGTTGTATCATACAAAGATTCAAATAAGCGAGCAGATGCCCTGGTTAAGCTTGGTGACATAGCAACGCGTAACAACAACGTGGCGCAAGCTAAGAAATATTACCAACAAGTCGTGACCGAGTACCCAAACAGTGCTTCGGCAAAAGTGGCTAAAACTCACTTATAAAACAAAATAGGGGTACTCTGGTACCTCTTTTTTATACCCGTTGCATTTTATTATTTACTTATTGGCTGTTCGTACTTATTAGTAGGACTGACTGATAGCGGCTCATTGGTTGCTGAGTTAGCTGTTGGTTATTTACTCGTGGTTAGATGCTTTCGTCAGCTATTAGATATCTAATACCTCTCCTTGTGATAGCAACGTAACGACTTATTTATGCTTTTTAAGTATTAGTGAGTAACCGTTTGCAACTAATCCTTTTTGATCCCAATCGCTGTCCTGTGTAGAATACTCGGATTCTCGGAAGAAGTTGCGTAGAGCAAGAGCAATGAGTCATATACTAGATAAAATCGATACAGTTTACCCGTTTCCGCCTAAGCCCGTTCCTTTGAGCGACGCTCAGAAACAGGCCCACATCGCGAACATCAAAACACTACTTCAAGAAAAAGATGCAGTTCTAATTGCACACTACTACACAGATCCTGAAATTCAGGCTCTTGCAGAAGAAACTGGTGGTTTCGTTGGCGATTCTTTAGAAATGGCTAAGTTTGGTAACCGTCATTCAGCAAGCACGCTGATCATCGCTGGTGTTCGTTTTATGGGAGAATCTGCAAAGATTCTGACTCCTGAAAAACGAATCTTAATGCCAACGTTGGAAGCGGAGTGTTCACTTGACCTTGGCTGTCCGGCTGACAAATTTACAGAATTTTGTGATGCACACCCTGACCACACCGTGGTTGTTTACGCAAACACCTCTGCGGCTGTTAAAGCTCGTGCAGACTGGGTGGTTACGTCGAGTATCGCTTTAGAAATCGTTGAAAGCCTAGACGCTGAAGGCAAACCAATCATTTGGGGGCCAGACCGTCACTTAGGTTCTTACATCGCAAACCAAACTGGCGCTGACATGTTGCTTTGGCAAGGTGAGTGTATCGTTCATGACGAGTTTTCAGCTGATGCTCTGAAGAAAATGAAATCGGTATACCCAGAAGCGGCCATTCTAGTTCACCCAGAATCACCAGCAAGCGTTGTTGAACTGGCTGATGCTGTTGGTTCAACAAGCCAACTAATCAAAAAAGCGAAAGAGCTGCCGCATCCACAAATGATTGTCGCGACAGACAAAGGTATCTTCTTCAAGATGCAACAATTGGTTCCTGAAAAAGAGCTAATTGAAGCGCCAACCGCTGGTGCAGGTGCAACTTGTCGTAGCTGCGCACACTGTCCTTGGATGGCTATGAACGGGCTTGAAGCGATTGAAAATGCACTTGAGCACGGTGGTAAACAGCATGAGATCTTCGTTTCTGATGAACTGCGAGCTAAGTCTCTGATCCCGTTAAACCGCATGCTTGATTTTGCTGAACAGCTAAACATACAAGTGAAAGGCAACGCTTAGTCGTGGCTTTATAAGTTACAGATAAAAACCAGCATACAGTGCTGGTTTTTTTGTATCTGAATATAGGGCGATAATATCGATTTTGCGTTTATGTATCTTTTTCTGATGATACATCTTGTTGATATCGTGTATTTTTTCTAGCATGTACGTAAGAGACAATAATTAGAGGCTCCAATGATAATTTGGTTACAACTCAAACGTTGGTTCAAAGCGAATATCTTCGTTCTGAATGGCAAGAACTTATTGTTTACATTCTTAGGCTACGTTTTTCTATCGTGGTCAACGTTGTATATGGCGGGCGAGACGGGCTTAACAAGCTCGTTTACCACGTTCGCCTACTATTTAGTCGTGACAGCTTCAACGGTTGGTTATGGTGATTTATCCCCGACGACTGAAGCGGGTCGATGGATTGTGATTTTGTTTATTATTCCGGGTGGACTCAGCCTTTTCGCGGCGTTACTCGGTAAAGTCGCCACAGAAGGTGTTGAATATTGGCGAGCCGGCTTGTTAGGGAAAAGGAGAGTGAGAGTGGACAACCACATTTTGATGCTTGGGTGGAATGAGCAGCGCACCATACATCTAATCCGCATGTTGCAACATGAAGAAACGGGTAAACGACCAATTGTGTTGTGTACTCGTTCTGATATTGAAAATCCGTTACCTGGTGAAATCAACTTCGTTAAAGTCAACAGTTACACTGATGGCAAAGAGATGGAAAAAACCGGCATCGAGTCAGCAAGTTGTATTTTGATTGATAACCCGGAAGACGACATCACATTATCTGCGGCACTTTACTGTGCGAATCGAAACCCTAAAGCTCATCTACTCGTTTACTTTAAAGATGAAGCTTTGAGTGACCTTCTACATAAACATTGCCCAAATTCTGAATGTATTCCAGCCGTTGGCGCTGAAATGCTGGCTAAGGCCGCGGTTGATCCGGGATCAAGTGCGTTGCATCAAGAGCTATTAAGCTCAACAAGGGGCATGACGCAGTATTCTACCTATTATCCTGCAGATGCCGAGCCAGTAACCGTCGCGCCGATCTTTGCTGCGTTTAAAGAGAAGTATCAAGCAACGCTGATAGCGATAGATTCCGGCCGTGGGATTGAACTTAACCCAGAACTGGATCAAGTGATCAGTAGCGGTACTAAGTTGTTTTATATTGCAGATGAAAGAATTGATGACTTCGACTGGAAAGGTTTTTAGAACGTGTATTTAATTTCAAACTAAAAAAGGCCTCGTTGGGAGGCCTTTTTGCTATCCAATTAGTCGATATTATTGAGCTTCAGCCAATGCGATACCGCGCTGAGTTAACCCGCAAAGCATGACAGGAACTGCGTTAAATATCTCTTCAAATTGCTCTAGGCCTTCAATACCTTGCTCCGCAAGCGTTGCAATTGAAGTTTCTGGATCGTACAGCATGCTTAGTGACAGTAGTACGCCGCCGACTAGCGCGTTGTCTTCGCTATCTTCAGGCATCAGAGTTTCCCAATCGTCACGGGCAATCTGCCAGCCTTGAAGTAAGCCTTCACAGAAATCTCGAGCCGCAGTGTTCACTACTTCTGCATCATCCAATTGGCAAGCTTCAGGCCAAACCCAAGTACCTTCGATTAGCTCAGGACGTGTTCTATTCCAAAGCGTGATGATAACTTCAATGTAGCTTTCAAGTTGTTCACCATCCGTAAATGGAGCGACTTCTTCGCCACCCCAAAGGAACGGTAGCCACTCATGCGGTGTTAACACATTAGGGGCGGCTGCCATTGCCGTGACAAATCCCATGGTTTTGTGTTCTGTGATTAGCTTTCCTTCCAACTCTGGAAGCGCAAGAATATCTTGTAAGGTCAAAGTGAGGTACCGTAAAAGGGAACATATTTGCGCTTATAGTACCAATGAACTTGTGCCAATCAAGCTTCAATCTAAAAAGGCTTGATGTCATTGGTGATAAACACTAGGTTTAATAGAAAAGAAAACAACAAAAAAATTATGCAGATACGGTCATCTTTAAAGAAAAAAAGCATGGTAGCGCTTGGATTATACCTTGCGATGTTTATTGCGATTGTCGGTAGTGTGACGTATTACGTCGTAGAATCCCCTGTGCGCGCCAAATTACAACAAAACCTCGACTTGCGTACGCAACTTTTATCTGCCTTGATTACAGAGCCACTCAGCAGCTCTCGAGGCTTTGTTGATAGCTTGGTTGGCTTTGCTCAAGCACATCGCAATGGTGATGATGTTATTCCGCTATTTAAATCGATGTTGGCGGCGAGTGATGACACGATCGTCAGCGCGGGTATTTGGCCAGAACCTTACGTGTTGGATTCTAAGAAGCTGCTTAACAGCTACTTTTTCAACAAAGCCGACGATGGCAAGATTGACCAGTTGTTTTCTTATAACAACCCTAAAAACGTCCCTTATCATCAAGAGTATTGGTACACCTCTGTCATTAACAAAGATCAAGGAACCATTTCGTGGAGTGATGTGTATATCGATCCATACACTCATGTTCGAATGATCACAGCCTCATCACCTTATTATTATGATGGTACCTTTGCTGGCGTTGCGACGGTAGATCTCTCTCTTGAGGAGTTATTAGGCTTTATTAAGAACCATGCGGAAGAGTATGACCTTGGTATTACGTTAAGAGATAAACTTAACCAAGTATTGGTTTCCCACAATTTCAATCTTGTTGAAGGGATTTACATCAGCAATAACCAGTTTGGTGAGTTCGGTTGGCAAGTGGATGTCGTCAATTCAAAATTACTGGTATCAGATGAGGTATTTCGTCAGGTAATGAGTATTGAAGGCGGTATTGTGCCTCTGTTGTTATTGTGTGTAATGGCAGGTTATTACTTGTTGAACCGCTATTTAATTAGCCCTATCACAACCATTGCAGCCAAAGTCGATGGTTCTAAAGCGGGTGAGATCATTGATGTTGACTACTCAAGTCAAGATGAAATCGGTCATTTGATTAAAACCTTCAACGAAAAGACCATCTACCTTGAAGCTGAAAAGGTTAAAGCTCAAGCATCAACCAATGCTAAAACTGCTTTCCTTGCAACTCTGTCACATGAAATTCGAACTCCAATGAATGGTGTATTGGGAACCGCTCAGATCCTATTAAAAACCCCTTTAAATACAGAGCAAGAGAAACACCTTAAGAGCCTGTATGAGTCTGGCGATCACATGATGACTTTGCTCAATGAGATCTTGGATTTCTCAAAGATTGAACAAGGTCGATTGGATCTCGATGAAACTCGTTTCCCGCTTGATTCCATCATTGGCAGTATCAACAGCGTTTACTTCACATTGTCTTCCGAAAAGGGGCTTCAATTTAAGGTGTACTCTGAGGTGCCTTCTGGCCGTTGGTACTTCTCGGACAAAGCTCGCCTGCGCCAAATCTTGTTTAATCTACTGAACAACGCCGTGAAGTTCACTTACAGAGGCTTTGTTGAGGTATACCTGAAAGAAATTGTAGAAGGGAACGACACCTACCTCAGTATTCGAGTTCGTGATACTGGCATTGGTATCTCTAAAGAAGCCCAAAAGCGTATTTTCAAGCCTTTTGAACAAGCCGAGTCGTCGACCACAAGACGCTTTGGCGGTACTGGCCTTGGCTTGGCGATTGTGAAGAAAATTGCTCAGCTCATGGATGGCAGTATTACTGTTACCAGTGAAGAGGGCATAGGTACAAGCTTCGATGTTCGATTGAAGATTCAACCTTGTCAGCCTGGAGAGATTGAGAGCTTGCCACATAAGAAGTTGGATTATTCTGGCTTGAAAGTGCTGATTGTAGAAGATAACCGAACCAATACCGTCATCATTGAGACCTTCATGAGCAGCAAAGGGTTCACCTGTAAAAGCGTCGAAAATGGTGAGCTTGCCATACAAGCCGTCGTCGCTGAGCATTTTGATTTGGTGTTGATGGATAACCATATGCCTGTGATGGACGGCGTTGAATCAACAACAGCGATTCGTTCCTTAATTGGCGATGTGTCATCAGTTTTGATATTTGGTTGTACTGCTGATGTATTTAAAGAGACACGCGAGCGTATGCTCGGTGCTGGTGTGGATTACATTATTGCTAAACCGATTGATGAACGTGAGCTCGACGACGCTTTATTCCGTTACTCGAACAAGCTTTACCAATTTCATGACGATGAAAGCCATGAGGATGCGATAAGTGATGAATTTCGTCATAAAACAGTAAGTAGTAATATAAACCTACAGAACACACATCCACACGGGCAGAAGAGTCAAAGTCGTTCGCTACCTAAACCCGACCTGCGAAATAAAGACAACACTGAAGAGCTACTAGTAACGCTGTATGTGGCGCTAGAAGATAATAACCTTGAGCTGATTCAGTTTGCCTTGGAAACCCTACGTGCTCATATTGTCCCGATGAACAATGCTGAACTTACATCTCAAGTTGATAAAGCCCTAGAACAAGTTTCTCTTGGGGCGCCTCCTACCCAGGGTGTCATTAACATTATTACTGTTAACTTACCTATGGCCTAAGTGTTGTTTAATTACAGAAAGTAAACAACGAATTGGCCACTATTTGACCTTGATGCGATTTTTTGGTTGAAGTGACTGCTTTTTAACTGGTTTTTGGTAGTTAATTTACAACTCGATTTTTAATTTGGAATGTATGACTGCTTATCTTGTGTTTTAATAGCGGTATTATCTGGTAGGGTGCAAATACACCTTGTTTATATGTTACTAAATCACTACTTAGGCAGTGATATATTTTAGGTTTGTTGTTAATGAAGTCTCGTGGTCCATTTTGTATTCGTAATGCAGCAGCGGATACATTTGCTATGGTAGTTTTCTGTTTTATCTCAGGGATGATCGTAGAAGTGTTTATTTCAGGTATGACGTTTGAGCAATCTCTTGCTTCTCGAACGTTATCTATTCCGGTAAACATTGCTATCGCTTGGCCTTATGGTGTTTTTCGTGATTGGTTCTTGCGCAATGGTGCAAAGCTTTCACAAAGTACCCCGATGAAAAACCTGTCTGATTTGATGGCTTACGTGTTATTCCAATCACCTGTATACGCCGGTATTTTACTTGCAGTAGGCGCTTCAACTGATCAGATCGTAACAGCCGTGACCAGTAATGCAGTTATCTCATGTGGTATGGGCGTGCTTTACGGTTACTTCTTAGATATGTGCCGTAAATGGTTTAGAGTTCCTGGTTATTATCAGCAAGCGTAAGCCCCTCGATATTATGAAATTTGGTTTGTTTTTGATCTAATGAGTTAATTTATAATCGAACAAACTGAAAAAGGCACTTTTTTTGATAATGCCCCTTGACCAAAGCAAGCAGAATCAATAAAGTAGCGCCTCGTTGAGTAACAAGCTCAACACAAAATTTGTGGAAGGATGGCTGAGTGGCTTAAGGCGCTCGCCTGGAAAGCGAGTATACGTTTATAGCGTATCTGGGGTTCAAATCCCCATCCTTCCACCACTATTCAAAACCCTAGCAGAAATGCTGGGGTTTTCTCGTTTTAGAGCCCCCTATATTTCACCTCATCTACTCTATCTCTAGCATCAGTTCCTTTAATCATTTCTTTATCGTTATTTACTCTATCTATATCTACGTAAATTGATCCATATTAGTTGCTTTTGTAACCGATAAAAGCTTGATTTTTTGGTCTGGTTCTAGATGATCAAGGGTAAGCAACATTATGAATAATCTTAACTATTAGGAATCTATCTCCTCATGACGGAAACCCTCGTTTCTCCATTGCTCTCCTTTACTATCGCGATCTCATTACTGTTTATTGGTAAAGGTTTGATTGAGCGATCTGAAGTATTAAGGAAGTATTCTCTACCGGAGCCGGTTATTGGTGGCTTTGTTTGTGCTGCTACCGTTGCCGCGCTTTATTACTTATTTGAAATTCAAATCACTTTTAGCCTAGATGTCAGAGATTTTTTACTGCTCTACTTTTTTGCTGGCATCGGACTCCAAGCGGATATTAAAACCCTGATTAAGGGTGGGCGACCGTTGTTCATTCTATTGTTTCTTGCTGCTGTCTTTATCGTGTTGCAAAACGTGGTTGGGATGGCGGTAGCTTCGGGCTTTGGAATGGATCCCAAAGCTGGCTTGTTATCTGGCTCTGTGAGCTTAATCGGCGGTGTAGGCACAACGTTGGCGTGGGCACCAATGTTCGTGGAAGAGTTTGGCATTTCGAACGCGCTAGAGCTCGGTGTGGCGTCAAACACGGTTGGCTTGATTGCAGCGTGTGTGATTGGTGGTCCAATTGCAAATTACTTACTTAATAAACACAAAATCAGCCCGTCTAACGAAGAAGACGTGACGGTTGGTGCGTACCAAGAAAGCGAAACACGCACTGAGTTAAGTCATTACGGTGTGCTGTGGGCATGGTTACTTTTAAACCTCACTCTGATGCTTGGTTACAGCATCAGTGAAATTATCGACTCAATGGGGTTAAAACTTCCATTGTTCGTAAGCTGCTTAATCGCTGGTATTTTTATAGGAAATATTGGCCGTGCATTGTTTACGAAGCGTCGAACACAAGAGAAAATAGCCCAAGGCCGAAAAGGCTTAGCGATGATTTCTGATATTTGTTTGGGGATGTTCCTGACGATGGCGTTGATGGGTCTTCGCATCTGGGATCTTGATGGGTTATTTGGCTATATCTCGGTGATCATGAGTATTCAGATTCTACTGTCCCTGTTATTTACCATGTTCGTGGTCTACTACATGATGGGACGAAACTATGACTCCGTGGTGATATGTTCAGGCTTCGGTGGTATTACATTAGGTTCGACCGCTACAGCGATTGTGAACATGACGGCCGTGACGCATCGTTATGGTGCAAGCCCACAAGCTTTCATTGTGGTTCCATTAGTATGTGGTTTCTTTGTCGATTTAATCAATGCATTGGTGATTAGTTTCTTCGTCGGAATGTAAGTGAAGCCAGTGCTTCGCAAGAGTTTATGATTAGTAGCTTGTTCAACAGAGTAAGCTACTAGTGATTTAATTTTGTGGCCTTGATGAGCGCTGTACTTGCTAAAGTGCCGTGATTTTCAAAGCTAGTTGGCCAAGTTCCACTGCATCTAGCCATTGCTGCTTTAGACGTGAACGCTCATGTCAACTAGTTGGATGTATATAGATCTAACGTTTCACCGCTCGTTGCGGTACCTTATAATATTTTTTCCTATTACAGCCTTCTCTCTCAGGTATGGTATACATGTCTGCCCTTCAATGACCTTCTCATCAACCCTAAAGTAATATTCCCAAACACTGACAGAGTGAACGTTGGTTTAAATCTATGTTAATAAATCCAAAATGAGACTTGTAATTTTAATGTTTGTTCAGTGATTCACAGATATCAGATTGCATTTAAGAATGAAAATTATTAACGGTTTATTATCTCTTTATTAAAGTTATATTTATTTAATCTAAGATTAAATATTAATCTATTTTCGTTAGTTCAGAAATCCTACTAAATTATATTGATATCTCTATCAACATAATGTTTTTTTAGTTTAACCCATCAAAGGGAACTCTATTTTTGTATGATTATCGAACTTATTTTTTCTTGATGATTAGAAAAGTTCAAGGTTAGAAGTCAGAGTTGGAGTTTAAATATTGAACGATATCTATGGTGAGGATTAAATAAATTAGATCTGAAACCAGTTATTTGCTCTACCTATAGATAATTAAAACAATATAGAAAGGCTTTAAAACGGGTATTAGCTCACAATTCTTATAAATATTAAAACTCGATATAACCTATATATTTCTCACAAATTGACGGTGTCATGATTTTGACTTTCTGACTTCTAATCCAGAATTACCACTTGAAATAGCCCTTCAAGCATTGGGGTATATAGGAGTCGAAATGTTGACACTTGGAACTGATGTCACGTTTTCTTTGCCTAAAGTGATGAGTGTGGCGCACATATCTTCACTTCAACCATATGTATATCTTATTGATTGAAAAAAATTAATTTTGTACCATGCGACAACAAACTTTGGTGGACGTCACGTGAACACAAATAATAGTACATTAAAACTGTTAATCACTTGTTGCTTATTTTTCTTATCGAACCCAGCTTTCGCTCAATCTTATTGGGAAGTAAAAGGTATTGGTGAAAATGAATCAGAAGCAACGATCGATGCGAAAGAAAATCTAGCTTTTCGGGTAAACAGTACAGTGAAGGCATCTACGTTTAATTCCCAAGTTTTCCAATCTACGATAGAAACAAAAAACGGAGAGGAGATTGGAACTCGCGGTAAAGTTGACAGTGCTTTCGGTACTACATCTGAAATTACTTCTGTACCTATTAGCATTTCAAATATGGAAGTAATGACATCACAATGTGATGCTTCTGGGTGTAACTACCTATTTAGAGTTAACGTAGATGTGTGGGTTGATCAGTTGTCAATTGATATTAATAAGAACCACCAGCTCGCTCAACAATATTTAACCTCCCAAGAAAGTGACTGGAAAGGTGCTGTGTTCACGAACAAAGCTCACACCTTATTGAAGAGTAATAGAGAATCACTATTAGTGTTGTCATCGTTAGATCATGATGTTGCTAAAAAATTCTATGGACCACAATTAATACTCGAGCGTAATACGATTGATCGTTTTCAAAATATCAGCATTTCCATTCGTTCTGCTTCAGATATGTATTCCTCGAAAACGAAAGCTTTGCTTACTCAAAACATAGGGGCAACTTCGCAAGGCGACATCATTGTTTATATCAAAGGTAATGTAAGACAAGGCAAGAAAAACAACACTTACATTGCTAAGCAAGATCTAATACTACAAGTCTTTGAAGCTAGAAATCCCAATGTGGCGGTTAGCCAAAAGATTTTATCGGAGGTAGGAAAGTCTTCGATTAGTAAAGAGCAAGCACTTGATGCTGCTCATACAGAAATAACAAAAATTCTCAATAAAAACTCTATTTATACTCTCTTGAATTAAAGGTTCTCAAAATGCTTAAGAAATCAATCCTTGCAGGTTTAGTCGTATCAGTTATGGCCGGTTGTTCATCAATTCCTGGTATGGAATCAGCAACCGTAGACCGCGAAGCTACAAGCAAGGAACTTACTCAGAACTGTAAAGAACTAGGTACAGAGTTCACACCTGTATCATTCGCCGTTGATAAAGCATCAAAAGTGATGGTGTCACTGCAAGATCGCCAATGTTCAGTGTTTAATGACTACCGTACTCTTGCATCTAAACATGGTGATGTTGCTGGTTTCCTAGCAGTAAACGCGGATAAGTCTGATGAAGAACTTCGTGTTGCAATGAGCGAATTCGATGAAGGTAAACCTACAAATAAAATGATTACCCCTCAAGTAGAAGCTTACAAAAAAGCCTCTGATGAAATCTTCCAGAAAAACTTAAAATTGGCGGCAGATATCGCAGTTCAAGCGGCTGAACTAACTTACATTGCATCTCAACATGCATCGGCACTTGCGCATGATTCTGCTGGTGGCGCAATGGATAGCTTTTTTGCAGCTGTCTCAAGCGAGAAAGAAGGTGAAGCAAGCGAAGAGGAAACGGTACCCGTTGTTGAAGCTTACCACGAGATGGAAGCTCGCTCGCTACTTGCATTAGATGCCAACTCACTTATTTCTATGGATAAAAACACTATCGAACAACTTGAGAACCTAGATAAAGTTGTTGCTGACAAAGTGAAATCATAATGAAACTTTCTCGAATTGCCGGTTTAGTTACTGCTGCAATTGCACTAACGGGTTGTCAGAGTAATCAAGGTAGCCAAACGTATTCTGTCGAAAGTAATGCGGGAAATTCATCGCTGGTTATCGGCAAATCAGCACACGAATTTAGCAGTGAGGATATTGAAGTACCAGCGTACTTCAATACCCAAGGTCTTCAATTCTGTACCTATGAAGCAGAAGAAAAAGACACTCGTTGTCCACTCGCGAAAAAAACAATTCGTTTGTATTTTGGTGATGTGAAAACGGATGTGAATGAAAATCTTCAGGGAAAATCTGCTGATGTTTTTAATTCCATGCACTCAAGCATCAGTAAATTCCAAACCAAAGCGTTAGAGAATACTTTAGAAAACCAGTTTGCAGGCGTTAACCGCTTCCGCATTTTGACGCGTGATACCGATGCTGTTAACACTGCGATGGAAGAAATTCTGATAGACGAAGGCGCGGTAAACGTAGCTAAAAAGGCAGGAAGTCGCGGCAAGTTGTCTACCGATTACATTATGAAAGTCGATGTACTCAAAACAGCTGACATGTTGTTCGGTTCAACCCAGTCTTTGTTCCAAACGTCAATGGAAATGACGACAGGTGTGATTGATCCATATACACGTGAAAAATTGAGCTATCCGAATATCGGTAAGATACGTGTTTCTAACTTCGACGTACGCGATAAAGACAGTTACACCACAGTGATAGCAAATGGCGATTATTATCGCGGTTTTAACTACACCAGTGGTAAAGATGTTGATGCCGTTCTTAATGAAATGTCATCACGCGGCTTCGATATTATGTTAACGCGTTTGCTTAAAGAAATGCCAGCTACCGCTCAGGTTATGGGTATTAAAGGCGACCGAATTTCATTAGACCGTGGCCAAAATGCAGGCGTATTACCCAATGAGACCATGGTTATATTTGAATACAGCGCAGGTTTTGTTGAACCTATCGGTGTTGCTACTGTTAACCCAAGCCAACAAAGTGCCCAAGGGAAAATTGTTCGCTGGAAAGACAGCAGCATAGCCGACGAAGTGAAAGACATTGCTGAGGACGGAATTTATCGCCCTGATCGCCAACGTCGTATTTTCGCTGTAAGTGTTGGTGTGCCTATGGAGTTTATGAAGGAGCGTAGTACATGGGCGGCAAAAGGCTAAGCACAAGCTTTGCCATTAGTACCTTATTTGTATGTATGTCCATTTCTGCATTGGAATTAGATAAGAGCCAGCCTACGTTGGCTCTTATTGAGCAGGGATGTGCATATGGTCGAGGGGCAATGGCCATTGAGTCAGCAAAAGCTGACGGTTTAAATAATCTTCGCTTGTTTTTGCAGGGTAAAATCTCAGTTTCTTTTTCAGCTGAAGATAGTGCGCTAGTTGAGGAACAATTTGATCAAGAGAGCCGAGATTTACTGCTAACAAGCATTGTTGCTGGTGATATCAATGCCGACTTCAGTGCACCTGAAATTCAAGGGGATGATACTTGTGTAACAGTGCGTCTAGCATCAGAACTTAATACTGGGTTTGCCAATATTGACGACGGTATTGAATGGGATGACTCACCGGTTATGTCTGTCGTGGTTGTTGGTGAAGGCCGCGAAAGTAACAAATTGGCATTGAGTGCAAGGCAAGCGGCGGAACAAGACGCCTTCAAACGCGCTATTAGTCAAGTACTTGGCGCTATGGTCCATTCTGGTCACATGCAAAAGTCTTACGATACCCTGTCTGGAACAGAAAGCAGTAATGATTTCGATTTACAAGAAATCGCAATGCAATCACTTTCGATGGAACCTCAAGGCATGATTTCCAGTTGGAATGAAATTTCTTATCAGGAAAAACCTAACGGTTCTGTAACCGTTACGCTTGATGTGTTTGTTGAACGACAGAAGATGGAAGCGAAAATAGCAAGATTGATAAAAAGCCTTGGCCAACCTTCAATCTATGTTGATGCAGATCTCCCAGTCGTAAAAAATACATTTTCAAATGCACTCGCAGAGATGGGCTTTGATCTTGCTTCGAACCCGGCGCAATCTAGTGTCATTCTTGATGTTCAAGAAACCCAAAAAGTGACGTCTTCTGGTCTTCAGCTTGATCTATCGGCAACCGTAATCGATCGTGCTGGCAACCGTTATGGTAGTTGGCACAACGACCCGACTTTCATGACGTTACCGAACAAAGCGGGCATGCTCAATGAACTTGCAGCTGTTCACCTGGCTGTTGAAGGTAATCAAATTGCCCTAAAGCGTGAACTTCAATCGTCGGTGCAAATAATGGCAAGTCGTGGTGGGCCTATTCGAGAACTTATTTTTTCACAGAAAGCCGCAGGCAAACAGGGGCAACTTTACCGTTTGATTGGTGATATGAATGGGGTTTCGGATATTAAATCAAGTCAACAGGGTGGCAATATTGTTATTCAGTTAAGGTCGCTTAGCGACGCAAGTGATCTAGTTCAAGACATTGAGCCTGTGTTACGTACCCATCAGCCAAACTACCGCTCGAAAGTTGATGTACTTAATGAATACCAAATCAGAGTGCTTTGAGCGTTAGTCTGATAGGACTTTTTATGTTTAAAAAACATTGTTTATTAAACATTGTTTATTAAACATTGTTTATTAAACATAACAGGTTAACTGATTTTTATAGTTTCTACTGAGTTGTGATTAATTCAGAAATGTCACAAAGAGTAGAGAAATGCATTACAGGTAAGATTGACGCATCAAATATCAAATGATGATTTGCAGATTTACTAATTGAAAATGATACACAAAAAACGTTATGGATAGCTTTTAATATATGAAAAAACTAATTATTGCAACGTCACTAGTTACAGCTCTAGTTGGCTGCCAAAGCAACAACAATACACTAGAGCAAGCTCAAAATTTTGCGTCATGTACGTTCCCAGATGCACCGACTGTCGAAGCCCCTGGTTGGATCTGTGATGTGGTTCCTACAGATGTAGCGATTGGTGCAACAGGTTATGCGAAGAAAAGCGCAGCAGGTATGAGCGTTATGCGCAAAATTGCTGTGAATGATGCTCGTGTAAACCTTGCCGCGGAATTTGAAACAGATGTGAGTAACCTATTTCAATCTGCTACCGACGGTGCTGTCTCAACATCTGCTGGGGAAGGCGTAACGCTAGTAACTGAGAATGTTCAAGAGGCATTTGAAAACATTACTAAATCGGTAGTGAGTAAAAGACTTACAAATAGCCGAATATTGGTAAGCCAAGCAAGCCCTGCAGGCGGTCTTTATGTATTAGTTGGCATGGACCAAGCTGCTTATGATGCAAATATGAATAAAATTATCGACGAAGTAGGTGGTGAAGATTCTGCTCTTTGGAATCAATTCAACGACGATAAGGCAGCCGCAGATCTTGCTGCCGTATTCGATTCTTTGAAAAAATAATCGTTGTTTGACGATCAGTTAAAGTGAAAAAGGCCACCTATAGAGTGGCCTTTGTTTCTATACACTCTCGGAGTTAGTTATGTATAAAACGATCACCAAGACAGGGCTGGCTATTGCAATATCAGCAGCTGTTAGCTTTCCAACACTCGCAGTGTCAGATAGCCAAAAGCAACAACTTAATAATGCGGTTGTAAAAGCAAGCCAATCCCAAGAAGAAAAACTTAAAGAATTTCATACGTATGTAAATGCATACTTGGATGAGTATGAACAATGGCGTGACGAATATACCAATAAACTTGATGAGCGCCGTACAGACCTTATAAAAACTTGGGGTGAAGGAGAGGTATCTTCTCAAACAAAGCAGGTCGATTATTCACAAAACGACCAAGTAAAGACTGCAGTGGATTATGAAAGTAATACCGCTACGGTTTCTGTTTTAGTTGATGAAGACAGTAGCCCTGAAGAGATAGAAGCGCTTGTAAGAAAAATCCCTGTTGAAGTTGAGGGGAAAACGGTTGATCTAGCCAATCTGAAAGCGGAAGACCATGCGGTTTTGTATTCTTTAGATAAAGAGCAACAAGAAAAGAACTTTGTTATTGAACAAACGCAGAGTCAAATGAATGAACTTGATGTTCAAGCGGAGCGATTGATTCAATCTGATACCGGTATTCCTGACTCGTTCATCTACCAGCGAGCGCACAGTAAGAAATTAGCACTGCTCACTAAAGCACAAGAGCGTATTGCTGCCCAGACTAAGCTTTATAACGAAATGCGAGCCAAACATGGCATAGCGGTTGGTCAATCAGAGACGTTAGTAGCTGAAAAAGCAAAAGAAGTTGAAAAGGTAGAGTCAACGCCAGTACAAGAAGCTCCGAAAGTAGCTGAAAAACTGGTGAAGGTTATACCTAAAACTCAAGTTGTGAAGCCAAAACCAACTTCCGACATAGTATCTGTTCCTAATCAGTCAAAGAAGGTGGTTAGCTATAAAGTGAAGCTTCCTGAGAATAGCTTGAAATCTCGTGCGAGCAAATATACACCTCTCGCAGAGAAAGAAAGCAAGAACTGGGAAATAGATGCAGCATTGATTATGGCAATAATGCACTCTGAATCCGCTTTTCGCCCAGATGCTAAATCCCACGTCCCGGCGTTTGGTTTGATGCAAGTGGTACCAACCAGCGCGGGGCATGATGTAAATAAACAAGTTCGAAATATTGATGCGCCAATGAAGGCTTCAGATTTGTATCAACCCGTCATCAACGTTGAAACTGGCACTGCTTATTTAGACATCTTAAATAGTAAATATTTACGTAAGATCGAGAATGATCAAAGTCGTTTGTATTGCATGATTGCGGCTTACAATACCGGTGCGGGAAACGTTGCCCGTGCGTTTAACAAAGACCGCTCAACTAGCATTGGCAAAGCATCTAAAGTGATCAATAAGATGACTCCTGAAGAAGTGTACAACCAATTGGTCGCGAAGTTGCCATACGATGAAACAAAAAATTATTTGAAGAAAGTGAACAGCCGTATCGCACTATACAAATAAGACTTGTAGCAAGCACATGGAAAGGCGTGTGCTTTAATCCCTTTTTAGAGTTGTTGAGAGTAACAATGTTTAAGATTTTTGCTTTATTTTTCATCGTCATTGGTATTTACCTAGGTCTTAATTACAGCGATGAAATTAAAAATATAATGGATACAGAGGCTTTTGAGCGAGTGCAAGAACGAGCTGAAGACGGTAAAGATGCATTGATGGATACAATTGACGAGATTAAAGGCTGATCATGTCTGAAGAACAAAAAAAAGATGTTCCAAAAGAAATTCAAGATGAGCTCAAAGAGCTCCAAGATAACCAAGAGTCGTTGTTAGAGGCTCAAAGTAAAGGGAACTTGGCGCGCACTATTGGTTTGTTGTCTGTAGTTTCAATTGCTTTGGGTGGGTTTAACGATAGTTTTGATGCAATCGAAAAGATGGTTGATTTTAGTCTTTCACAAATGACTGATATTCCGTCACACAAAAAGCTTGAAAAAGTGTACATCCGCTCATCAGCTGAAGTCTTAGATCAGACATTTGGTGCCCCCGTTTATATCAAGCGTTCAACTGGCGATGACGTTATAAAGTACTACAAAGACGATAACTTTATTCTTTCATCTATTACTAGAGATAATGCCATTGTTGCTTATCTTGTATTTCCAGATGAAGGCTTTACACCTGAAACATTAGAACATGCAGGTGGTTCGGAGTTTTTCAACCAACCTTTTAATGCCATTGAAAGTGTCAATGAAATTCGAGCGTCGTTCGCTAGAACCGGCAATTATTACATTGAAGAAAATAATGGCGGTGAGTTTGGCTACTTATATTCGTCAATCAGTGGTGCTAGTGAATTCATTGCACCTTTGACAAAAAACAATAGGAAATTGCTTTCTGAAGTTGTTGACTCGCTGGCTATGGATACACATGTCGTAAAGAGCGTACAGTCTTTACGTTTGAATGCGAAGCCTAATTTCTATGGTTATAGTACGTTAGGTGTAGGGGCTCTAGAAGAAGCTATTTTGTCTAACACTGAATATCGTTTAATTCATAAGAGTTAACCATTAACACATCAGTTCTAGCTTTTTACGAAGCTAGAACCTTATTAGCAGTTGGATTATGGCAAATTTAAAGTTCGAAAGCTTTCTAGAGCGGCTTAAGGGTGATAAGAGAATCATTATCCAAGCTCATGACTTCCCTGACCATGATGCGATCTCTTCCGCATACGCTCTGGCATATTTATTAAAAAAGAAAGGGTTGTGCCCGTTTATTACGTTTCATGGTTACATAGATAGAGTGTCACTCAGAAACTTAATCGATTGGATAGATATCCCAATCTACGAGCCAAAAGATTTAAAATTGCAACCGGATGATAAGATTATTGTTGTTGATGGTTGTATTGGTGAGAAAAATGTTATCGACTTTCCTGGGATAGAAGTGGGAGTGATAGATCACCATCAAGTGAAAGCGCCTGATTTTGTATGGTATTCCGATATACGCTCAAACTACGGTTCAACTGCAACCATTATGGTTGAATATTACCGCTATTTTTCTTTGCCGATGCCACAGAATATCGCAACAGCACTACTGGTTGGTTTGAGCTTTGATACCGCAAATTTTACCCGAGGGGTAGGAAATGCTGATCTAAAAGCACTGTTGTATCTTCAGGCTAAGGCCAACAATGATATGGTTAACAAAATTTGTCGTAATCAAGTAGAGTTTCACGAATTAAAACTTTTCTATTCAATGCTCGATAGCTTACGTCGTGAAAAAAATGCAGCATTTGCTGTTCTCCCAGAAGGTTGTCCTAAAAATATGCTCGGTGTATTAGGAGACTTCCTGTTAAGCGTTGATGAGCTCGATATCGTTGTACTCTCAGCGAGGAACAAAGAGAAAACATTTATTTCTCTTCGTTCAGAATGTTCTAAAAACAATGTAGCGAAGATAGTTAGAAGGGCTATAAACGAAAAAGGGATCGGTTTTGGTGGCGGACACCCTCATATGGCGGGCGGCATCATCAACAAACAGTTTGAATTCAGTAATGAACTTGCTTGTGTTTATGACCTGATTCGACCGAGTCTAATGCTTGATGCTTAAACTTGTTTGCATAGATTGCTGGGTATTTTGAAAGGCTTAGCACTTTTATTTAAGTATGAGCGTCATCTTCGACTAACTGTATGCTTAGTTCAGAAGGTAATTGGGTGTTGTTGGTGTATATACGATCAAATTGCTCCAACGATGCTACCTTCAGAGCAGCAAAACGGCCCCATTTACTTGCGTCAGCTACGAGCCAGCTTTCACGGCTATTTTTGATAATAGATTTTGAAAGGTCGGCTTCAATTTGCTCATGTTCCATTGCAAAATGACTGTCTGTTACTGAGCCACAACCGCAAATACCAATGTCGGCTTCAAAATCGGAAAAGAAGTGGACCACGCTACTTCCCACCATGTCTTGATGTTCTCTGCGAAATAAACCACCCGCTAAATACACTTCAATCTGCTCGTTTGCTTCAAGGATTCGAGCGACTTGCAGGTTATTGGTGATCACTCGTAATGCAGGCTTTGCTAATAAGTACTGTGCGATACGAGTGACGGTAGTGCCAATGCCCATCATTACCGTTGAACCTTCAGGTATAGCGTTTGCAACAGCCATGGCGATACTGTCTTTCGTTTCTGATTCAACACCAACACGGAATCGATAACTGGTGTTGGTTAGCGTTGTCGGTAAGCTCACGCCTCCGTGCACTCTTCGTGCTAAACCTTGTTCACATAAGTGGTTGACGTCACGACGAATGGTCTGAGTGGTTACGGCAAATAGCTCGGCTAGATGGTCGATCTGTACGTCTTGATTCGCTTTAAGCGTCGCGAGTATTTGTTTTTGGCGGTGGTTCAGTTCCATAAAAGCTCACTAAAATTTGTTTGGTACGTCGGTAATGATGTTATCAACACCTAGGTTGAGGTATTTACTCGCCAGCAGTGGGTCGTTTAGTGTCCATATTTTAAGTACTGCACCTGAAGCTTTGATTGTTTTTGCGGTCTGTTCATCAAGTATTCGGTGGTCAATGTGAATGCTGTATAGGTCGAGTTTCTGGAGTGATTCAAGGCTGAAATCATTCCATACTTCGCAGATAAACCCTCGTCTAACTTCAGGCATCAACTCTTGGCAAAGACTTAACGCTTCCTTTTTAAAGCTTGAGATGAGCAGTTTCTCGCTAGGAAAGTTCTTGTGCTTTATCAGCGCAATAACTTGGGTAACTAAGGGTTTGATCGCCTTATTGTCATATATCTTGATCTCAAGATTGAGAGTCAGACCGAGTTCTAGGCACTTGTCTAGCGCTTCACTTAACGTCGGAATCGAGGTTCCTACAAACTCACTACCAAACCAACTTCCAGCATCTAAAGCCTGGAGTGCAGAGAGATCTAAGTCTGCAATATTCCCAGTCCCATTAGTACAGCGGTTCACCGTTTTATCATGAAAAACCATAGGGATACCGTCGGCACTGAGTTGGGCATCAATTTCAACCCAGCCTGCACCTGCTTTCGCTGCTTGCTCAATACTGACTAATGTATTTTCTGGTGCTAAAGAAGCGGCACCGCGGTGGCCTGTAATCATAATGTATTCTCGATGTTCATTTGAAAATTTAGGGGACATTAGCTTTATTTTATTACAGATTTATTATCGATAGGCTATATCAACCCAATTTAACTGAGAACTGGTTAAAATAAGTCGGTTAGAGTTTATACAATAGTGAGACCTTATCCTCAATGTGTTCAAGTGGCTAAGATAAATGTTCATATGAATGTAATAATTCACTTACATACTCTACGAAAACTTAATAACACCCTCTATATTTAGAAAAGATAGCCACGATAAGGTGATTAAAAAATGAAAAAGCTATTAGGTACAGTAATTATGGCGGCAACGTTACTTGTTGGTTGTGGTGAAGCTGACAAGGCTGGAGCGGAAGCTAAAGACGAGCCGATTAATATCAACATGAGCCTTGTGTTCACTCAAAACGAGTTGTTAACCCAAGAGCTCATCAAGGCGACTGACAAAATACGCGAAAGAACAGAAGGTTCGGTAAATATTAAAGTTTTTCCTGGTGGTCAGTTACCGGTTTATAAAGACAACTTGGAGCAAGTCGTTAACGGTGCAAACTGGATTGCCGTTGAGGATTTGACCTATCTGGGCGATTACGTACCAGACTTCGCTGCACTGGCAGGCCCAATGTTATACAACACGTATGATGAATATTTGGCGATGATGGATACGGAATTTGTCGCGGGCTTGAAGGCTAAAGCTGAAGAAAAAGGCATTAAAGTATTGAATGCAGACTATATGTTTGGGTTCCGTCACATGATCACCAATAAAGAGATTGTGAATTCTGAAGACATGAAAGGGATGCGTATCCGTGTTCCACAAAGTCAGTTGTTCATCAGCACACTTTCAGCAATGGGTGCGGCTCCAGCTTCTCTGCCATTCCCAGAAACTTATGCCGGTGTTCAACAAGGTGTTGTTGACGGCCTTGAAGGTTCGATTTTGACGATGTACTCAACCAAAATCTACGAAGTAGCAAAGAACATGTCTTTGACTAAACACTTCCTAGGCACGGTTGGTATCTACATTTCACCGACACTTTGGGACAAATTTACGCCAGAGCAACAGCAAATCATCAATGAAGAGCTAGAAGCAGGCGCTGAATCTAATACTGCAGAGCTGGTTAAGCTTGATGTTGAATACACTCAAAAACTCGAAGAGCTAGGCGTTAAGTTTAATGAAGTTAACTCGGATGAGTTCAATGAGTTGACAGCGGACGTATATAACCAGTTCCCAACATGGAGCGAAGGTATACACGCAACGATTATGAAAGAATTGGAAACGATTCGAGCTGCACAGTAATTCTGCGAATGTAGATTAATTCGTTAATGAAAACGGCCTGATTTCCTTCAGGTCGTTTTATTCCTGAAGTAACCGACGTGATGTTGGGTATTTCATTGGAGAAGTCTTTTGTTTTTATTGAAAAATATTGAAGAAATCCTCGCCTCTATAGCTATTTCGATTACCGTTTTAGTGGTCATTATTAACGTTGTGTTGCGTTATGGGTTTGGATTTGTTGTCCCTTGGAGCGAAGAGCTATCGGTTATTTGCTTCATATGGGCTGTCTATTTAGGCATTAGTTCCTGCTATAAACACAAGCTCCACATGGGTGTTGATGTGGTGGTCGCCATGCTGCCAGAAAAAGCAAAAATCCCATTTAGGTTATGTGTTTCCTTCTTCCTACTGGCTCTGAACATTCTGATGGCTGTTCTGAGTTACCAATACTTGATGTTATCCAATAAGGTAACACCAGTGATGGGCATGTCATATTTTTCTATCAATGGCGTGTTGTTACTCTGCTTTTCATTGATGGCAATCCACACGGTTCGATTCATCGTCAACGATGTCGCTTCTCTAAAGCGCTCTTTTAAGTAGGTACGATTAATGGAAAGCTATCTTCCAATCCTGATTCTTTTTGTTCTATTTCTATTGAATATACCCATTGCGTTTTCATTGATTGCTTCGGCAATGGTGTACTTTCTGTTTATCAATGACTCGATTCCCGTCAGTTTAGTGATGCAACGCTTTATTAGTTCGACAGAGTCGTTTCCATTGTTGGCCATTCCCTTTTTTATCATGGTTGGCTCGGTGATGAACTATGCGGGGATCAGTAAAAGCTTATTGGCTTTTGCAGATTCAATGATTGGCCATAAAACGGGTGGGCTTGCTCAAGTTAATGTGGCGTTGAGTACGTTAATGGGTGGTATTTCTGGCTCTGCGAATGCCGATGCTGCGATGCAATCGAAGATTCTTGCGCCTGAAATGACCAAGCGTGGCTATGATCTGCCATTTACAGCGGCTGTGACGGCGGCGTCATCGAGTATTAGCCCTGTTATTCCACCGGGTATCAACTTAATTATTTACGCTCTGTTAGCGAATGTATCGGTTCACCAAATGTTCATCGCGGGTTATGTGCCAGCATTTTTGATGGCGTTATCGCTGATGGTGACTATTGCGTTCATCGCACGTAAGCGACGTTATAAGCCTTCTCGTTCTGAGCCCGCGTCTGCGAAAGAACGTGTTCATTACTTTCTAAAAGCAGTTCCAGCTTTGCTGATTCCTTTCGGCATTATTCTTGGAATGCGTTTTGGTTTGTTTACGCCGACAGAAGCGGGTGCAATAGCAGTATTGCTTTGTGCGATTATTGGCATTTTTGTTTATCGTCAGCTTGGCCTGCGACATATTCCGTTAATCATGCGTGAAACGGTACAGGGCACCAGTAGTGTGATGTTCATTATTATCGGAGCAATGGTCTTCGGTTACTACATGACCCTAGAGCAAATCCCGCACAATGTTGCGTCTGCTTTGATAGAACTTACTGATAACAAGTTACTCTTGTTGCTGTTGATTAACGTGTTGTTGCTCGTTGTAGGGATGTTCATCGAAGGTGGCGCAGCGATGATTATCTTAACGCCGTTGCTGCTTCCGGCTGTGCTTAACCTAGGGGTAAACCCGGTTCACTTCGGCATCATCGTGATCGTTAATATTATGATTGGTGGTGTAACGCCACCGTTCGGTTCGATGATGTTTACTGTATGTTCCATCTTGAAGGTTCGTATGGTCGACTTTGTAAAAGAAGTAGTGCCTTTGCTACTCGCTTTATTGTCGGTGTTGATGTTGCTGACTTTCTCTGAAAGTTTAGTGATGTTTTTGCCGAATTTACTTTAACACTAATAAGTTAGTTTATATTTGAGGGTGTAGAAATGAATTCGGTAACGAATGATTTAGACCAGAATTGGAAAAACATTGATTGGGTACTGACGGATGTCGACGATACCTTAACTTGGCAAGGTCAGTTGCCGCCAGAAACATTGGTGACATTGAAAGCGCTAAAAGATGCGGGGAAAAAAGTCGTGGCTGTAACGGGTGCGTGTGCTGGCTGGTGTGATCATATCGCGCAATTATGGCCAGTGGATGCGGTTCTCGGTGAGAACGGGGCTTTTATTATGGAAAAGCAGAATGGCTACCTCACGTTGCGATCTCAGACGCCTTTAGAAGACGTCAGAGCGGAACAGCAGCGCCTAAAGGCAGAGGTCTTAGACATTCTGAATGATTACCCAGATTTGTCTTTAACGCTCGACCAGTCTTATCGCCTATGTGAAGTTGCGATTGATATTGGCCAGAATCGCCCTCGAGTCGATGATGTCACTATTGAAGAAATCGTTTCTAAGATTCATGCGTTAGGCGCGCATGCGACAGCAAGCTCAATACACATTAATGCTTGGTATGGTGAGCACTCGAAAAGAGCTACTTCAACAGCCTTCTTGAAAGAGAAAGGGTTGTCGGATGAAGAGATACTCCAACATGCCTGTTATGTAGGCGATTCTATGAATGATCAGTTCATGTTTGAAGCACTGCCTTTCAGTGTTGGTGTAGCGAATATTGAACAATATTGGACGAAGTTATCGCATCACCCGGTTGTTGTGATGCAGAAACCGGGCGGATATGGTTTCGCTGAGTTCACTGATAAATTATTGGCGCTGAAATAGTCGTTATTTATACTTAATACTTAATACTTAATACTTAATACTTAATACTTAATACTTAATCTAGTAGTACAAAGGCGATAATGAAAGTTGTCGCCTTTGCCTTGTTTGGAACAGATAAAACAAACTGAATAGCCGATCAACCGTAGTCTTGAAGTGATTCGGTGCACAAGTTAGTGAGCACAAACTGGATCTCGATAAATTGGAATACATGTTTGAGCCAAATGTATGAGAGTCTTGTTCTTCGTGTCAGTTGAACCACAAGGTTGTTGAATGCATCATTTTAATATCCGTGCGCTTGAGTATTTAAACGCATTATCAAAATATGGATCATTGCGTAAGGCATCTAAAATGATGAACGTCGATCCTGCGGCAATGAGTAGAATGCTGACACAGTTGGAAGCTCAAGCTGAAATGAAAGTTTGGGAGCGTAATAATCGACAGTCACTTTTAACCGAAGCGGGTAACGAACTGCTGAACTACTATCGTTCAATCGTTCGTGGAGAGGCGGCGGTAATGGCGCGGCTGAGCAAGTTGAAAAATCTCAAAGGGGGTAATGTCAGTATTGCCATTGGTGAAGGATTTATTACCAACTTGGTTTCCAAGCCGATGCAAACTTTCATGGCTCGTTATCCAGATATCAATCTATCGATTGAGATAGCTGGAGCGTTAGACGCGGTCAAAATGCTTGAAGATCAACAGATAGATTTTGCAATCACCTATGCCTCTGCTCCACACCCTAAATTACATTCACATGTTGAGCGCAGCCATCCCCTAGAACTCATCGCTCCCAAAGGGCACTTTTTGACGATGAAAGAAGCACCAGTGACACTTCAAGACATTAAAGATGTTTCTGTTGCATTAATCGATAACTCGACAGGAATGGGGCGGTTAGTGAAACATGCAGAACAAATGTCCCATATTACCCTGCAACCAAAGCTCCAAACGAATTCTGTTACGGCACTAACTAACTTTGTGTCAGCAGGGTTGGGCGTCACGTTCATGCCAAAGCTTACCGTGCTTGATGAGATTAAGTCGGGGCAAATTGAAGTGGTTGCCACAGAGCTGAAAATGTTATCGAAAGCGACCGTTAAGGTTCAGTCTTTAAAAGGCCGTGCACTTACGCTTCAAGCCGAAACGCTGTTAGATTTCTTACTCGAGAATGCGACGTTCTTGAGTCATGATGCTTATAATATTTAGGCTGGTATAGAGCGGATCTAAATAAGCACCTCCGCGCATTCATTTATCCAAGCTTAAAAATTAGTGTAATCCTCAAGCTAACTCTCCGATGGCTAGTCACTGATTCTGCTGCTTAACTACAACCTAACTACAACCTAACTGCATACCCAACCTCACAGTTTTCAACTTCAAGATTCGTTTTTAAACTGAATTGATTTTTTGTCAACGCTTTCATTATTGTTAAATCAACACCTGCCGAATAAGTTACAAATTATTAACGAAAGTCGTGTTTGAATTGAAAACAGTGCTCAACAGGTTGAGTTTGTGCTGTGTATTAGGGGAAGAGAATGGAAGTTATTGTTATTGGCAGCGGTGTTATTGGGTTGACCAGTGCTTGGTATCTAGCGAAAGAAGGGCACTCGGTGACGGTTATTGACCGTCAGGATAGCAGTGGTAAGGAAACCAGTTTTGCGAATGCTGGCCAAATCTCTTACGGTTATTCATCACCATGGGCTGCGCCCGGAATCCCTTTAAAAGCGATGAAATGGTTAACCCAAGAGCATGCGCCATTAAAAGTGAAACCGTCACTTTCCCCTGAATTGGCTTCTTGGGCGACTAAGATGCTCGCCAACTGTAATGAAGCCAAATACGCACAAAATAAATCGCGGATGTTAAGAGTCGCCAATTACAGCCGTGATTGTCTGACTCATCTAAGAAACAGTGAAGAACTCGCTTATGAGGGCAGGCAGAAAGGGACGCTGCAAGTGTTTCGAAGCGAGAAACAATTGGATTTCATTCAGCAAGATATGAAGCTGCTCAAAGAGAGCGGAATTGAACATTCGTTGTTTGATGTTGAGCAGTGCTTATCTATTGAACCGGGTTTAGCGGACGTTAAAGATAAGCTGGTGGGTGGACTATATTTACCACACGATGAAACGGGTGATTGCCATAAGTTCTGTTTAACCTTGACTGAAAAAGCGAAGAAGCTTGGGGTTCAGTTTGTTTTTGATACTGAAGTGGTGAGACTCAATCATCAGAATCAAACCATTGAAAGTATTACCACGACTCAAGGTGACTTCAAAGCGGACGCTTACGTAGTCGCGTCTGGCAGTTATTCTCGTGATCTGCTGAAGCAAGTAGACCTTTCTATTCCTGTTTACCCTGTCAAAGGGTACTCACTAACACTGCCTATCGTAAATGCAGATAAGTCACCGACGTCTACTGTCATGGATGAAACCTACAAAGTAGCGATGACTCGTTTTGATGATCGTATTCGTATTGCAGGCACGGCAGAACTCGCAGGTTTTGATTATCTTATTCCTGAAAAGCGTAAAGCCACCATTGATATGGTGATCAAAGATCTCTTTCCTGACGCTGGTGACTTTTCTAAAGCGGAATATTGGACTGGGTTAAGGCCTATGACACCCGATGGCACGCCTATTATAGGCAAAACGCCAATCAAGAATCTGTTCACCAATACTGGTCACGGGACTCTGGGTTGGACGATGGCGTGCGGCTCAGGAAAGATCTTGGCAAACGTGGTTAGCGGCTTCGCTAGTGATATAAAAACCGATGACTTGAGTATTCATCGCTATTTGTAACTGTGTGGCTAATGAATGCAAAAGTAACCCCATTCTTGAGCTCTAGAATGGGGTCGTAGTTTCTGGCTTTATATTGAGCATTTATCTGGTGGTGGTTTCTAATACGTGAGTGAAGCGATCCCACGATTTCTGGTCGGCTTCTTGTTGATAGTTATTTGAGCCGAACACGGTAAATGCATGTGGAGCACCACTGTAGGTGATCATTTCATGTTGAACTTTGGTCGTTTCAAGTTGTGCAGCGAGGCTCCCAAAGTCTTCCATTGATATCATGGCATCTGCTGTTCCGTGGAACACGACGACTGGGGCTTTTGTCTGAGAGTAATCTTGGCCTTTTGGTGTCGATAAACCGCCATGGAAGGTAACATAAGCTTTAGAAGGGATACCCGCGCGAGCGGCTTCTAAAACGGCAGCGCCGCCGAAACAATACCCCATCATCACGTTGTTATCTAAGTTACCACCAAGCCTCTTCGCTTCCATCGCTCCAGCATTGAGTAACGTGCGCATTTTTTCTCTGTCTTTATACAGTTCGCCGGTATGTTGTTTTTTGTCTTTTACTTCAGTAGGGCGAATACCTTTGCCGAACAAGTCGACCGCAAACACGTTGTAACCTAGTTCATTGAGCATTTCAGAACGTTTTTTTTCGTAATCCGTTAAACCATCCCAATCGTGTACTAACAGCACTAAAGGCGCTTGGTCACTGGCTTCGCTCCAATAACCTTCGTAGTCTATGCCGTCGACTTGGTAAGTGACGTTCTCTCCAGAAATCGCAGATAAGGGGAGTAGAGCTGAAAGTAGACCTAACGTAGTGAGTGTTCGCATGCGTTATTCCTTTAGTGACAATTGATATTCCAATCAAAATTATAGATAACACGATGATTCTCGCCAGTTTCCTTTTTCTTATTTGACTCGTGATCTTGAAGGTAAGGATGGAATAGGAATTTAGCAGATAGCCACTGCAACGATATGTAGTGGCTATTTTGCTGCGAACGATAAAGTTCTCAGTTGAATGACGTTAGGATCATGAAGATAGGAATGATCAAGGTTGAATAACTACCAAGACGTGTTGGTTTTGGTATTGCTGCTGCTCACATCCGGATATTTCCGCTGATAGCGCGGCAGCATGGATTCATTGCCTAAGATGCCACCTTGATGAATATAGATAATGGTCTTGGTTGGATTAGTTTCTTGCCATTGTTCTAAGCATTGCCACATCAAAGGGTCATAAAGTAGGTCGAATTCAATATTGGTTTGCTCCTGAAGGTCCAACCAAGTTTGATAATCGTCTTGATACAACTTACCGAAATGGTGTTTTGTTGTAAGTGGCAGTATCTGCGGGTGATCTGTTTCGCCAAGCTCGTTAAATTGCTGTGTTAAGTAGTCATTACCACCAACGCAAGCGCAAGTTAAGACCGGGATATTGTGTAGTTTTAGATGCTTATGGAGGTAGAGAGCGGTGGCACCTGTGCCTGCTGGCAGCGCCACGACGAATTCATGTTGGTTTTCGAAACGTGTCCAGCTGAGTATCTCCATCGCCAGTTGTTTCACGCCATACTCCGAAAGTTGAGAGCGTCCGCCTTCAGGCAACACAATGCAATGAGAGTCGGGTTGTCTAACTTGTTCAATGTATGCTTTTGGGTGCAGCTCTGCTCCCGTTTCTTTAACTGAAATCACTTTAGCCCCTAAGTCGACAGCGCCACGGTAGTTACCTATTGGACGTTCATGCAGCCATTGAGGAATATGGTCTACATAAAACTCAAGCGTCCAACCTTTAATCTTTGCCAGCGCAGCAAGAGAGAAGAGAGAATTAGCTTGCGCAGAGCCATAACTGATCAAGGTTGTAGTATTAGGGTGCTCATCTTCGAGCAGTTTCATGAACTTGCGTGCTTTATTACCACAAAAGTGAGAGTGGAGTTGATCGTCACGCTTCAAGAAAAAGGTGTGGTCGTTGTATTGATGCTGAGTTACAGGGCTATTATTTAGTTTCATCGCACTTAGATAAAATGTTGACTAAGAAGCCAACATTTTTAAATCAAATAGGACCAGTGAGTATCTAGTAGCTAGCGAGCGCTGTAAACCAACTAAATCAAGTTTTCGGTGGATATTGAGCCTAGTACTACGAGTTTATTTGCTCTGGTATGGACAAGGGGGAATCGGTTTGAAAGGCGATTTTCGCGGTGCACCCACCACAGCTGCGATTGAATAACTGAAAGTTCCAATCGAAGCGTTGACATAGGTCTTCGACAATCAATAGACCTAATCCATGACCATTTGGATTGTACTGTTCCTGAAGGCCTTCGCCTTGGTCTTCAATCACAAGGTTGTCTTGGGAGAGGGTGATGGTTACAGTGCCACTATTGGTCGCAGCAATCGCATTCCTTAATAAATTACCAATCAACATGTTCATAATAGCGCTGGTGGCTTGAATGGTTGGTTCTGATTGAACCTGTAAAGAGATCTCTACTTCTTTGTCATCTGCCTGTAACGAGTTTTTCGAAATGATGCCCTCTAATTCTTGTTGGGTAAACAAACGTAACGGCGCGTCATCACTGTTTCTTTCATAACGCACGAGGCCAAGTAAGGCATCGACCATTGCAGACATCTGAACAATTGCATCATCTATACGCTCAACTTGACGAGATTGAAACTCAGTCGTTTCGCTTCTCAATAACAGCTTGTTTGCACCGCGCACAACCGTCAGTGGTGTTCTTAACTCATGACTTGAGTAGCGAGCAAAAGCTTGTTCACGCTTGATCAAAGAATTGATTTCTCGGTGATACTGATTGAGTTGATCTGTCAGTTGACGAAATTCAACCGCAGCGTCGTCGTTTACCCCGAACTCTTCACCTAGGTTTAATTTATTTGTCTCGAGTTGTTCCGAAAGTGAGTTGAAAGGCTCTATGAGTCGTTTCGATAACCGATAAAGTAAGGCACCAAAACTGAATATTAGAATCGAAAGCAGAGTTAAAACAAAAGTAGTCGCGTGCATCAGTTCATAGTTATCAAATTCGACGCGATCTATTTCAGATAAAAGGATTATAGGGTAGGTATTTCCGCCATGGGAGTATTCACCGGCATACATCATTCGGGATTCGGGTTCATCGCCGACCTCACCAAGAAAGCTCTCTTTGCCCTTTATATATTGCAGGTAGCTTTTTGGTACATGAGATAGATCGTTATAGGCCATCGTCAAACCGTCAATGCGCAGCTCTCCACTTTTTCCTGATTGAAAGATTTCTACAGCATAGTTTCGGTCAATCAGGATACGTCTTTCACCCACGCGGTCTTCTGATAAGTACAGCGCTGACACAAAAACCACGTAGACAAAAGCTGAGACAATCACAGCCATTATTCCAAAGAATACCGCTAAGCGACCCGTCAAGGTTTTGGTGCTGGTGAGTACATTTAGAATCAACGGGTTGGCTCCAAACGGAAACCGACCTTAGGAACAGTAATTAACATCTGAGTGTCAAAAGGCTTGTCGAGTTGATTACGCAATTGATAGATGTGACTGCGTAACACATCATTATTGGGTTCGTCTTCTTCCCACAGCTTGTATGAGATATCTTCGCGAGTCACTACTTCAGGTGCTTTTTGACACAGCATCTCAAGTATGGTGTAAGTGGTGGGGTTCAGCGCGAGTAGCTTGTCTTGGCGGTAAGCTTTACGGGTTTTTTGGTCAATTGTGAGTTCATCAAACTGAAGTTTAGAAGAAGCCACTTTTCCACGGTAACGACGAACGAGCGCCTTCATTCTCGCTTCTAAGATATCTAAGTCAAAAGGTTTGGTGAGATAATCATCGGCACCATGTTCAAAGCCTTTCAGCATATCTTCGCGGCTATCTAAGGCGGTCAGCATCAAAATAGGTGTAGCAATACCTTGGTCTCGCAGTTTATTACAAACAGTGAGGCCGTCCATTCGTGGCAGCATTAAGTCTAATATGATGATATCAAATGAGTTTTCTAATGCGAGTTGTAGGCCAAGTTCACCGTTGTCCGCATAATCGAGTTCCATGCCAATACACTCAAAATAATCAAACAAGACACCCGCAATTTCACGGTTATCTTCGACTAATAGAACTCGTTTCATTTTGATTCTCATACAGAAATAGACAGTAACATTATCCTGAGTGAGCGTGAAAAATATGTCAACAACATAACATCCTGAGTGAGCGTGAAAAATATGTCAACAACATAACTTTCACTTATGTGCGGGTAGATTGGCTTCAGATTAAAAAATAGAAGAATGTATTATGTCTGAACTTCATATAAGCCGCCCTAAAGTCTCCACATCGCAAATTAATCCTGCCGTCTCTTTGTCTATTATTGTGCCGTTTTACGATGAGCAAGAGGTTTTGGAAGAGTTCCATTCTCGCTTAACTAAGGTTCTCGATAGTTCGCCTATCACCAGTGAAATCATTTATGTCGATGATGGAAGCAAAGACAACAGTTTAGATTTGGTCAGCTCATTTACTTCAATCAACAGCTCGATTTCAGTGATTGGCTTAAGCCGTAATTTTGGTAAAGAGTCAGCGATGAGCGCTGGCCTTGAGCATTGCCGCGGACAAGCGGTGATCCTTTTAGATGCAGACCTGCAAGATCCGCCGGAGCTTATCCCACAAATGGTTGCCAAGTGGCGTGAAGGTTTTGACGTGGTCAATATGCAGCGCAGTCAACGTGACGGCGAAACTTGGTTTAAGAAATTTTCAGCAGCAAGCTTCTATAAAGTAATGAATATGGCTGCAAAGATCGATGTTCCTGAAAATGTCGGTGATTTCCGATTATTGAGCCGAGAAGTTGTCGATCATATCAATCAACTTCCAGAACGTAACCGCTATATGAAGGGTATTTTTTCATGGCCAGGTTTCAGACAAGCAACGATCCAATTTAAGCGCGATGCTCGCTTTTGTGGTGAGACTAAGTGGAATTACTTGAAGTTGGTTGGGTTGGCAATGGATGGAATTACCTCATTTTCGATTCGCCCGCTGCGCATCGCTACAGTACTGGGTGGCCTAGTAGCGCTCACTGCTTTTTTGTATGGCATGGTTATCGTATTCAAAACCATGATGTTTGGTGAGCCAATCACGGGCTATCCGTCAATGATGGTCGTACAACTTGCCCTTGGCGGCATACAACTTTTAAGTATTGGTTTAATGGGGGAATACATAGGCCGTATTTTCATCGAAACTAAGAATCGTCCTTTGTATTTGATCCAATCTGTAGTCGATACGCCTGCGCTCAAAACGCATTTTAAATTAGAGGAGTCTGCATGAGCCTGAACAGAACGCATCTATGGTATTTATTGGCTTTTGCACTGGTTCTAAGGCTTTTATCTCTGGCGACTTATCCATTAATGGATACCACTGAAGCTCGCTATGGCGAAATGGCTCGTTTGATGGTCGAAACTGGGAATTGGTTAACACCGCAGTTTGATTACGGTATTCCTTTTTGGGGTAAGCCACCGTTGTTTACGTGGATGAGCGCTATTGGTATTGAGCTGTTTGGCTTGAGTGAGTTTGCCGTTCGCGCGCCACATTGGTTAGCCGGTGTAGCAACGATTTTGTTAACGGCTTACATGGCGAAGCGAACCGGGCAAAGCGCGTTGGTCGCTGCGGTAGTGTTGGCGACATGCGGTATTTTCTCAATTGCCGCGGGCGCTGTGATGACAGACATCGCATTAACATTGGCTATGACCATCGCTATGCTCGGTTTCTATTTGTGTTGGAGAGGGCAAGAGAAAGCTGAAGGAAGAGCGAAAACCAATAGAGCTTGGGGTTATGTTGGTTTTGTTGGATTAGCGTTAGGTCTGCTTGCAAAAGGACCTGTCGCAATTGTGATTATGGGTATTGCGGTTTTTCCTTGGTTGATATTGCAACACGGATTTTTGGGTGCGTTTAAAGTTCTTTGGCAACGTTTTCCATTATTGTCTGGCTTAGGTGTGATGCTAGCGATCGCTTTACCGTGGTACATCATGGCTGAGATGGCAACACCAGGTTTCATTGATTACTTTATTGTTGGTGAGCACTTTAAACGTTTTGTTGTGAGTGGCTGGGAAGGCGATCTGTACGGTTCTGCTCATGACCAAGCACGAGGTATGATCTGGGTGTTCTGGATTCAAGCCGCTGCGCCTTGGTCGATTGTATTACCTATACTAGCGTTTGCTCGACGTAAGAAAATTGTAGAAATTAATACTGAAAATCGCGGCTTGTTTTCATTCCTTGTGTGCTGGCTTATTTCGCCTCTGATCCTTTTCACTATGGCGGGTAACATTCTCCCAGCGTACGTCCTACCGGGTATTCCAGCTCTTGGTTTGTTGGTTGCTATACTCGTAATAGAAAAAGATAAGAAGTGGTTCTCGAGCGTGGCCTTGGTTCTTCCAGTGTTGCTGATGATAGCGATGGTTTACTTGAACTTAGGTAAAGCGAATGAGAAAAGTGACCGTATCATCTTTGAACAGATCACCGATTCATCGCCAAGTTTTTATGTCGGTAAACGACCGTTCTCTGGGCAGTTTTACAGCCGCGGACAAGCAAAAAAACTGCTTGATATCGAACAACTTGACGGTATCGACAAGTTCTATTTGATTGGTAAAAGAGCGGAAGTAGAAACCAAGATTAAAGACAACGCGTTAACCTGTATTTTGGAACCAACGGTGAAAATAAAGCGCGCTTTGTTTAGTTGTCATAGCCAAAACATCAAACCAAATTTGTCGTTGAGCCACATTCGAAGTGAAAGTGATGTTCAGCGTTAACTCAGGGCTGCGAATGATCAATAACAAGCTTCAGAAACACAGTCAAAGGCTACAGTCCCATCACAAGATGGTTCGGTTTGCAGTGGTTGGTGCTGGCGGGTTTGTTGTTGATTGCCTTGTGTTTACATTGCTGCATTACGTTATTGGGTTACCTTTAATGACTGCGCGAATTGGCTCCTTCATTGCTGCTGCAACGACAACGTGGTTTGGTAATCGCGTACTGACCTTTGGGTTTAAGGGGCTGGGTAGTTGGTCTGAAAAACTGATTCAGTGGCAGAAATTCATTTTCTCAGCGTCGATATCGGCGGTACCTAATTTGCTGTGCTTTAAGCTGATGACGGAATTACTGCCTACGTTTGCTGGCGCTGTGTTTATCGCAATGGCCGTTGGTATTTTGGTTGGTATGGTGACTAACTATCTGTTTAGTCAGTATTGGGTCTTTGCCCGTTAGATGTAAACAAAAAGGCAAGTCATCCAATGACTTGCCTTTTTGTTTACATCGCTTGTCCGAGATGATTGGTAATTCTAAGTATGTCCTTTGCCTTCTTTGGCTTGTTTAGGTTGTTCCAGCTTTGTTTGAACCGCTCTTAACTGCCAATTCTTTATCGCGTAACAGACTAAGCCCAAACACAGCCCCCAAAATGCGCTGCCGACTCCGGCGAAGTTAATCCCAGATGCGGTTAGCAAAAAGGTGAGCAACGCTGCTTCTCTATGTGTGTCATCAGCAAGAGCCGTTGTCAGGCTGTTGGCAAGTATTGGTAACAAGGCTAGCCCTGCAATGGTAATAATGATGGCTTGCGGAACTGATGAAAATAGAGAAACAAAGGTTGTGCCTAATACCCCCGCCAACAAATAGAAACCACCCATCGCGAGTGCTGCTTTGTAACGACTTTTCGGGTTTGGGTCGGCGTTTGGGCTCATGCATATTGCCCCTGTCAGCGCTGCCAAGTTAAAGGCAAAGCCACCAAAAGGCGCGAGCAATAAACCGGTAACGCCTGTTGTGGTAATAATTCGTGACGCTGGTGGGTTATAACCATTGGCTTTCAATACGGCGAACCCTGGCAGGTTTTGTGATGCCATTGTCACAACAAATAACGGAATACCGACACTCAACAGAGACGCCAAATCAAAATCTGGGGTGATGAACATCGGTTGAGTCAGCGTTAAATCCACATCTGACAAATCGAGCTTTCCAGCAACGCCACTCATTATGACGGCAAGCAGTAAGATAAAAGGAATCAACAAATTACCAAACTTAGGCTTCGCAAAAATATACGCGGCTAACATGGTACCGATGATAATCGCCTCTTGGGACAGAGAGGTGAAAATTCCAATTCCAAACATCCACAACACACCAGCCAGCATCGCGGACGCAATCGATGTGGGTATTCGTTTAAGCAGCGTATCAAAGATGCCAGTTAGACCCGTAATAGTGATCAGCAGTGAGCTAAATAGGAAGATAGCGACGGCTTGTTCTACGGTGAGCCCATCCAATGAGGTGATAAGTAGCGCAGCGCCCGGCGTAGACCATGCCGTCACTATCGGTTGCTTGTATTTCCACGATAGTAGAATCGTCGACACGCCCATGCCAATTCCGAGCGCCCAAAACCACGAAGCAATCTGCTGCTGGCTGGCTCCTGCACTGGTCGCCGCTTGGAAGATGATCGCTGCCGCACTCGCATAACCGATAAATACCGCAATAAAACCAGTACTGATGTGAGAAAACTTAACCTGACCCATACTAACCACTCTCGTTGTGCGTTATAACATACATAGAACTTAACTTAGCATTTGTGCGTTATAGCGCACAAGTGTTATTTGTTTAAATTTTGTTCGCGATAAGGTTAAGCACGAGCAAACTTAAATAGGTAGATGAACGAAAACATGCCGAAGAACATGAATGTGGAAACTCGCTTTAATGTAAAAGAGAGTTTGAGTGACCAAAACGATGTGCAAGTCAGCCACAACCTAAAACGGATTCGTAAAGAGAAAGGCTGGAGCCTCGACGCGACTGCCAAAGCGACCGGTGTCAGTAAAGCGATGTTAGGGCAAATTGAACGTGGTGAATCGAGCCCAACCGTCGCGAAGCTATGGCAAATTGCCACTGGTTTGAACGTTTCATTCTCGAGTTTGATTTTGTCTTGCTCCAGTAATGTGTTGGTGAGTTTGTTCCGAGACGCGAATGAATTACGTGATGAAAGCCTGAATGAGGGCTTTACGGTTAGTGTTGTTTTTCCGTTTGAAGCCTCTGTAGGCTTTGAAGTGTATGAGCTGGGATTAGCAGAAAACTATGAGCACTTTTCTGAGCCGCACAATGCCGGAGTGATTGAGCATATATTGTGTATTTCAGGTCGAATAGCGGTGTTCTTCGATGACAGTTGGCATGAATTAAGCCAAGGGCAAGCGGTACGTTTTAATGCTGAACAACCCCATGGCTATAAAAACATCGGTTCAGAGAAAGCCGTTTTTCACGACATTATCCATTACCCCGACCAATGGCAGCGTTCATAGGTTGATAGGTTTAAACCAATTTAAAAATCTTCCAGACATAAAAAAGCGCAGCTAAATAGCTGCGCTTTGTATTTTTATGATCACCAAGTAAATGGGTTCGCTATATTAACGCTGTGTTGCGCGCTGGCGATTTTTTCCGTTACTTGCAGGTTTACCACCTTGACCATTACCTGCTTTGCTGCGGTTTGGCTTGCCATTTCCGCCGCCATTGCCTTGCGATTGCTGGCTAGCAGGGGCTTTTTTGATGAAACCGGTCGCTGGTTTATTCGCGTTACCATTACCGTTCTGCTTTCCGTTGCCTTGATTGCCGTTACCTTGGTTACCTGTTGGCTTCTTACCACCCGGCTTAGGCTTATTGCCACCAGGCTTAGAATGGTTACGTGGGCTTTCGCCGCCAAGACCCGGTTGAGCTTTACTGTGCTTAGTTGCAAAACGTTGTGAACCATGACGACCAGACTTACGACGCTGTGCCGGTGTCAGAGCTTCAAAGTCTTCTTCTGGTACTAAGCAGTTCGCTTTGTCACCAATTAGGTGTTTTTTGCCCATGCTGATTAGTGCTTCACGGATGATCTTCCAGTTTTCTGGATCGTGGTAACGAAGCAATGCTTTATGCAGACGACGTTGACGATCACCTTTAGGCACTGGAACATCTTCACGTTTTTTGTATTTCACACGCTTCAGAGGGTTAGTCTCTGAGTAGTACATCGACGTCGCATTACACATTGGCGATGGGTAGAAGTTCTGTACTTGGTCACACTCGTAGTTATGCTTTTTCAGCCACAACGCAAGGTTAAGCATGTCTTCATCTTCCGTGCCCGGGTGAGCAGAGATGAAGTAAGGAATTAGATACTGTTTCTTACCGGCTTCAGCGCTGTACTTCTCGAACATCTCTTTGAAACGATCGTAAGTGCCCATGCCCGGTTTCATCATCAGATCCAGAGGGCCTTTTTCAGTGTGCTCTGGAGCAATCTTCAAGTAACCACCAACGTGGTGAGTCACAAGCTCACGTACGTATTCTGGAGATTCAATCGCAAGGTCATAACGAACGCCTGATGCGATCATTACTTTCTTGATACCCGGAACCTTTCTCGCTGAGCGGTAAAGGTCAATGGTGTGCTGGTGGTCTGTGTTCAGTTTTTCACAGATTTTAGGGAACACACATGATGGGCGACGGCAGTTAATTTCAGCTTTAGGATCAGAACAACCTAGACGATACATGTTCGCCGTTGGTCCACCCAAGTCAGAAATGGTACCGGTAAAGCCAGGTACTTTATCTTTAATGTCTTCGATTTCATCCAAGATCGATTCTTTCGAACGGTTCTGAATGATACGACCTTCGTGCTCTGTGATTGAACAGAAAGAACAACCACCAAAACAACCACGCATGATGTTAACCGAAGTTTTAATCATGTCGTATGCAGGGATCTTTGCTTTGCCATACATAGGGTGCGGAACACGCTTGTACGCAAGGCCAAACACGTAATCCATCTCTTCAGTTGCAAGAGGAATTGGCGCTTGGTTTACCCATAGTTCGCGGTCACCGTGACGTTGAATAAGAGCACGACCTGAATACGGGTTGGTCTCTAGGTGCAGAATACGGCTAGCGTGAGCGTAAAGAATACGGTCGTTATTGAGCTTTTCGAAACCAGGGATACGAACCGCGGTTGTTTTTGCATCGTGACGAGAAGGACGAATAGTAATTGGCTGCGCCTTTACTTCTTCTTTTTCATCTTTCTTGGTATCACATTGCGTTTCTACTTCGTACGGGTTAACCGGAACGTAGGCTTTGTTCGGTTTTTCGATACGAGAAGAATCAATAATTTTGTAACCTTCAGGCGCTGCAGGTAAGTTGATAGCAGTACCGCGGATATTGGTCAGCGTAGACATGTCTTCGCCATCGGCAATGCGGTGTGCCACTTCAACCAATGCACGCTCAGCGTTACCGAAAAGAAGAATGTCTGCTTTTGCATCAAACAATACAGAGCGACGAACTTTATCAGACCAGTAGTCGTAGTGCGCTACGCGACGTAAGCTTGCTTCAATACCACCAAGAACGATTGGTGTGCCTTTGTAAGCTTCACGACAACGTTGAGAATAAATCAGAGTTGCACGGTCAGGACGCTTACCACCTTCATTGTTTGGTGTGTAGGCATCGTCGTGACGAAGTTTGCGATCAGAGGTGTAGCGGTTGATCATGGAATCCATGTTACCCGCAGTGATGCCGAAGAATAGGTTAGGTCGACCCAGTTCCATAAAGGCATCTTTACTGTCCCACTTTGGTTGGGCAATGATGCCCACGCGGAAACCTTGAGCTTCAAGCAAACGGCCAATGATAGCCATACCAAAGCTCGGGTGATCGACATAAGCGTCACCAGTTACAATAATAATGTCACAGCTATCCCATCCAAGAGCATCCATCTCCTTTCTACTGGTAGGCAAAAAGGGTGCTGTTCCGTAGCACTCGGCCCAGTATTTTTTGTGTTCGTGAATAGGAGTGATATCGCTGTACATATTTCAACCTCTGATTTTTGAGGCGGGAATTATAGCGGCATGAGCCTAGACTAGCCAGTAGAACATGCCCCTGTTAGTTCTGATGTCTTTCGCCATTTTGCAGATAATGCTGACAAAAGAACCATACAACAGCATAGTTGAAGCCTTGAATAACGTCGCTAATTTGTGATTTTGATTAGTGTTCGCAGCAGTTTTTGATATTATTCGCGAAAATAAGTCTGAAGAAGTAGATCCACAATGGTCGAATCATTATTAGTACAATTTGCTCCCATGCTACTAGGAGCCCAACTGATCTTAACCCTCATTTTGGTAAAAGGGGATATTTGCCCGGGACAACGTGGCCGTATTCACAAGATGTTACCTGCGATTGGCGTGCTTTGGCTTGCTGTTGCTTCATTAAGAATTGAAGCGTTTCTTGTCGTGTTCGCGATCTTTTATTTCTATTCTCAAATTCAAACCAAGAAGACACGTGATTCTGGTCCTATTTGGGTGATGTACCTTGCGTGTGGTTTGGCGCTTTCATACGTTGCTATTCAAGCGACTGAGCAAGCAACCACCGTCGGTATTATTACTACTTTACTGCTAGTGGCACTGTTGGGGTCTGCGTTTGGTCATTTACTGCTGACGATTGCGAGAACACGCTTACAAGCATTTCACCGTGTTCTGCCTGTTGTGGGCGTATTAACAGGCATGCTGGTGGTTTTGGCGACGGTCGTAAATGTTTATTCTCTGTCTGAAGCTCAATTAGAGCCAATGATTTCAACCCTACTGTTTAGCTTTGCTTTGCTAATCTCAGCTATCGTAGTGTGGTGTTGGCATCTATTGTTCGTTAAAACCCCTGAAAAGCTTCAGCTGACTATTTCATTGTTGATGTTATTGGTGGCGGCCGTTGGTTTAACGCCAGTTTGGGCGATGTAGGCGGTTACTGATCTCACAAGCCTTTTGGTGTTGAATCGAAAAAGTGTGATCTGTTTTTTAGCGTGGTGTTGGTAAGCGTTCTAAACTTAAATCTAGTCGGTGTGTTCGTTAGGAGTACGGGATGGATTTAAGCAACGTCAAAGGTTTCGAAAGCATTATTTTGCTGGGAATCGTGAATGAAAAACTTCGCTTAGAATGCGATAGCTTTGAAGAGCTGATCAGTATGTATGAAATGGATATAGAAAGTGTTGTAGGTAAGCTTGATATGCTTGGCTATCAATACGACCCATTAACTAACCAGTTTAAGTCTTATCCAAGATAAGCAACAAACTGGCGCATCTTCTGTCGATTGTGAGTCAGCTATCGATTGTGAGCCAGTTATCGAGAATGAACTAGTTATCGATTGTGAGCCAGTATCGTGAATGAACAAGTACCGCCATCGTCGGTACTAAAGCTAAAAGAAGAAAGTCACAGATAATCTGTGACTTTTTTGTTTCTGGCGCATTCCTATCTGGTTCAACGCTGGCATAAACTAACCCAACAACGCGCCTCTTAAACGACTTCAATGCCATCTAGGTGACTCTTACTTTGCTGTCTTGCCGTGCTAAAGAAAGCTTGTAGGTAACGTTTGTCTTTTTCTGAGTTTCTTACCGCTGCGAATAACCTTCTTGAAAGCCCTTTGCCTAATGGTTTGCTGGCAATGAGTCCTTGCCTTGAAAATTCACTGATCGCCCAGTTTGGTAATGCTGCGACACCTAAGCCAGCTGATACCATTTGTACCAACATTAATGTGTTGTCTGCCTGTTTCCATTTCTTTGGTTCAACGCCTGCGGGTTGCAAAAAGTGTTTTACTACGTCGAGACGCTGCTTTTGAACCGGATAAGAGAGCATCGTAATATCACTAAGATCTTGCGGTTCAATACTCGGCTTTTCGGCCAAAGGAGAGTTGATCGCGGTGATCAAGCGCATCTCAAAATCGAAAAGCGGTTCGTAGTGAACTTCAGAACGGGGCTGTATATCGGAGGTGATCACCAAATCTAACTCACCTGCCATCAATGCCGGTAGAGGCTCAAACCCGAACCCTGACGAGAAATCTAAGGTCACGCTTGGCCAAGCAACTTGGTACTCTTTCAACGCGGGCATTAGCCATTGGAAGCATGAGTGACACTCGATCGCCATGTGCAATCGGCCATTCACATCCTCTTTTAGGCTCGCCAACTCATTCTCTGCTTTAGCAATCTTTGGCTGTATCTCATCCGCGAGCTTAAGCAAGATCTCACCCTCAGAGGTAAATTTCACTGGCCTAGTTTTTCGTAGGAAAAGCTGACCGCCAATACGCGCTTCAAGGTCTTTCAATTGATGAGAAAGCGCCGACTGAGTCAGGTGAAGAGAGGTCGCAGTGGCTGTTAACGATCCGCTGTCTCTCAAGGTGGTCAATGTTCGAAGGTGTTTAAGCTCTATCATGAGTATTCCTCATATTCCCTAAGCCAATTCAATATTTCTTAATAATCACCCTACGGTGTTTTTGATCTTTTGTAAACGTCTAGATGTCCAGATGGATTTAAACTGTTCATCTTTGGATGATTCAAGATGAATATTATTAATAAACAAGATGAATATTTGGACGTTGTCCATAGATCGGATTAAGGCGATAGTTTAGCCATCCAGACGCCTTTTTGGAAAAGTGAAATCATCAAAGGCAGTCTGACCGGAATTTAAAATTATCGAATAAGGAAAAGACTCATGACGACAACAACGCATATTCTTGGCTACCCACGTATCGGCGAAAAAAGAGAACTCAAATTCACGCTCGAGAAATACTGGCGCGGTGATATCGATCAATCTGAGCTCAAGCAACTCGGCAGCGAATTAAGAAATCGTAACTGGAATGTACAAGCTGACGCGAATCTAAGCTTTGCAACTGCGGGTGACTTCGCATGGTACGATCATGTTCTAACAACGACTCTACTTCTAGGTCATGTACCAAAACGTCATACTGGTGGTTCTGAAGATGAAAAAGCCTTCCCAGATCTGGATACCTTGTTCCGTGTAGGTCGCGGTCAGTCTCAAGTTCAGTCAACTTGCTGCGGTGGTACGCATACGTCTAATGATGGCACTAAAGACAGTTCGGCTGCTTCCGACATGACGAAATGGTTCAACACCAATTACCACTACATTGTTCCAGAGTTCAGTAAAGACGACACCTTTGAAGTGAGCTGGCCGCAGCTGTTTGACGAAGTGAACGAAGCGATAAAAGCAGGACACAAAGTTAAGCCTGTACTTCTCGGCCCACTGTCATATTTGTACTTAGGCAAAGAAGTGGAAGAGGGCTTTGACCGCTTAACCTTGCTTCCACGTTTGCTTACTGCTTACCAAGCGATTTTGGCAAAACTCGCCAAGTTGGGCGTTGAGTGGGTGCAAATCGATGAGCCCATTCTATCTCTGGAACTTGAGACTAAGTGGGCAGATTCATTCAAGTTGGCTTATCAAGTGATTCAAGGCGATGTGAAACTATTGCTGACCACTTACTTTGATTCGGTGACTGACACGTTAGACAAGATCGTGGAACTGCCCGTCAACGGCTTACACATCGACTTGGCTGCCGCACCGCAGCAACTTGATGAGGTGGTGAATAAATTGCCACAAAATTGGGTGCTTTCTGCAGGGGCGATTAACGGTCGCAATGTATGGCGTGCTGATTTGGCCACGCAGCTAGAGCTACTGCAGCCAGTGAAAGAGAAGCTAGGAGACAAACTGTGGGTGGCAAGTTCATGTTCGCTGCTGCATAGCCCAGTAGATTTGGAGTTAGAAGATTCGCTCAGCGAAGAAGTGAAGAGTTGGTTTGCTTTCGCGAAACAGAAAGTCACCGAGGTGAGTTTATTGGGGGCTGCATTAGATGGCGATCAAAATGCCATTTTAGCGTGTGAGACTTACAGCCAACCAATTGTTGCTCGTAAGAGCGCAACTCATGTCAACAAGCCGCAAGTTCAAGCTCGCCTCAATATCATCACTAAAGCGTTAGCTGAGCGAAGTGCGCCTTACGCAGAACGTGCGGCGCATCAGTCTGAAGTTCTCGGCTTACCGCTGTTACCAACCACAACCATTGGTTCATTCCCACAGACCGGTGAAATTCGTGTTCAACGTAGCGCCTACCGAACCGGTCAATTGAGTGAAGCGGAATACACCACCGCACTAAAAGGTCACATTGCGGATGCAGTCAAACGTCAAGAAGCACTCGATTTGGATGTGCTTGTGCACGGTGAAGCCGAGCGCAATGACATGGTGGAATACTTTGCAGAAAACCTAGCCGGCTTCCAAACCACCAAATTTGGTTGGGTACAAAGCTATGGTTCTCGCTGCGTAAAACCTGCGATTGTGGTTGCGGATATCGAACGTGAAAAACCAATGACGGTGGAATGGTCGACCTATGCTCAATCTCTGACTTCAAAGCAGATGAAAGGCATGCTCACTGGGCCTGTCACTATCTTGTGTTGGACATTCCCACGTGAAGACATCTCACGCAAAGAGATCACTAACCAACTGGCGTTTGCACTGCGTGATGAGGTGTCGGATTTACAAGACGCTGGCATCAACATCATTCAAATTGATGAACCTGCCATTCGTGAAGGTTTGCCACTGAAAAAGCGCGACCACGCAGAATATCTAGAGTGGGCGGTTGATGCCTTTAAGATCTCAGCGGCGAGTGCCAAGCCAGAAACTCAGATCCATACCCATATGTGTTACAGCGAGTTCAACGAGATCATTGACTCAGTCGCTGCGCTAGATGCCGATGTGATTACCATAGAGACTTCTCGTTCGAACATGGAGCTACTGAAAGCGTTTGAAGAGTTTAACTATCCGAATGCGATTGGACCGGGTGTTTATGACATTCACTCACCAAACATTCCTTCAGAAGAGTGGATTGTTGATTTACTAAAGAAAGCGGCAGAAAAAATCCCAGCAGAACGTTTGTGGGCAAACCCTGATTGTGGTCTAAAGACGCGTAACTGGGCAGAAACAGAAGCGGCACTGACAAACCTTGTGTCGGCGACTAAGACACTGCGTAAAGAGTGGGAAGCTGCAGACGCTTTAGTATAACGAACACTAGGGTTTGATTACCCGCTAATCCACGATGAACCACAAAAAAGGCCTCGCAGTGCGAGGCCTTTTGGTTCTGTGCTTGTTTGAATCTCGAGCTAGAAACTAGCTGCTACTTTGACATGTCTCTTTACTGATCAGCTTCTCAACGATCAATTGTCCGCGAGTGTTGCGAATCTTGATGTTGTAAGCCAAGCCCATGTCGAGGTTTGCTCTTACTTCAGAGTTGGTGCAGTAGCTATTCACACTCATGTCTACAACTTGATTTAAAGGCTTAGCACCTTTTGCATCTTGGTTGTAGATCATCATGATTTCGATAACCGTGTTCTTTGCCAGCACGCGCATGACCGACAGCGGGCCATACTCAATCGGCAGGCCTGCGGATAAAACGCCAGCGCGATGTTGCGCCATCATTTCTAGCTGTCTTTGTTTGTCTTGTTCACTTGATGAGCTACAGCCTGCAAGCAGAACAGCGGCCAGTGAACCGATAATCCATTTTTTCACGTTAAAATACTTTCTTGAATGGTTTAACAATCACATTTTGGTAGACGCCAGCAGCAATGTACGGGTCTGCGTCTGCCCATGCTTGTGCATCGTCTAAAGAATTAAATTCAGCAATCACAGTAGAACCAGTGAAACCAGCTTCGCCGGGGTTATCTGAATCAATCGCTGGCATTGGACCTGCAGTTAAAAGTCGGCCTTCATCGTGAAGTGTTTGTAGGCGTTCTAGATGTTGTGGGCGAACACTTAGTCGTTTTTCTAATGAGTTTTCGACGTCTTGAGAAAAAATCACGTACCACATATTGAGATATCCTTATTTTACTTCACTGAATTTGGGGCGTTTAAATTCGCTATCTTGCTAATTTACGCGAACTAATTGGTATTGGAAGGGCTAATGATAAGAAATTGTGAAATGGTGCTAGAGAGTTGAATGGTCTTTAGTGATTTCATTTACCGTCGCTAAAGACCGTTGCATTCGTTTGTATCGATAGAAAAGCAAAAAGTTTGCTTAGTGAAAAGTGCTATTTTTTAACTGGTCGAGGTTTGCCACTTTCATCAACTGCGACGTAGTTGAATGTCGCACCACATACCTTGTAGCGATCGCCGATACCGTGATCAAGTACGGGCTTAACCCAAACTTCTAGGTCGATATTCATCGAGCTACGACCAATCTTAGTGCAGTCGCCATAAACACAGACTACATCACCAACCGATACGGGTTGTTTGAACTGGATGCTCGATACTGAAACGGTGACGATCTTGCCGTTAGAGATCTCTTTCGCCAGTATGCCACCAGCAAGGTCAAGCTGAGACATTATCCAACCACCGAATATTTGACCTGCTGCATTGGTATCAGAAGGCATCGCTAAAGTGCGAAGGAGTAAAGAACCAATCGGGTTCAAAGTTGATTGAATAGTCATTGTAGTACTCTTGGTGGTATTGATTATCTGAAATAAAAAATAGATGTGTGATGGGTTATCGAAGTATTTGTTGCTTCACAAGCAACAAGTTACCGTCAAATAGGTGAACGAGTGGCAGCCTCAAAGAGGACGTTAATTACTCGTTTTTCCCGTACACAAACAAATCAGTGGCCAATGATCGCGAGTATCATTGGCCACCGGGAATCGCATATTGAGAAGAATTGTAGCAAAAAGGGGATGAGGACTCATCTCTTAGGGTTACTTCTCGTCGGTATTTTTGTCTGCTAGGTCTTGCTGCTTATCTTTTGCCAGAGCTTGGTCTTTTGGTAAATGTTTATAAATATAAACACCCGTTAGAAAGGTAAACGCAAAGGTTGCGATGAGAAGGCCGAACACTTTGAAGTTAACCCAAACATCTAATGGCAGGTTGAAAGCCACATAAACGTTGAGAGTGGCGCAGAGAGTAAAAAACAAAGTCCAAGCCCAGTTGATCTTGCCCCATACGGCATCAGGAAGTGAGATCTCTTTGCCCAACATGCCTTTAATTGCAGACTTGCCCATGATGTGACTTACCGTTAAGCCAATAGCAAACAGCGCGTAAACGATGGTAACTTTCCATTTTATGAAATTATCGTCGTGCAAAAAGATGGTCATGCCACCAAATACGGCAACCATCAAAAATGTGATGATCTGCATTTTCTCTACTTTCTTGTAGATGATGTACGTTAAAACGATTTGTACTGCGGAAGCAACAATCAATGCGCCTGTAGCTGTGTAGATGTCGTACATCTTGTACAGCGCAAAGAAAATAATGAGAGGAATGAAATCAAGGATTTGCTTCATGTGGCACTGAGTATCCAGTTAGTTGAGTTGCAGACAGTCTAACTAAAATTGCCTCGATGCTAAATAGCCCGAGACAATTGGCTGCAAAACTAATTGTGTGGAACTCAATGTTACCGCATAGACGATGTTTGGTACCGGGGGATCAATTTCTTAATATCCTCAAGGTAACCTTCGCTCTTTAAGCTATCTAACGTATTTTCGAGTTCTTGTTCGCTCATGGCAAAACACGTCGATTTACCCGTCGTTAGATCGAGATAATCGTGGTATTCACGCTCTGTGAAGTGGCCGATTCTATCCATCAATAGGGTTTTAATTCCATGGTGAATTAAGCCGTAATACGTATGTCTTTGTAAGGTCATAACCTATCCTCCGTGACAAGCTGCGAAGATAAAGGGGCAACCTGCTGTATATTGTTTGGGTTATCTAAGACAAAGCAATTCGAATGCCATTTTGGTCATCAAAACAGAACATTTCTCATATCAAATTGAATTGATTTTCTTTTCAACCAGTTAAAAAGAAGCACATTCTGTTCTCACCTAAACAATACGTAACTAACGTAAAATAGTTTTATTTTGAGAATCACCCAATTCTCATTCTGACGACCTACAACCGCTTTATCGTTAGTGGATTCTCAATGTTGATAGTGGTTAACCTACAAGCCAATCGACTAGCGTAGATAGAGACGTATTTTGGCGATTTTTGGGTTGTATTAAGAAGTAACTATTTCCAGAAAAGACACTGTCTTCGCTCACTTTGACTAGCCGACCTAAATCAATATCTTGTTTGGCAAGAGTGATGTCGCCTATTGCAATTCCAAATCCTTGAATTGCCGCGTTCATCGCTTGATCAAGTGTCGCGAATTGTTGATTATTTTTACTCGAAAGGTCATGGCTTCCTATATGTTCCAACCAAAGTCGCCAATCACTCTGCTCATTGTTAGCGTGTAACCACGTGTATTGCGCGAGTTTATGCGGCTTGATCAGAGAAGAGGAACCACTGGCAAGGTGGCTGGGTTTAATGCTTTGCGCCTGGCTGACGGGTGCGAGCTGTTCGTTGAACAAGAGTTGGCTAACAATTGATTGTTGGCTTGGTTTTTTTCCATAGGTAATGACGGCATCGAACGGGTCAAAGCTCGGCTCAAAAACATGCTTGATGGTAGAAGTGAGCTCAACATCAATTTCAGGGTATGCCTCTTGAAAAGACATCAGTTTTGGCAGTAACCAAGAGGTAATGCAGCTCGGCGCGTTGAGCTTAATTTTGGAAGGGGAGCTCGCCACTTGGTTCAGAGCGGATTGCAGTTGCTGAATCGTATCTTGGATGAGTGGAACCAGTTCTTCTCCTTTGGGTGTTAATGACAACCCGCGAGCATGACGATAGAAAAGGTCGCACCCAAGACTTTCTTCAAACGACAAAACTTGGCGACTCACCGCGCCTTGCGTGACATTGAGTTCATGTGCTGCGCGTGTGAAGTTGAGGTGCTTTGCCGTTGACAGAAACGCGATCAAGGTTTTTGTTGAAGGTAGCGTGTTGTTCATGTCTACACCTATGAATTTTAATCATGCCTATTATGTAATTATTTCGATTCATTTATCAATAGCGTTCTGTTTGAATGTAAATACTTACTCATCATTTGTGATTCAATATGTGTATAAGCTACATATTTTGAATATGAAGGCAATGATGAAGACATTGTGATTAAGTGAAAGGGATAGCTTTTTGACATCTTTTATTGATAATTTAGTGCCTCAGGCTGTAAAAAAATTAATACCTTATCAATCAGCAAGAAGAATTGGTGGTGACGGACGTGTTTGGTTAAACGCTAACGAATTGGAAAGCTCGTTGTTTGAAGGAGAACCTAGTCATAACCGCTATCCAGATTTTCTACCGCAAGATATTGCTAAGGCTTACCAAGCTTATTGTGGAACTGATGCCGAGACGGTAGCTGTTCGTGGAGCAGACGAAGCGATTGATTTGCTGATCAGAACATTCTGTAAACCAGCGAGCGACAATATACTGATTTGCTCACCAACGTATGCGATGTATGAGTTTTGTGCCGATGCATTGGCGATTGAAACACTCGACTCGCCATTACAAGAAGACTTTAATCTTAATGTCGCCGATATTGTGCAGAAATCTGAACTGGTTAATCTTGTCTTTCTTTGTTCACCAAACAACCCTACTGGTAACGTGATTCCAAAAGTAGACCTCATTGAGGTACTGGAGGGAACTGTGGGCAAATCGCTAGTGGTGGTTGATGAAGCATATATTGAATTTGAACCCCATACATCGGCAGTGAGCCTCATTGAGCGTTATCCGCATCTAGTCGTGATTCGTACTTTATCTAAAGCATTTGGATTAGCAGCAGTACGTTGTGGCTTTATTTTGGCTAGTCCTAACGTGATGCAATATGTATCTAAGCTGATTCCCCCATACCCAATGCCAGATTGTTCTTCTCAGATCGTATTAGAAGCTTTGTCTGATGAGCGTGTTGCTGTGATGAAAGAGGCGACCGCTAAACTGGTTGAGATTCGTAATCAGTTCGCTGTTGCGTTAACCCAGTTCGACTTTATTGAATATGTTTATCCGTCATCGACCAACTTCATTTTGTTACGTCAAAAATCGGGGCATGAACTGTTTAGCGTATTGACGAAGGATGGCATTGTAACAAGGAACCAAAACCACGAACCTGCATTGCGTAACTGTGTTCGGATCACTATTGGTAGCCCTGAGAGCATGGCTGAAGTGATAGCGTCACTAGCAAGCTACCAAACCGAGTTGCAACAGACTCAACAAGATCAGCAAAAACGACAGCATCAACAAGATCAATATATAGAAACTCAATCTCAACTCGATAAAGATCATATCTAGGATGGCAATGATGAAAAAGATAATACTAGGACTCGCTTGCGCAGCTGCTTTACTTGGTACAACGGTACAGGCGAAAGAGATCCGTTTAGCGTCAGATTTTACGTATCCGCCATTCAACTATAAAAACAGCGATGGTGTGCCTGTAGGGTTTGATATTGAAATAGCTGACGCTCTGTGCGAGCGAGCAAAGCTAGATTGCACTTGGGTTTCACAAAGTTGGGATTCATTGATTCCAAGCTTATTAGCAAGGAAGTCAGACGTGATCATGGCTTCTATGCGCATTACCGAAGAACGTAAAAACAAGATTTTGTTTACAGATAAGTATTACCAAACTCCCGCAGTGTTTGTTGCCGCTAAAAGTGCAAAGTTTGATATTGATAAGCAAGGTCTCGATGGTAAAACTATTGGAGTTCAACAAGGAACGATTCACGATCGCTACGTAACAGACAAGTTTGGCGATGTGGCAAACATTAAGCGTTATACCGGCCAAGATGAAGTTTATCTGGATCTGCAAAACGGCCGTCTAGATCTAACCTTCGGCAACTCAGATCAACTGTCATTGGCTTTCTTAGATAAGAAAGAAGGTGAGGGTTTTGAATTTAAAGGCAAAGCAGTAACCGATAAAGCCTATATTGGTGAGGGTACTGCACTGGCACTCAGAAAGCAGGATTCGAAGTTAGCTAAGCAATTCAACGCTGCGATTGAAGAGATCAGAGCGAATGGTACCTATGACAAAATCGCCGCTAAGTACTTTACGTTTGATATCTATGGCAGTGATTTATAGCCACAAATTAGACCGCTTTCTTTTAGATACAACTTAACGAATGGGGTGGTTTCAGTTGATTGAAACCTTCTCTGTGAGAACTTAATCCGAGGGCAAGTTAGCTCTCGGATTTTCTATTCTATCTATATGGCCAAATATGGCAAGACGTCTTCTGTTGCTCTGTTCTGGAATGCTAATTCTGGCTTGAGCAGCAAGTTTCAATCATTCTTTTCAGCTCAACCTCCAACTCATCTTCTATTTCAAGATAGATCTAACTCACTCGTTTCTGGTTAGAAACCTTTCCAACTTATGCCATATCTCTAGATAATTAGCACAAATAAAGTCTTAAAATAACACAAAATTATTGTGCTATTTGTAACTAAGTGTTTTTTGGCCTGCTTCAAAAAACAACGAAAATTAAAAGTTATCGTAAAATTAGGTCGTTTTACGATCGAAATGACGGTGTCCTATAGCAAGTATGATTGATATCACAATCAAACCATCTCTCTGGTTGATTAATGAGTCTCAGACCACATTATTCTCACGTCGTATTGTAATACAAAAATCATAAGGGTAAGAATATTGTAATGAAACGTTACGGTCATGAGCTGTATGCAATAGAACGTTAGATTTCAAGCTCAGCTAGAACGTGTCATATAAAAACTGTACCTCTTACAAAATGGATTCTGGAGAAGAACATGAAAAAACACCTACTGACGATTGCAGCGGCGTCAATTCTGATGGCATTTGGCGCTCAAGCAAAAACTTTGACCTTAGGGCATGCAATGTCATTAGAAAGCGCAGCTCACCAAGGCATGGTGATCATGGCTGATAAAGTGAAAGAAAAATCGAATGGTGACCTTACGATTAAGATCTTTCCAAACGGTCAACTAGGTTCTGAACGTGATCAAGCTGAGCAAGTTGTTACCGGCGCGATTGATATGGCTAAAATCAATGGTGGGTTAGCAGAATCTTTTGAACCAACGTTTAAAGTCAATGCACTGCCTTTCTTATTTCGTGACGTTCCACACATGAGAACGTTCATGAGAAGTGAAGCCGCACAAGAGATGTTGCTTTCAAGTGAAGGTAAAGGCTTCATTGGTCTTACATTTTATGATTCAGGCACACGTAGCTTCTACGCTAAAAAAGCCATTAACTCACCGGCTGATCTAGCAGGCATGAAAGTTCGAGTTCCTGGTTCTCCAACCATGATGGAAATGGTTAACCTACTAGGCGGTAAAGCAACACCTGTACCTTTCAATGAGGTATACACGGCGCTGCAACAAGGCGTCATTGACGGTGCTGAAAATAACATTTCTAGCTTAGTTGAAATGAAACACAGTGAAGTTGCTAAATTTTATTCTATGGATCAGCACATGATGACACCTGACGTGATCATCATTTCAGAATACAAATGGGGTTCATTAACGGCAGAAGAGCAAAAAATCTTAAAAGAAGCTGCTGCTGAATCTCTTGAAGAGCAGATCAAAATCTGGGACGCAACAGATGACATGAACAAAGAGAAAGGAATGAAAGAAGGCGTAACGTTTGTTGAAGTTGATAAAGCCCCTTTCCGTGCAGCGGTTAAACCTATGATTGATGAGGCGAAAAAAGATCCAAAACTAGCTCCGTTCATTGAAAAAATTGAAGCTCTTTAATCAGTATTAGTGAAAATATAATTTTGCCTTGGCTTTGCTAAGGCAAAATTTTTTGAGGTATCACACCATGTTAGCAACTTTCAGAACCCTACTTGATAGGTTGATTCTTTTTGTCTCTTCTTTTGCATTAATGTTACTTGTCGTTACTGTCACTTGGCAGGTTTTTAGTCGTTATGTTTTGAATGACCCGAGTAACTGGACTGATGAACTTGCTCGTTATGCGATGGTATGGCTTGGATTATTAGGAGCAAGCTACTTATTCGGTATCAAAGGACACTTAGCAATAACGTTATTGGATGGTTATCTTAAGGGTAAAGCACATATAGCATTACACGTACTTATCAATGTGATCTCTGGTTCATTTGTCTTTTTAGCAATGCTTCAAGGTGGCATCGCCCTAATGGGAAGAACTACACAACAACTCTCTCCAGCACTGCAATTACCGATGTCGACGGTTTATTCAATATTGCCGATATCAGCCGTTATTATCCTCATCTATTTGGTCATGAATACGTTTGATCTTTTTTGTGAACCCAACAAAAAGTAAGTTTTAGAAGGACTCTATATTATGGATTTGTCCATTGGTGTTTGGCTGCTCGGCCTATTCTTATTCATGATTGCGATAAGCATGCCCATTGCGATTGCAATTGCCATGTCATCTTTAACGATCATGTATTTCATCTTACCGTTTGAAGTCGCTAGTATTACTGCGGGTCAAAAAATCATTACCGGTATTGATAGTTTCAGTTTATTAGCCATCCCTTTCTTTATCCTCGCTGGGAATATAATGAATGTGGGTGGTATCGCTAGCCGACTTATCAACCTTGCAAAGCTCCTGGTTGGTTGGATTCCTGGTTCACTTTTTCACGTTAACATCTTTGCAAATATGATGTTTGGCGCCGTTTCAGGATCAGCCGTTGCTGCAGCGGCTGCGGTTGGTAAAACCTTAGGCCCTGAATTAGAAAAAGATGGCTATGATAAAAACTTAGCAACAGCAGTAAACGTTGCATCTTGCCCTGCAGGTTTATTAATACCGCCGAGTAATTCACTGATCGTGTTTTCAGTGGTATCGGGTGGAACATCCGTTGCAGCATTATTTATCGCAGGTTATGTCCCAGGTATTTTAATGGGTTTAAGTTGTATGGTCGTAGCCTATTTCATCGCTAAAAAGAAAGGCTACAAAACAAGTGCGAATGAAGGCTTCACAACGAAAGATGTGCTAAGGGTTGTTTGGCAAGCAACGCCAAGCTTAGGGCTTATTGTTGTTGTTATTGGCGGTATTATTGGTGGTATATTCACTGCAACAGAAGGGGCATGTATAGCGGTTCTTTACTCTTTTATTCTGTCACTCTGTTACCGAACCCTCAAATGGGCGCATTTCCCGATAATTTGTAGAGAAACCGTTCAGGTCACGGGTATTATGCTGTTCTTGATTGGTGCTTCAACCATCATGTCATGGGCTATGGCTTTTACCGGTCTACCAACAATGATCAGTGATTGGATGCTCTCTATTTCAGATAATCCGATCATCATCTTTATTCTGATGAACTTGATCCTACTGATTGTGGGTATGTTTATGGATCTTACGCCTGCCGTATTGATTTTTACCCCTATTTTTATGCCGATTGCTGAGCATTTAGGTATGCATCCAATTCACTTCGCGATGATGATTATCTTCAACTTATGTATTGGTATTGCAACGCCACCCGTTGGTACGGCGCTATTTGTAGGTTGTAGTGTCAGTGGTTCCAAGATTGAAAATGTGATTAGAAGTATCATGCCGTTTTGTGCCGTATTGATTGTCACATTGTTGGCCATTACTTTTATTCCTGAAATTAGTTTAGCGCTGCCTCGTGCATTTGGATTAATCAATTAACCTTACAAGGGTAAGATTTACCGACTAAAGATTGATCATCATCTAATAAAAAAACCGCCTATATGAAGGCGGTTTTTATTTATCAATCAAAACTAAAGCTGAATACTACGCTTGTTGTTTTTGTAGCTCAGCTTCTTGTTCTTCGTCTTTGATTAGAGAATCAACGATTACTGCACATGCTGCATCACCAGTGATGTTCAGAGCAGTACGAATCATATCGAAGATACGGTCCAGAGCGAACAATAGAGGCAGACCTTCGATCGGGATACCAGCTGCTAGAAGAACGGCAACCACTAGGAAAGAAGGACCTGGAACGCCAGCTTGACCAACTGCACCTAGCGTAGAGGTTACGATGATAGCAACATAAGCACCCATAGTAAGATCGATGTTGAACAGCTGTGCAAAGAAGATAGCCACTAGGCCGTAGTAAATTGCGTTACCAGACATGTTTATCGTCGCACCTAGAGGCAGAACGAATGAGGCTGTAGAGTTACGAACGCCAAGCTCTTTCTCTACCGTTTCCATTGTTACTGGCAATGTAGCCATTGAAGATGCAGTTGATAGTGCAACCGCTTGAGGCTTCTTCATTGCAACTAGGAACTTCTTAGCTGAAGTCTTAGTAAAGATTTGAATCATTAGTGGGTAAGCAACAAAGCCGAAGATAAGAATTGCAGCGATGTAAACAATGAACAGCTTGAATACAACCATCAATGCGCCAAATCCGAATGTACCGACTGCTTCTGCCATTAGACCAAATACGCCAAGTGGTGCAATGATCATAACCTTGTTGATCATCCAAACCATAGCGTCAACGATCGCATTTACGCCGTTGATGATCGGGTCACGCTTCTCTTTTGCTTGTTTAGAAATCGCAATACCAAAGAATAAGCAGAAAACGAGAATTTGCAGAATGTTTGCTTCATTCAGTGATTGAAAAACGTTGGTAGGGATCATGCCAGTGATGGTAGCCCAGAACGTTGGCAGTTCGCCTTTCGCAGCGTATTCTGAAGAGAACATGCCTTCAACGCCAGAAACATCGATACCACGCCCCGGCTCGAATACTTCACCCATTACAAGCGCAAGAGCTACAGCAAGTGCAGACGTTAGTGCAAAGTAACCTAATGTTGTTACGCCAACTTTACCTGCAGATGAGCTGTTACCTAGGCCAGCAGCGCCAGAGATAAGTGCTACCGCAACTAGAGGGATAACCAACATCTTGATCAAATTGATGAAGATCGCACCTAGTGGAGCGAACATAGTTGCGCTTTGGCCCATCATCGCACCGACAACAGTACCGATGATCATTGCAATAACGACTTGTACGCCGATATTGCGTAGTAAACTCTTTTCTTTTAACACTTCCATAACTCCTGTGCTACAAAATATAAAAATCCTAGAATTACACACCAAGGTATCAGTTACCATTAGATGAATATTTCGCGATGAGTTTTACACGTATCTTTTACATTTATCAATATGAGCAGATGTGAAAGACCATTAAAAAGCGGTAATCAAATGTCAATTGGTGTTTTTTTAGACCCAAACAAACGTTTGCTTGTTAATTTGGCATTATTATTTATAAATCATAATTATGTTTTGGTTAGGTGTTATCGGTGTGCTACAGATTTGTTTTAAGCGTTGTTTTTATCAAAGCTTTAACAATTGAGAGGGGGGATGGAGTGTTTTCGGAGAAAATCTCCCACTGAGTGAATTGTCACACTAGTGGGAGATTATTTATTACTTTTGTGTCGCAGCTTTCATTGGTGTAACAAATTCAGCCAATGCTTTTAGCATTGCTTCTGGCTGTTCAACGTTGTTTTCAATGATTTTTACAACGGCTGAGCCAGAAATAGCGCCGGCAGCACCCGCTTCAATGGCTTCTTTTACTTGCTCTGGTGCGGAGATACCAAAACCAAGCAGTGCTGGTGGAGCATCAAACTTGTTTAAACGGTTAAGCAGTGCAGAAACTGGCATGTTTGCCTTTGTTTCAGCACCGGTTACGCCGGCACGAGAAAGTAGGTATGTGTAACCGCCACCTAGCTCAGAAACCGATTGAAGTGTTTCATCGCTTGCTGTTGGTGGAGCAATAAAGATTGGGTGAACGCCAAACTTTTCGGCCGCCGCAACGAACTCTTGGCTTTCATTGGTTGGTACATCAGCAATCAAGACTGAATCGATACCTGCTTTTGCGCAGCGTTCGTAAAAATGTTCTATACCACGTGCGTAAACCAAGTTTGCGTACATCAGTAGGCCGATTGGTAGCTCTGGGTATTTAGCGCGGATTTGGCTAATAAGCTCAAAGCACACGTCAGGCGTTACTTTCGAATCCAAAGCACGGATGTTTGCGCCTTGGATAGTTGGACCATCAGCCAGTGGGTCAGAGAATGGAATACCAAGTTCAAGTGCGTCAGCACCGGCTTCCACTAGTGTTTCCATGATCTTCAATGATTGCTCTGGGTTAGGATCGCCAACCGTTACAAATGGTACAAATGCGCCTTGATTCTTTTCAGCTAAGCGAGTGAAGAGTGATTGATAGCGATCCATTATAATGCTCCTTTCTCTTTAAGAATGTCGTGTACAGAGAAAATGTCTTTGTCACCACGACCAGATAAGTTAACGACTAATAGTTGCTCTTTCTCTGGGTCGTCGTGTGCCATTTTGACAGCGTGAGCCACAGCATGAGATGACTCTAGCGCAGCAATAATACCTTCTTTACGTGCAATCAATTGGAATGCATCTAACGCTTCGTCATCGGTTACGCTATCGTATTCTGCGCGGCCAATGGCATTCAGGTGCGCGTGCTGCGGACCAACTGATGGGAAATCTAGACCTGCAGAAACCGAATAAGACTCTTCTACTTGGCCGTTCTCATCTTGCATCAGTGGTGCTTTCATACCGAAGAAGATACCCGTTTTGCCGTGCTTAAGCGGCGCGCCGTGTTGGTCGGTATCAATACCTTTACCAGCAGGCTCTACACCGATCAGGCGAACAGACTCTTCTTCAATGAAGTCAGCGAACATACCGATAGCGTTTGAACCACCGCCGACACAAGCGATAACCGCATCAGGAAGGCGACCTTCACGAGCTAAGATTTGGTGCTTCGTTTCTTCACCAATCATGCGTTGGAAATCACGAACAATCGTTGGGAATGGGTGAGGGCCCGCCGCAGTACCCAATAGGTAGTGCGCGTCTTCATAAGTTGCAGACCAGTCACGTAGCGCTTCGTTACATGCATCTTTTAGCGTTGAAGAGCCAGAATGAACAGGGATAACCTCTGCGCCCATTAGCTTCATACGGAACACGTTCGGGCTTTGACGTTCAACGTCTTTTGCACCCATGTAAACACGACACTTAAGGCCCAGTAGAGCACACGCTAGAGCCGTTGCAACACCGTGTTGGCCTGCGCCAGTTTCAGCGATGATTTCCTGTTTACCCATACGTTTTGCGAGCAATGCTTGGCCAAGAACTTGGTTTGTTTTGTGAGCACCGCCGTGAAGTAGATCTTCACGCTTTAGGTACAGTTTGGTTTTTGTACCTTTAGTCAGGTTACGCGTTAGCGTTAGTGCCGTTGGACGACCTGCGTACTCTTGAAGAAGCGTCATGAATTCACTGCGGAACTCAGGATCTGCTTGTGCATCGATAAATGCTTGTTCTAGTTGGTCTAGTGCTGGCACTAGGATCTGCGGTACGTATTGACCACCGTATTCACCAAAGTAGGCATCGAGTTTAGCCATTGTGTTATTCCTTCAATTCTATCGATGTGTATTCACACCAAGTCATTTAATCTTGTTTAAGCTTCGCAAAGGCAAAGCTCACTAATCTGTTTTTTGATTCTGCGCTCTAGGTTCAGCTTTCTAGCTTTCTAGCTTCTAAGTTCTAAGTTCTAAGCTCTGAGTTCGAGGTTCCAGGTTTAAGTTCTAGAAACCGAACTAGTAATTACGAATCGCTGCAAAAGCACGTTGCAGTTTGTCTGCGTCTTTTTTACCTGGAGCCGATTCAACGCCAGAGTTTAGGTCTAGCCCTAAACAACCCAACTTAGCCGCTTGGTTAGCATTTTCTGGGTTTAGACCGCCCGCTAACATGATTGCGTTTTGGTTGTTGATTAGGCTCCAATCGAACACTTGGCCTGTACCGCCAGTTTGAGAACCCACTTTAGTATCTAGCAGGTGACGAGTCACGTTGCTTTGAAGTAATTCTGGTAGCGCGCTTTTAGCACCGGAAGCATCACCAGAAGTAACACCGTAAGCTTTCCAAATCTCAACGTTTTCAGGCAGTGATTGTTTTAACTCATCTACAAACGCTTGAGACTCATCACCGTGTAGTTGCACCGCAAACAAACCTAGCTCAGAAACCGTTTTCGTAACGTCAGTAACGCTATGGTTTTGGAACACACCTACGTAGTTCAAAGGAGCGCCACTCATGGTTAAACGAGCCGCTTCGATATCCACATGGCGCTTAGACGCTTCAACGAAAATCAGACCACCGAATACCGCACCTGCTTGATACGCTTTTGCTGCATCGTCTGGGTGGGTTAAACCACAGACCTTGTTTTCACCGAGCGTCACTTTACGCACCGCAAGCTCTAAGTTCTTTTCAGCCATCAGAGAGCTGCCGATTAGGAAGCCGTCTGCAAATGTTGAAAGGTCACGAACTTGTTGATGCGTGTAGATGCCAGACTCTGAAATCACGACTGCTTCTGGAGCAAGTTTGCGAACCAGCGGAGCTAACTCTTTGGTACGGTTCAAATCAGTCGAAAGGTCACGTAGGTTACGGTTATTAATGCCGATTACTTTTGCTTCTAGAGCGACTGCGCGGTGAAGCTCTTCTTCGTTGCTGACTTCGGTTAGTACACCCATGTTGAGTGAGTGAGCGACTTCAGCAAGCACTTTGTACTCTTCATCATCTAATACCGACAGCATCAGCAAGATTGCATCAGCTGAATAGTGACGAGCTAAGTAAACTTGGTAGCTATCGACCATGAAGTCTTTACACAAGATAGGTTGCTTAGCAATGCTACGAACCTTTGGCAAAAACTCAAAATTACCTTGGAAGTACTTCTCGTCTGTTAGTACTGAAATCGCATTTGCGTGGTTGTTGTACACCGATGCGATGTAGTCCAAATCAAACTCGTCGCGAATCAAACCTTTTGACGGCGATGCCTTCTTACATTCCGTGATGAAAACGGTTTGCTCGCCGCTTAGTGCATCATAGAAGCTACGATCTGTTGCGGTTAAGGCCGCTTTAAACTCGTCCAATGGTTGAGCCTGCTTACGCGCTTCAACCCATTGGTATTTGTCACGAACGATTTTTGCTAATACTTCGGCCATTTCAGCTTCTTTGACTGAAACGTGGGTCGACAGTTTATCGGTAGTCTGTGTCATGTTCATTGTCTCGTCGTTCGTTAGGCGTGTGCAGCAAGCTTTTGTACAAGCTCGTACGCTTTGCCAGAGTTCATCGCGTCAATCGCTTGCTGTGCGTTGGCTTTTAGATCTTCGTGACCAAATAGACGCATCAGCAGTGCAACGTTGACTGCCACAGCGCCAACTTGAGCATCTGTGCCTTTACCCGTCAGGATATCGGTTGTGATGGCTTTGTTCTCTTCTGGCTCGCCGCCCTTGATTGCTTCAAGAGGGTGAGTGTTCAGGCCAAAGTCTGACGGTGTCACTGTGTACTCGTGAATTTTGCCATCTTTAATTTCAGCAACGATTGTCTCGCCATGAATAGCCACTTCATCAAGGCCACTACCGTGCACAACGGCAGCACGCTTCATACCCATTTGCAGCATCGTCTCCGCAATAGGGCGTACGAGTTCTTTGCTGTAAACACCCATCAGCTCGATGTTAGGGCGAGCAGGGTTAATCAATGGACCAAGGATGTTGAAGATAGTGCGTGTTTTCATTGTTTGACGAACGGGCATCGCGTGACGTACACCAACGTGATATTGCGGAGCAAATAAGAATGCTACGCCAAGTTCGTCAACGGCTTTACGTGTATCTTCAGCGGTCATCGCTAAGTTGATACCAAACGAATCTAGCAGATCAGAAGAGCCTGATTTACTTGATACGCTGCGGTTGCCGTGCTTAGCTATTTTTAAACCACACGCTGCTGCTACAAATGCAGAAGTTGTAGAAATGTTGATGGTGTCATGACCGTCGCCGCCTGTACCTACGATGTCTGCAAAATCGTAATCAGGACGTGGGAACGGGTTTGCATTGGCAAGCAGTGCTTTCGCTGCGCCAGCGATTTCATCCGGCGTTTCGCCTTTGATTTTCAGCGCAGTAAGCGCAGAAGCCATCAAAATTGGGTCTAGTTCGCCCTTGATGATCACATCAAACAGTTGTTGGCTTTCTTCTTGAGTAAGAGACTGTTGTTCGTAAAGTTTATTAATCTGTTCCATGATCGTTTCCTAGTTAGTCTTTTTATCAAGAGTAGAGCTTTTCTCTAGATGAAGAGGTTTCTCAAGAGCCCATTCGATAGCGTTCGCTAGAAGCGTTGCACCGTAGGTCGTCATAATCGATTCTGGGTGGAATTGGAATCCACAAACCTTGTCTTGTTCTTGAACCACAGACATCACCAAATCATCGACTTCAGCGGTCACCATTAGGCTATCGGATACATGTGTTGCCACCAAAGAATGGTAGCGAGCGATAGCCAGTGGCGAAGGTAAGCCTTGGTAAGTCGCATGGTTTTGGTGTTCCATCATAGACACTTTACCATGAATGATTTCGCCAGCGCCTGCAACGGTGCCGCCGTAGGCTTCAACAATCGCTTGGTGGCCTAAGCAAATGCCAATCATTGGCACTTTGCCTTTTAAAAGCTGAATTAGCTCTGGCATACAGCCCGCATCAGCAGGAGCGCCAGGGCCTGGTGAAAGTAGCGCAACAGGGTTGTCTAGCTCGTTGATAGCCGCTTCCACTACTTTTGCCGAGATGTTGTTACGGTAAATCTTTACGCTGTGTCCCAATGAACGAAACTGGTCTACAAGGTTATAAGTGAACGAGTCGAAGTTATCGATGAATACAATATCAGCCATGATTACGACTCCTGCTTATTTGATGATGACTTACAAGATGCAGTATGCGCGGCTTGAATCGCTGAGATAACCGCTTGTGCTTTACCGCGAGTTTCATCTGCTTCTGCTTGTGGATCTGAATCGAACACCACACCTGCACCCGCTTGAACCTGTGCTACGCCATCTTCAACGTAAGCAGAGCGAATTACGATGCAAGTATCTAATGTGCCTTCACCCGTTAAGTAACCCACTGCGCCACCGTAGCTACCACGACGCGTTTTTTCTACGTCACGGATAAGTTGCATTGCGCGGATTTTTGGCGCGCCAGTTAGCGTACCCATGTTCATACAAGCTTGGTAAGCGTGCAGGGCATCTAAGTCTTCACGTAGCTGACCAACAACGCGAGAAACCAAGTGCATCACATGGCTGTAGCGATCAACTTTCAATAAGTCTGCTACGTGGCGAGTGCCGGCTTCGGCAATACGAGCCACATCGTTACGCGCTAGGTCGACCAGCATCATGTGTTCAGCGTTTTCTTTCTTGTCGGTACGCAGTTCAAGTTCGATACGGCTATCTAGGTCGAAATCGATTTGACCGTCTGGGCGTTTACCGCGACGACGAGTACCTGCAATTGGGTAGATCTCGATTTGGTTGGTTTCGGTTTCGTATTTCAGCGCGCTTTCTGGAGAAGCACCGAACAGAGTAAATAGCTCGTCTTGCATGTAGAACATGTAAGGGCTTGGGTTACTTTGTTTGAGTTCTTTATAAGCCGCCAGTGGAGCAGGGCAAGGCAGCGTGAAGCGGCGTGAAGGTACCACTTGGAATACATCGCCTTTTACCACGTACTCTTTTAAGTCACGAACCGTTTGGCAGAAGTCTTGATCTGAAACGCTTGGTACAGCTTCAACGTTGTCGAGCGGCGTTACTTCTGTGATGGCTTTCAAGGACTGACATTGTGTTTGAATATCAGCTAGGCGATCCGTTAATTGTGCCTTAATGCTTTCGTCTTGAGTGAACAAGCTTGCGTGAAGCAGGCCTTCATTCTCCTGGTGGTCGAAACGTAATAGTGTTTCAGCAACGTAGAAAACAAAGTCAGGGCAGTTGTTAGTCGCTTCCGCATCGCCTAGCGGTTCAAAGTTCGCCACGATGTCGTAAGCGAATAGGCCCGCCATAAATAATGCGTGTTTGTTGCTTGGGTCTTGTTCAAAGCTGTGCTGAACTAAACGCAATGCATCAAAAGAAGACGCTTCTCTTAAACGTGAGTCTTCGTCTAATTCGTTACTAGGCTCGACAAAAGTGAGCGTCAATACGTTATCGGTAAGGTCAGATTTGATCTCTGTTTTAACGTTTTGAGCTAGGTGTTCGATAAGCGCTTGACCGTTTTGGGTCAATGCTTGAAAGGTTACTTCATGTCCACGGCATACGATGCGAACAGCAGAGTCGATAAGGAGTAAGCTTGTCAGGTTTTGTTTAGATTCAATCTCAGCAGATTCCAGCAACAGACTGTCTGTTTTGTTTTCACACAAAGTATGAAAAACACTGGTTGGATCTTGTGAGTAAGGAACCGAAGAATTGATGACCTCAATGGTTCCCAGCTTTTTGATTTCAATGGCCTTGTTCACAAGACCTCCTTTATGATTCTTTAAATTTCCTGCCGTACATAGTCGCATAAAGATACCGTTCACCCAATCTAGAATATGGTCAATTCGTTGATTTGTTAGTCAGTTGAATGTGAGATGTTCGACAAATTAAAAAGCCCGCTATGAAAGCGGGCTTAGTGATAACTTTTTTATAAACAAACTGTTTAACTAGAAGTACACGTTAGCCCACCAAGAACTTGTCCAAGTGCGCCACCAATTAAGCTCAGAGCTTGCTTCTACTGAAGAAAGTTCTAAAACTTTATCTTTATGGTTTTGGTTAAATTCTTGTAACATGGTAAACCTATCAAATGTGATACTTCGTATTTGTGTACTAGTTAACTAGTTTTGCGCTTGCAGGTCAAGTGCGTTGGCACAAATATAACGATAAAAATTAAAAACAATGAAAAAGAATATATGAGAATTGATCTACATAGTCATACAACAGCCTCAGATGGCCGACTTACTCCACCTGAACTGATTGACCGAGCGTTAGGCTTTAACATCGAAGCGTTAGCGATTACAGATCATGATACGACTGATGGGCTTGCTGAAGCACGCAACTATATTGCTGATAACAACCTTCCGATTCAGTTGATTAACGGCATCGAGATCTCAACCGTTTGGCAAAACAAAGATATCCATATTGTTGGGTTAAACGTTGATCCTGAATCACCAGAATTGAAAGCGTTAATTGAACAACAAAAGCTTCACCGTATTGGGCGTGCAGAGATGATTGCTCAACGTCTTGAGAAAGCGACGCGTGAAGGGTTGTTAGAAGAAGTTAAATTGATTGCTGGTGATGCGCCTATCACTCGTGCTCACTTTGCTAAGTGGCTAGTCGATAATGGTTACGCAAAAACCATGCAACAGGTGTTCAAAAAGTTTCTTACTCGTAATAACCCAGGTTATGTACCGCCAACGTGGTGCTCAATGAGTGATGCTGTAACGGCTATTCATGCGGCTGGTGGCCAAGCGGTGCTTGCACACCCTGCGCGATATGGCTTCACCGCAAAGTGGATTAAACGTCTTCTCGCTGCATTTGTTGAAGCAAATGGTGACGCTATGGAAGTGGCTCAACCTCAGCAAGCGCAACAAGAAAGACGCACACTCGCGGATTATGCTATACAATACAAACTATTAGCCTCCCAAGGCAGCGACTTCCATTACCCATCCCCATGGATGGAACTTGGACGTAATCTCTGGCTACCTTCTGGGGTCGAAGAAGTATGGAAAGATTGGGAGTTTCAAACGGTTTCACCATCTGATATCGATGACAGTATTTAGGTGAACCAGCTCCTTCTGATGATAGAGTCGAGAGATTCGATAACGAGGATCAACAATGAGCCAGTTTTTTTATGTACACCCAGATAACCCACAAGCACGCTTAATTACTCAAGCTGTTGCTATTATCCGTAGTGGCGGTGTTGTGGTTTATCCGACAGATTCAGGTTATGCGCTAGGTTGTCAGCTTGAGAATAAACAAGCACTTGAACGTATCTGCAAAATTCGTCGAATCGATGATAAACACAACTTCACTTTGTTATGCCGTGATCTTTCTGAGTTATCACTGTATGCACGAGTTGATAACGTTGCTTTCCGTTTGCTTAAAGCACATACACCAGGTGCTTATACTTTTATTTTCAAAGCAACCAAAGAAGTACCAAAGCGGTTGATGAACGCCAAGCGTAAAACGATTGGTATCCGTGTTCCTGACAATAAGATTGCTCTCGATCTGCTAGAGGCGATGGGTGAACCATTAATGTCGACGTCACTAATCCTGCCGGGTAATGAGACAACAGAGTCGGATCCGGAAGAAATTCGCGACAGCCTTGAGCATGCCGTTGATGTCATTCTGAATGGCGGCTATTTAAGTGAACAACCAACTACGGTTATTGACTTCAGTGACGATGACGCCGTTGTCTTACGTCGTGGTGCCGGTGATCCAGCGCCGTTTGAATAACAGCGTTACTGATTAACAGTCTGTAACGAAACAGCAAACCTGCCAGAGTAAATAACAAGTGCTTTTTGACAGGTTATTTGCGATAATACGCGACCGCGATTTGGTCGCGAAAAAATTCATTCGACGTCTGTGAAGACGACAATTAGGTAGAAAATAGTAAATGAGCGAAAAATTACAGAAGGTTTTAGCGCGAGCTGGTCACGGTTCTCGTCGTGAACTAGAAGGTTTAATCAAATCTGGTCGTGTAAGTGTTAACGGGCAAGTAGCAAAATTGGGTGAGCGTCTTGAAGACGAGAACTCAGTTATCCGCATCGACGGTCACACTATTACTGGTAAAGCTTCTGAAGAAGTGGTTTGTCGTGTGCTTGCTTACTACAAACCAGAAGGTGAGCTTTGTACTCGTCATGACCCAGAAGGTCGCCGTACTGTTTTCGATCGTCTACCTAAGATCCGTGGTTCTCGCTGGATTTCAGTAGGTCGTCTTGATGCAAACACATCTGGTCTTTTGCTTTTCACTACCGATGGTGAACTTGCAAACCGCCTAATGCACCCAAGCCGTCAGGTTGAGCGTGAGTACCTAGTACGTGTATTTGGTGAAGTGACTGAGCAGAAAGTTAAAAACGTTACTCGTGGTGTGAAACTAGAAGATGGCATGGCTCGTTTCGAAGACGTGGTTTACGCTGGTGGTGAAGGTATGAACCATACTTTCTACGTAGCGATTAACGAAGGTCGTAACCGTGAGGTTCGTCGTCTTTGGGAATCACAAGAAACAACAGTAAGCCGTCTGAAACGTGTACGTTACGGTGATATCTACCTTGATAAGAAACTGCCTCGTGGCGGTTGGAAAGAGCTAGATCTTCAAGAAGTAAACTACTTGCGTGAGCTTGTTGAACTTCAGCCTGAAAAAGAGACTCTGCTGGATCTTGATCCTGCAAACACTTCTCGTAAGCGTGAGCGTTCTCGTAGCCAGAAAATTCGTCGTGCTGTTAAGCGTCACGAAGAGCGCGCAAATGCTCCTAAAGGCCGTAGCAACCAGACTAAGCGTAAGAAGCCTGCAACTCGCGGTACTACAACACCTGATTCAGGTCGTAGTGCTCCAGCGACCAATGGCAAACCTCAGGCTACCAAAAAGCCTAAACTGAACAACGGACGCCCGGCTAAACCGGCTAAGCCAAGAACTCGCCAGTAATACCGCGACTTCATTAGTTTAAAGGTCATTCAGCTAAAGCTTTAAATGACCTAAAGCTTCGAATACTAAAAAACCTGCTAACTTAGCAGGTTTTTTTACGCCTTCAATATGACGCAATTCAAATCATGTGGCAGTGCTTAACGAGTGGGTTAGGTCACTTTCAAGTGATTAGAGAAGTTGTCACCTTTTGCCATGCGGTCGTACAAAATGACATTTACCGCAGCAGCTAAGTTCATGCAACCATTGGTCGGGACATAGATGGTTTCACGACAGAAGTCGGTGATCTCTTTTTTCAGAGTTCCATCTTCAGGGCCAAAGATGTAAAAAGCACGAGGTGGGTGCTTATAATCAGGCAGAGGCTTTGCGCCTTCAATCAAGTCAACCGCAACGGGTACGCAGCCAACCGGAATAATGTCTTTAAGGTCTTCTACACCAATGAGTGGCAACTCAAGGTGCTTTTCTTTAGTGTCGGTATGAAACTGTCGAGCGTGGTCATAGCGGGTGCCAGTATAAAATACAGAGTTTGCTCCGTAGCAACCAGCTGCTCGCATTACTGAGCCAACATTTTCAGGTGTTTTGGGATTCACTAATCCAACACAGGCGTAGCCTTTGGATAGGGTATCTGTTTTTGCTTTGGTCATAATTTTGTAGAGTTGCAGTTTTGTGAGTCTATGGAAGTCGTAATAAAACCAGCTCAGTAATCTGAGCTGGTTCAAGAACAGCTTAGTCGCGTTTCCACAGCACGTGACAGAACTTATGTTCTGGGTCACGACTGATTAGCATACGAGCAAACACATCGTCTAGAACGTCATCAGTTTCATTCACAAGACCAATGCGCACTTCAGCGTAGATTTCTTTGTCGACTTCAAAGCCAACATGTTCAACCCAATCATCGCCAGTTTCAACAAGTTCTGCAGCGCCACGGTCTTCGAACTGAGCTGTGAATAGGATCACGTCAGCAGGTTCAAGATTGTCAGGTGCCATCTCTAAGAAGATGTCGTACGCAGTGTCAATTGCGTCGTCGTAAGACATTAGGTCGTTAGCTTCGGTCATAATCAGTATCTTAGCTTGCGCGGTTCATGTATTTACGTTCAGTCGTGTTCACTACTACTTTATCGCCAGTTGCGATGTACTCAGGAACTTGAACTGTAAGGCCGGTAGACAGGCGAGCTGGTTTAGTACGAGCAGAAGCAGATGCACCTTTGATTGAAGGGTCTGTTTCTTCGATAACTAACTCAACTGAAGAAGGCAATTCAAGAGTTGCCGCTGTACCATCGATAAGAATTGCGTATACGCCTTGAGTCTCTTCGTTGATGAACAGCAGTTCGTCTTCGATCATTTCACCGTTGAAGATGAACTGTGTGTAATCTTCGTTATCCATGAAGATGTACTCATTGCCATCAACGTAAGAGAACATCACTGCACGCTTAGTTACGTCGATAGTTTCAACGATTTCGTCAGCCTTGTGGCGAACTTCTGTTTTAACGCCAGTTGCTACATCGTGACCACGGAAGCGGTAAATTTTTTGACCGCCACGGCCACCAGGTGTTGTCACTTCGATATCTTTAACGAGTACTGTTTTGCCATCTACATTGATCGCAAAACCTTTTTTAATCTCACTTGCTCTAGGCATTTTGTGTTTGTCCTTATTGGGTCTATCCGCTGATTATATCTCGGAGATGCTACAAATAGGAATAGCTTGAATCATAAAGTCACCTAAGCGATCATAGAGTCATAGTTAAATCATCACTTTATTTACCGAAACGACCTATGCAGCTACCTGTTATTGACCCAACACAGCCTTTTCAACCTGAATTTCAACCTGTGGTTAACGATCTGATTACCTTTTTAAAAGGTGGGTTAGGCTCGAACCTACACAGTGTCTATATCTATGGCAGTGTGGCACGTAAGCAAGCCGTAGTCGGTCGCTCCAATCTTGATGTGGTTGTGGTGACCCATCGCCCTTTTCCTGATCAACGAACCACGCTGTTGAACACCATTAAATGGCGCTTTCAAAAAAGCTTCCCACAGGTGGCTCAAGTCGCAATCAAAACAACGTTAGTGAGTGAGATAGTCGATTTCGACAACATATTCACATGGGGCTTTATGCTCAAGCATTTAGCGGTATGTGTACACGGTGAAGATTTGTCAGACTGCTACGGTGATTTTGAAACGAGTTGGGAGATTGCTAAGCATTGGAATATGGATGCTGAAAACTGGTTGGCGGTCTACCGAAATAAAATCGTTCGAGCTACAGTGCCCGAACAACAAATAGCAGCACAGGTGATTATCGCCAAGAAGCTTTTAAGAGCGAGTTACTCTTTGGTAATGTATCGTGATAAATACTGGTTTGATGATCCCGTTGAATGTGGCCAGCAGTTCTTGAAGTATTACCCAGATAAAGAAGTCGAAATCCAACGATTAGGTATCTTACTGTCTGGAAGGGCGATCCCTAAACGATCGGTGATCGGCATTTTAGATGGTTTTGGTGAGTGGTTGGTTAAGCAGTATCAGAAAACTGAGTTTCGAATCGGGTAGGGCTTCGTAAGCTATCCATTGATGTGTAAAAGCAGAGCGAGTTAAGCACTCCTCTGCTTTTTTCGTTTTGATGTCTGGCTCGAGTTTTAATTGGTATCTCGAGTCTAATGTCGCCTCGAAAAGATAATTCAATCTAGAACAGACCTAGCTGCTGCCCGCTAACTCTTTCAAAATCTAACCCTATAAACGGCAGAATCGCTTCTGCTACTGGTTTAATTTGCTTGTCGATGTAATGTTGATAATCGATACCACTCTTCAGATATTCCTTGGGCTCAGGGCCACTCAGCGTAATCAAATATTCAATACGTCCTTTGTTTTGGTATTGAAGCGGACGGCCAAGCTTGGCATTGATCTCGTCGGCCAATCTTGCTGCGCGAACCTGTGGCGGAATATTCTTTTGGTATTCATGCAACTTACGGCGCAAGCGTTTTTGATACACCAATAAATCATCGTATTTACCAGCAGCGGTTTTATCGACAAATTGTCTGACATAGTCCGTTGGATCTTGGTCGTGAAACACCATCTCATACAAGGTTTGCTGGAATTGCTGTGCAAGAGGAGTCCAATCAGTTCGGGCACTTTCAAGGCCTTTGAAAATGATCTTCTCTTGGTCACCTTGATTGATTAGGCCAGCATAACGTTTTTTTGATCCTGTCTCAGAGCCTCTAATCGTCGGCATTAGAAACTTGCGATAATGGGTCTCGTATTCCAATTCAAGTATTGAGGTGAGGTTGTAGACTTCTTTCAGGTGATTCGTCCACCAGTCGTTGATGTAAGCGACTAATGTGTTTCCGATCTCATCTGCTTTTTTCTGATCATAACTGCCATTTAGCGATACGAAGGTTGAATCGGTGTCGCCATAAATTACTTGATAGCCTTTGTCTTCGATTAGAACCTTAGTTTGCTTCATGATTTCATGCCCGCGCATGGTGATAGAGGAAGCGAGTCGTGTATCAAAGAAACGACAACCAGAAGAACCAAGCACGCCATAGAAAGAGTTCATGATGATCTTAATCGCTTGAGAAAAAGCTTTCTCATTGTTTTTCTTTGCAACATCACGCGCTGCCCAGAGGTTTTCGATCATCTCTGGTAAAAAGTGCTTAGAGCGGTGGAATTGGCCGCCTCGAAACCCTTCAACGGCTTGGTTTTCGGCGGGGCCAAGTTCTAATTTTAAACCTTCAATAAGCCCCATTGGGTCAATCAGAAATGAACGAATGATCGATGGGTATAGGCTTTTAAAATCGAGAACCAAAACCGAATCGTAAAGGTTAGGTACAGAGTCCATTACATAGCCACCAGGGCTAGCGATCCAATTTTCAGGCTCTAAATTAGGTGCGACGTAGCCCGCTCTGTGTATCTGAGGCATGTATAAATTAGTAAATGCCGCAACAGAACCACCAACACGATCAAGTTCAACGCCGGTTAATCGGGAGCGTTCAATAGCAAAATCGAGTAGGTGAGTGTGTTCGAATATACGGTTAACTAGCACACAATCTTGCAGGTTATATTTGGCGAGCGATGGTTTATCGAACTTAAACATTCGGTTGATCTCGTCCATGCGATCGTGAACGTTATGAATGTCTTTGCCTTCGCCGAGTAATTCTTGTGATACCGACTCTAGAGACCATGAGCGGAAGTGATAGGTTGCCGTCTTAAGCATATCGATGCCATCCAACACAACACGCCCTGGAATAGTGATAAAGCCTTGCTGGTTTTGTGCAGAACTACGGAAAAAACTCGGTTGGTTGTCTCTGCCGATATTGAGTTTTACTTCGTTCCACTCTGAACGTTTGTGCAGCAGCCTAAAGTCGAAATCGATAACGTTCCAACCAATGATGATGTCAGGGTCAAACTCGGAGAACCAAGTAATCATGGCTTCCAGTAGCGCCTTCTCATTAGCAACCCATTGGATATTGGTATCTGCTTCTTGTGGCTCGCCAATCATTATCACTCGGCTGTCCATCGGGCTGTCTAGGCCGATGGAATAAAGCACACCTTTTTCCGAGCACTCAATATCAAGCGAAACCACAGACAAGTTTGGCAAGTAATCGCCAGCTCGGCATTTTGCGTTCGAAACTCTGAGGTGCTGTTTTTTTTGAGTGATAGCGCCTGTGAATTCAATACTGCCCTTGATAAAGCGTTCCATTAAGAAACGATCAGCGAGTCGAATATCACTTTCAAAGGTTTGAATCTCTTCACCGTTAAAGGCTTGAGCTAACCCGAAGCTACTTCTCGATAATGAGGTGTAACAAGCGGCTAAAGGGATTTGATCGAATGTGGCTAGTTCTAGAGACTTGAATTGGCAATCGATCGACTCTTTCGCTGCGATTGCCTGACATTCTTCAACATCAGATTGAGCGACGAAAAATACCGGTTTTTCATTTTGAATCGTCAGCAGAGTTGGGCCTTGAGGCGAGCTTAACCACAAGTCAATTTGGGTACGCCCTGAAAAGTCTCTCGCTTGTCTTGTGAGTACAAAGCCTTGCTGAATAACCAATGTAGTAACCTATTGAAATTGGGAATCGAATACTACCATCTAGCGGCTCTCTGCGCACAACAGGCAACCAAAATAGTAACTAAATTCCAAATAACAGCGACAAATAACGGGACTCCATAAGCAAAAAAGTGAAATTTTCGCGAATGGTTATTCAATGGTGTTGAAAATATCTTTATCTTGTGTAATTTTATTGGGTGTTGTTTTAACTGATTGATTTTTACCAAAAGCTTGTTGTTTTAGTTGGCTTATTTATAAATAAGTACTTGCTAAAGTTCGTGTTTCAGCACATATTCAACAGAGCTTTTTTTAAGTAATTAAGTTAAGATGTACTCGATGCTGCGATCCACTGTTTCTTTGTTCAATTGTTTCAAACAGATGAAACGACACAGTGGTTGCAGAGCCAATTAATAGTGTGGAGATACAAGTTTGATAAATGTTTTCCTTGTAGATGATCACGAGCTGGTTCGCACAGGGATACGACGTATTATTGAAGACGTCCGTGGAATGAACGTAGCAGGGGAAGCTGAAAGCGGTGAAGATGCTGCAAAATGGTGTCGTACTAACAATACTGACGTTATTTTGATGGATATGAATATGCCTGGTATTGGTGGCTTAGAAGCAACCAAGAAAATCTTGCGTTTCAACCCTGATATTAAAATCATCGTTTTAACGGTTCATACGGAAAATCCGTTTCCAACTAAAGTGATGCAAGCTGGAGCTGCTGGTTACCTTACTAAAGGGGCAGGTCCGGATGAAATGGTAAATGCTATTCGAATGGTCAACAGCGGCCAAAGATACATTTCGCCAGAAATTGCGCAGCAGATGGCTTTGAGCCAATTCTCGCCTGCGTCTGAAAATCCATTCGCAGACCTATCTGAACGTGAACTTCAAATCATGATGATGATAACCAAGGGTCAGAAAGTGACGGATATTTCGGAACAACTCAATCTAAGTCCTAAAACAGTCAATAGTTACCGCTACCGTTTATTCAGTAAACTGGATATCAGTGGTGATGTAGAGTTGACGCATTTAGCGATTAGACATGGAATGTTAGATACTGAGACCCTTTAACACTGAGATCGTATAGTGACCAACTTGTTTGACTCAGTCTCATTCCTCAAGACAGTAACAGAGCAGCCTGGCGTTTATCGGATGTATAACGCCGAGGCTGTTGTTATCTACGTCGGTAAAGCTAAGAACCTCAAAAAACGCCTTTCTAGCTATTTCCGTAAAAAAGTCGATAGTGAAAAAACACGAGCTTTGGTCAGTAATATTGCCAAAATTGATGTCACTGTAACGCATACGGAAACAGAAGCTCTTATTCTTGAGCACAACTACATCAAGCAGTACCTGCCGAAATACAACGTACTTCTGCGTGATGATAAGTCGTATCCCTATATTTTTATTAGCGGTCACAAACACCCTCGTTTGTCGATGCATCGTGGTGCTAAGAAGAAAAAGGGTGAATATTTTGGTCCTTATCCCGATTCCGGTGCTGTGCGTGAGACGCTACACTTAATACAAAAAATCTTTCCTGCTCGTCAGTGTGAAGATACGGTTTATGCCAACAGAACTCGCCCATGTTTGATGTATCAGATTGGTCGTTGTGCTGCGCCTTGTATCAGCTCGATTATCTCAGATGAAGAGTACAGTGAGCTTATCGCTTACGTTCGTCTCTTCCTGCAAGGGAAGGATAAGTTAGTACTTGAAACACTCATCGATAAGATGGATAAGGCAAGCCAAGAACTTCGTTTTGAACAGGCCGCCGCTTTTCGTGATCAAATCCAAGCTATTCGACGCGTTCAAGAACAACAGTACGTATCTGACGACTCAATGGAAGATATGGATGTACTGGGGTTCGCACAAGAGAATGGTGTAGCTTGTATTCATATCTTGATGATTCGCCAAGGTAAAGTCTTAGGGAGTCGAAGCCATTTCCCTAAAATTCCCAACAATACGGTGCGAGAAGAGGTCTTTTCGAGCTTTTTAAGTCAGTATTATCTTGCTCATAATGAAGCGAGAACGATTCCAACTCGTCTGATTCTTAATGCTGACTTGATGGATGATGTTACGCCTATTCAAGAAGCCTTATGCGAAGTTGCGGGTCGAAAAATCTATTTCAATACCAATCCTTCTGGCACTCGAGGTCGCTACCTTAAGTTATCGAATACCAACGCATTAACTGCCATTACAACTAAAATTAATCATAAGATGACGATCAATCAGCGCTTTAAGGAGCTTCAAGAAGTGCTGTCAATGGACGTTATCAAACGCATGGAATGTTTCGATATCAGTCACACTATGGGTGAAAGTACGATTGCTTCTTGTGTGGTGTTCAATCAAGAAGGACCCGTGAAACCGGAATATCGCCGCTACAACATCACTGGTATTACCGGTGGTGATGATTACGCTGCGATGGCTCAGGCCCTTGATAGACGTTATTCAAAACAACTGGATGTGGATAAGATCCCAGACATCATCTTTATTGATGGTGGTAAAGGTCAGCTTAATCGTGCTCATGAGATCATTTCTCAATATTGGGATGATTGGCCATTTAGACCAAGAATGATGGGCATTGCGAAAGGTGTGACCCGTAAGCCAGGTTTAGAAACCTTAGTAACCCTTGAAGGGGAAGAGTTTAATCTACCTAGTGATGCGCCAGCGCTACACCTTATCCAACATATCCGTGATGAAAGTCATAATCATGCGATAGCAGGGCATAGGGCAAAACGCGGAAAAACACGCAGGACAAGCGCTTTGGAAGGAATTGAAGGAGTAGGACCTAAACGTCGTCAAGCTTTGCTGAAATATATGGGTGGCTTACAAGAACTTAAGCGTGCAACTGTCGAAGAAATAGCCAAAGTACCGGGCATTAGTCATTCTTTGGCAGAAAACATTTATCAAGCATTGAAACAATAGTAAAAATCCCGCACCATTAAAGCGCAATTAATAAGAGCCCAATAATATGCGTTTGAATATACCTAACATTTTGTCCTTACTGAGACTATTTTTGATCCCAGTATTCGTTGTTGTTTTTTACCTACCTTACCATTGGGCTCCTTTTGCTGCTGCAATGGTGTTTTGGGTAGCGGGTTTTACTGACTGGCTAGATGGCATGCTGGCTCGTAAACTCGGGCAAACGTCTCGTTTCGGTGCCTTTATTGACCCTGTAGCGGATAAAGTGCTGGTTGCTACGGCTCTTATCTTGATGACTGAGCATTACCACTCGATTTGGATAACTATTCCTGCAGTCACCATGATAGCTCGTGAAATTATCATTTCAGCGCTTCGTGAGTGGATGGCAGAAATCGGTAAACGTGCAAGTGTTGCTGTATCTTGGGTTGGTAAGGTAAAAACGGTTTCTCAAATGTTCGCGTTATGGGTGCTTATTTGGCGCTATGACGATTGGATGATTTGGGTTGGCTACATAGCACTCTATGTTGCTACTATCCTGACTTACTGGTCTATGGCGCAATATTTGATGGCAGCCAAAGACGATTTGTTAGACGAAAAATACCATTGATGAAGAAGCGAGCTGAGGCTCGCTTTTTTGATCTTAAACCTAAGGTTAAGTTATCAATAGTGGTTACCTAATGTGATATAGGTCTCCTTTGAAGAGCCTGTTCACAGTGTGCTTTGTGCATAAAGTCAGCTATTTGGCCTGTTTCGTATGAATTCTATTCAAACGAATTAAAAATACAAAAATAATATTGACTCAATCCTCTGAATCCGTAGAATGCATCCCGTACCCAAGAGGATGGCAATAAGCGATTCGATTGGAGTTACTAAGGCGCCTTGGCAGAGTGGCTATGCAGCGGATTGCAAATCCGTGGACCTCGGTTCGACTCCGGGAGGCGCCTCCATTCTCTCTTTATCTTTTTAAAAGAAGAGGTAAGTAAGAAGAATGAAAATGCGATACTAGCTCAGTTGGTAGAGCGCAACCTTGCCAAGGTTGAGGTCATCGGTTCGAACCCGATGTATCGCTCCAAAATTTGTAATGTTGATTGGCGTCAGCATTAAGATGGTGTTTTACTTTTCAGTAATCGGCATCGCAATAAAGAATTGCGTGCCCTGGTGGTGGAATTGGTAGACACAAGGGATTTAAAATCCCTCGGCGTTCGCGCTGTGCCGGTTCAAGTCCGGCCCGGGGCACCATCTATTAAAGTTTACGTCTTAACGGATGTAGCAAATGCGATACTAGCTCAGTTGGTAGAGCGCAACCTTGCCAAGGTTGAGGTCATCGGTTCGAACCCGATGTATCGCTCCAAATCAAGAGGCCCGAACAGAAATGTTCGGGCTTTTTTGTTTTTGCTGTATCTGTTTTTTTCTCATCTCCCGAACTCTTCTTGTTCAACCCCTGAGCTTAGATTGGTGATATTTAAATCAATCACCTAATCAAATCTAGTATTTATAAAGCGATTATTAAAAACTATTGATCGTTCGTTTCACTTTGTGTTACTTTCCTGCGCAATCTCGGAATGACCGATGTTCAAAAAGAGCAGAGATTACTTCTGGGGGATACGCGTAGTGACCATTCTTGCTGATTGGGACATTACGTAGGGTAGGTATCGGCTAATCCTTTAGCTGATAGACGGGATACTTATGGCGCAATTCGCCATGCTAATGGGAAACCCAACATTGAATACACTAATAACAACATTGCTAATCAGCTCTGCATTTCCAAAAGGGCCAGTTCTTCATAGCTGTCCGATACTGCAAAAATGTCCAATTCTTCAAAACAGTAGCATTACTGAACCTTGAGCTCGCGCTAACTAATTTTTGCTGTCCTAAGACGGCCTAATTTCGTATTCGTCATTTGACTTATGCGAGCGTACAGCTATATCTCATTTCTAGACAATACGCGTGTTTCACGGTGAACTCTCTCAAAATCAGCAGAGGGTTAGTGTGTCATTGCGTCTGATGGAGATGAGTATGAACAGATTCAAGGGGACTTTTATGACTACCGCCTTTGAAGTCGATATTAATACTATCGCAAATTCATTTTCAACTATGGTTCCTATCGTAGAGGGAACTTATGACCTAACACCCGACGCTATTTTGCTTGAGCAAGAACAGCATGAATCGGATGTTCGCTCTTATCCAAGACGCCTACCTATTGCAATTAAGAGAGCATGTGGCGTTTTAGTTGAAGACACTCGTGGCCAACTCTTTCTCGATTGTTTAGCCGGTGCAGGTACACTTTCTCTGGGTTATAACCACCCTGAGATCAACCAAGCACTCAAAGATCAACTCGATTCAGGTTTGCCATACCAAACGCTTGATATCACGACGCAAGCGAAAGATACGTTTATCAAGCGAGTTAAAGCCTTTCTTCCTCAAGACTTTTCAACTAACTCGGTGATCCAATTTTGTGGCCCATCTGGCGCTGACGCTGTAGAAGCGGCGATCAAGCTCGCTAAGCAAACCACAGGTCGCAACACCATGTTTGCTTTTCGTGGCGCATACCATGGTATGACTAATGGCACCATGGGTATGATGGGCAACCTAGGTACAAAAGAACGTCGCAGCGGCTTGATGTCTGACGTACATTTCATGCCTTTCCCGTACAACCTTCGCTGTCCATTTGGCATTGGTGGTGAAGCGGGTGCCAACGCGAGTATTCGTTACATCGAACGTATGTTGAATGACGACGAGTCTGGCATCATGAAGCCGGCTGCTATGATTGTTGAGCCAGTGCAGGGTGAGGGTGGTGTGATTCCTGCTCCTGCATCTTGGTTACAAGGTCTACGTCGCATCTGTGATGAGCATGGTATCTTGCTTATTTTTGATGAAATTCAGTGTGGCGTTGGTAAAACAGGCCATCGCTTTGCGTTTGAAGAGTCAGGTGTTAACCCTGATATCTTATGCTTGTCTAAAGCTATTGGTGGCGGACTGCCTATGTCGCTTCTTGTATTTGATAAGAGCATCGATACATGGAAAGCGGGTGAGCACACCGGTACATTCCGTGGTAACCAATTAGCAATGGTATCTGGCGCTAAAGCATTAGAAATCATCGAGCGAGATGGTTTGGTTGAGCACGCGAACATCGCAGGCCAATATTTACGTCATGGACTAGAGAAGATTCAATCTCGCGTGAACTGTATTGCTGAAGTTCGTGGTAAAGGCTTGATGCTTGGCGCTGAGATCAAACGACCAAATGGTGAGCTTAATAAGTTTGGCGAACCACAATCAGACGGCGAGCTGACCCTAGCGATTCAACGAGCGGCATTAGAACGCGGTTTGATGGTTGAAAAGGGTGGTCGTGATGGTTCTGTCATTCGCTTCCTTCCACCAATGATTATCTCTTTCGAGCAAATCGACTTTGCATTGCGAGTGATGGAAGAAGCCATCATCGCAGCGGGTGGTGGTTTACAACAAGACCAAACACAAAGCGAAGAATCAAATCAGGAATGGAACAAGCATTTCATCCAGACGGGTTTAGGCGGTAGCGACGAATTCGCTAACGTGATGAACCAAACCACTCAGGCGATGAAAGCGGTTTTTGAACAGGTTGAAAAACCTTATTCGGGTTTAGATCCAAAAGTGCTAGAAGCAGCTATCAATGCTGTTGACCTCGATAATAACCAACACGCTTTGGTTGATGTTGTGGATAGCACAGCTGACTTAGTCGCAGCAAACTCCATCTTTGTACAACACCCACACTGCATTGCACACCTTCACACTCCACCTCTTATGGCTTCTGTCGCTGCGGAATCGATTATTGCTGCTTTGAATCAATCAATGGATTCATGGGATCAAGCATCGGCTGCGACCTATGTTGAACAACGAGTCGTTGATTGGATGTGTGAAAAGTATCAACTTGGCGAACAAGCTGACGGTGTTTTCACCAGCGGCGGCACGCAAAGCAATCTAATGGGCTTGTTGCTAGCGAGAGACTGGGTTGCCGATAAGCACGATGGTCATTCTATTCAAAAGTTGGGCTTGCCAGAGTACGCGAAGAAACTGCGTATCTTATGTTCAAAGAAATCTCACTTTACGGTTCAAAAATCCGCCTCTCTAATGGGATTGGGCGAAGCGGCAGTGTGCTGTGTTGATACCAATGCAAACGGCACTATTAAAGCTGACTTGTTAGATGCAGAAGTGAAAGCGCTTAAAGCTCAAGGGTTGGTTCCTTTTGCTGTGGTAGGTACTGCAGGCACAACCGACCATGGTGCTATTGATGACCTGGAAGCGATAGCTGATATCGCCAACCAACAAGGTCTTTGGTTCCATGTCGACAGTGCTTACGGTGGCGCGCTTATCTTAAGTAGCCATAAAGCTCGTCTGAAAGGCATCGAAAAAGCGGACTCAGTCAGCGTTGATTTCCACAAGTTGTTCTTCCAAACAATCAGCTGTGGTGCTGTGCTTCTCAAAGACAAAGCAAACTTTAAGTACCTACTGCATCACGCAGACTACTTAAACCGCGAGCACGATGAGCTGCCGAATCTAGTCGATAAGTCTATCGCAACCACCAAGCGTTTCGATGCACTGAAAGTCTTCATGACGATGCAAAGCGTTGGGCCAAAGCAACTGGGTGATATGTACGATCATCTCCTAGAGCAGACACTTCAAGTTGCTGACCTGATTCAGAAGCATGACGATTTTGAACTACTTGCTGAGCCATCATTGTCTACTGTGCTGTTCCGTTCGGTGCCTAGCAATGGGCCATCAGTAAACAGCGCTATGGATTTGGACAAACTGAATCAAACGTTAAGACTGGAAGCGCTGACTCGTGGTGTTGCCGTGCTTGGCGAAACGGTCGTTGATGGTAAAAGTGCGCTGAAATTCACTATCTTGAATCCGTGCTTAACGACATCAGATTTCAAATCTCTAATTAACAAAATTCAAACTTTAGCTATTGAGCTAGCAGAACAACAAGGGTAATTAAAACTATGGCTATTCTACAAATTGGTGCAGGCGGCGTCGGTTGGGTTGTTGCACATAAAGCAGCACAAAATAACGAAGTACTGGGTGATATCACGATCGCTTCTCGCACAATCGCGAAGTGTGAAAAAATCATCGAATCTATCAAGGGTAAAAACAACCTTAAAGATTCAACTAAGAAACTAGAAGCACGTTCAGTAGACGCTGACGATGTTGATGCGCTTGTTGCTTTGATTAAAGAAGTTAAGCCGGATCTAGTTATCAACGCTGGTCCTCCTTGGGTAAACATGGCGATCATGGAAGCGTGTTACCAATCGAAAGTCTCTTACCTAGATACATCGGTAGCGGTTGACCTATGTTCTGAAGGTCAACAAGTACCACAAGCTTACGATTGGCAGTGGGGTTACCGTGAGAAGTTCGCTGAAGCGGGCATCACTGGTATTCTTGGTGCTGGTTTTGATCCAGGTGTGGTATCAATCTTTGCTGCGTACGCGGTTAAGCACTTGTTCGATGAGATTGATTCAATTGACGTGATGGACGTGAATGCTGGCGATCACGGCAAGAAGTTTGCGACAAACTTTGACCCAGAAACCAACATGCTTGAGATCCAAGGCGATTCTTTCTACTGGGAAAACGAAGAGTGGAAACAAGTAGCTTGTCACTCTCGTATGCTTGAGTTCGAATTCCCTAACTGTGGCTCTCATAAAGTGTACTCAATGGCACACGATGAAGTTCGTTCAATGAAAGAGTTCATCCCTGCTAAGCGTATCGAATTTTGGATGGGCTTTGGTGATGCATACCTGAACTACTTCAACTGCATGCGTGATATCGGTCTTCTAAGCCCAGATCTGCTAACACTGCACGATGGCACGGTAGTTCAACCTCTTCATGTTCTTAAAGCACTACTACCAGATCCAACATCTTTGGCTCCGGGTTACACGGGCTTAACGTGTATCGGTACTTGGGTTCAAGGTAAGAAAGACGGTAAAGAGCGCAGCGTATTCATCTACAATAACGCAGACCACGAAGTGGCTTACGAAGACGTTGAGCACCAAGCAATCTCTTACACAACCGGTGTTCCTGCAATTACGGCTGCACTTCAGTTCTTCCGTGGTGAATGGGCTGACAAAGGCGTGTTCAACATGGAACAGCTAAACCCAGACCCGTTCCTTGCAACGATGCCTGAAATCGGTCTAGATTGGCATGTTCAAGAGCTAGAGCCTAAACAAGGTCTACCTCTGATCCACACTTTGAAGTAATTTCTGGTTCTTTGCCCTTGTCGTGTTGTCCATCGTGCTCATTTACGTTCGTAAACTCCGCGCGATGTCCTAGCGACAAGGTCAAAGCTCTGCGAATTACATCCAAAGCCATATGATGGACAAGAACGTATAATTACAAGCCGATGCATGAGCGTCGGCTTTTTTCGATTATCATGTGCCCTCGTTAAGTCGAGGGCAGCAAGGTATTAACATGCAAAACAACGAACTAAAAACGCCTTATTTCATGATCAACGAAGAGAAGTTGATTGCGAATTTAGAGATAGCTAAACAGCTGAAAGAGATTTCAGGTGTGAAGCTGGTATTGGCACTCAAGTGTTTTTCGACATGGGGTGTGTTTGACATCATCAAACCTTATCTCGATGGCACGACAAGCTCTGGCCCATACGAAGTAAAGCTTGGCCACGAAACCTTTGGTGGTGAAACGCACGCTTACAGTGTCGGTTACAGCGAAGATGACGTGAGAGAAGTCGCTGACATCTGCGACAAGATGATCTTCAACTCGCAAAGCCAGTTAGCGGCTTACCGTCATATTGTTGAAGGTAAAGCTTCACTGGGTTTACGTTTAAATCCGGGTGTGAGCTACGCAGGGCAAGACTTAGCAAACCCTGCACGCCAATTCTCGCGTTTGGGTGTTCAAGCTGATCACATCAAGCCTGAGACCTTCGATGAGATTAATGGCGTCATGTTTCACATGAACTGTGAGAACAAAGACGTCGATTCATTTATCGGCTTGCTTGATTCAATCTCAGAACAATTTGGTGAGCATTTAGATAAATTGGGCTGGGTGAGCATGGGCGGTGGTGTGTTCTTCACATGGCCGGGTTATGACATTGAGAAGCTGGGTCTTGCGCTAAAATCCTTCTCTGAAAAGCACGGTGTACAAATGTACCTTGAGCCGGGTGAAGCCATCATTACTAAAACGACGGATCTTGTCGTGACAGTAGTTGATATCGTAGAGAACGTGAAGAAAACGGCAATTGTCGATTCAGCTACCGAGGCGCACCGCCTAGATACGCTTATCTATAATGAACCAGCATCGGTATTGGAAGCGTCTGAAAATGGCAGCCATGACTATGTGATTGGTTCGTGTTCATGTCTTGCGGGCGATCAGTTCTGCGAAGCAAGCTTTGATGAGCCGTTGAAAATTGGTCAAAAGCTGCATCTGTTAGACAGTGCGGGTTACACCATGGTGAAACTGAACTGGTTCAACGGCCTTAAAATGCCTTCAATCTACTGCGAGCGCAGCAATGGCGAAGTTCAAAAGTTGAATGAGTTTGGCTATGAAGACTTCAAACGTTCTCTGTCACAGTGGTCAGTTAAGTAACTGAGTCATAGCTTCAGAATAATAAAAAGAGCAGCCGATGAGCTGCTCTTTTTGTTTTCTTGTTCTCACCGTTAAGCGTGATTCGTTTAACTCTCAATAATCACACGAGTATCTTCGCTGAGGGTTTCTAGTTCATTGACCACGTCATCGATTAGAACTTCAATTGGTAGTTTAACAGCGATCTTGGACGTAAATAGGCTTGAGCTAACGCCACCACCACCGGCGATGAAGACTCGGTGACAATCCATATCGAGAATGCTGATACCTTGCCTATCTAGGACATGTGTTACTTCGTTGACGATGCCAGCTCGGTCGTTAGAGTCGAGTCGCAAGTGGTGTATTGTATCTTGAACATTATGTATATGGTCTGAATCGACAAACTGTACAATGAGGTCGGCGTTGGCGCTAAAGGCGTCTTTCACTACCGATTCGTTAATGGCTGGAAGTTGAACTTTTAATACGCCTGCGACTTGGTCTTCAATAAAGTTAACTTTACTGATGAGCCATTTCCCGTCGTTTTCGTGAGTAACCGCAGCAAGTTGCTTGATTGTTGCTGGTGATGCTTTTCCGATGAAATTTACGATAAATGTACTGTTCATATCAGCCCCCAAAGTCTCAATTAATCGTTGCTAATTAAATGTTTGATATCACGCGATAAAGTTCTTTAATTTCAGTGTAGAAGTTTACATCGAACAATGTTTGACCTACGTCAATTTTTGAAACTAAGCTGCGGGGCAAAAAAAGAGAATGAAGAGTAGGGCACAAAAAAAGCGGCTAGAGAGCCGCTTTTTAGAAGAGTTATCGCTGTTATTTGTGATTCGGAAGCTTATCAAGCAACGAGTAAACGGCTGGGTAAGCTACTGAGTAAACAACTTAGCAAATAACGTGGAAGTTGGTTTAGAAGGTTACTTTGAAGTTCATACCAACAAACTGAGAATCATATCGTGCACCAGCATCGTAGGCGAATCGAGCAGCATCTTGGTTATCCCACCAAGGGTTAGTATTCAGGTTAACTTCTGCGTCACCACCCCAAGCATCACTTACCCAATAATGGATATGGCCAACAGGGTTTAGGAAGAATAGAGACACATCGCCCATGGTTTGAGAGCCCATCACTTCGCCACCAGAAGAGACAATATCTTGCTCCGCTTCTAGCATCAATTCACCGACAACAGCACCGAAGAATGGAGTGATGAAGAGATCTTGCCAAGACGGTACTTCAGCAAATGCTTCTACACCGTATTCCCAGAAGAATGTAGACATAGTCCAAGAGTACAAGAAAGACTCAAATTCATCGTAACCAGCGTGTCGAGCTGCGGTGTAGTAAACACCACCAAAGTATGGGTGCATGACGTAGTTCAGGAAGTGCTCGTCACGGTCCCATACAGGACCTTCAGAAACATTGTCCTTCCACTTCTTACCTAGCGCACTGATATCACGTTGGTCATCATCCCACTTAGTGATGCTTTCAGGTAGCATAGTCATTAGACCAACCGTTGCGACACTTAAACCAAGAATGGTGTAGGTTTGACCCATAAGGTAGTCCCAATCTTTGCCATCGCTAACGGTAAGATAGATAGGTTGTTTGTCGATCGAGAGATCGTACTGATCACTTGATTCGCTTAGTGCATAGTTCTTGCTAGGCTTGTAGGTGTACAAGCTTTCATTAACACAGTAGTCTTGAGCACATTCATCCGAGTAAGAAAGGTTGATTGGCTGGTCGAAGTCGTATTGGCTTGCAACCGAGTTAACTGACATTAGCATTGAAAATGCAGCAGTAACCTTCATTAATAACGGTGATTTGGCCACAAGGGTCTCCATGAGATGTTAAGAATTGATCAGGGTCACAATTATCTATTAAATGCCTGATTTAGGGAACTAATAATTTATCGCTTTTCCTAATAAAACCTTAGATTTAACATTATTAATATTTGTGAAAAGGCGAAATGTCTCAAATTCAACCATAGACCAGTTTGTAAATAATGCAGTGTCTTTTTATGACTACAAGGGATAGAAATATGACGAAAATCGCAATGTTAAGCACCGGTGAAGAAGTTCTTCATGGAGACATTGTAGACACAAACGCAGCTTGGATGTCTGCTGAGTTTTACCAGCATGGTTTTGCTCTGGCTAAACGTTCAACTGTGGGTGACCAAATGAATGCTCTGATCGAAGAACTTTTGATGCTGAGCTTTAACTATGATGTGGTTATCGTCAACGGTGGTTTGGGACCGACAACTGATGATATGAGTGCTGCGGCCGCTGCTGCTGCTTCAGAACAGAGGTTGGTTATGTTTCCTGAATGGCTTACTCGTATGGAAGAGATGTTTTCTGGACGTGATATGCCGATGCCTGACAGCAACCTAAAACAAGCGCTGTTGCCAGCTAGCTCAGAGATTGTTGATAACCCTGTAGGTACCGCTTGCGGCTTCAAACTACAAATCAACGATGCGACTTTCTATTTCACGCCGGGTGTACCGAGTGAGTTTAAGCGTATGGTGACGTTTGAGATTCTTCCTGATCTGTCGCGCACTTATCCTCAAGTGGTTGCGTCTGAATGCAGCCGACTGTTTACGTTTGGTTTATCTGAGTCAGGCATCTCTGACGTTCTGGACCAATTAAAGCTTCCTGAAGGCTATGAGCTAGGCTACCGCTCTTACTTGCCATTTATTGAGGTGAAGCTGTTTGGGCCAAAATCTGGGTTAGAAACTCGCGTTAAGTTAATGCAGATGGTTTACAAACTGTTAGAAAGTAACGTGGTAAGTGTTGACGAGCCGATGATTGATCACATTGGTCATATTATGGCTGAGAGAAAGAAGACCTTATCAGTATCGGAAGTGTCGACCAAAGGTGCGCTGTCGGCTTGGCTGCAATCGAATGAGCAGGTTGAAGATTGTTTTGGACACTCTTGGGTAATGGCTGAGCCCAAAGAGAGCGAGCTTGAAAAGAGTGACCCATTGGCGGCTACTTTTGCATTAGCTGGCGCAACAAGAGAAAAGTGCGGTACTGAATTAGCCTTGGTGACCGGTAAGTTGGAAGGCAACACATTCAGTATTGCGTTGTCGAGCGAAGCGGGTGAGTGGGGCCAAGTACTTGAGTTCTATCGCCAATATAATCGAGAAGACGCGCGTACCATTATCAAAACCGTTGCGGCAGATATGTTGAGAAGGCATCTAGATAACAAGCCGATGTTTGGTGATTACTCTTCACTAAAACGAGTGAAGGATATGTTTATTCCAGCGGCGATTCTCAAGTAAGCATTTAAGCTAGAGAACAAAGTTTCTACCCAACTAGGCTTCTAGCTAAATCTCAAACTAACGCTAGAACCGAGCGGTATAAAAAGGCCCCACGTCCAAATGGTTGCGGGGCCTTTCGTTTATCTAGCCTTCTAGATAAGCCGACAAACAGCGATGTTTACACGTAGCTCACGACTGTAAGAACTCGATTACAAACCGCTTGTCATATGTAGGCTGTAGAACAAACCACGGCCAATTAATTCTGAAGCTAAGAACAGTATCAGTGCTAAGCCTAGGTTTACTGGGTTCACTTTTGCTTTGTTCAGCATAGGTAGAATCCAAACCAGTAAGCTTGCCATCAACAATGCCACTTGAAGAATCACATAGCTGCCTAAACCGTCAACCAACTCAGATGCTTTTGCCGCTGAAGTTTGAATGTCACCGATTAGGTTCAGTTTTCCTACTGTCACAAGCAAGCTGATAGCAACTGCGATAACAGCCAGCATCGTGATGTTACGGTCAACCGTAAAGCGGCTGTCATTTGCGAATACCATCACGAACTGAGATAGCAGCAAGCCGCCCACAACCATCGTCATGATGAAGCTCAATGGTGTGTAGATGTTGTCCCATGTTGGTACTGTGTTGATCATGTATACGTTAATCATCGCGTACATGAAGATAGCGCCCAGCACCATAGCTGCAACCGTCAGTGCTTTTTGGATGGCAACGCCACCTTTCTTAAGCACAGACAATAGCCATTGTAGCCCGCCAACCGCGAAGAATGCCGCACCGAAGAACACTTCGTTAGACAACCAAGCTGAACCTAGTTGGTTAAAGGCATTAAACGCGCGCAGTGGAGAACCAAGATGCGTTGTTGAAAACATGAAACCAAGCCCCATTAATGCCCACAGAATGAACATTGGAACCTTGTAGCTGTTTAGTTTCTCTTCGTCATGCCCAAGTACCAGCGCGCGTGCGCCAATAAGTAAGTAACCACCCACTGCAGTTTGCGCCAGCACCGTAAAGAAGATCAAAGACCACTCATGAAAAATCATCTTACACCTCCTTCGGGTTTGCTAGGTGACCACTGGTATCGCCAGTAGGCTTCGCGTTTTTGTTCAGCTTAATCACGATGTTTGGCAGCGTTTCATTTGAAGATGGCAGTGGTGCTACATCTGCACCAGAGCCGTACTTCTCACGAAGTGTATTGATCTCACCAAACTCCAATGCACGAAGTGGGCAAGATTCAACACAGATAGGTTGTTTGCCTTCCGAAACGCGCTGGTAACAACCGTCGCATTTGGTCATGTGACCTTTCTTCGCATTGTATTGTGGTGCGCCGTAAGGGCACGCATTGCTACAGTGTTGACAACCAATACACACACTCTCGTCAACCACAACCAAGCCATCTTCGTCACGTTTGTGCATGGCACCTGATGGGCAAACTTTCACACACGCAGGGTTAGTACAGTGGTTACACGCAATAGAAAGGTAGTAAGAAAAGACATCTTTCTGTACCCAGGTGTCGCCATCTTGGGTGAAGCCACCACCGGCGTATTCGTATACGCGGCGGTAGTTCGTTTTGATATCTAGATCGTTATAATCTTTACAAGCAAGCTGACAGGTTTTACAACCCGTGCATTTACTTGAATCAATGTAAAAGCCGTATTGTTTCATTCCAACCTACCTTATGCTTTATTTAGCGCTTTGATTTGTACTAGGTTTGTATGCTGAGGATTACCCTTAGCAAGTGGACTCGGGCGCTGAGTGGTCAGCACATTAATAGAGCCCGCATGGTCGATCTTCTGACCATCTGGTGCATACCATGCACCTTCACCTAGTGCGACAACTCGAGGAAGGATCCTTGGTGTCACTTTTGCTGGAATATGAACTTCGCCACGGTCGTTGAAAATGCTGACCATGTCGCCATTTTTAATACCGCGCTCTTGAGCATCTATTGGGTTGATCCACAACTCTTGCGGTGCCGCTGCTTTGATTTCTGCAACGTTGCCATAAGTTGAGTGAGTACGAGCCTTGTAGTGGAAGCCGGTTAGCTGAAGTGGGTACTTCTCTGCTAGTGGGTCGTTGTGGCCTTCAAAAGAATCGGCGTAAATCGGAAGCGGGTGAATCACTTCGTCTTCTTTCAATTTCCAAGTCTTAGCGATATCAGCTAACTGCTCAGAATAGATCTCGATCTTGCCACTTGGTGTGGTCAGTGGGTTCGCTTCTGGATCGTTACGGAAGTCTTCGTAAGCGATGTAGTGGTGGTTGTAGCTACGTTTGTAGATACCCAGCTCTTTCATTTCTTCGAAGGTTGGAAGTGTTGGGTCGTTCTTACGAGTTTCAGCGTAAAGGTGTTCAACCCATTGCTCTTGTGTACGACCTTCAGTGAACTCTTTTTCCACGCCCATGCGCTTCGCTAATTGAGAACACATTTCATAGATAGATTTCGCTTCGAACTGAGGCTCGATCGCTTTCTGCGCGAAGATGAAGTAAGGCATGTTCGCCGCTTTACCATCCATACACCAGTCGTCTTGCTCTGATGTTGTTAAATCAGGCAAGATGATGTCAGCGTATTTCGCAGAAGACGTCATGTGGTTATCGACCACAACAATCATTTCACACGCACTTTCATCTTGAAGAATAGCGTGAGTTTTATTGATGTCTGAGTGCTGGTTAATAAGACAGTTACCCGCGTAGTTCCAGATCATCTTGATTGGGTTCTTAAGGCGCTCAGCACCGCGAACACCATCAGTTACGTCGGTCATTTCGTCGTGACGGTAAATAGCGTCTGTCCACATGAACATTGAAATAGAAGTTTCAACTGGGTTTGGCACGGTAGGGAAGCGAACAAATGGAATGTTGATGTCGCTTTCACGAGCGCCAGTAGAACCACCAGATACGCCAACTGAACCTGTCAGTAGTGACAGCATTGCGATTGCACGACAAGCTAGCTCACCGTTCGCTGTGCGTTGTAATCCCCAACCTTGGTGAATAGCACACGGTTTTGCTGTGCCCATTTCACGGCCAAGTTTGACAATCGTATCCACTGGAATACCCGTGATTTTTGATGCCCATTCAGGTGTCTTCACTACGCCATCTTCACCTAAACCTAGGATGTAAGATTTGTAGTCGCTGTTTTTAGGCGCTGATGCAGGCAGAGTTTTCTCATCGTAACCGACACAATATTTGTCTAGGAACGGTTGGTCGACAAGGTCTTCCGTGATCATCACGTGTGCTAGGCCGGCAACCAAAGCAGCATCAGTAGACGGGCGAATTGGGATCCATTGGTCTTCACGGCCACCAGCAGTATCTGTGTAACGTGGATCGATGATGATCGTTCTTGCGTTCGACTTGTTTTTACTTTCAACGTAGTGGTGGATCAAACCGCCGCCAGACATACGAGTTTCAGCTGGGTTGTTACCAAACTGGACATTAAGTTTCGTATTCTCTAAGTCAGAGAAAGAGTTGTTGTTTGCCCAACCACCGTAGGTGTAGCTCAAGCCTTTCGCGATTTGTGCCGTTGAGTAGTCACCGTAATGGTTTAGGTAACCACCACTTAGGTTCATTAAGCGTGCAATCAATGTTTGTGCGGGTGGCCAAGATCTAGTCACCGTACCACCAAGCGTACCAGTACCGTAATTTAGGTAAATGGTATCGTTGCCGTAGTCTTTGATAAGGCGTTGCATCGTGCCAGCAATTTCGTCGTAAGCTTCTTCCCAGCTAATACGTTTGAATTTACCTTCACCACGTTTGCCAATGCGTTTCATTGGGTATTTCAGGCGATCTGGGTTGTAAACACGGCGTCGCATAGAACGACCACGTAGACAAGCTCGAACTTGGTGATGACCGTATTCGTCAGTACCAGTGTTGTCGGTTTCTACGTATTTGATTTCACCGTTTTGCACATGCATACGTAATGGGCAGCGAGAGCCACAGTTTACAGTACATGCACTCCATACGATTTTCTCATCCACACTCTCAGCAACCGCAGCCGCTACTGGTTTGGATTTGAAAGGTAAAGCGATACCGCCCGCGAGTGCGGCTGCGCTACCTACCGCAGAAGAAGCTTTCATGAAGCCTCTTCGAGTAAGATTCATTACCCCAGATTCTTTCTTATTCGTCATTCTAAGATGCCTATTGTTATTGATGACTAGCACTTTATAGGTAGTTTAGTCTCTATGTTTTTATTTCTAATTATTGATTGATTGGCATCAAATAAGATCGGAATTAAAATATTATGAATCGAATGTATAAAATAGATCAAAGAATTCAATCGTATTATTTATATAATTGTCGTTAAACCAATTACGGTATAAATAAGAATGATTATTGATACGCATAAATTGCTCGGTTCATTATTTTATCAAGCAACTAATAAAGAACAGTTAATAGATATTGTTCAGGCCTTAGTAGAGAGCCAAGTTTTATCAGAAGATTGTTTACTGGCACTCCAAAACGAACAGGAAGATGCGCTCGCTGCAGAGTTTAGTCGACTGTTTGAAGGCGTTGGGGATATGCCAGCTCCGCCTTGGGGCTCTGTTTATCTCGATAAAGACCGTATTGTGTTTGGCGCATCGACTGTGGAATATCGACAGTTTTTAGAATTGAATCATATAGAGTTAGATACAGGCTTAAGAGAGCCAGAAGACCAATTTGGTTTAATGTTACTCGCTCATGCGTATTTGTTAGAAAATAATAATATTGATTCAGCGCGTGAATTACTTGAGCTTCATTTATTAACTTGGTCTTCTGTTTATTTAGAGAAATTTAATTCAGTATCAGAGTTATATTTTTATAAGAAGCTATCAAGTGATGTAATAGATTGGCTTAATAAATTAACATCTGAATGTAATTTAAACGTTGTTAATAAAAATATATATATCGATTGATGTCTGAACAAATAAATTCAAATAGGCGTGGTTTCTTAACTCGGCTCTCTAAACCGGTTAAAGCAGCTGCGAATTATGAAGATAAATCACAACGTTTGCATGCAAGGCCGCCAAGAGCTGTCGATGAGGTGCTGTTTGAGCGTCTTTGCGACGGTTGTAGTTTGTGCGAGCAAGTGTGTCCGAATAGCGTTATTGAGATGCTAGAGGGCGGTGCGCTGCTGAACTTAGATTACAACAGTTGTTCGTTGTGTGATAAGTGCAGCGAAGTGTGTCCTACAGGTGCGCTTCATCAAACGGTCACGCCCTATATCGACCTTAAGCCTAGCTTTGCTGATAGCTGTAACAACTACATGCAAATGGATTGCAATGCATGCCAGACCGCTTGTTCAGCGGGTGCTATACACATCGAAGTTGGGGAGTTGCCTATGTTAGCTCAAGATAAGTGTAATGGTTGTGGAGAGTGCCGAAGTGCTTGTTATATTGGTTCCGTGACTCTGAACCTGACTCAGCAGTAAACGTCTGGCTTGGTGTCAGAGGCCTAAAGACATGAATAGAAAAAGGGTCCGCATTCCTAGAGAAGGCGGACCCTTTTTAATACTTGTTATCTTTGAAGAAGCGTTGCTTTAAACCTAAAGCGTTTCAAAAATAAAGCGTTTGAACTTACGTGATTTTATCTAAAGTGAAACCAAACAAAATAAAACCAAGCAAGCGAACTTATGCCGAATGGGTTAGGCGCGTTTCTGCTTACTTCTGTGAATCACGTTACTCAGCGACAAATCGGTTTTTGCTTTGCAGATGCATGGCAAAATTTCATCACCTTGTGTGTAAGCCATAGCAAAACCAACGTACTCAACTTCACCTGAATCCAACGTGCAACGACAAGCGCCACAGTGCCCATCTCGGCAGTTGTATTCTGGTTCTAAGCCCGCTTGTTCCATTGTTTCCAATAGAGTATTCGACGGGTTAGATTCAATCGAAGTCAGCTTGTTGATTTTGATTGTTGGCATTACAGCTCAAATCCTTCAAAGTCATCAGCTTTTACTTCGTTGTCGATTTGACCAACTAGGTAAGAACTGATTTCAGCTTCTTGCGGAGCAACCTGCACGTTATCTGAAGATAACCATGCGTTAATCCATGGGATTGGGTTCGATGTTGCTTCTGGGTAAGCTGTACCTAGACCAACCGCTTGCATACGGATGTTCGTAATGTATTCAACGTATTGGCAAAGAATATCTTTGTTCAGACCAATCATAGAGCCATCTTTGAATAGGTATTCTGCCCACTCTTTTTCTTGCTCTGCTGCTTCTTTGAACAGGTCGAAACATTCTTGCTTACACTCTTCAGCGATCTGCATGAATTCGAAATCATCTTGACCGTTACGTAGCAAGTTGATCATGTGCTGTGTGCCAGTAAGGTGAAGTGCTTCATCACGAGCGATTAGCTTGATGATCTTCGCATTACCTTCCATTAGCTCACGTTCAGCGAATGCGAATGAACATGCAAAGCTCACGTAGAAACGAATCGCTTCCAGTGCGTTTACAGACATTAGACATACGTAAAGTTTCTTCTTCAGGTCGTGAAGTGAAATCTTAACGTTTTCGCCGTTGATGCTGTGATTGCCTTCACCGTAACGGTGGTAGTCAGCAGTTAGCTTGATTAGGTCATCGTAGTAAAACGCGATGTCTTTCGCTCGCTTCAGGATCTCTTCGTTTTCAACGATGTCGTCAAATACTACGCCTGGATCATTCACGATGTTACGGATGATGTGCGTGTATGAACGAGAGTGAATCGTTTCAGAGAATGACCATGTCTCAATCCAAGTTTCAACTTCTGGCAGTGATACCAAAGGAAGCAGGGCAACGTTAGGGCTGCGGCCTTGGATAGAATCTAGAAGTGTTTGGTACTTCAAGTTAGAGATGAAGATGTGCTTTTCATGCTCAGGAAGCTTGTTGTAGTCGATACGGTCGCTAGACACGTCTACTTCTTCTGGGCGCCAGAAGAAAGAAAGCTGCTTTTCGATCAACTTTTCGAAGATTTCGAATTTCTGCTGGTCGTAACGTGCAACGTTTACCGACTGACCTAAGAACATTGGTTCTTTTAATTGGTCATTTTTTTGTTGAGAAAAAGTACTGTAAGCCATAAATGCCTCAAATCCTTTAAAAGATCCGCAGTAAAAACGGACCCTGTTAATGCTTTAAACCCAGAGAAGATAACTTCTCTGGGGTCTTAATGTTTATTGCGGTTTAGATCTTACAACCGCCGCCTTCACAATCTTCTTCAGGCACTTGAACTGCATCGCCTTGGTCGTCTTTAGCACCATCACGAGTGTTATGGTAGTAAAGCGTCTTAACACCGTATTTGTACGCTGTTAGCAAGTCTTTAAGCAGTTGTTTCATTGGAACCTTGCCGCTCTCGTAACCACTTGGATCATAGTTAGTGTTTGCAGAGATAGCTTGGTCAACGAATTTTTGCATGATACCCACTAAGTGAAGGTAACCATCGTTCGAACCAATGTTCCAAAGTAGCTCGTAGTTCTCTTTAAGGTTTAGGAAATCAGGAACAACTTGCTTCAGGATGCCGTCTTTCGACGCTTTCACTGATACGTAACCACGTGGTGGCTCGATACCGTTAGTTGCGTTCGAGATTTGAGACGAAGTCTCAGAAGGCATAAGCGCTGTTAGCGTAGAGTTACGCAGACCGTGCTCCATGATCTCTTCACGTAGCGTATCCCAATCGTAGTGCAGTGGCTCTTCACATACTAAGTCGATATCTTTTTTATAAGTATCGATTGGCAGTAGGCCTTTCGCGTAGTTGGTCTCGTGGAAAGATGGGCAACGGCCTTGCTCTTTCGCTAGTTCAACAGACGCTTTTAGCAGGTGATATTGAATTGCTTCAAAAGTACGGTGAGTCAGGCTATTTGCGCTGCCATCAGAGTACTTAACACCATTTTTCGCTAGGTAGTATGCGTAGTTGATTACACCCACACCTAGAGTACGACGGTTCATTGTCGACTTACGTGCTGCTGGAAGTGGGTAGTCTTGGTAATCAAGCAGTGCATCAAGTGCACGAACAACCAATTCAGAAAGCTCAGCCAAGTCGTCTAGCTCGTTGATTGCGCCTAGGTTGAACGCAGATAGCGTACATAGTGCAATCTCACCTTCGTCATCTTCTACGTTAGAAAGCGGCTTAGTTGGTAGCGCGATTTCTAGACATAAGTTCGATTGACGAACAGGTGCTACTTCAGAATCAAACGGGCTGTGTGTATTACAGTGGTCTACGTTCTGAATGTAGATACGACCAGTAGAAGCACGCTCTTGCATTAGCAGAGAGAATAGCTCAACCGCTTTAACGGTTTCACGCTTAACTGATGGATCGTTTTCATACTTAACGTAAAGCGCTTCAAAACGGTCTTGGTTTTCGAAGAACGCGTCGTAAAGGCCAGGTACGTCAGAAGGAGAGAACAGGCTGATGTTGCCACCTTGAACTAGGCGAGAGTACATAAGCTTGTTCAGCTGTACGCCATAATCCATGTGACGAACACGGTTCTCTTCAACACCACGGTTGTTTTTCAGAACCAATAGAGACTGAACTTCACCGTGCCATAGTGGGTAGAATACCGTTGCTGCACCGCCACGAACACCACCTTGAGAACAACATTTTACTGCTGTTTGGAAGTATTTGTAGAAAGGGATACAGCCAGTGTGGAACGCTTCACCATTACGGATTTCAGAACCAAGCGCACGAATACGGCCTGCGTTGATACCAATACCAGCACGTTGAGATACATAACGAACAATAGAGCTTGCTGTTGCGTTGATAGAATCTAGGCTGTCACCACATTCAATCAGTACACAAGAACTGAATTGACGAGTAGGCGTACGTACACCAGACATAATTGGTGTAGGTAGAGAAATCTTAAACGTAGACGAGGCATCGTAAAAACGTTTGATGTAATCCAGACGAGTTGATTTCGGGTATTTACCGAATAAACACGCAGCAACTAGGATATAAAGGAACTGAGCACTCTCGTAGATTTCTTTTGTTACACGGTTCTGCACGAAGTATTTACCTTCAAGCTGCTTAACCGCCGCGTAAGAAAAGTTTAAGTCACGCTTGTGGTCGATGTACGCGTCAAGCTCTTCGAATTCAGCTTTCGTGTAGTCTTCCATCAGGTGGCTATCGTATTTACCCATATCAACCAGTTTTGCAACGTGGTCATAAAGAGCTGGTGGCTCGTATTCACCGTACGCTTTTTTACGTAGGTGGAATACTGACAGGCGAGCTGCTAGATATTGGTAATCAGGAGTCTCTTCAGAGATTAAATCCGCCGCTGACTTGATGATAGTTTCATGAATGTCAGTAGTGGTGATGCCATCGTAAAACTGAATGTGAGCTTTCAATTCTACTTGTGATACAGAAACATTGTGCAAGCCTTCAGCTGCCCATGTGATCACGCGATGGATTTTCTCTAAATCGATGGTTTCTTTACGTCCGTTACGCTTGGTAACAGTAAGTTGTTGGTTCATTCTGCTTAATTTCCCTAACAAAACTGAACAAGGCCGTGTTTTTGTGTATTTCTGTGTAATTTGTGTAAATTACGTTTCGGCTTTGTGATCTTGGTCTACCCATATATTGTAGCTCAAACACTACATATAGGGGTCATTTGTTTGTTGGGTTACAAGATAGTGCTACAACTGATATTTTTCAAGGTAAAGAAATGGGAGTACTTGTGGATAAGTGGTGAATTGAAAAAAAACTGTAAGTGACCACTAACTGATGAAGATAGATGTGACTTGATTGTATAAAAGTCGGCTTTTAATGATGCTTTATTTTTGCACGCCCATAAAAAAAAATCCCTTGATCTTTGAGTAAAACGGGCGAAGGATTTTGGGTGATTAAATTTAAAACGAGGTGCTCAAAATGGAAGCTAGCGCACGAAATTTAGACTGAAAAAAGTCGCAAACTTATGTTAATTGCAACCTTTTTCATTCGTCTTTTTTTTGAAAAGATTTTACAGCAGGAGAGCTGATTTATTTAAGCGAAGTTTTGCGTATGCACGATGTAATTAACTTCTACACTACGACCTAAACGGTAGGTGTCTGTCAGTGGGTTATAGTGAAGCCCAGTGATGCCTAATTCTTGTAGAGGCGTGTTATCGACCATCTTGATAAGTTCTGCAGGACGAATGAATTTTTCATGATCGTGAGTGCCTTCAGGGACTATCTTCAATAGCTTCTCTGCTCCGACAATCGCAAATAGGTAAGATTTGAAATTACGGTTTAATGTAGAGAAGAAAACGTGGCCACCTGGTTTTACCAATTTTGAACAAGCGGTAATAACAGATTGCGGATCTGGCACATGCTCCAACATCTCCATACAGGTAACTACATCGTAAGCTTGTGGGTTCTCTTCGGCATGGTCTTCAATCGTGCTTTGGATGTAATCTAGCTTGGTGCCTGTTTCAAGAGCATGGAGACGCGCTACTTCTAAGGGCTCTTTACCCATATCTAGCCCGGTCACTGCCGCACCTTCAACAGCCATGCTTTCAGCCAAAATGCCACCACCGCAGCCTACATCAAGGACTTTCTTACCAAAAAGGCCTTCGGTTTTCTCTAGCACGTAATTTAAGCGCAGCGGATTGATTTGATGTAGTGGCTTAAACTCGCCTTCTAGATCCCACCAGCGCGACGCCATGTCTTCGAATTTTTTGATTTCTGCTGGGTCTACGTTCTGTGATTTAGTCATAATCGGCATTTCCAAGTTAAATAATGCATCCATGAAATTGCAGGCATTATAACTTGCCTTTTCCTGCTGACCAGAAGATCTACAATTTTGCTAGTTTATTGGGTGTAAAGTGACCATGTTTCAGCAAGATATGATGCTGAGGTGCAATTTCTCATCAATAGATTGGCTACAAGGGTCACAAGATGGTAAAAGGAGAGGGAAAGTGATGCCTCCGTAGGTAAATTTGTGTTATATTTTTCGGTCTTATGCGTATTCAAAAATACGATCTGACTATAGAGGGAAAATGGCTCTATGAGCGATCTAGCGAAAGAGATCACGCCCGTAAATATTGAAGATGAGCTTAGAGGTTCATACCTAGACTACGCGATGTCCGTCATCGTTGGTCGTGCCCTTCCAGATGTGCGTGATGGCCTAAAACCAGTACACCGCCGCGTTTTGTTCGCGATGAATGTATTAGGTAATGATTGGAACAAATCATATAAAAAGTCTGCTCGTGTAGTAGGCGATGTAATCGGTAAATATCACCCACACGGTGATAGTGCGGTATACGAGTCAATTGTTCGTATGGCTCAGCCGTTTTCACTACGCTATATGTTAGTCGATGGCCAAGGTAACTTTGGTTCGGTTGACGGCGATTCAGCTGCGGCAATGCGTTATACCGAAGTTCGTATGTCAAAAATAGCTGGTGAGCTATTAACGGATCTTGATAAAGAGACGGTTGACTTCGTTCCTAACTATGATGGAACCGAGCAAATACCAGCAGTTCTACCAACAAAAATACCAAACCTATTGGTTAACGGTGCTTCTGGTATCGCAGTAGGTATGGCTACCAACATCCCGCCGCATAACCTTGGCGAAGTTGTTGATGGCTGTTTAGCATTTATCAATAATGAAGACATCACTATTGATGAGCTAATGGACTACATCCCTGGTCCTGACTTCCCGACAGCAGCATTAATCAGTGGCCGTAAGGGCATTGTCGATGCATATAAGACTGGTCGTGGCAAAGTCTACATGCGCTCGAGAGCCAACATTGAAATGGAAAAGAACGGTAAAGAAACTATTATCGTTACTGAAATTCCGTATCAAGTGAACAAAGCTCGTCTTATCGAGAAGATTGCAGAACTTGTAAAAGACAAGAAAGTTGAAGGCATCAGTGCTCTACGTGACGAATCTGATAAAGATGGTATGCGTATTGTTATTGAATGTAAGCGTGATGCTGTTGGTGAAGTTGTTCTAAACAACCTTTACTCACAAACTCAACTGCAAACGACTTTCGGCATCAACATGGTTGCTCTGAACAACGGCCAACCACAGCTGTTCAACATTAAAGATATGTTGAAGTGTTTTGTTGATCACCGTCGTGAAGTTGTAACTCGTCGTACTATCTTCGAATTGAAGAAAGCACGCGACCGTGCACACATCCTTGAAGCCTTGTCTCTAGCACTTGCAAACATTGATGAAATCATTGAACTGATCCGAAACGCACCAACACCGGCAGAAGCGAAAGCTGGCCTTGTTGCTCGTGGCTGGGAATTGGGCAATGTTGCAGCAATGCTTGAACGTGCAGGTACTGATGCGGCTCGTCCAGATTGGTTAGAAGATCAATACGGCATCCGCGATGGCCAATACTTCCTAACGGAAACTCAAGCACAAGCTATTCTAGAACTTCGTCTTCACCGCCTAACTGGCCTTGAGCACGAGAAGATTCTAGACGAGTACAAAGCACTTCTAGAAGAAATCGCTGAGCTAATGCACATTCTTGCAAGCACTGAGCGTTTGATGGAAGTTATCCGTGAAGAACTTGAAGCGGTACGTGAAATCTATGGCGACGAGCGTCGTACAGAAATCACAGCAGCAGTTCATGATATCGACATGGAAGAGCTTATTGCTCAAGAAGACGTTGTAGTAACGCTTTCTAACGCAGGTTACGTTAAGTACCAAATCCTAAACGACTACGAAGCTCAGCGTCGTGGTGGTAAAGGTAAGAGTGCGACTAAGATGAAAGATGAGGATTACATTGAGCGTCTGCTTGTTGCTAATACTCACGATAACATCTTATGTTTCTCTACTCGTGGTAAAACATACCGTCTGAAAGTGTATCAACTACCGCAAGCGAGCCGCACAGCTCGTGGTAAGCCTATCGTTAACATTCTTCCTCTAGAAGATGGTGAACGTATTACGGCTATCCTGCCTGTGTCTGAATTCTCAAACGAGAAGTTCATCTTCATGGCGACGGGTGACGGTACCGTTAAGAAGACATCACTGGATCAATTTGCAAACGTACGTGCTAACGGCTTAATCGCAGTTAACCTACGTGACGATGATTCACTGATTGGCGTTGATATTACTGATGGTAATAGTGACATCATGCTGTTCTCGAAGTCGGGCAAAGTTGTTCGCTTCAACGAGGACAAAGTGCGCCCAATGGGTCGTACTGCCTCTGGTGTTCGTGGTATGAAGCTTCCAGAAGACGATCAAGTGGTTTCACTGATTGTTCCTTCAAACGAAGGCGATATCCTAACTGTGACTCAAAACGGTTACGGTAAGCGTACTGAGCTGGCTGAATACCCAACGAAAGGCCGTGCAACGCAAGGTGTAGTATCTATCAAAGTCTCTGATCGTAATGGCCCAGTTGTTGGTGCTGTTCAGGTTGAAGAAGGCGATGAAATGATGATGATCACCGACGCAGGTACGTTAGTACGTACTCGCGTAGCGGAAGTGAGCCAAGTTGGTCGTAACACTCAAGGTGTAACACTGATTCGTACTGCTGAAGACGAGAATGTTGTAGGTCTACAACGTATCGACGAAGTAGAAGAAGCTGAGATTGTTGAAGGCGAAGAAACTGAAGAAGCAAATGCTGACGCAGTAAACGCTGAAACTATTAATGCAGAAGGAACAGTTGTTTCTGAATCAAGTGAAGAGCAAGCATCCGATGCTTCTGACTCTGAAAGTGATAGCGAGCAAGACACTGAGTAATCTCGATTACGTAAAGTAATTAAGTTTACCAATGGAAAAACCGAGCCTAAGTGCTCGGTTTTTTATTGCCTATCGTTTTTTATTATTCCGAGCATTTTGCTTAGTGCTTAGTGCTTAGTGCTTAGATCTTGGTTTTGGGAAACTTTGAGCACTAAATCTCGAACGCTAAACTTTGATCAATAACGAGATAACACAAAAACGATAAAGTAGCAATAGAGCTAAACAAAAGGGAAGTGAGATGGACATGTGGTTGCTTGTAGCGTTGATATTGATGAGCTTATTTTTAGTCGTGGTTGTTATTGCCGCGAGTAAAAATAGCAGTAACCTCAAAGGTAATATTCTCGTATCACTTATTGCAGTGTTTCTCAGTGTTACGGTTTGGTCTCAACTTAAACAAGACACACCTCAACGACCTTCTGATGACAATGATGGTTACACGGCAACAGATTTCCAAGACGAGCTTCAGCAGAGCCTTAAGCAAGACCCGAATCAATCCGATTTATGGTTCAAGCTTGGTGGTGTCTATATGCAGAAAGGGGAGTTTGATGCAGCGTTTACCTGTTACGACTATGCTATTCGCCTAGATCCTCAAGCGCCTTCTGGCCTCTATGCTGCCAAAGCAACGGCACTTTATTACCTCAGTTCTCAAGCCATGAGCGATGACGTGAATGCGCTATTGGATCACTCCATGCAGCTTGATCCTGATGATCGTACGGCATTAATGTTGATTGCAACCGATCACTTCATCAGTATGCGTTATCAATTAGCGATCGATGCATGGACTAAAATCCTCGATTCCAATCAAAAAGGGATCGATCGTGTTTCCATTATTCATTCGATCAACCAAGCAAAGCAGATGATCCGTTAAGCTTGGAGGATTGAGTCGTAATCTTTAGTCGATAGATTCTGTTAGCTTCAGCCGCTAACCGCTAGTTACTTTCTTGCATTTCAATTAAGCCACCAGCATTGTGGATCTGAGTAAACCCTTGTGCACGCAAGAACTGATACGCTTGTCCTGAGCGATTGCCACTACGGCAATACAAAACGATGGGTTGGTCTTTCTCGATGTTAGCAAAGTGAGTAGCCACTTCAGAAAGAGGGTAGTTAATGGCATTGCTTAGGTGTCCGTTTGCGAACTCGGCAGGTGTCCTTACATCAACCACTAGTGCCCCTTTTTCAATTAACTCCCAACCTATATCAGCACGTTCAGAAGCGTAAACTCCAGAACTTAACAACGTAATGCACAGTGCAGAAAGCGAAAGTAAGGTCTTCATTCTTAATTCCTTGAATGAGTAAATGGGTATTCGAAGGTAGACACGATTTGAATGCGTTAAAAGCTTAAGATTCAAAATAGAAAAACCAGCCATACTACAATAGTGTGACTGGTTTTTACTTAATGGTCTAATTGAAGAAACTAGTATTCGTAGTTGGCTTCACGCTTTTCAGCTTGCTCTTCCCATTGAGGAACAACGGTGTCTAAGAAGTGTTGTTTCTCAGCGTTCATCTTATCCATGTCCATTCCAAGCGCTTTTTGAGCCGCTTCTTTTGTCGAGATATCTGGAATCTCGATTGGATCGGTGATGCCTTTCTTCGCCAGTAGACGAACAATCTTAGTTCGAGCATCCGCTGCGCGGTCAACGGCAGTACCTAGCACTTCTAGAGCGATTTCAGGTGCATGCATATGAATGCCGTGAGACGCAATAGCGTAGTCCCAACGCCATTGAGCGTGACGGATATCGATTAAGATAGGTTCCATCTCTTGCTCTGTCGCACCCGCTTCCCATGCTGCGCCTGCTTCAAAGTGAGCAGCAACGATTTGTTTCTCTGCTGTCAGCTTCATGTTTAGTACTTGCGCTTTACGGCTTGAAACGATGTTACGCATGGTTTCTTTCGATTGAGTGTGACAGTTTGCACACGTATCTTCGAAGCGGTCGAATGGGTTACCCACTTTATGGTCGGTATAAACAGTGCCATCTTCTTTGGTCACTTTCGGCATATGACAGTCAGCACAAACGACTTTGTTCTTACCATGGATGCCTTCGCGCCATGTTTCGAAACCTGGGTGCTGTGCTTTCAGCATGGGTGCTTTCGATACTTTATGCGTCCAATCTTTAAAGTTGATTGCATCATAGTAGCGTTCCATGTCACCAACGGTTGTACCTTGGTCCCAAGGGAATTTCACACCTTTGGTTGGCCCTGTGAAGTAGTATTCCACGTGGCATTGTGCACAAACAGAAGCTTGTTGGTCTAGTCGGCTTTGTTCATCAAACTTTTTACCAATCGTTTCAAATGCACGTTCAACGTAAGGACGAGTCACCTTAAGTGCTGGTTCACCATTTTTAAAGCCTTCGCTTTTGGTATCGTGACAATCAGAGCAACCGATAGGGTTAATAATTTCATTACCCAAACGAGCCCATTTACCCTCAAAGTAACCGTCTTCACCACGTTCTTCAATAACACGTGCTACGTCTGGGCTCTTACAACTCCAACATGCCATTGGCATCGGGCCAGAGTTTTCGTCTGTTGGGCCGCCAGTACGAAGCGTTTGTCGTACATCGTCAATTGCATAAAAGTGACCACGTGCCTTGTTGTAATCTTTTGCGAAGCCGTAACCAGCCCACATGATAACCATGTTGGGATCTTCTTTTAGTGCGTCTTCTATGGTTTCGCTTTCTGAAGTCTGTCTCCATGAATGATATTGATCAGGGTGGTTTTGCTCGAACTGGTCGTTACGAGGGTCGCCAATTTCTTTTTGTTCAGACGCAGCAAAACTGGTCGCGCTTGCTAGTGATGCGCTAACCATTAATAGTGCTGTGACTGAATTACGTATCCAATGCTTTTTCACAGTGATATCTCCAATATACTGATTTTTATACCAAGCGTTGTGAGTTTGCTATTCAAATTAAGAACTGGAGAATTCCTGTTTATATTAATTCATAACTAAACACATTTTGTTACGTGTTGGGTATAGCTTGTTTTAGATCAATTAATGGTAGTGACTTCAATCACGTTGAAGTTTATATACCCCTTTAGGGGTATTGGTGGCTAGATTTTTTAGAATTCAAGTGAGAATTATTATCATATATAACAAGTAATTACCCAAATTGACCATGTCATAAATAGGGTGATTGCGTTCACACATTAACCCATCCAAATTTCGTATTACCTCATTAGAGGTATATTCTAATTATAGAAAGCGTTGTGGCTTATCCAAAATAAGAATTGATATCATTTAAACGGTAATAATATCGTTTAAGGGTACTTTTGTTTAACCGGAATATTATTTAGTTGAGAGTTAAATAATGCCGGTATAAGGAAAGGATAAAATGGGCAATATTAAATTGGCCATAGTCATAATGCTTAAATCCCTTCTAGCATTCTGCCTCTATGGTTATTCCATTCATGCTGTTGCTGAGCCTGCTGTTACGCCAGTAGGAGAATCAACAAGACATGAAGTCGAATTAATCCGTGATAAAGACTACAAGTGTGTTCAATGCCATAAAGATTCAAAAGAAACGGTATTGGGTTCACATGGTGAAAGTGCACACGCTTTGCTTGGCCGCGAAGTAAATTGTACCGATTGTCATAGTTCTATTAGCCCCGATCACCGTGAAGGTGCACCTAAAGTGGTGAAGTATCGTGAGGCTCAATCACAGCCTGGAACCGAGAAGGTTTTCTTAGACCCTAAATTAATCCTAGATGCCAATAGTCAATGTGTGGATTGTCATAAACCTGATGATCTCCGCGAAGCTAGCTGGACTCACGATGTTCACGCGCAAAACTTAACTTGTTCAAATTGCCACGATGTTCATGCGACCGAAGCGAAGGTGTTGGGCTTAGATAAAAAGCAAACCATTAAGCTGTGTGTGGATTGCCATTCAGACTTCAACCAGAAGAAAGAAGGGGAGTAATCTATGAGCTGCTCAAGAAGAAACTTTTTAGCGGGCGCAGGTGCCGTAATCTTTACGACCGGTGTTGCAGGAACGGCGGCGGTGACAAGTCGTAAAACGCTAGCCAATGTCCAAGAAGATGGCGTTAAGCGTTACGGAATGATTCATGACGAAACCGCTTGTATTGGTTGTACCGCTTGTACAGAAGCATGTCGTGAAGTGAACAATGTGCCTGAAGGTGTATCGCGCTTAGAAATTATTAAGAGCGAGCCACAAGGCGAATATCCAAATGTTGATTACCGTTTTACTCGTAACTCTTGCCAACATTGTGATAACGCGCCGTGTGTCATGGTTTGCCCAACAGGTGCAGCCTACAAAGATGAAAAAACGGGCATTGTTGATGTCCACAAAGAGAAGTGTGTCGGCTGTGGTTACTGTTTGTTAGCGTGTCCATATCAAGTGCGCTTTTTCCATCCAGAGAACAAATCAGCCGATAAATGTAACTTCTGTCGTGATACCAATCTAGCGCAAGGGAAGTTGCCTGCTTGTGTCGAATCTTGCCCAACCAAAGCGCTGACATTCGGCGATTTGAATGACCCTGAGAGTGAGATAAACCAAGTACTTCAATCCGAGGTGGTTTACAGAGATAAAGCCTATCTAGGCACTCAACCAAAACTCTATAAAGTGCCACACCAAAAAGGGGAGATTTGATTATGAGTGCATGGGATACAGCTTTTCAGTCTGGTACGGTGGTATGGGACTGGATTATTGCAATCTATCTATTTCTTGCAGGGATGTCGGCCGGTGCAGTGATGATCTCAATTTACCTTAAGAGAAAGGTAATTGAAGGCGATCCTGCTCATAATGGTGTATTAAAGGCTACCGCTTTTCTTGCTCCGTTTGGGATCATTGCAGGCCTGTTGATCTTGGTTTTCCATCTAACTAAGCCCTTGTCATTTTGGAAGATCATGATCTTTTATAACCCAACGTCTGTGATGTCGATGGGTGTGATCTTATTCCAAGTGTATATGGTGATCTTGTTCCTTTGGATCGGCATTATATTTAGAGATCAAATTGTGGTGTTCTTGAATGACCAAACATGGTTGAAAGGGCGCCTCGACTTTGTTGGAAAATGGATCGGTAAGTTAGAGGTGTTTGAGAATGCTTTGGAAATATTCTTAGCGGTTCTCGCATTGATGCTTGCTGCTTATACGGGCTTCTTGCTTTCAGCTTTAAATACCTTCCCATTATTGAATAACCCAGTTTTGCCGATTTTATTCTTGTTTTCGAGTCTATCTTCGGGAGCGGCTGCGTGTATTTTGTTTGGTGTATTGGTCTTCAAAGAGTCACCACACAGCCCGAGTATTTCTTGGATACATGGATTTGAACGTCCGGTTGTGATGTTTGAACTGTTTGTTCTTATTACTTTCTTCACTGGGCTTATCTTCGCGGGTGGCCAAAGTGAACAAGCGGTATGGAACGCGATTGGCAGTGGTTTTTGGGCAAGTTGGTTCTGGTATGGCGTGATCGGTGTCGGTATGGTTCTACCATTGCTGCTAAATGCGGTAATGCCAACGTCTATCCGTCATAGCGCGGTGTATATTTTCTCCGTGACTTCGCTAAGTCTGATGGGCGTGTTAATGCTACGAACTTTTGTCCTTTATGCAGGGCAGCTAACGATAGCTTAATTTAGCTCAAGTTAATGAGTAAGTAGATGTTGGATACTGGGCATCTGCTTACTTGGCTTCTGTTTATCGGAACAGTATAAGCGAACAATTGTTTAACTTGGCTCTGCTTCGGTAGAGTCTTATTGAGGTGATATGGTCGGTTCTTTGGGGCTGTTTAGTTTAGTGTTGGTTGCTGTACTCAGTAGCATTATTGGTGTGCATTCGTTTTACCAAATGCTAAATAAACGGGCGCAAAATCTAGGTTTAATCCGCAGTTTCTCTCTTTCAAGTGCGCTGTTCTCTCTCACTTCTGTCGCATTACTTGGCTATGCCTTTGTCAGTGACGACTTCTCTATTCTCTATGTCGCTGAACATTCCAATACACAGTTACCCTCATTTTTTAAGCTTGCGGCCGTATGGGCAGGACATGAAGGTTCCTTGTTGTTTTGGGTCCTGACGATCAGCGTCTGGTCTGGCGTTATTGCCTTGCAAAAACACTATTCGAATGAATACCAAAGCCGTGTGTTGTGGGTCATGAATGCGTTGCTCGCGATATTTGCGTGGTTTACGCTATTTGCTTCAAACCCATTTGAAATGAATTCAACACTGCCTCTTCAGGGGCGCGACCTTAATCCTATGTTGCAAGATGTGGGGTTGATTTTTCATCCACCTTTGCTTTATCTCGGTTATGTGGGCTTTTCTGTGGTTCTGGCATTTGCTGTGGCCGCTTTGCTGGTTGATCCAATTGAGTTTGATTGGGTTGCTCATTGTCGCAGTTGGTGTTTAGTCGCTTGGATCTTTTTAACCGCAGGGATCATTCTTGGCTCTTGGTGGGCGTATTACGAATTAGGTTGGGGCGGCTGGTGGTTCTGGGATCCTGTTGAGAATGCCAGCTTGTTGCCATGGCTTACTTCAACAGCTTTACTGCACAGTCTAGGCGTTGCCAAGGGCAAGCAACAGCTTCTGAAGTGGTCTCTTAGCCTTGCTTTCATTACATTTTGCTTGAGTATCCTAGGCACCTTTATTGTTCGTTCTGGCGTACTAACGTCGGTGCATGCTTTTGCTGTCGACCCAACTAAAGGTATCGCACTGCTGCTTATATTAGTGCTGGTACTTGTTAGCTCATTTTCTCTGCTTATCGTCAGAGGTGAATCTTTTGAATCTAATCCGATTACCAGCTTCGCCAGCAAAAGCTTTTTGAGCCTAGTCGCGGTACTCATCTTTGTACTGGCAACGGCCGTGGTTGTTTTCGGTACTTTCTATCCAATGGTATTTGAACTACTTGGACTGGGCAATATATCGGTCGGCGCGCCTTACTTTAATTTGTTGATTGCACCTTTGGCTTTGCTTGCGTTAGGTGTAGTGGGCTTAGCTCCGTTGTTGAGTATTAAACCTCAAGCAACTAAAGGTATTATTGCCTCGTTAGCTCTGGTGTCATTTTTGCTTGGGTACATTTGTTATTCTTGGCAAGTGGAACAGGTACAACTACAAGTGATGGCACTGCTGACTTGGGGGCTCGCATTCTGGGTGTTACTGTCGCATATTTACGGCTTAGTGGTTACCCGAAGTTCTAAGTTCCAACGCAAAGTATGGGTGATGACTTTTGCTCATGTCGGGGTTGCGGTACTCGCAGTAGGCGCTGCAATGAATAGCTATCACTCGTTTGAGCGCAGCTATAAACTAAGTCCTGGTACACAAGTAGAGTTCATGGATTGGACGCTTTCGCATCGTGATACTGAGCTTTATGTCGCCTCAAATTTTAGCGCTGAGAAGGCAATACTAAACTTAGATGTTGGTGAGAAAAGCTTTTCCATCGCGCCAGAAAGAAGACACTACCAAGTTCGTGTGATGAACATGAGTGAGCCTGCAATGAAGTGGTTCTGGCATGGCGATGTTTATATCACCATGGGAGAAAAAGTGGATTCTGCCGCTTATGCGTTCCGAGTTCAGTATAAAGCGTATGCTCGTTGGATTTGGTTTGGTGGGCTTTTCTCTATCTTGGGTGCCTTACTCTCATTGATACTTCGTAGAAAGAAAACGGTTAAGGCTTCACAATATGCATTCCAGCGTTCGTAATAAACTCATCACTCTGTTTTCAATTGCTCTCGCTTTGGTCGTTGCATTTTCTTTTGCGCTCGACAGTAAGCAGCAATCGACCACCGTATCGAAACAGAAAAGAGCATTTCCTGAATTCATATCCTCTGAGCTAGTGGGTGATGAAAGAGACAGTCGTGATACGCAAGATCTTACGCTTGCTGATATCACTCAACACCCATACCAATTGGTTAACGTGTGGGCGTCTTGGTGTGGAATATGTAAAACGGAACACGCTTTTTTGCTCAAACTTCAAAATAAGGGCATTCCCATTGTTGGGCTCAATTATCGAGATAACCCCGCAGCAGCGATAAAAGTGTTATCGAATGATGGAAATCCGTACTCTAAAGTTATCAGTGATCCTCAAGGCGAATTGGCTTTAGAGTTGGGTGTAATAGGAACACCTGAAACATATTTAGTTGATGCAGATGGTCAAATCATTAAGAAACTATTGGGTGTGTTGAATGAATCTGTTTGGCAAGATGAACTGGCAAGGTACTTTAATGGTGCGAAGGGATGATTAAACTTCTAGTACAAACCTTAATTACGTTATCTGTGGTTTTTTTTACCTGCTTTCCTACCATGGCGGAAGGGCTGTTTACCGCCAGTGACAAGGATAAGAGTATTCAAGTTGAGCTGTTTGAGTTTGAAAACCCACAACAGCAGCAGCGTGCAATTGCATTAGCCAAAACGTTGCGCTGCCCACAGTGTCAGAATCAAAACCTGATCGAATCCAATTCACCCATAGCGAAAGACCTCCGTCTTGTGGTTTTTGATATGATTAAAAATGGGAAGAGCAACCGAGATATTACTCAATACATGACGGAAAGGTTTGGTGAATTTGTACTGTATAAGCCGACAATGAGCGCTTCTAATGCACTACTTTGGTTTATACCAGGTGTTATTTTCCTGTTGTTTATATATCTATCAATAAAAAGTGTTAGAAACAGCTCATAAAAATTATGTATTACTGTTTACCAATCGACCTGTATTTTGTAACATTAAAGGATTATAAAGGCTAAGCACTGTTATATAAGGATGTATCTGTGGACAACGTAATCTCAAATTTAAAGAAAGAGTTCCATACCCATGTCCAGTCTGACAAATGGGCAGAAAGATACAGTGCCAAGTCGAGTGTTTCTACTCTGACTTCAGAAGAATTAACAGAGCTACAGAATGCTTGGGTTCAGCTTGTCATTTGGAAACAAACTCAAATAAGTTGATCGTTCTGTAAAAAATGTAGTATTAGCCACAATTGATAAATTTATAACCCCATATTGATCATCCCAATGTGGGGTTTTTTCTTGCTTCGGAAATTATTGTTATAATATAACAATTTGTACGTGTTCGACCTTGAAAAAAATTGTTAACAGCCCCATAGTGTCTAATATTAGATAGTTCGCTACAAAATATTGCCTAGACAAATAGAGTAGTGTTGTTAAATACATCGAATTTTCAAGTGAGTATAACTATGGCGGAAGTGCGTGCCAGAATAGATTTCAAAGTAGGGGTTACAAGTAGCATTGATGCTGAACTTCTGTCTTTTCATGGATTGAAAACAGACAAAGAGCACGTTGCTGTCATATTCAAATCAGCAGACAAGACACAAGCCATACCTCTGGTGCGTATGCACTCTGAGTGTCTTACTGGTGATGTTTTCCATTCCTCCCGCTGTGACTGTGGCGAACAGCTAGACGAAACCATAAGAATTATGGGTGAAACAGGTGGCGTGATTCTTTATCTACGTCAAGAAGGTCGTGGTATTGGTTTATACAATAAAATCGATGCGTATCGTCTTCAAAGTGAAGGTATGAACACCTACGAAGCCAATAACCACTTAGGTTTTGGTGATGATTTGCGCGATTTCACTGAAGCGGCAGAGATGCTACGAGCTTTAGGTACGACTAAAATCCGTTTGGTGACTAACAATCCTAAAAAAATCAATGAACTTAAATCTTTTGGTATTGAGATCGATGAAGTGGTGAATACTTCTGCTCATATTAAGGAGGGTAATGAAAGTTACCTTAAAGCAAAAGTCTCACACGGTAAGCATAATCTGGATATCTGATTAGCCTCTTTTGTTGCGCCTAACACGAAAATGTTTAAAGACCTCACATATGTGAGGTTTTTTTGTATTTATCTTGCAATAAAATTGTAAGTTTGTATTATTCTCATCCGTAGTGCAAATGATAATGGTTTGCACTATTACTACGAATAATAATTTAAAGCTCAACAAGGATGCTTCATGACCATTAAATCTTTAGTGACCAAAGCCGTAACTTCGTCACTCATTTTTGCCTCTGCTTCTTCTTTCGCAGCAGTAACTCAAGATCAAGTTGTAGAACATTATGCAGATATTGCTCATGCGGTGTTTGCAGATTCAGTAATTACAGCAAAAGCGTTGAACTCTTCTATTGATACCTTCTTAGCTTCTCCTTCTGCTGGTAACTTCGAACAAGTAAAACAAGCTTGGCTTGAATCTCGTGTACCTTACCAACAGTCTGAAGTGTTCCGTTTTGGTAACGTCGTTGTTGATGATTGGGAAGGTCAATTAAACGCATGGCCACTTGATGAAGGCCTTATCGATTACGTATCTTCTGATTACCAATATGAGCTTGGTAACGAAGGCGCTAGCGCAAACATCGTTGCGAACAAAACGTTCCAAATTGGTCAGACTACAGTCGACGCAACCAACATCACACCTGAGCTAATCGCAGATCTTAATGAAATTGGCGGTTCTGAAGCAAACGTAGCGTCTGGCTACCACGCGATTGAATTCCTACTTTGGGGCCAAGATTTAAACGGCACAAACAGCGGTGCAGGTGAGCGTGCTTACACTGACTTCGTTGTTGGTGCTGAGTGTACTAATGGCAACTGTGACCGTCGTGGCGCATACCTAAAAGCATCAGCTGAACTACTTATCCAAGATCTAGAATGGATGGAAAAACAGTGGGCTGAAGGCGAGAAAGGCAACTACCGTCAAGAGCTTCTTTCTGAATCTAGCGACAACGGCCTACGTAAAATGCTGTTCGGCATGGGTTCACTGTCTCTAGGTGAACTAGCGGGTGAGCGTATGAAGGTTGCACTAGAAGCAAACTCTACTGAAGATGAGCACGACTGTTTCTCTGATAACACGCACAACTCTCATTACTACAACGAGCAAGGTATCTACAACGTATACACTGGCTTGTACAAGCGTGAAGATGGTTCTTTACTTTCAGGTCCTAGCCTGTTTGACCTAGTTGAGCAAAAAGACGAGCAAGCTGCGAAAGAGATTCAAAAGCAGTTTGACCTAGCACGTGCACAAGTGGGTGAGCTAGTAACGTCTGCTGAGAAAAACAACCAACATTTCGATCAGCTAATTGCTGCTGACAATGCTGCGGGTAACGCACTAGTAAACAAAACAATTGTTGCGCTAGTGTCTCAAACCGCTGCTATCGAACGCGCTGCTGGTGTGATTGGCGTTGATAGCCTAAACCCAGACACAGCGGATCACGAGTTCTAAGAACCTGAGTCCAAAACTATTGTAAGGGCTCTTATTGAGCCCTTAATTGTTTGTTACTCAAGAAAGTTACACCCACATAAAAACTAAAATCAAAAACACAGCAAGGCAATGTATGAAGTCGTATCTATCAGCCTCACTATTAACCGCACTGTTTTTCTTATCCCCGTTACATGCCCATGAAACCTACTCTGGTGGTAAAACAACGGTGAAGAAAGAGGGAGCGAATGCTTTTTCTCTTCCTGCAGCCAACCTACCAATGAGCAAACGCTTGGATTTCAGCGTAGGTAACAGCTTCTTTAGAAACCCTTGGGTTCCTGCGCCATCATCAACCGATGCACGTGATGGATTGGGCCCATTGTTCAACACCAACGGTTGTCAAAACTGTCACATCAAAGATGGTCGTGGCCACGCGCCAGAAAAAGGCGATGAGAACGCGGTATCCATGTTGGTTCGCTTGAGTATTCCTGCTGAAACACCAGAACAGAGACAAGCCTTTATTCGCGATGGTGGCATTCCAGAACCGACTTACGGCGGACAGCTACAAGATTTCGCGCTTCAAGGTATTAAACCAGAGGGTAAAGTGAACATCAGTTACACCGATGTTCCTGTTGAATTCAAAGATGGTACGGTCGTTACTCTGCGTAAACCTACTTTAAAGATTACTGAACTTGCTTTCAGCGAGATGCATCCTAAAACTGAATTTTCTGCTCGAGTTGCGCCTCCAATGATTGGGCTTGGCCTACTCGAGAGCATTCCGAAAGAAACCATTCTTGGATTTGCTGAGCAGCAACTAGCTGACAAGCAAGGCGTGTCGGGTAAAGCCAACTACGTACTCGATGTTCAAACTAATGACATGACGTTAGGTCGTTTCGGTTGGAAAGCAGGACAGCCTAATTTAATGCAGCAAAATGCTGCAGCGTTTAATGGTGACTTAGGTTTAACGAGTCGTCTATTTCCAAATGAAAATTGCACATCAGCACAATCAACGTGTGATGACTTCCCGAATGGTGGTGCTCCAGAAGTTAGCGACAATATCCTAGATTTTGTTGAGTTTTACTCACAGCACTTGGCAGTACCGATTCGCCGTGATGTTAAAAACACAACTGTCATTAAAGGTAAAACACTGTTTAAAGACATTGGTTGCCAAAGTTGTCACCAAGCTGAAATTCGTACCGGAGAGCGTGAAGGTTTACCTGCTCTGTCGAAGCAGTTAATCAGCCCGTACACCGATATGCTATTACATGATATGGGGGAAGGTTTAGCCGATAATCGCCCTGAGTATCTTGCAAATGGTCAAGAGTGGCGCACAACACCATTGTGGGGACTCGGTTATACCAAAGAAGTAAACGGTCACACGTTCTTACTTCATGATGGCCGAGCAAGAAACGTAATGGAAGCTGTGCTTTGGCATGGCGGTGAAGCAGAAATGGCGAAGCAAAACGTCTTAGCTCTTAGTAGCAGCGAGCGTGAAGCGCTATTGGCGTTCTTAAACTCGTTATAGGCTGAGTTGAATTCATTTTAGTTAACGGCTAGTTACTTAAGAAAGCCGCTATCAAACCACTTAGCACCGCTGAACTTGTAGGAATACGAGGCCAGCGGTCGTTTCGTATTTAATGAACTCATATAATTAAAAGAAAAATTAGGAAGTAAGGTAACAACATGACGCATAAATTTTTATTAATGCCTTTGTCGGTACTAATCATGGCAGGCTGCCAATCATCGGGTGAGCAAACCGCTTCATCTGAGGTTAACGGTGTGTCTTATCAAGCGGACACGACCGACCACATCAGTCGCAGTGTCTACCAACAAGAGTTTGATTCAGCCATCCTATTCGCCAAGCAAGCCAATGAGCTAGAAGTCTTGATGCAGGGTTACTGTCAAACTCACGACGTTGAGTTAGATGCGTTGAAAACTCAGTGGCAGCTCACCATGAACAGTTGGATGGCACTGCAAGGGCAAGAAAGAGGCCCAACAGCGGCGCTTGAAGAGAGCTGGAATGTTCAGTTCTGGCCAGACAAAAAGAACACCACTGGTCTTAAAATGCGCCAGTTGACTCAGCAAGATAAAGTTTGGTCTCAAGTTGAAATTGCTCAACAGAGTGTGACAGTTCAAGGGCTAGGCGCATTGGAATGGTCGCTTTATGACGAGCAATCGCCACTGCTTCAAGACAAAGCGTTAGGTTGCCAATCGTCGCAAGCGATTACTGAAAACTTAGCGATTAAGTCGTCTTCGATTGCACAGGCATGGCAAGTTAACCCTTGGTTAGCGCTAGACGAGACTCGTTGGGAGTCTGAATACATCGCTTTATTGACCAACCAACTTGATTACAGCATGAAAAAGCTGAGTCGTCCGATGGCGAAAATCGGTCATCCGCGTCCGTATTTTTCAGAATCATGGCGTGCACAAACCTCGATGACTCAACTAAAAGCGAATGTAGCAGCACTTCAAAAGCTTTATCTGGCTGATGGCAATGGTCTTGATGGCTTGTTAAGAGAGAAGGGCCTAAATGACCTTGCTGGTCGCGTTGCTGACCAGTTCACGTTGACGCTAGATACATGGCCTACAGACTCAAGCTTGTTTGAGTTATTGCAGAGCAAAGAGGGCTACCGAGATGTGTTGACTCAATACAACAAACTAGAACGTTTGAAGTACCTCATTCATGAAGAAGTGGCGATAGAGCTTGGTGTCGTAATAGGATTTAATGCTACCGATGGTGACTGATACTACACGAAGAAGGTTACTCAAGGCTGCATTGGGTTGTGCAGCTGTTCCTGTACTTCCATTTGGCTGCGCTAGTCGCTCTGGTGCTGTGAGCTCATCTCGTGAGCCTCAATTAATCGGTTGTGCGCTGAATGGGCGAGGTCAATATTCAGCGGTTGTGGCTGACGAATATGGAACGCCATTGAGTCAACTGCCGATACCAGATCGTGGCCATGGCGTCGCGATTTGCCCAACCTCATCACATGCGGTGGTTTTTGCTCGTCGTCCTGGTGACTATTTTATGGTGTTTGACTATAAAAACGGTCAGCAGATCAAAATGGTCGTGAAAGGTAACAACCGTCACTTCTATGGTCATGGCGTTTACTCATTAGATGGCAAGTTACTGTATGCCACTGAAGGGAAAACGGACAGCAGCCAAGGTGTGATTGGCGTTTACGATGTCGCGCAAGGCTATCGTAAGGTCGAAGAGTTCAGCGGTTTTGGTATTGGGCCTCATGAAGTGATCATCATGCCGGATGGTAATCTCGCGATCGGCGTTGGTGGCGTTCATACTGATGGTAGAACACCGAAAAACTTGGATTCAATGCAACCGAGTTTAAGTTATGTTTCTCCTGAAGGTGTGTTACTTGATCAGGTTGAATTGTTGGATAAGAAGCTGAGCATTCGACACTTAGCCCATGATGGTGCTGAAACCGTGCTTTGTGGCCAGCAATATCGTGGTGAACCAGATGAGTATCCTTCGCTATTGGCGATGCATACTAAAGGCGGACAGTTTGAATCACTGAACGCAGAGCCAGAGCAATGGGCAAGGTTTAATCATTACATTGCGAGTATCGCAGCTTCTGATGACTGGATTATCGCTACTTCGCCAAGAGGGAATTGTTACGGTATTTGGTCTAAAGCGACTAAAGAGTTAGTGGAACTGTCTGCTTTATCAGATGCTTCTGGCGCAGTGTTGCTTGATGGGGAGTTTAGACTCAGCTCTGGAGCGGGTAGCGTAGTGAGCCAACGCAAGCCTTATGAAAAATCCAGTCAGCAATCATCCGTCCAGTGGGATAACCACTGGAGTGCAGTCTAATGCATAAAACCCCTTAAAAAATAACATGCTTACTCCAATTTCTTTGCCATACTTATGAGATGATTGGTGATGGGGTTAAGCATGTTAGCGAAATACTTCTGTGGATTATTGGTGTTAGTTTCTGTGCATGCATGGAGCTATACGAGTTCTGACGAGAGCCGATTTATCCCGGCTGATTCAGAACTCTCTTTCATGCTCATTTATCCTGAGCTTACTCAGAGCATTTACCAAGACTCTTCTCTTCCTATCCTTTGGGATTCGCCTGAACTTGTTAAGGCGTTTGAATTCCAATTGTCACTTATAGAACAAGCGCACATGGCGCCACTTTTTGATAGACAACTTAAACAAATCCGTCAGTATCAATCCCGCGGTCAATGGCAAGAGTTGGACGTTCTTTTAACCGATACCTTCATCTACTACTTAAGTTACGTTGAAAATGCGCCACTAATGGGAAAGGAATGGTACTTTTCCGGAAAGCTACATTCCAAGTTGCCCGCGCCTTCTCCTCATATTCTGATGAGATTAAAAAGCAGTGTTTCCGATGATTATTTATTGGAGATGGTGTTGTCCTACGCTCCGCCTGTAGGGGATTTTGACCAATTTAAGGCGACCTACTCAGTCTTAGAAACCGCATCGGAACTTTCCATCGAACGATACAAACAAAAAGGCTTAAAGCGCTTGGGCGATGAGCTTTCAGACAAGGCTGTTCTTGTGGAACGCATAGCTTTAGTCGGTGTCGACACGTCGTTGGTCGCTGTTGACTTTCCTAAGTTCGATCGTGACCTAGAAAGTGCAATTAAATCGTTTCAACAGATGCATGGCCTTACGGCTGACGGGATCATTGGGCCAGATACGATCAAGTGGATCAATATGAGCTTCGATGATCGATTGAACTCATTAGCTTTGAATGCAGAACGCGTTCGCTTGTGGCCAAGAGACCGAGATTCTCTCATCGTGGTTAACGTGCCCAGCTTTGATATGAAGTATTGGGAAGATGGCGAAGAGGTATTTGAATCCAAAGTCGTCGTGGGTAGAAAGTCTCGAAAAACGCCGCTTTTAGAGATAAACCTAGATTCGGTCATTCTAAATCCGACTTGGAATGTGCCATGGAAAATCATGGTGAAAGACATTTTGCCTAAGGTGAAAGCGGACGAAAGCTATCTAGAAACACACAATTTCCAAGTGATTGACGGTTGGCGCACGATGGAAACGGTTGATACGACAGATATTGACTGGCAGACCATTAATTTCAATTCGTTCCCATATCGAATGCGTCAACAGGCCGGCTCGCGTAATGCGTTAGGTTTGTACAAGTTCAATACACCTAATAAGCGTGCGATTTATTTGCACGATACGCCAAGTAAAGGTCTGTTTAATGACGACTTTCGTGCTTATAGTTCAGGTTGTATACGAGTCGAACATGCCGAACAACTGGCTGAGTTACTGTTCGCGACCAAGGTCAGAAAGGTTCCTAATCAAGGTGGCGACTTAGCGCCTAATACCAAGGTGCGACTCAAGAAGCGAATTCCAGTGCATATCATCTATCAAACCGTGTTGTTTGAGGAAGGGGGCATACAGTATCGTGGTGACATCTATCAATATGATAAAGAGGGTGGTTAATTATCAGTGAACCCAATAAGGGTGATCTTGACCAAAAAATGACAACCAAGCTTTTACTGATAAAATTATAATGTGTATCAATAACTAACCGTGAAAAGGTTACAAATAGTAACCTATTGAGCGGTTTTCGTACGTTGACGCAGCAATTCTCATTATGTATCGTGCATTTTTCGTTCGATCTAATTGGTTTTTTTGCTGTATGTCTCAAAGTTTATTTTCACGCCGTCAGTTTCTGACTTACGCTGGTGGTACCGCTGTTGTCGCCTCAATCACACCCTCTATCGCTTTTGCTTCATACCCAGATCAGCCAAGAACGATCAGCATGAACAATCTTCACACTGGTGAAAGGTTAGAAACCTGCTATTTCGATGGTACTAACTATGTTGGTGATGAGATGGCTCGACTAAGCAAATTGTGTCGTGACTTCCGTCGCAACGAAATCCACCCAATGGACAAAAACCTGTTTGATCAGATCACTCAGATTCAAAATGTTCTAGGTATTCAAAAAGAAGTTCAGATCATCTCTGGTTACCGCTCTCCTGCGACTAATGAAGCATTGCGATCCAAGTCGAGTGGTGTAGCGAAGAAGAGCTACCACATGTTAGGCAAAGCGATCGATTTCCGTATTGATGGCGTTAACCTAAAAGAATTAAGAGACGTCGCCAAAAGCCTGAACGCGGGTGGTGTCGGTTATTATGCACGTAGCAACTTTGTCCATATAGATACTGGTCCAGTACGTAGTTGGTAGCGTTGAGCTGAATTTGCGAGCGAATGCTAGGTACTTGTCAAAGTAGACATCCAATGTCATAGTTTGCCCAAATTTCAGTTCGCCCTCTAAGGTTTGTATATGTCTCTTAAGTATCAAGTTGTGCCTGTTACCTCATTCTCTCAAAATTGCTCGATTGTGTGGTGTGATGAAACCATGGAAGGCATCGTTGTCGATCCGGGCGGTGATGTTCAGCAGTTAGCGGCTATCATTGAAGAGTTAGGTGTTAAAGTGGTGAATTTGGTACTGACACACGGCCATTTAGATCATGTTGGTGGCACGGTTCCACTTGCTGAGATCTTGAAGGTTAATATTGTTGGCCCACATAAAGCTGATAACTTTTGGCTTCAAGGCTTAGAGAATCAAAGCCAGATGTTTGGTTTCCCATTGTGTAAAGCTTTTGAACCAAATACTTGGTTAGAAGAGGGTGATAAAGTCACTTTTGGTAACCAAGTTATCGATGTGATTCACACTCCTGGTCATACTCCTGGCCACGTTGTGTTATTCAGTGATCAGGCGCGCATGGCGTTTGTTGGCGACGTTTTATTTAACGGTGCTATTGGTCGTACGGATTTCCCACAAGGTGATTTCAACACACTGATCGCTTCAATCAAGACTAAGCTTTGGCCATTAGGCAGTGACGTAACATTCGTCCCGGGTCATGGCCCTGAATCTACATTTGGACGTGAACGAGCATCAAACCCGTTCGTTGCAGATGAAATGCCACTATATTAATTAAGTCTTTGACTAAAATTCGATTATTTACGTCAAGTGCCAGCTTGTATTAAACGAACGATGGTCTTGAACGATATATTGCAAATGAAGTGAAGCTTAGCTTTTATTCCGAAAGCTAAGCTTTTCTACTTTCTACTTTCTACTTTCTACTTTCCATTTTGCGTACGAGCGTTTTGGTTTTAGTTAGGAATGCTCTCGGCTGCAGCCAAGTAACGTCGAGCCAATCCAATAAACTCTTCCCCACTCATATTCAAATCTTGAGTTGATATGAAAATATCATAACCGTGAAAGCCTCTTTGATACTTCATTCGGTTGGCAAGCATTGCTTGTAACCCTGAGTAATCTTTAACAATCACATTTTCAGGATTGGGTTGAATCTGTGACTTACTCGTATCTTCTGGGTCTCTATTTTTACTCTGTTCCACACAACCACTCTCTATACAACGAGTATGGTAATGCGATGAGTCGAGAACCATATCTTCAAAGTTTGACTCTTTACCCGCTTGCTTGGCGCCCAGGTACAAAAGTGCTCGCTGGCTCAGCAATAATTCGCAGGTTATTTTGGGGCAGATAGAGTCAAGGTAGGGCGAGTAATCTTTCATTTTAATGCCCACCCAAGGGAGAGGTTGATGCCACCCCTCTTGTTCGTAAGTACATAGGCCAATCTTTTCAATATTGCTCCACTTTAAAACCCAGCCACCTTTATAAAAATGCTGTTGAAAGTGAGTGGGGGTGAGCGTGAACATTACTCTGCTACGCAGCATCAAATAATAGCCAGTGCCCAAAAGCGCGCTAATGCAAAATGCGCCCACGATCAGTAACTTTGGATTGTCACTGTATAGAGCAATGATTAAGCATACGAACCCCAAAATGACAGCGACAATTCGGTATGAACGTGTGAAAGCAGGCAAAGAGAAATTTGTAAGGTGACGAGTGTCCATAGGCAACACCAAGTTTTCATATTTTTGTCTGGATGGATAACCAGTGTATATGACCCTGAATTGATAAGTCGATGTTTAAATAATAGACGTTAGTAGACAATATCGGTATTTTTCGTCGACTTTCGGCGCTTCACTCTACAAATAGCTCCTGTTTTTTGGTATAAATCGCGCTTCAAATTTTCACCACTGCGAAAAGAGCAGTGAACTGGAGAAATATTCAATGAGACTTGCTCATAAGCGTAAGGTGCAGGCTAAACTGCAGAAACGCACTAAAGCGGCTGTAGTTAAAGCAGTGGCAACGCCGAAAAAAGCGAAGCCTGTCGCAGAGAAAGTTGTAGCAGAAAAAACTGTAGCAGCAAAACCAGCGGTAGAGAAGACAGTAGCAGCAACGAAAGAAGTTGCAGTAGCACTGACTCCTAAGCAACAACAAGTTCTAGACATCGTTGTTAGCAATGCTGAAGGCATTAACCCTAAAGGTATCGGCCTAGCAGCTGGTCAAGAAGACGCGAAAGCAGCTTCATGGGCAACAGGCGCATTGAAAAAACTTCTTGAAGAAAACCTAGTAGCGAAAGAGCAACTTGCAGGTAACAAGGTTATCTACAAAGCTATCTAATCCCGCGGGATGACATTCGCTTCGTTAAGTTTTTAAGCCTCGATTTTCGAGGCTTTTTTGTATCTGACGGATCATGTTAATCCCAAATCCAAATCCTAACCCCCTAAACTCATATTCATATTCAAACCTAGCATTCGAACCTAGCCTAAGAAGCCTTATTTCCAATCGGCTGACCCCTTCCGTTATTCCTCTGTCTTTCGCGTGTCCGATGTTTCGAATCAGTAAGCACCAAAGTAGGGCGTCTGATTCTGTGAAACCTTGATTCTCATGGATTTAATGCATTCAGGTGCGTATTTGATCTGTGGTGTGAATAGAGCCTCATCACGAAATGGCAATCAATTGTTAACGGTATTTAATTATTAATACTTAGGTACTTATCAATAAGCATTCTCCTGATGAATAGAGTAAGTCCTTTAAAACCGATATAACTCAATTATTTCCTACGTAGTTCTACGTAATCCTTTGGTCTAATACGCAGTTTGTGTGGGCCTGTCGTGCGTGCTCTCCCTGATATCTTGTCGCGTCATCACGGTGCACTCTTATGTTGAATCATAAAAAATGCTCATAGAAAGAGTGTTAACCCAACAAAGGACGTGAACATGAGTCTCATCTCTAACTCCCTCACACGAGTTTTTAAAAACGTTGCGGTAACTGCAGCGGCTTGTTTAGCTTTGGTCGCTACTGGTGCAACAGCTGCTGATAAGGTTTACCGTTTAAAGCTTGCAGAGACATGGGGACCAAACTTCCCTGTCTTCGGTGACGCAACGAAGAACATGGCTGCGATGGCTGAGAAAATGTCTAATGGTAGACTTCAAATCCGAATCGATTCAGCAAACAAACATAAAGCACCGCTTGGCGTATTTGACATGGTTAAATCTGGTCAATACGACATGGGTCACTCAGGCTCTTATTACTGGAAAGGTAAAGTTCCAAACACTCTTTACTTCACTTCTATGCCTTTCGGTATGACGCCTGCTGAGCAATACGCGTGGTTCTATCACGGTGGTGGTATGGAGTTGATGGATCAGGTTTACTCTCCACACAACTTGATGTCGTTCCCGGGTGGTAATACTGATATTCAAATGGGTGGTTGGTTTCAAAAAGAGATCAACAGTGTTGAAGACCTACAAGGCTTGAAAATGCGTATCCCAGGTTTTGCTGGTGAGATTCTGGCAGAGCTAGGTGCGAAACCAACAAATATTGCACCGGGTGAGCTATACACTTCTCTAGAGCGTCGCACAATCGATGCGCTTGAGTGGGTAGGCCCATCACTGGATTTACGAATGGGCTTCCACAAAATCGCACCTTACTACTACACAGGTTGGCATGAGCCGGGTTCAGAGCTTCAATTCCTAGTGAACAAACGTACATGGAACAAGTTGCCTGAAGACCTACAAGAAATCCTGCGTGTTGCAATGCGTACCGCTGCTTACGATATGTACACGCAAGCAACGCACGAAAGTGGCAAGAACTGGGTTTCAATGAAAACAGAATACCCAGACGTACAAGTTAAAGATTTTCCGCCAGAAGTTATGGCTGCATTGAAAGAAGCAAATGATCGCCTGCTCGCTAAGCATGCTGAGAAAGATGCATTGGCGAAAGAGATACAAGCTTCACAAGCAAGCTACCTAGAACAAGTTCGTTCATGGACGGATATTTCACACAGAGCTTATTTAAATAGCCAAGCGAAATAGTCGACTGTTGTTGAACTAAAGATAAATGGACCCAAAGCAAACGTACTGTTGTATCACTTGTGCCTGAGGGCTTAAGTATCTAAGTATCTAAGTATCTAAGTATCTAAGTATCTAAGTATCTAAGCAGATAAGCAGATAAGCAGCGGGTTCATTTTAACCATAATAATTAAGCAGGATAAATCCTGTAATACGCTCAAGAACCCTTTCTACGTCGTGCATCTTGTTAGCGCTACTCGTTGAAGCTGCACTAACTCTAATACGCGATGTCTTTTCAAATTCCATGGAGTCGGGAATGCGAAGTCTAATTTATATTGAACGCCTATTTAATCGTATCGGTGATGCACTGGGATGGCTTTCCAGTATGTTGTTTATCCTTCTTGTTGCTAACGTTGTGTATGACGTTGTGATGCGATACGCCTTTAACGATGTGTCTATCGCCTTCCAAGAGATGGAATGGCACCTTTTCTCAGCCGTATTTTTGCTAGGTGTTCCTTATGCCATCAAAGCCGGTGGCCACGTGCGAGTTGATGTTTTTTACGAACAACTCAGCTTCAAGGCACAAGCGATTATTGACCTAATAGGCACCGTTGTCTTCCTGCTTCCTTTTTGTTTGCTGGTTGCTTGGTTTGGAATCGATGTTGCGAAAGAAAGTTATAACCTCGGTGAAACGTCGGGCGATCCCGGAGGCCTTCCTTACCGATGGATCATTAAAGCGATGATCCCACTTTCATTTTTCTTGATGGCACTCAGCGGAGTCGGTTTGATCCTGCATTCACTGAACAAAATTTTTAATCCGCATCTTATTCATGCAAATAACATTCATACAAATAACAAATAGAGGCTGAACATGATTGGAATAGTAATGTTTTTCGTAGCCTTGTTTGCACTTTTACTTGGCTTCCCGGTCGCGTTCACGTTTGGTGGTATCGCGTTAATCTTTGGTGTTTGGGCTGAGGGCATCGAAATGTTCGCCTTCATGCCATATCGAATTCAATCGATCATGGAAAATACGGTGCTGATGGCCGTTCCATTGTTTGTTTTTATGGGCCTTGTTCTACAAAAGACCAAGCTTGCTGAGCAGTTGCTTGAGTCAATGGGTCGATTGTTTGGTGGTGTTCGAGGTGGTATTGCTATCTCGACGGTGCTGGTGGGCTCGCTACTTGCCGCATCAACGGGTGTCGTTGGTGCTTCTGTGGTGGCAATGGGGCTTATCTCTCTGCCCGTTATGCTCAAGTATAACTACGATAAAGGCTTAGCCTGCGGCACCATCTGTGCTTCTGGCACCTTAGGGCAAATCATTCCGCCATCCATCGTATTGATTTTATTGGGTGATGTATTGGGTGTACCGGTTGGGGACTTGTTCCAAGCTGCGATTTGGCCGGGTGTGATGCTAGTGGGTGCTTACATTGTTTATATCTTGATATACGCGAAACTCAACCCTGAATCGGCTCAACCGATTGAGCGTGATGACTCCATTAGCCGTAAGCAAGAAGTGTTTAATGCGCTTAAAGCGATTGTTCCACCTTTAGCGCTAATCATTGTTGTATTGGGCTCTATCTTTGCTGGTGTGGCAACGCCGACCGAATCGGCGGCGCTAGGTGGTGCTGGTGCATTGGTACTTGCGCTGTTATACGGTCAGTTTAGTTGGTCGATGGTGTTTGCTGCGTCGAAAGAGACAGTTAAAGTGACCGCGATGGTCTTTGCTATCCTGCTAGGTGCAACGGCATTCTCGATGGCGTTTACTTACACGGGTGGTGATTACCTTGTTGAAGAGTGGATGCTGCAACTGCCAGGAGAAAAGTGGGGCTTCCTGATCATCACCATGTTGGTTATTTTGATTCTGGGCTTTTTCATCGACTTCGTAGAGATCTGTTTCATCATCGTGCCAATCATTGCACCTGTGGCTGAACTGATGGGCATCAACATGACATGGTTTGCTATCCTTATCGCAATGAACCTACAAACCTCATTCTTAACGCCACCATTTGGCTTCAGTTTGTTCTATTTGAAAGGGGTTGCACCGAAAGGCGTCACCACTAAAGACATCTACCGAGGCGTGATGCCGTTCATTCTGATTCAAATCCTTGTGCTTGGATCACTTCTCGCTTTCCCATCTTTCTATGGAATGTGAGTGAAGCCTAGAATGTGAATGATATGTTTCAACGGTTAACTATAAATTGCTAAAATAAAACGGCTTATTGGTGTTCAATAAGCCGTTTTTTGTGAGGAAAAGGAATGCCTCTAAAAGCTAAGCTGATTTTGCTGACGCTACTCCCGTTGCTGCTTGTAACGGCGAGTATTAGTTGGATCTCGTTACATCAAACCAAAACGTTGGGTGCTAAAGAAGTTGAGATCTTCAGAGACAGCCTAATCAAGGCTCGTGAAAACGCCCTCAAAGACACTGTTGACCTCGCATTTGATGCCATCGAACATATCTACAACGACCCTGATATCCAAGAAGCCCAAGCCAAAAGAGAAGTTCGAACCATATTGTCTAAACTTAGATATGGCTCCGATGGCTATTTCTTCGCATACGACCGTTACGGAACCAATTTGGTTCATCCGATCCAGCCAGAATTGATTGGACAAAATCTACTTCAACTTCAAGATGAAGATGGCGATTTTCTAATCGAAGCGTTGTTGAAAGAGGCGCAAACCGGAGGAGGATTCCACCAGTATTTGTGGCAAAAGCCCTCGACAGGGGAAGTGGTCTCTAAGCTGAGTTACGCCGCTTGGTTAGAGCGTTGGGATTGGATGATTGGCACGGGTTTATACATTGAAGATGTGCACCAAGAAGTCGCCTCGATGCAGGCTGCGATAAACAAGAATATTGAAACCACGTTCTTTTCCATTGTGGTCATCCTGAGCGTGACCGTCGCGGTCATTATCGTGCTGACCTTAGCGATTAACATGCACGAGCATCGAATCGCGGATAACAATTTAAAAGAGCTCGCCCATAAAACTGTGATGTTTCAGGAAGACGAGAAGAAGCATTTAGCGCGAGAACTACACGATGGAATCAACCAGTTATTAGTATCGAGTCGTTGCCACTTAGAGCTACTTGGTAATAAGTTACAAAGTGAAGACCTCAAAGCGCATTTGAATAAGTCGCAGCATTCCTTGATGCGAGCGATCGAAGAGGTAAGGCACATCTCACATCAACTTCGTCCAAGTTCATTGGATGATATTGGTTTAGAAGCGGCGTTGTCTTCGTTGCTATTGGATTTTCAGGCGCACTCGGGCATTGAAGTGGAGACCTTGTTCAGCACTCAACCCGGAAAGTTGAAATCAGAAGCGGCGACGACCTTGTATCGAGTGGTGCAAGAATCTTTGAACAACATAGAAAAGCACGCCCAAGCGACTAAAGTGACGGTTATCGCGCAGCAAATTGGCAATGTATTGCAACTACTGATTCAAGACAACGGTGTGGGTTTCAATACTTATAAAGCGATGGAAAAACGAGGGATCGGTCTGCGTAATATGAGAGAGCGGGTGGAGTTCATTGGTGGTGATTTTGAACTGATGAGTGAGATTGGCCTCGGAACGGAAATTACAGTGTTACTGACACTAGAGGGATTAATGAATGAGTGAAGTTATTCGAGTTGTGATCGCTGACGATCACCAAGTGGTACTGGATGGCTTTATGGCGAGATTGGAACTTGAGCCAGATATTAGCGTGATAGGTACGGCCAGTAATGGATTAGAAGCGGTTGAGGTCGTTAAATCTCTGCGCCCTGATGTGGTGTTGATGGATATCAGCATGCCTATAATGAATGGCATTGACGCCACCCACCTGATTAAAGAAGAAGACCCGGAAGCGAAGGTGTTGATGCTGACCATGCATAACAACCGTGAATACATCATGAAAGTGATGCAGTCGGGTGCAGTCGGCTATATGTTGAAAGAGATTTCCGCGGAAAAGATGGTACAGGCGATTAAAACGGTGAACCAAGGTTCGACCTATTTCTGTGAAAAAGTAACACAGAATTTGTTCACACAGCCTATTACTCCCACGCAATCTGTAAAGAATCCATTGAGCAGGCGTGAAGAAGCAGTGTTGAAATTGGTGGCGAAAGGGGAGAGCAGTAAAGAGGTCGCAAAGGCGCTGAATATCAGTTATCGAACCGTCGAAACTCATAGACAAAACATTAAGCATAAGCTGGATATTCACTCTACGGCAGAGCTAGCTAAATATGCTGTTAATTCTGGGCTTGTGGAGTGATCTTACGCTAAATTACATTAAATGTGTAATTTAATTACTAAAGTTGTAATTTATGCCTGATTTTTGGCGGTTTTTTTAGTATTTTTGCGACAGGTTGATATCCTTCTTTTCGAAATTTAAGCGCCGAATGCAATGTTGCAAACTGTGCGCTACAAATTAGAGAGGAAACATGGAGCCTGTAAAAGATAGGTATAGTATTGAAAATACCGATTATACAGTAGGACAAGATAACGTTCAGAAATGGGGTTTTGACGTCCATAACCCGGTATTTGGAATTAGTGCAGGAGCGATCATTGTCTTCTTGGTTGCACTTCTAGTCGCAGATCCAGAAACCGCAAAAGCGGCACTGGATGGAATCAAATGGAAAGTCATCGGTAACTTCGATGGTTTCTTCATGTGGGCAGCTAACATCTTCGTTATCTTCTGTTTTGCCCTCATTGTCTCCCCGTATGGCAAGATACGTATTGGTGGCAATGATGCCAAAGCAGAGCACTCTAACCTGTCTTGGATGTCGATGTTATTCGCCGCAGGAATGGGTATTGGCCTGATGTTTTGGGGTGTAGCTGAACCCGTCGCTTACTTTACTGGTTGGTATGAAACACCGCTCGGTGTTGAAGCTTATTCTCCTGAAGCAGCTAAGTTGGCATTAGGTGCAACCATCTACAACTGGGGTCTTCACGGTTGGTCGATTTACGCTGTTGTTGCTCTAGCCCTCGCTTTCTTCACATTCAATAAAGGCTTACCGCTTTCAATTCGCTCAATCTTTTACCCACTATTAGGTGATAGAACTTGGGGTTGGTTTGGTCATATTGTTGATATCGTTGCGGTATTGGCAACACTATTTGGCCTTGCAACATCATTGGGCCTAGGCGCACAACAAGCGACAAGTGGTATTAACCATGTGTTTGGTACCGATGGTGGTATTGGCATGCAGCTAGTTGTTATCGCAGTGGTTACTTTCTTAGCAACAATGTCAGTCATTCGCGGCATTAACGGTGGTGTAAAGGTTCTGAGTAACATCAATATGTTGGTTGCTTTGGGTTTACTTATCTTTGTGACGATCGCTGGTGGTATGGCGGGTATTAAAGCAATCCCAACCGCGCTAATGGGTTACATTGAAAACTTTATTCCTCTAAGTAATCCTCATGGTCGTGATGATGAAACTTGGATGCAAGGCTGGACGGTATTCTACTGGGCGTGGTGGATGTCTTGGTCTCCATTCGTAGGCATGTTCATCGCTCGTATCTCTAAAGGTCGTACTATTCGTGAATTCATCGTCGCTGTATTGTTCATCCCAACGACAGTAATCATCATCTGGATGGCTATTTTCGGTGGTATCGCGATTGATCAAGTGGCGAACAAGGTGGGTGAGATAGGCGTGAATGGTTTGCAAGATATTACGCTTTCTCTATTCCACACTTATGATGCGCTGCCAATGAGTTCTATGCTTTCTGTAGTATCGATTGGTTTGATTATGGTGTTCTTCATCACCTCGTCAGATTCAGGCTCATTAGTTATCGACAGCATTACTTCTGGCGGTAAAGTTGATGCTCCTGTTCCTCAACGTGTATTTTGGGCGTTGATGGGCGGTGCGATTGCAGCCGTTCTATTGTGGGTTGGCGGTACGGAATCCATTCAAGCACTGCAAGCTGGAACGGTATCAATGGCGCTACCATTTGCGTTCATATTATTGCTTATGTGCCTAAGCTTATTGTTAGGTTTACGAACTGAAAATCAATTAGTTAACCAGCAAAATGCTTTGAGCTAAAAGTATTTTCTGAATAAAGGTCGACAGGGTCGGCCTTTTTTTCGTCATATACTTAAGTGATTTCGTGAATTTTGTTGGAAAATTAATCGAACCGATTCTGGTTTACTGAAAACAATAAGTTAACCTGCTAAACTTCAGACATCCAAGTATTTGAATTATTGTGACAACAGCTTGTACTACTTGGATTGTATGTTCGAGTTTGTGATTAAGTCGCAGGTAAGTAAGGAATACGAGGTCAATAGACCCTATTAGTATTCCGTAGAGAGGGATAATGACTAAAGGTATAGATAAATACAGTATCGACAGTACGGATTACACTGTCGGTCAAGATAACGTCCAAAAATGGGGTTTTGATGTTCATAACCCAGTATTTGGTATCAGTGCAGGACTTATTGCTTTGTTCCTGATCGGTATTCTGATTACAGATACCGCTTCAGCAAAGGCAGCATTAGATGGCGTTAAAGGCCAGATCATCAATTCGTTTGATTGGCTTTTCATCTGGTCGGGTAATGTTTTCGTTGTTTTCTGCTTAGGCTTAATTGTTTCTCCGTATGGTAAAATCCGCCTTGGTGGTGTTGATGCGACGGCAGATTACTCATTCTTCTCTTGGCTATCGATGCTGTTTGCCGCAGGTATGGGTATCGGCCTAATGTTCTGGAGTGTGGCGGAACCCGCTGCTTACTTCACGGGTTGGTTTGAAACCCCGTTAGGTGTTGAACCAAATACACCAGAAGCTGCTAAGTTGGCGCTAGGTGCAACCATGTATCACTGGGGTCTACACCCTTGGGCGATTTATGGCGTAGTAGCACTGTCACTTGCGTTTTTCTCTTACAACAAGGGATTGCCTCTTTCTATTCGTTCTATTTTCTACCCAATCTTGGGTGATAGAGCGTGGGGTTGGGCTGGTCACATTGTTGATATTCTGGCGGTTCTTGCAACGCTGTTTGGTTTGGCGACGTCGCTGGGCTTAGGTGCACAACAAGCAGCAAGTGGTATTCAACATGTCTTCGGAATCGAGGCAGGCTTAGGGTTACAAGTTGTTGTTATTACCGTAGTAACGTTATTAGCGGTCGTGTCAGTGCTTCGCGGTATTGATGGCGGCGTTAAAGTTATCAGTAACATCAACATGTTGGTTGCTTTCCTACTGCTTATCTTAGTGGCTCTAATCGGCTATGCGGTGAGTTTAGGTTCTATCCCAACAACCTTTATGGCATACGTTGAAAACATCATTCCTTTGAGTAATCCTCATGGTCGTGAAGATGAAGCGTGGATGCACGGTTGGACGGTATTCTACTGGGCTTGGTGGATTTCATGGTCACCATTCGTAGGTATGTTTATCGCGCGTGTTTCTAAAGGCCGTACGGTTCGTGAGTTCATCACAGCGGTTCTGATTGTTCCAACGACTGTTACTATCATTTGGATGTCAGTATTTGGTGGCATGGCGATTGACCAAATCGTGAATAACGTTGGTATCCTTGGTCAAGATGGTTTGACTGATGTATCACTAGCGATGTTCCAAATGTTTGATGCTCTACCGTTCGGTACGCTGCTATCAATCATTGCGGTTATCTTAGTTCTAGTATTCTTCATTACGTCGTCTGACTCAGGCTCTCTAGTAATCGACAGCATCACCGCAGGTGGTAAAGTTGATACGCCTGTACCTCAGCGTGTGTTCTGGGCGTTCCTAGAAGGTGCAATTGCAGTAGCTCTATTGTGGGTTGGCGGTACTGAAGCAGTACAAGCTCTACAAGCGGGCGCAATCTCTACGGCATTGCCATTCACCATCATTCTATTACTGATGTGTGTTAGCTTGCTAATGGGTATGCGCACCGAGAAACGATAGACTGATCGTTAATCGACTTTCCATTTGGTTGAAGTCGAATATAAAGTAAAAAGAAAGGCAGAAGAGGAAACTCTCCTGCCTTTTTTGTATCTATTTTACAGTCTAGAGAACAGTATATTTCGATGGAATTACCTTCAAAATAACGTCTTAAATTTGGCGATTAGCCAAGTAATTGACATTCGATAAGCCAATGGTTTGCTTAAAATTATATTACGTTATTAAATTATAAAATCGCTCGAATTTAATACTGATATTGGGTAGTATGCGCGAGATTTCCCACTACTCGTGAAACTTTGACATGAAACTAACACTTAAGCAGAAGTTAATAGGTGCTAGCCTATCTGCTGTTGTCGTTATGGCAACAGCGTTAACTTGGTTATCAGCAAACCAATTATTTGAACAGACTCGTAACGGCGTATACCTGCGAGCTGAAAGCGTATCAGAAGCAGCATCTGAAGGTATTAAAAACTGGATTGATATCCGCACCGATATCGCATCAGCATTTAATGACTTTTCACGAGAGGATGATGTTGTTCCTTTCCTTAAGCAAGCTCGTGTAGCGGGTGGCTTTGACGATATCTTTTTAGGTACTCCAGAAGGCGGAATGTACCGTTCACACCCTGAACGTAATCGTGCTGGTTACGATCCTCGTCAACGTCCTTGGTACCAAGAAGCAAACGCTGCAGGTAAGCAAATCATCACAACGGCTTACCAAGATGCGATCACCAAAGCATTGCTAGTAACGATTGCAGAACCTGTGCGTCATAACGGCAAACTTGTTGGTGTAGTGGGTGCAGACGTACTTATCGACCAACTAGTGAACGATGTAATCAGCCTTGATGTTGGTGACAATGCGAACGCAATGCTAATTGATGCCTCTGACGGCACATTCCTAGCACACCCAGATTCTGCACTGAGCCTGAAGCCGGTAAGCCAGCTTTCAAACGACATCTCTATGCCAATTATCGAGAACGCAGTGCGTACGGGTAGCATCGAGATCATCAAAGAACGTGGCGCTGAGAAGCTGCTTTACTTCACGAAGGTGCCTAACACTAACTGGATCTTCGCGGTTCAGATGGACAAAGCAACAGAAGAAGCGAACCACTCAACACTACTTACTCAGTTGATCACAACGGCTGTCATTATTACGTTAATCGTAATCGTATTAGTGTCTTGGTTAGTGAGCTTCCTATTCCGTGATTTGAACCGTGTTTCAGCGGCACTTGAAGAAATTGCTTCAGGTGAGGGCGACCTTACTCAACGTCTTGAGCCTAAGAGCGATGACGAGATTGGTAAGCTTGCTGAAAACTTCAACCGTTTTGTAGGCAACATGCACACCATGGTGATCAAGCTAAGCGAAGTATCTGCTGCGCTAGGTAACCAAGCACGTCAAACGGCTTCTCAAGCTGAAGAACGTAGTGCTCGTATCCAAATGCAACAAGACGAGATCAACATGGTAGCAACAGCCGTTAACGAAATGGCTGCAGCGACACAAGAGATCGCGGGTAACGCTGACCACACAGCACAGAATTCATCTGAAGCGGTTGGCGCGTGTGAGCACGGTACTGGTCAAGTGACACAGACTCAAAGCTCTATCCAAAACCTTGCTCAAGAAGTTCAAATCGCAACTAACGTGATCCTAGAACTTGAAGAGCACGGCAACAGCATCAACGCTATCTTGTCTAACATTCAAGGTATTGCAGAACAAACGAACCTACTTGCACTTAACGCCGCTATTGAAGCAGCACGTGCGGGTGAACAAGGTCGTGGTTTCGCGGTTGTAGCTGATGAAGTTCGAGTTCTGAGCCAACGTACACACGGTTCAACGCAAGAGATTCAGCAAACGATTGAGTTGCTACAAGGTACAACAGGCAAAGCGGTTAGCATCATGAACGATAGCCGTAGTCTTGCTGAAACCAGTGTTGATGACGCGAACTCAGCGGCTGCAAGCCTAACGCAAATCCATGCTGCTGTTGAACGCATTAGCGACATGGCAACACAGATTGCTTCTGCTGCAGAAGAGCAAGCGTCAGTAACGTCTGAGATTACTCGTAACACTGAGGGAATCCGTGACGTATCTAACGAGCTAGCAGACGAAGCGCACCAAGCTGCAGAACAAGCAGCTCAGCTGTCTGAACTGTCTCACGAGCTAGAAAGCGAAATCAGCCGCTTCAAGCTGTAAGCGCTAATAGGTAATTTGAAAGCCGAATGTGATTATCACATTCGGCTTTTTTGTGCGTGCTAGTTAGAGTTATGAATCCCTAACTAGTTGTTAGGATAGCCTGGGAATTTAGCTTTAAAGGCAACTCGCTTAGGGAAGTGCTGCTCCATAAATTTAACCATCGCAGGGTCGTTCGCTTGCAGCTCAGTGAAAGTCGCAGAACTTAACTCTTGTGCGTTGTAACCCTTAAAGTTGAGGTCGTAGTAGGCATACAGAGAATAGGCTAGGTACTCTTGATCGTATGACTCAGCATCTAGATCAGCTTCGACAATTGTTGAGTCTTTACCGTTTGGAAAGTAAGAGCCTGCAAGAATCGCTTTCTCATTGAGTACATCTAACTCTTTTTGCATCACACTCCATTTCGATGAAGATGATTGTACTGCTAAGTTCATCACGCCGTAATCGTGAACAAAGTGAATAATCTCTTCAAACGCAGCGTCTCGTTGAGTGACTAGATCCGGTTTATTCTCGCCTGTTGTTGTGTCAGTAGTTTCAGTCGCAAACAGATCTTGGAAGCGGTAATTTTCATCTAAGAAGTCGCCGCCATCTCTGTCAGACCAATCTTCATCATAAAAGAATCCCATGGTCGCTTTGCTGTCGTAAATTGCCTTAGTCACTTCTGCTGGAAAGCTATCAAGGTAGTACTCCATGATGTTTTTAACGTGAGCGACCTTTGCTTCGGAATTGTTTACAGATTTGTCTTCAATTAATAGTGGGATCTTATAGCCATGAGCTTCTACGCAAGTTCGTTGCTTGATGCCATTTGTAAGCAGCTCCCCCGTTGTATTTGAGATAACAGAACAGTCAGTTGTAGGCACTCGTGAGAATGTCTTTGAGGCGCTTTGAGCGAAGGATGGAACAAATTGAATACCATTGCTCAGAGTGTTGCCAACTCGAACGTAGAGGTTCATTGGCCTTTGATCTGTTATATCAAATTTAATTGAACTGTTGGCGTCGATAAAATCGTTATCGATAGTTATCGTATCTGTGTTTTGCCATAAAACAACGTTGTTTATATTGTTCTCAACTTCGGCGATAGCAAGGTCTTCAGGAGTCGATGTTGACCTAAAGTCTTCGTAGTAAATACTGAAATTTTCAACATTAAACGTTTTACCCGCAGAGTTTGTTGCTGTCACAGAGAAGGTAATATCAGCATCGTTTTGGGTTTTGTAATTGCGCTCAGGAACACCGTGAACTTGTGCGAAGCTGCCGCTAGATTTTAGATTATTACCATACTGAGTAATATCAATGTTCACGTTTTTGTCTGTACCCGCAGCAAGCGACTTCACGCTGAAATGCAGTGAGTAATTGCTTCCTAAGCTAACAACGGATGTTGCGCTTGATGCATCGATGACATTCTTTGACGCGCTAGTGTTATTGCTGTCGCTGCCGCCGCATGCAGTGAGCATCGTAGTCAGAACAAGAGTTGGAATAGTGAGTTTGTATACCATAGGGAACCAAGTTATCTGCAAGCTATAAAGCCAACATGTTACTAGAGATGGTATTTCCTATTCGTAAGGCTTTGTAAGCTATGTACTGGCTTTTGTAAGTTGCGTATTAATAATGCTTACAAATGAATGGCTTGTTATTTATTGATATTACTAGGTCGGTAGCTGCTCGATACTAGAATCACAGACACAAAAAAGCCCGAGTATAAACTCGGGCTTAGAATGGTTTTCTTTATAACTTATGAGGAGCTAGATTGCCTGACGAAGTTGGAAATAACGTCCTGCTTCGTTTAACAGTTTCTCATGAGAGCCGTGCTCAACAATCTCGCCTTGTTCAATCAGAACGATGGAGTCCATCGATTCCAGACCAATCAAACGGTGCGTGATGAAGATAACCGTCTTGCCTTCAAAGTGCTTCTCGAACAGCGTCATGATGCTGTGTTCTGTTTGCTTATCTAAGCCTTCTGTTGGCTCATCTAGAAGCAGGATAGGAGCATCATGAAGAATCGCACGTGCGATGCCAATACGGCGCTTCTCACCACCAGACAGTTGACGACCACCGTCACCTAACCAGCTATCAAGTGCGTTATTCTCAAGCAGCTTTTCTAGGCCAACATCTTTTAGGATATTCGCTAAGTGATCATCGGTTGCTTCTGGTCTTGCAATCAACAAGTTGTCACGCAAAGTGCCATTTAGAATGTCGACACGTTGGCTTACTACACTGATTGATTCACGAAGTTGTGATTCGTTCCACTGCGTCAGTTCAATGCCCGCGATTGAGATGTAACCCTTGTTAGGATCCCAGTAGCGAGTCAGAAGCTGAATTAGAGTCGATTTACCAGAACCCGTTTGACCAACAACCGCAACCTTGTGTGTGGCAGGAATCGTTAGGTCGACAGCGTTCAGAACATTGCGCTCAGAATCAGGGTAGTTGAACGTCACGTTTGAGAACGTAATATCAAGCGGCTTGTTGATGTCGAGTTTCTCTTCAGCAAACTGAACTTCAGGCTCTGACAGAATAACTTCGTTCAAGCGACGTGCTGAAGACAGAGTTTGACCTAAATGCTGGAACGCACCTGCAATTGGCATTAATAGCTCGAAGCTTGCCATGGTTGCGAATGCCATTAGCGCGATGAACGGGTCTGGTGCATTACCACCCACACCGTCAGCCGCAAGCCAAAGCATAAGAACAAGCGTCAGACCGTTGAACAGCATTAGTGCTGCTGAAGCCATACCGGTTAGGTTAGCATTCACAAACTGATTAGCCATCAGCTTGCGTTGCGTTTCTAGAATGGCATTACGGTAACGCTCTTCAGCACCGAACAGAGTCAGTTCGCTGTAGCCTTCAATCCAATCTAGCGTAGTCACACGAAGATCAGCTTTGTTCTGTGTCAGTTCACCACCGTTACGTTTACCCAATTTGTAGAACAAGATTGGCCAAACCAAAAGCATGATCAGAAGGATAGAACCTAAGATTAAACCTAGTGAGCTATCGAACCACATCAAGAACAGAGTCAGGAAGAAGATCCCGAACACACCCACCGTCACAGGGCTTACTAAGCGCAAGTACACGTGATCCATGGCGTCGACATCAGCAACCAAGCGGTTCAGAAGATCAGCATCACGAAGGTTTGAAATACGACCTGGGATCAGCGGAGCCAGCTTCTTGAAGAAGAAGATGCGCAGATCAGTTAATAGCTTGAATGTTGCATTGTGGCTAACAACACGTTCACCCCAACGACCCGCAGTACGGCTCATTGCCAAACCACGTACACCACCGCCCGGTAGCATGTAGTTGAAGGTTTCTCGTGCAATCGTAAGGCCAGCAACCGCAGAAGCTGAAATGAACCAGCCTGATAGCGTTAACAAGCCGATAGAAGCCGACAGAGTAGCAAAAGCCAATAGCATGCCTAGCGATAGGCCAAACCAATGCTTTTTATAGAGTTTCAGGTAAGGCAGTAAATCACGCATCTAAATTACCCTTATTATCTTGTTGAGCTAAGTTCGCGTTCAGCATCTCTTCGAACAAACCACCCGCAGTTGAAAGCTGAGAGTAATGACCTTGTTCAACCAGACCACCATCGCGCATCACCAGAATATTATCGACTGATTTAAGAGGAGCGAGTTGGTGCGTCACAAGTAGGGCAGTGCGGTTTTCAATATTGCTATTGATGCCTTTCATCACTAACTGTTCGCTACGAGTATCTAGGCTGGCTGTTGGTTCATCTAATAACCAGAACTGACCGTCTTGAATCATTGCGCGAGCCAGAGCCAAACGCTGAGATTGACCAACAGAAAGGCCGCCAGAGCGATCAGAAATCATGTAATCCAAGCCGTGCTCGTTTACAAATTCGCTAGCAAATGATTGCTCAAGTGCATTCTCGACAACTTGGTCAGCAATATCGTGCTTACCGAGAGTGACGTTGTCACGAATGCTGCCGTGCAGTAGCAACGGGTTTTGACCAACCCAGCTAATGGTTTTACGCCAAGAGGCTAAGTCGAGGTCACGCAATTCAATGCCATTGATTTTCAAGCTTCCTTCATAAGGCATGAAACCAAGAATAGCGTTAATCAAACTTGTTTTACCCGCACCACTTGGGCCAACTAACGCAGTCGATTGGCGAGTGTTCAGTGCGAACGAGATAGGACCAACTAATTGAACACCTTCAGGGCTTAACACTTTTAGGTCGGTAGCTTCAATATTGATGCCTTGAGCTGAATCGAGTTGAGTGTTACCTGATTTAACCTTAGTGATGTCTGTTTCTAGGAACTCGACAATACTTTCGGCTGCGCCAACCGCTTGTTGCTTCGCGTGGTAGAAAGTACCTAAATCACGCAGAGGTTGGTAAAACTCTGGCGCTAAGATAAGGATAAACAAACCTGCAAATAGCGTAATGCCTGCACCGTAGTGGCCGAAGTTCAGCTCACCAATGTAGGTGAAACCAAAGTAAACCGCGGTCATCGCGATAGAGATCGACGTGAAGAACTCAAGTACCGCAGAAGACAAGAAAGCGATTTTCAACACATCCATGGTACGCGTTCTGAACACTTCAGATGCACCTTTAAGTACTTCTGTTTCAGCGTTGGTGCGATCAAATAGACGAATAGTCGTCATTGATTGCAAACGGTCGTAAAAGTGACCTGAAAGACGCTGCAGCGCTTTGAAGTTTTTACGGTTTGCATCAGCCGCTTTCATACCAACAAGTGCCATGAACATCGGCACCAGTGGAGCTGTAATCAAGAAGATCAGTCCTGCTGCCCAGTTTACTGGGAATACCACCACCAAAATAATGAATGGAATCATTACCGAAAGAGACATCTGAGGTAAGTAACGAGAGAAGAAGTCTTGCATGTCTTCTACTTGTTCTAGCAACAGCGTTGCCCACGTACCGGCAGGTTTACCTTTAATGTAAGCAGGGCCTAACTCACGTAACTTATCAAGGATGAGTTGCCTTATGTAGACCCGGATCTGTTCACCACAGCGATAACCTGCGATTTCACGTCCCCATGTACAGCCAGCACGGCCAACGACCGATAATGCCAAGCCTGCGAAATGACCAACCAGTTCAGATTTATCGACATTCTCGATGATCAGCTGGTGAAGAATAGAGGCGAGAAGAGCTGCTTGAGCAATTAAGAACACGCTTGAAAGTACGCCAAGGCTAATCGCAATCATAAGCCAGCGTTTCGCTAACTTACTCTGTTGCTTAAGCCACTTGTTCAAGCTGCGTTGTTTTTTCTTATCCATTATGAAGGCTTAATGATAATTATTATTTGTTGAGGGCGGCTAGTATACAAAAGAAAGCCCAGTGGATATACCACTGGGCTCTAGGGATTTACAACAAAATGTGATGATGCCCTGCATCTACTGAGGCGAGAGCACCGATAATCAAATCTGCAATCTCAGATTTACTTATCGTTAAGGCCATCTAGGAAGCGTTCAGCATCCAGTGCAGCCATACAACCTGTACCAGCAGAAGTGATTGCTTGGCGATAGTTGTGGTCCATTACATCACCTGCAGCAAACACACCTGGGATGCTAGTTTGTGTTGCGTTACCTTCAAGACCAGACTGAACGATGATGTAATCATCTTTCATATCCACTTGGCCTTTGAAGATTTCAGTGTTTGGTTGGTGACCGATAGCAATGAATGCGCCCATTACCTCGATGTCTTCCGTCTTATCAGACTGAGTATCTTTAATGCGAACGCCCGTTACGCCCATATCGTCGCCTAGAACTTCGTCTAGTGTGCGATCAGTGTGAAGAACAATGTTGCCGTTCTCTACTTTGTCCATCAAACGTTTCACTAGGATCTTTTCAGCGCGGAACGTGTCACGGCGGTGAACTAGGTGAACTTCAGATGCGATGTTAGACAGGTAAAGTGCTTCTTCAACAGCGGTGTTACCACCACCCACAACTGCAACTTTCTGGTTGCGGTAGAAGAAACCGTCACACGTTGCACAAGCAGAAACGCCGCGGCCTTTGAATGCTTCTTCAGAATCTAAACCTAGGTACTTAGCTGATGCGCCCGTTGAGATGATCAATGCATCACACGTGTACTCGCCAGAATCGCCTTTAAGACGGAAAGGGCGGTTAGATAGGTCGACTTCGTTAATGTGGTCGAACAGGATCTCTGTTTCAAAGCGCTCTGCGTGCTCTTTCATGCGATCCATTAGAGCTGGACCCGTTAAACCTTCAGCATCACCCGGCCAGTTTTCCACTTCTGTTGTGGTTGTAAGCTGACCACCTTGCTGCATACCGGTAACCAGTACTGGGTTTAGGTTTGCACGAGCAGCGTAAACTGCAGCTGTATAGCCAGCAGGGCCAGAACCAAGAATCAATAAATTACAGTGCTTTACGTCGCTCATGAGGACTCCGAAATTGAAATTGTTTTTATTTATAATCGCTTAGGATTGTATGGAAAATATGGAGGCAATAAAAGGTTAAACAAGGGCTGAAGTGTAATTAATCGTTATACGTTAGAACTTAATGAAGACAAACGTTTTCGTGGCTGGAAGATTGGTCAAAACACGTAAAGGTTTTGGGGCTTTGGAGTGTTGGGCTATGGCTGTGTTCGGTTGAATAGATGAGGTATCACTCCCTTAATCAAACTTACCTCTCGTTGGTTTGAAATCGACTTTGAAGAAGCTTGTAGGCCTACAGGCCAAGTAGTTAGGCCACAGCAAACATTGGCAGGGATTGCACTGTTGGGGATTCAATCTGAATTGGAGATCCGGACATCAACGCATCTGTTAAAAGTCGCTAGGGCATTAGCTAAAATCATGAAATAAAAAAAGCTCCGGTCGGAGCTTTATAATTTACATACTACGTCGTTAACTTTACGCCACGTAGATAAGAACTCAAAGAGACCGTAAATTAAGGTGTAAAAGCCAATCAATAGAAAAAAATTGTCCCAGTTGAGCTTGAAGCTAGTCTTCAAAAACCAAGAAAACATATCATTTTCGGGCATGAAAATAGAAAACACCATAAATATACAACTCGTGATTAAGGCTAAACCTGTGGTTGCGAGGTTTTCCATCAGCGGGTGGTACAAGTTGGTGCTCTTCATGTTGGCGATGAGTTGATTTTTGGAATTAGAAGAAATAAAAGTTATCGATGCCATTACAAATCCAAACAAAATACCAGCTACAGTAGCCAATGGGCTAGCTATAGCTATGATTCTGTCGTGTGTTGGCTCTGCAGTAAAAGTGAGTACAGGGCATATAACAACAGCACTGTAAAATAACTTCGATTTACTAAACTTAAATTCTGATATCATTTTTCACTATCTTTTTTGATGGTAGTACTGCAACAAGGTATCTTGGCACCTCGTTTTTGCAAAAACTAATGTCTGACGCATACCTTGTAATGTCGGATAGCCTTTAACTACGTTTACATCTAGTTTAGTCGATAGATCTTGGTTGAGAAGAGTTTGTTTCTTTCCACCACTTTTTAAAGTGACTTCCGCTTTTTTGATTGCGGGCTCCGATTTACCAAGTCTACGACTTGTGCCATAAGTACTAATTAACTCCTTGATACCGGCACGAATATTATCATTAAGATAGCCTTTCTCAGTTTTTCTACCTGCTCGACCCCAAAAGTTTATCGCAAGACGACTCATACCAGTAGATGACATCATACTAATGATCTCTTTGCTCCAAGAATTAGACAAATCTAAGTTTGATTCAGAGAAGTTACGTGGTAGAGCAAGTGTTAAAGACCCATTTTTGATCACATTGTTATTTTCTAGCAGAGCTTTGATATCTGCGTCTTTCCAAATAGGTTCAAAATGTACTCTTTTTAGACCTCCAAACATGTATAACAGGTACCCCAAGTCATCGGCACGAGGGCCAAGGTGGTTTTGGTGGAATACGAGAATGTCTGTTTTTGGGTAATACAAGAAATAACTTTTTTCCATAATCTCTTCTTGGTTGTCCAAGTCGATATTTTGGTCAATCAGTGTATCTTTATTAAACTTTGTTGGTAGCGTCGTGTCTCTAAATGTACCGACATAACCGAAATAAAATTCAGCATCTTTGTCCCATTCAATAATGGAAAGAACTAGGTCACGTGTAGATGTTTTGGTTGTCGAATTGTTAGTCAACACACGAGTTTGCAACTTTGGTTTTGTTGACTTAGAGAAATGGTCTTTCCATAAGCTACCAAATTGTAGTGGGGCATTTAGAGTTTTACTCTTATCATCTTGCCCAGTTATAAAAAAAGTCACTTTAACTTTTTTAGTATCAACGCTCATTAATTTACCATACTTGAATTTGATATGCTGTTGCGGCGCATTATGCTACTTAATTGATTTAAAGGAAATTAATCAATTGCAATTATTTGAAGTGCAAAGTAGTTGATAGTTGGTCGAATTTACCCCCGTGATACAACACGGGGGTAAATTCGACGAACAGCATTAGAAGAATGGATAACTTCTAGTAGGGCAAAACCCCATGAACAGGGTGTGAATGAGTAAAAGGTTTAAGCAACTTTAGGGCATCAACGTGTTAGCTAATAACACTTAGTGTTTATGATTGCCTGCCGATAAATTTGAAGAGACATCCATTGTCATAGTGGATTTCCAAAGCTTCGTACTCTTGCTTCAAATCCCACCCGTAACATTCCACTTCAAACATCTTCGAGACTAAAAAAACTATCAAGTTGCTCTTCTAAAAGAAATGAGCCATTTGGGGCGGCCGAGTTCCCCCCGAACTCGACCTGTTCCAGACGCGCAAGCAAAGGCGTTTGGTTTCTGGCGTACTCATAAATTAACCAATTTCAGTTTGTTGTGTAAATAATCAATAGTTTGGCAATTGATAGGTAGGTCGTATTTTGCTGTGCAAAAGCATAGAAATGAATGATGGCGAGAGTGATGCCTGAGCTCATGCAAGGAGGCTGGCGTATTGAAGTGAAAGGGCTGACACAATATGAAACATAGCTTGCTAGTTAATAATATCGTTAAATTTTAATTTGTAGGGATTTATAACTAGCTAGTGGAGTGTGCTAGTTTTAAGAGTTGGTCATCTTTTATTCTGGTGTTATACACTGCTTTTGAATTTCAAGTTGGATTTAGTGTCTGAATTATTAAATCTGACGGGATAAATGATTGTTTAATGTTGATTTGACAAGATCTTCAAGTATCCTTTATGTAAATAAAACGTTAAATATCGAAAGTAAATTAACAATCATTAAGGAGTCGATGATGTTACATGCTCACGAAAATACCCTACATATTACCCACCTCAGTAACCACGCAGTTAAGGAGTTGTCACCATCATTCTCTAAGCTACCAAGCACAGAGCATGCGGATGGCCAGTTTCGATTGAGAAGGTACTCAGTGGTTCAATTCAGTAATGGACAAGTCGTTGAGCAAGACAAACATAACTTTGTTCAGTCTGAAGATGTTAATCACTTTCAAGGTGATGTGGTTCGTCAATTCGAAGCTGTTGAACAAAATATTCTAAACGGTCAAGGCATGCAGGAAATGTGTGAGCTGTTTATTGAAACCAACGGGCTTGAAGACGGGCAAGAAATCGAAATCCATCAAATCCGTATCGCTGCTATTTATGAAGAAACTCAAGTAGCACCAGAAGGTGTTCATCAAGACGGTTTTGACCACATTGCGATTATTGGTGTTACTCGCCACAACATTGTTGGTGGTGAAGTGATGCTTTATCAAGACAGTCATGAAGCGCCATTTTTTAGAAAAGTGTTAGGTGATGGCGAGGTTGCGATGCTGGCAGACAGTAAGCTTTGGCACAATGCACAACCGATTCGCACCATTGACCACGATGAGATGGGCTATATGGATGTGTTTGTTCTAACGGCTAAGGATGCGCGCAATGTCCTTCACTCTTAATGATGTACGCCAACAATTTAGTGCTTTAGGCCAATATCATAACGGCAAGCCTGTGACCTTTTTTGATGGGCCCGGTGGATCTCAGGTGCCTGAGAATGTTTTAGCTTCAATGACCGAATACCTAGGGCATTTCAATTCAAACCTAGGTGGCCACTATTTTTCTAGCCAAAAGACCACGAGCTTAATGCAGCAAGCAAGAGAAGCGGCGCAAGCACTGCTTAATGCTGAATCTTCTGGCAACGTTGTGTTTGGTGCGAACATGACATCGTTGACCTTCCAACTTAGCCGAGCGATCAGCCGCGATTGGAAAGAGGGCGATGAAGTTATCGTCACGGCGTTAGACCATTACTCAAATGTATCGAGCTGGCAGCAAGCGGCAGACGACAAAGGCGCGATTGTTCGCCAAGTTCGCGTAGACGAGTCGGATTGCAGTTTGGATATGGCGCATTTTGAGTCGCTGCTTAACGAGAAAACCAAGCTTGTCGCGGTGACGTTTGCGTCGAACACGACAGGCTCGATTGTTGATATGGCGAAAGTTGTCGAGCTTGCCCATCAGCATGGTGCTCAGGTTTATGTCGATGCTGTTCATTACGCACCGCATCATTTGATTGATGTTCAGCAACTGAATTGTGATTTCTTAGCGTGTTCCGCTTATAAGTTTTTCGGCCCGCATGTGGGCATCGCTTATGTTGCGCCTCAATGGCTACATACGTTAAAGCCTTACAAGGTTGAACCTGCAACCAATATCGGCCCAGGCCGTTTTGAGACAGGCACACAAAGTTTTGAAGGCCTTGCTGGTGTGATTGCGGCGGTAGATTACTTGGCGCAGTTAGGGAAACCCGCTGATTCACTGCGTTCTCGTTTAGAGCAAAGCTACGCGCTTTATAATAAGCATGAAAGCCAACTCAGTGAGTACTTTCTTAAACGTTTGACCGATCTTGAAGGTGCAAAACTTTATGGTAAAACCGAGTTTGATTCGAATCTAAGAACTCCCACGTTTGCGATTACCTTTGATGATCACTCTCCAGAGTTCATTGCCAAGAAGTTGGGTGAGCATAATATCTGTGTGTGGAACGGACACTTCTACGCATTAGGGCTGGTGAAGCAGTTGGGTATAGAAGAGCAGGGCGTGGTGCGTATTGGTTGTATGCATTACAACTCGATTGAAGAGATCGACTTGTTGTTCAATGTGCTTGAAGGGATCTTGCGAAGTCACTAGCACTTAATAGCTACAGAATTAGAAAAGAGCATACTTCTCTCAATAATATTGAGTAGGAAGTATGCTCTTTTTGTTTCATGAACTTAAATCTGTTTAGCGAAGTCTATTTAGACTAAAATCGCTAATCGCTAATCGCTAATCGCTAATCGCTTAAATCCTTGATTTAACTAAGACAATTGCTTAACGAGAGCTGCACCTACTGCGTGCGCACTGGTTGGGTTCTGACCTGTTATCACTCGCTCATCAATGATCACAAGTTCATGCCAAGGTTGAACCTTGTTGAAACGCGCTGCACTACGAGCAAGAGATTCTTCCAATAGAAATGGAATGTCGTTGATTGTGCCAAAGTCGATTTCTTCTTCACGTGTAAAGCCAGTCACCGATTTCGAGCTTAGTAGCTTCTCGCCATTGCTTAGGACAATCGGAAGCAGTGCTGCTGGGCCGTGACATACTGATGCAATCACGCCGCCATCTTCATAGTGCTTTGCCGCGATAGCAGCAAACTGCTCGTCGGTTGCTAGGTCTGAAAGCAAACCAAAACCACCTGGGTAGAAGATAGCATCGTAGCTTTCTACGTTAATTTGGCTTACAGGAATCGTATTGTTGATGCGGTTCTGGAAGTCGTCATCAGCCAAGATCTCGGCGTTTACTGAATCACTTTCAATATCGGTTCCATACAGTGGACCTTTACCACCCTTGATAGAAGCGATGTCGTACTCAAAACCCGCAGCAATGATCTCTTTCAGTGCATGAGTCAGTTCTGGAGCGTAAGTACCGTTCGCTTGATCTGTATCGCCTAGTGTTGCGTGGTTAGTCACTGGGATTAGTATTTTTTTCATGATTCGTTCCTTCAGGGCTGATGTTTGTCTAAGCATAGTTGAATTGCTGATGTCGTTATATTAATTGCAAATCGTATGAGTGATAATATAGGTAATAAGCAAAACATTATTGCTATATAGCAACAGTTGAATGTGAAGATATGAATGAGTCGGGTTTGAACTAGTGGGATGCGAACTTGTGGGACGCAAACTAGTTAGACGCGAATGAGTTAGGTGTAAACAGGTGAAGTATGGATAGCTTTGAAGGTATTAATGAGTTTGTTGCGGTAGCCGAGTGTCACGGCTTTTCTGCAGCAGCAAAACAACTGGGTTGCAGTACCAGTCATGTAAGTCGCCAAGTTTCAAGGTTAGAAGAAAGAGTGGGTGTTGCCTTGCTTGCGCGATCCACTCGTATGGTGAGTTTGACTGAGTCTGGGCACACCTATTATCAGCAGTGTAAAGATCTGGTCATTGGACTTCAGCAAGCAAATGAGCAAGTGACTTCTCAACAAACTCAGTTAAGTGGCACATTACGAGTGAGTGCCGCAGGGGCGTTTGCAGAGAATCATGTCGCAGCGGCGCTGATGGAATTTGCCAAGGATCATCCTGAGCTCACCATAGAAATGAACTTCAATACCAAAATGGTGAACTTTATCGAAGATGGTATCGATTTCGCTATTCGTTATGGTCGGCTGGATGATTCAGGATTAGTGGCAAGGAAGCTTGTTGATCGCCCGATGGCGGCAGCAGCCAACAAAGCGTATCTTGATCAATTTGGTACGCCAACTCACCCAGAGCAGTTGAAGCTACACAGCTGTATTATTGCGAACAGTGACCAATGGTTATTTGAGAAAGATGGAGAACCGTTAAGTGCGGTACGCGTCCATGGGCGCTGGAGAAGCAATAATTCAAGCGCCGTAATCAAAGCATGCGAAGAGGGGCTTGGCATTGTTTACCTTCCCAAAAGCAGTTTCAACGGCGGATTAACTAATGGAAAACTCCTTCCTGTATTAGAAGAGTATTGGGGAGCAGGAACCAGCAGTTGGATCGTTTATCAAAACCGTCGTTTTCTGCCACAGAGAGCACGGCTTGCGATCGACTTTCTCGTTTCTTACTTCTCTGACTGGAAAGAATAACGAGCAAGAGTTTAAAGAAGAAGCGCGTAGTGTCTGTATGCACTGCAGATCGGCTAAAAGATAGGTGTGCACTCTATGAACCGTTGTTATCACTCTCGGTTAGCGTGTTTCCGTTTAAACGAAACCAAGTTTGAGAAAACGTTTACATTGATAAACGTTATCTTTGTTTTTGTTTGTTGACGCGAGTAATAGGATTGAGATGCTTGTCTACTTTTCATTACTTGTGCTAGCGATTGAATTGTAGAGAAGCTTACTGCAGTACGATATACTAGATGGTATGTTGATGTCCCTAGCGTGTGATAGATTGTGTTGAAGCGCTGGCTGGATGTGTCGTTATACTCCAATTTACGAAGTATAGCTTTAGTGCGGAGTTGGCAATGTCGTCAATAAATTTCGAATCCACGTACGGTGTAATAACTATTCAAGATATGAATGTAGTTAGCGTTGACGCCAATTATGCTCGTATCTATGGATATCAATCACCCGAAGAACTGCTGTCTAATATCGATAGCTTTCTTGACCTTATACCTGAAGGTTTTCATGTTTTAGCGTACCAAAATTACCTTGAAACCGTCAGTGGCCAACGAGACCCTCAAGGACATACCTATGTCAATGTCGACCGCAATGGTCGGGAGTTCACGGTGTTTTCTATTGACCATGTAACAGAGTGGCAAGGAAGGCCTGCATTGCAAGTTACCGTCATCGATCTTTCCCCTGCCATTCAGCTGCAAAATGTTGTGCGCGAACAAGATCAGATGTTTCACGATATGATCATGCAATCCGGGCAAGGCATTTTAGTTCACCGAGATTTTAAGCCTTTGATGGTTAATCAATCATGGGTGGATTTACAAGGTGGTGAGTCTATTGAGCAAGCCCTCGCGTTGGAATCCATTCTCGATTTAGTACCACAGCAAAACACAGCAGGTATCTCGAAACACTATCAAGCAATCATGTCTGGCGCTTTATCCGGTACGAGTACTGTCGTTGAAAACATCGGTTTTGACGGCGTTCATCGTTTCTTTAATATTTACGATAATGCGATCACTTGGGAAGGTGAGCCTGCCATTCAGGTTGTGCTTGAAGATGTAACTCAAAAAGTTATGTTAGAAAATCAGTTAGTTCATCAAGCCAATTACGATGAAATGACGAATTTGCTTAATCGAAGAGCGATTTACGATTGGTTAAAAGCGTTTCTTGCTTCAGATAATCATGTTGTATGTATGCTGCTTGATATCGATGATTTTAAGGCGATTAATGATACATACGGTCATATGACGGGTGATGACGTTATTTGTACTTTGGCTGATATTACCAAGCGTAATGTTGAGCTAGCGGGTGGTGTGACGGGGCGTTGGGGCGGCGAAGAGTTCATCGTTTTTATTCCAAATGCATCTCCTCAAATTTCACGTGTCGTCTCTGATCAAATTCGTCAGCAATTTAATCAAACCCAGTTCAAGGTTAGTGAACAGATTCGTTTTAATGTGAGTGTTAGTATTGGAGTAAGTGATAGCCGATCTTGCGAAGGCAAAGTTTCCATCGATGCACTTGTGAACTTAACGGATCAATCGCTATACAGAGCTAAAGCGAGCGGAAAGAACTGTGTATGCGGAGAAGTGAGCGCGTCTTAGCGTTCTAAGCATGGTGTGCTCGCATACTCATAACTCATACACAGACGGCTAACATAGAATCGTATTGGTAATAAAATGCCCTCAAGCAATCGCTTGAGGGCATTTTAGTTTTTGATTATCAAAGCTGTCTAGCTCTCGTTGATCAAAGAAGTTCAGCTTTTATCGACTAAAGCCGCTTAGCTTTGGTTGATCAAAACAGTCAGCTTATCAAAACAATGAGCTTATCAAACCGTTGGCTTATTAAGCAGAAACTTCTACTTCGTAAGAGCCAAATTTACGGATGTTAATCACACCAGTATCCAAGATAAGGTATTGGCCTTTAATGCCTTGCAGCACGCCAGATACTTCAGGGTTCTTGTCAAAGTTATGAGAAACAATCTTCACTGGGTGCTGCTCAACTGGGTAGCTGAGTGAAGTGATGTTCTCACTAAGAATCTCGATGGCATCGTCGCCAAACTTCGCTCTGATCTCTTGGATTTTATCCTCAACCAATGGCAAGAGTTCTTTGGCTTTTTCTACCAACTCCATATCGTCACCGTCGCCTTTTAGCAACGTGCGCCAGTTGGTTTTGTCGGCAATGTGTTTTGCTAACTCAACTTCAATCAGGCCAGAAATCTGACGGGTTTTTACCTTCAAGATAGGCAAGCCTTGAGTGGCACCTTGGTCGATCCAGCGCGTTGGGATTTGAGTATGACGAGTGATACCCACTTTTAGGCTTGATGTGTTCGACAGGTAAACGAAGTGATCAACCATGCAGTTCGCTTCGCCCCATTGAGGCTCACGACACGTACCTTCATCGTAGTGACAAGTCTCTGGTTTCATGATGCACATATCGCAACTTGCCAGTTTTCTCATGCACACAAAGCAGTGGCCTTGAGAGTAGCTCTTCTTGGTTTTCTTTCCACATGAACAGCAAAAAATATTGCCGGTGTGAGTGAGGTTGATGGTTTTACCAATCAGAGGGTTTAGCTCTACAAACTCTTCACCTACAGGTAGACGGTAAGTAACCGCACCATCAAGGGAAGCACTCATTTTCTTGAGTGTTCCTTTTGCTAATAAAGACATGACATTACTCGTTATATTTTGATTATTATTTCGTCGACTCTAACGCTCTGTCAGCAGGCGCAACGGTTAACGATGATTATGCGATGAGTATAACAAATAGAGACTGATTTTATACGCAATATTACTTGATTCTCGTCGTGAATAATTGTCCCTAAATAAGCACTTGAAAATATAGTATGACATTTCGTTCGGGCGTGATATAACGATTTTTAATGAGATGTTGGTTCAAAAGTGACTGGTGTCCTTAACTTATTTTATATCGTGAAATCCCAACTATAGGGACCTTAAGCTGGAAGTTTTGAAGTGAAGTGGATCCATAAGATTGTTATCTTTTTAGTTATCGCAACGCTTGCCATTGTGCAGTACTACCGTGTGAGCGGAAATCGAGTGATAACGGCAATTACGCCTGATCAATATGAATTTATCGCGACCAGCGATCAAGTGGATAGAGGAGTCAGTACTTCCCAAATATCCTTTAAAAATGGGCAGTATATTCTCGATTGTGAGTTGAAAGAGTCCGACTATCCGTGGCCTTATTGCGGCCTGTCGATTCGTATCAACCCAGACATTACCACTGGCCTTGACCTTTCTCAGTACCACACCTTTAGAGTCAATATTGATTACCATGCGGAGGCCGATTCTAGCGGTCGTTTGCGAACTTACCTGCGTAATTATAATCCTGCTTATTCGGTTCCTGATGACGAGTACACGCATAAGTACAATGGTATGGAGTTTGCGCCTGGCGTGGATGGCGGTGTGATTGAGATACCTATTACCAACTTACAGGTGATGACTTGGTGGCTTGCAGATAATGATATCGCGCTAGAACATTCTGCTCCTGAGTATTCGAACGTTAACATGGTTGAATTTGCGACCGCCTCTGGGGCAAAGCTGGGCCACCATCGAATTGTTATCCGTAGTATTGAATTTGAAGGTACGTATATCACGGGTGAAAGCCTATTTATGATCCTGCTGTTTGTCTGGGTAGGTACGGGCACCGTGTTCTTGTTTTCAGAGTTGCACCGTTCACGTAAGCGTATGGTGATCGCAGAGAAAAGGCATCATCACTTAAAGAGTGTCAATCGTGCTCTAAGAGAACAGAATTTTGAGTTCTCTGAAATGGCGCACCGCGATGAATTGACAGGAATTCTTAATAGACATGCGATTCGTGATTGGCTGAAAATGCAATCTCAGCAGGTTAAGCAAGGGCACGGGAAGCTGAGTATGTTGTACCTTGATATTGACTACTTCAAGAGCGTGAACGATAAGTACGGACACCAAATGGGTGACCATATTTTACGTGAGTTCAGCATGGTGGTTGGCAGTTCTATTAGTGCGACTGACAAACTGGTACGTTGGGGCGGGGAAGAGTTTATTGTTTTTTGCCCAGAAACCGATGCTGGCGAAGCGCAAAGAAAAGCAGAGAGAATAAGGCTTTTGGTTAGCCAACACCTTTGGGTTCATGGTGACCCGCTCACTTGTAGTATTGGCATTGCCGAGATGAAGTAAGAGAGAGTGACAGAGACCATTGCTCGTGCTGATGAAGCTCTGTATCAAGCGAAGCATTCAGGGCGAAATCAGGTGATCTTGAGTCACTAATCTAAAAAATTGTTTTGGTTAGTTTATAAGCCACACGTGCATATGTGACGTGTGGCATTTTTATGGGCGCTATATGAGTTTACCCTCTAGAGCGTTTGTTGATTTGCTTGGATAACGTATAAAAATGATTTCACTGTTCTTTAAATGTTTGCTCGGTGCCGCGGCTGTTTTGTTTATTGCGCTGCTGTCGAAAAGTAAGAGCTTTTACATCGCAGGTTTAGTGCCGTTGTTTCCAACCTTTGCTCTGATTGCTCACTACATTGTTGGCACGGAACAAACCATGGTGGAGTTACGTACCACGGCACTCTTTGGTTTGTTCTCGCTTGTGCCATACGCGGCTTATCTTGGTGCGGTCTATGTGTTCAGTTATCGCTACAATTTGGTATCGACGCTCTCTTTAGCCACTGTCGTTTGGGTAATATGTGCTTCTATGCTGCTGTTAGGTTGGACGCGCTTAGTACCCAGTGCGATTTAATCATGGTTGAGCTGGTGGATTTGTAGATTAAGTTGGCTGCGTTGTTCTGCTAAGAGACCGAAACAAAAAAGGTGGCGCGGGGCCACCAAAAGGGAAAAGTGTTTTATTGTTTTTTGAATGCCCACTCAGTGATTGTTTCAAATTGAGTGATAGCTTCAAACTGAGTGATAGCTTCACGCTGAGCGGGCATTTTTGTACTGGCTGAGCCGGGGGGAACTGCAGCCAGTTTAGTTGGAGCCTTATCTGTAACGCTTGTCTATAAGCACCTGCCTATAAATACCTGTCTATAAGCCTTCGCTTATGAGCACTTGTCTATAAACATCAGCCTATAAGGCGTTCGTGCTTACCAGAAGATCCACGCGAACAGTGTTAGCACTAGGATACAAACTAGGTTCAACACCATACCAACTCGCATCATTTCTTTTTGTTTGATATGACCAGAGCCAAATACAATCGCATTAGGTGGTGTCGCGACTGGTAGCATGAAGGCACAAGATGCGGCAATCGCAATCAGTGCAGACAAGATAACTGGCGACATACCTAGCGCTTCAGCAATGGTTGCAAATACAGGGACAAGCAAAGCTGCACTCGCTGTGTTACTCGCAAACTCCGTTAGGAATACCACGAACGCTACCACGGCTAGAATCGTAAGAAGTACGCCAGCTGTTTCTAAAAAGCCGCTTAGTGAGTGTGCTAGAAATACGCTGGTGCCAGTTGCTTTAAGAATGTTACTTAAACAGATACCGCCACCGAACAGGATAAGCACACCCCAGTCCGTTGTCTTCTCAACGTCTTTCCATTCAACCGCTCTTGAAGCGCCAAGCAGTACAATGGCACCAATCGCCACCAAGCTATCAAATTTTGAGAAGCCGCCAATCATTGCGTTGATTGGTTTTCCGAATATCCAAAGCGTGACTGTTAAAAGGAAGATAGACAGTGTGATTTTTTTGCTGTTTGTCCACTCTACAGGGGCGTGGTCTAGCTCAAATTTATGGTCGAGCTTGGGCTTAGTCATCACGTACAAAACAATCATCGTGATTGGCAATAAGATCATTGAGATAGGTAGACCTAGCGCCATCCATTCTGTGAAACTTAAACCAACTTCAGCGGCAGCGATTGCGTTTGGAGGGCTACCAACCAAGGTTGCGATGCCACCAATCGATGCACAGTAAGCGATGCCAAGTAGCACAAATACGTAGGTGTTACGGTCTTCACTTTGGTCAACTTTGTTCATGATACCTAGAACAAGAGGGAGCATCATTGCTGTTGTCGCGGTGTTCGAAATCCACATCGATAACCCGGCGCTCACGCCGAATAACATGAACACGGCCACTGACATTCTGCCTTTTGCTATCAGCAGCACTTTGTCAGCAATCGCCTTATCTAGTTCTTGTTTGTTCAGTGCGGCTGCCAGTGCAAAGCCACCCATGAAGAGGAAAATAATTGGGTTCGAAAAGTTAGCCAGCGCAGCGGGCGTGTTAAACACACCAAACAAGACAGCCAAAAGTGGAACGAGCAGAGCCGTAATACTGACGTGGATCGCTTCGGTTAACCATAAAATAGCAACAAATACGAGAATGCTTAAGCCCGTATTGACTTGGGTTTCGAAAGGGAGAGTATTGAGCAAGAGTGCAAAGAGCGAGAAATTACCAATTAAGATCATGCTGTTGCGGGTAAACAACCAATGTTTCAGTGTAGTAACAAGTGCCGTCATAAGACGCTCCTTTTGTTTATCCTCGTTTTATTGGTGCACTAACTTCAAAAGCGGTGCTTATTGTTTTCGAGGTATCTTGTTTTCAAGTTATACCGCTCTCAAAGTAAAAAGCTTCGAGCTATATAGACTTGATGTAGGGTCAGACTTTGTTGGAGGAATGTTACTTAAGTTAATAAAGGAGTGTTGGTGTGTTTTTGTGTAACAGTGGGGAAGTGTGAGGCAACAAATTTAAAATGTGTAGTTTTCTACACATCGGTCTCTGCTGGTTCTAAAATAGGGCTTGCTGAGGGGTCTACTATAGGGTTTACAGTGGGGTCAGTCATAGGGTTTGGAATCGGAAATGATTCCGGTTTTGGACTGGGTTGAATCGGCTCTTTAGGTCCAAGGAACTTTGGCGTTGTACCCATAATATACAGATCAAGGAATGCTTTGGTGCGTGCAAACACTTCACGTAAACGTATTGAGGTTCCCGAATGGTGGGTTGGTCCTGAAACCGCCAGACACTGGGCATGAATATCGTAAGAGCTGGCGATGAGTAGAGCTCTTTCACAATGGAATTTTTGAGTGATGATGAGAAAATTGTCAGTGTCGAATATCTTTTTGGCGCGCACAATTGAGTCTAAGGTTCGAAAACCCGCGTAATCCAGATTGATTCGTTCATCTGGTACACCGGCTTTCAATAAGTCACGCTTCATCGTCCAAGGTTCATTGTAAGAACGGTGAGCGTTGTCGCCGCTCAGTAAGAATTGATTCACTTTTTCTCGATCGAACAACTCAATAGCAGCGTCAATTCGGTGCTTATAATATTCGTTGAGTGTTCTACCCAAATATTTACTGGTGCCAAGGACAACAGCAACTTCGCGCTCAGGTACTTCATCGATATCGTAGATGATGCGATCTTCTGCCTGCCATGAAACCCAATAATCGATCGCAATAACCGCAGCGCTGCCTACTAAGAACACGAGAAAAGAGCCAAACAGAAAACCTTGCAGTTTTTTGTAAGCTTTTAGTAAGTAGTTACGATAAACGTGAGAATCGAATTTCACTCTCGGTATGGTCCTTTGGCTAAGCATAATTTTTGAGTGCTCGATAATACCAAATAAAAATGAGAAAAATCAGTTAAAAAGACAAGTCAGTGTAAAGAAAAAAGCCCCTGCAATTGCAGAGGCTCAGATTAAGAGAGGTTATGCTCTTTATTAGAATATAATACGCATTATTAGAATGCAGTACGCTTGTAGCGACGGTAAACCGGTTGCCAGAAGTGCTGATCAATCGCTTGTTGTAGAGCTTCTTCAGTGATCTCTAGAGCAACGCCTTGTTCAATCGCTTTTTTACCAACAGCAAGGGCAATCTTCTTAGATACGGTGTGAATCTCTTCCAATGGTGGAAGTAGCGCACCTGAACCATTGATAGCAAGTGGAGAACACGTAGCAAGCGCACGGCTTGATTCCATCAACATTTCATCAGTGATGCGTGAAGCATTCACAGCCAATACACCAAGGCCAATGCCTGGGAAGATGTAGCTGTTGTTACACTGAGCGATTGGGTAAGTGGTACCGTTATGAGTTACTGGCTCAAATGGGCTACCTGTCGCAACCAGTGCTTGGCCATCAGTCCAACGAATGATGTCGTTTGGTGTCGCTTCAACACGGCTTGTTGGATTAGACAGTGGGAACACAATCGGGCGTTCACAGTGAAGGTTCATCTCTTTGATGACTTCTTTGCTAAATAGACCTGGAGCACCAGATACACCAATAAGAACGGTTGGTTTTGCGTGGCGAACGACGTCTAGTAGAGAGAAACCAGTGCCGTCGCTTTCCCAATCTTTAGTATTCGTGTTGGTTTGTACTAGGCGCTGTTGGAAATCAAGCAGGTTTTGCATGCCTTCCTGTAGCAGACCCCAGCGGTCAACCATGTAAACTTGAGAGCGTGCTTGTGCATCGCTGATACCTTCAGACACCATTTGCGCAATGATAGCTTCAGCAATCCCACAACCTGCAGAACCCGCACCTAAGAAGGTGATGCGTTGGTCTGAAAGTTTGCTGTTTGCTGCTTTACATGCTGCTAGTAGAGAACCAACCGTTACGGCTGCTGTGCCTTGGATGTCATCGTTGAAACAACATAGGCGGTTTTTGTAGCGCTCAAGCAGTGGCATCGCGTTCTTTTGCGCGAAATCTTCGAACTGAACTAATGCATCAGGCCAACGGCGTTGAACGGCTTGGATGAACTCTTCAACGAATGCATCGTAGTCAGCACCTGTGATACGAGGGTGACGCCAGCCCATGTACATTGGGTCAGCAAGACGCTGCGGGTTGTTAGTACCCACATCGAGTACGATTGGTAGCATGTAAGCTGGGCTGATACCGCCACAAGCTGTGTACAGTGCGAGCTTACCAATTGGAATACCCATACCACCGATACCTTGGTCTCCCAAACCAAGAATACGCTCACCATCCGTAACCACAATTACTTTAACGTTGTGGTTTGTCGCATTGTTCAGTAGGTCATCGATACGATCGCGGTTTGGGTATGAGATAAATAGACCACGGCCACGACGGTAAATATTTGAGAAGTTCTCACATGCTGCGCCAACTGTTGGCGTGTAAATGATAGGCATCATTTCAGAGATGTGGTTTTGAACTAAACGATAAAATAGCGTTTCATTTGTATCTTGGATGTTACGAAGGTAGATATGTTTATCCATATCGCTTTCGAAGTTGCAGTACTGCTTATATGCACGTCCAACTTGCTCTTGGATTGTTTCGGTTGTTTCCGGTAACAAGCCTTCAAGGTTAAAAGAGCTTCGCTCTTCTGCAGAGAATGCGCTGCCTTTGTTTAGAAGAGGAGTACTTAGTAGAGCAGGGCCTGCATAAGGAATATATAGAGGGCGTTTATCGTTGTTCATTGGATGCCTAATATGGGAGAAAGAGTAACTGAAAAATGATAACGGTTTAGTTATTCAATTGTAAATAGTTTCCCTCCGATCTTTGCAAACAAAATGATATTCTTACTTCTGTCCCACACTTATCGAATTCGAACGCCATAATTCGTTATACTTCGCTCACACTTTTTTGCGACTCTTCCTTTTTATGTCACAACTTCCCATCGATGCTTATCAAAATACATTCCATGAACAAATCTCAAATTCTCATCTCGTAGTAGAAGCAGAAACGGGATCGGGCAAATCAACACGCCTACCTATTTGGGCCTCTCAGCATGGGCGAGTGCTCGTGGTGGAGCCAAGGCGAATCGCGTGTATGTCACTCGCTAATTACTTAGCACAGCAGTCGGGTGAGAAGCTTGGTGGTAAGGTTGGTTATGCGATTAAGCTTGAGTCGAAGTACAACGAGCAAACCAATATTGTTTTTGTGACTCCCGGTATTGCGTTGCGTTGGTTGTCAGAAGATGGACTAGCCGGTTTCGATGTGATCGTGGTGGATGAGTTTCACGAGAGGCGCTGGGACATTGATCTGCTGGTGGCGATTCTCAAACAAAAAGAGAGCCATCGCTTGGTGATCACTTCAGCAACTATTGAAGGGGAGCGTCTTGCTCATTACTTGGGGGCGAATCGAATTAGCTGTGAAGGCCGAACTTATCAAGTTGCTATTGAACACAGGGCGAATGAATCAAGAGCATTGCCCGATATTCGATATCTAGAGCAACGCATTGCTGAAGAAGTGAATCATCAACTGATCGCTTCACATGGCGATATCTTGGTTTTCCTGCCGGGTAAAAAAGAGATCGTGCAATGTGAACAAGCCTTGGCAAAGAATCCAGATATCCAAGTGGTGAAGTTGCATGCGTCAGTCAGTGAAAAAGAACGAGATTTAGCGTTATCGGGTCGTAATATCAATACTGAAGGTAATGGCCTGAGAAAGGTCATACTTGCGACCAACGTTGCTGAAACCTCCCTCACCATACCTGATATTGGCGTGGTGATAGATTCAGGATTAGAAAGACGCACCGTTCAACGAAACGGAAGAACCACACTGATGCTTAAATTCATATCACGAGCGAGTGCCAAACAACGAGCTGGCCGCGCGGGTAGGGTGATGGATGGCATTTGTGTTCGTCTATATGGCGAACATGCGGCGTTAGAGTTAGTCACACCACCTGAATTGCAGCGTGAAGAGCTTACTGAACCTATGTTGGCCGCGGCATGTTGTGGTGCTCCGCTTGAGAGCTTGCCTTTCCTTGATCCTATTCCTGAGAAGTCATTAAACAGCGCGACTCAAACCTTGCTCACGATGGAGGCGATTAATACCGACCATCAAATTACCGAGCATGGAAAGAAACTTTACCCGCTGCCAATTGACGCTTTGTATGCCGATATTGTTACTCGAATCAAAACCAAAGCATTAAAAGAGGCGATGGTCGATCTCACTGCCGCGCTGTCCGTTCCTGCTCGCTTGTACCAATTACCAAACAATGCAGAACATCTTGAAGCGCTGGCTCAACAAGAGAAAGAAGGGTGTGATCTAAGCCTGTTAATTCAGATTGTTCGTGGTCGCGATTATCCGCATTTAGAAATCGACCAGCAGGCATTGAATGAAGCACAAGGATTGGCTAAGCAAATGCGTGAGGTGTTTGAACTTCCTCAGCTAGAAGTCGCGTCACGTTTCCAACGTATTGAACTGTTTAAGACTATTGTGAACCTTCATCCTGAGCTGGTGTTTGTGCGCCGACTGAAGAGGAAAGAAGCTTTTGCCAATGGAGTGTTAGAGGTAGTACTCGGCCGTCAGAATCGTTTCCCGGACAATGCACAAGCGATGTTGGTGCTTGATACCCATAGTTTGCCGGGAAGAGGCGTTAAGCAGACATTGACGTTGGCCACAACTACCGCGCCTATTTCTCTTGAGCTTGTCGTTGAAGAAGAGCTAGGTGAGTGGCAGCAAGGTGAAACGGTTGTGAACGATGATGGCGTCTTTACTGAGATGGTATTGGTGTATGCAGGTCGAACGATTGCCACTAGATTGGTCGCCGCTGAAGGTCAGTTATCATTGAAGCCAATCGTCGATCTTGTGGTGAATGGTGTGCAACTGCCCGATTTTGCAAAGGTTCGTACTCAAGAAATCAGACACTGGCAGTTGTATGTAAAACTTGGGCTCGATGAACAAACAAAATATACTCCTGAGATCGAGCAACTTAGCTTTGAACTATGGTTTATACAACAGCTTGAGGTGTTAGGGGTTACCGATGTCAGCGAGCTAGAAATGTTTGAACATTCAGACATTCCATTTGATGGTATCCCAGAATGGCTTTATTCAGAGTTCTCTGAAAAATATCCGTTTGCACTGAGCCTTGCCGACTTGCAACTCGATGTAGAATACTTGCCAGCACGAAAGCTGATTTACGTTCACTATCAATCGGGTAGCCGAAAGTTATCACCAAAACGCTGGGAGCTGCCAACATGGTCTGGCTGGCGTATTCAATACAAAAAAGCGAGCCGGATAATTGATATAAAATAGATAGATAAGTTTTATCTCTAAAATATTAATCAAATAGGTGCATATATGATTATTCAGTGCTTATTTTGTTACAAAATTGATTTTTATATGCCTTTTTAACCAATCAAAAGGTCATAAAAGACTATTCTTCTATATCCTATTGCTATAAAGAAAGAGTTGATAGATATTGAGTATATTGTGTTGTCAAAGTGTCGGGGGACATCATGGAAAAACAGATAGAGACGCGTGTAGAGTTCGATTACACAACCTTTCTTGGCGCCTCATGCAGTAAAAAATGGACTTTTCTGGAAGCACTAACCACGATTGCGCCAGTATTCAGCACTGTCTGGAGAGATAGCATCAAAGAGCTAGCAACCCCAGAAGACCGTTTATGGCAGATGGCTTTGAAATCAATGTCTACGCGTAAAAGTGATGAGTCAAACATTGTCACCTTACTTAAGCTTGCCAAGCTAGAAGGGATAAATGAGCTCAAAGTTGTTATGCCGTATTCTCTTGAAGAAGAGCAGATTGATTACATAGAATCACGTAGCCATTTAGTGATTGCAGATAACTCTGGTGAAGAGTTTACTATCAAGCTGTGATCATAACGTTTTTAGTTCTATGACTTCAAAGTTAGTTCATTGAATTCAAGGCTAATCCTATGAATTTAGTGAAGTGTATATCATAAAAAAGGGCCTCAATGATGAGGCCCTTTTGCGTATTTTAAGACGAGGTATTGGTTGAACAGTGCTAAGTCTAAGTCTAAGTCTAAACCTAAAGCCAAATCGTATTAGTCGATTAGACCGTAGTCGGCACGCAATACATCGACTATCTCTTGCTTAGGATTGTCGCTCAATACAATCTCGCCGCCTGTAATTTTTGCCGCGATATCAAGGTAAGTACGAGAAAGAGACATTAACGCATCCAATGGAAGTTCATTGTCACGAGCTAATGCTTCACGCTCTGGCATACGTTCTTTGTTCAATAGAATGTCAGCATCAGGGAAGTAGTTAAGCAAGAACTGACGGAAACCTTCTTTAGAGTTCTCGACGATGTTGCCTTTGTTGTATTCCTGAGTATCCCAGATACGAGATGAGTCTGGTGTGCCAACTTCATCCATGTAGATTAGCTTTTCTTTACCTTGAGCATCGTTGACGTAACCGAACTCAAACTTCGTATCAACAAAGGTTTGGTCGACTTTAGCAAGTGCTTGGCTAATTACGTTGAAACCTTCTTTTAGCAGTTTTTCGTAATGCGCAATGTCACTTGCTTGAGTAAAGTTAAACGCTGCAAAGTTGTCTTCGATATTGTTACGTGTGATGTTTACATCATCAGCTTCTGGTACGCCAGGGATGTCTTTCAAAATCCCTTTTGTTGAAGGAGTGATCAGAAGCTCAGGTAGCTTTTTGTCTTTTTCAAGGCCTTCAGGCATCTCGATACCGCAAAATTCACGCTCGCCGTTCGCGTATGCACGCCACATTGAACCTGTGATGTATTGACGACAAATCGCTTCAATCATGACTGGACGAGCTTTTTGAACAATCCATACGAATGGGTGAGGGATATCAAGAATATGACTGTCAGCGAGGCCGTTGTCTTTAAACAATTTGAACCAGTGGTTAGAGATAGCATTCAAAGCTGCTCCTTTTCCTGGAACACCTTTAAGATTACCTTCACCACGCCAGATACAATCAAACGCAGAGATACGGTCACTGATCACCATGATAGCTAAAGGCGCATCTGGCGCGACATTGTAGCCTTTCTCTTTAATTAGTCGTTGGCTATCTTCTTCAGTTAACCAGTAGACTGAGCGAACCTTGCCACTGTGGACAGGTTTGTCAGTACGGATTGGTAGGTCATCATTTACGGCAAGAACTTGATCAGCAAGGCTCATTTAGACATTCCTATCTTTTATCAAACGTCATACAGAGAAGTGCGGTGTGCACATGATTAGACGGGCATTATACCCAATCTACTATTTGCTTCCAGAGAAAAAGCAATCGATTGCTAAATCTATTGATCAAATAAAAAACCCCGCCTAACGACCCGCTTAAAAATTGGCGAATTGTAGAGCAGGGGAAGGCAGTCTGTTGAGCTATGTTTTTGGACTATGTTATTAAGCTATATGTGTGAGCCAAAATGTTAAGCAAGGTGGTTTAGTGAATACGCTCTGAATTGGCATCCATAAAGAAGACTTCACACTGGAAGCGCAACCCTAAAGTTCTTAGATACTGTTGGCTGAATTGATCAATCGATGAACTCGCGACAATCGCACTCGCATTCTTAGAACGAATAGCTTTCTCGACCGTTTCTACTTCAGTCATTTGATGAGAGGCTTTCATATGGATAACGCGGTCGCAGCAAACGTTATGTTGCTTAAGCTGCTTTGCTGATGGTCGTGGTGTTTGAGCGGTAAACAGCAGCCACTGATGTTGGTTGGACAGCAACGCCATTCTTGCAAATAACGCTTCCTCGTTTGAATTTTTGCTTTTACGAGAAACGGATGTAAATGCGCAGTGAACTAGCGGGCTAGAGTGTTGGGCTTTAACGTGTGCTTGAATCATTTTGCTGTCCTTATATACATGCTGTATGCCTATACAGTAGTTTTAGTTGCTTATAAGATCAAGCGTTTTTTGCGGGATTATTGGACGATTCTGTCTGAGCTTATGGATGAAATTCATTTAAGCAATTGAAATTATTTGATAAATTAAATTTGAATGAATTTGTTGTTTTGTCTCATAAGTTGAAAGAATGTGATCTTTATACAGGGGTATACAGTGGTTTTGACAGAAAAGTACTGTATACACTTGTATAGAAGATAGAAGATAGAAGATAGAAGATCTAAAACTACAGGCACAAAAAAAGCGCCCTAGGCGCTTTCTTATATTTCAACGGTGTTGCTTATCTCAATGTCGCTTGGGAGAGTTTTGTTCTCATTTCCATTTCACCAATATTGAACTGGCGAACATCAATGGTTGCAATATCATTGCACTCTTTACATGCATGATGACACTTACCATCTAGGTAGTCGTGCTTTTTAACTAGGCTTGGCTTTTTGCACCAATCACAAACGCCTTCTACTGTGAACATATTATCTCCTCACCTGTATACGTCAGGTGTATTTTCGGCGCAAATTATGACATAAGTAAGACCCATTAGTTAATAGTTTGTTACCTGTTTTTGAGAGGGGGATCGATTGCAACACTAATAAAATCGATATCTTTGCGAATTGGAAAACCAAATGTGTGTGGTTGTTTACTGTTTTGTAACATTTTGTAAGATGTTTTTTAGCGCATTGTTCAAACGTTTCATTTCTTCGTCACATCCATGACCATCAGGGTGATAGATTTTAGAGAGTTGTTTGTATCTAATTTTAATGCTTTTCTGGTTAGGAATGGAGGTGGGTGTGTAACCAAACAGAGCACAAGCTATCTGTAATTTTTGTGTTTCCTGTGAGTTTCTCTGTTTCTTTAATTCGGTAAACATTGCATGAAGTTGTCGTTTTTGCTGTTTTATCGTGGTGCCTTGAGCTTTTAGCTGAGCTTCAAGAGGGTGCTGTTGGTGGCTTAATGGTACAGAGTTTTGATTTTGCTTCTTTCGAGTAATGAAAAGAGTCATGAGCACGCTTAGAAGTGCAATGCATGCGGCAATCAATAACTCATTCATCGTTACTTTTATTAGAGAAGAAGGTTGTTGCAGATCTGAATTTTGATTCACCGAAAGAGAACTAACGTTTTGTTCATGGTCATTTGAAGTACCAACACTGCTATTGAGCTGTTTGATTGAAGAGATCTGCTTTGCACGTTGTTGATTAAATTGTGCTTCCAGAATACGGTTGTAACCCTCTTCTGCGTCAGAGTTGTCTTTTAAAGCCGCTTCATACCATAGCTGGGCTGCATCTAATGGCTGAAGTAGTGGTAAGCCTTTTTCTTCAAGTGAGGATTCATAGATTCTTGCTACCTCAACGGGGGCTCGTTTGTGACCTTGCAGTGCGGCTTTGATAAACCATTCTAATGCGCGCTTACTGTCTTGCTCTACGCCCACACCTGTTAAGTACAACCCGGCAAGCTTAAATTGCGCATCTGGATTGCCATTACCCGCTGATTGTGAATACCAATAGAATGCATCATCAATGCTGTGAGGAACATCTACGCCTAATTCATACGATTGAGCTAATTGATATTGAGCGGCTGGATCTTGGTTTTGAGCATCATGCGTCAGGTCTGCATTGCTTGCAGCATAAACGAGCTGTGTTGTAGATAACATGAAGGTTAGAAGTAGAGTTCTAAGACGTGACGATTGCAGATTTTTCAATGTGATAAACGTTTTCAATGTGATAAACAATAGATAAGTCTCGTAAAAAGCCCAGTTGCAATATCTCAGTATTAACACGCTATGTGGTTGTTAATTAAGCCATACCGCTTCAGGTAAACGATACGCTGACAACCAACTATATAGTGGTTATTTCAAGATAGAAAGATAACTGGGCTTGAGTCGTGCTACTTAAGCGGCAAGATTTGAATTTCTACGCGGCGGTTACAAGCACGACCTTGAGACGTGTTGTTATCACATAGAGGGTAACGTTCACCGTTACCACGAGCAATGGCACGGCCTGTTGCAACATCTTGGGAAATCAAGAATGCGCGAACAGATTCAGCACGACGCTCAGAAAGGATTTGGTTAGTTGATTCACTGCCAGTGCTGTCGGTATGGCCGTCGATCACTAGGCTAGTGTCAGGGTATTCTACTAAGATACGAGCAACACCACGTAGTGTGTTGTGAATGCTTGATTCCAAAGCGTAAGAGCCAGAATCAAAACCGATGCCGTTTTCTAGGCGAAGTAAAAGCTGGTTCTCACCAACACGCTCTACTTGGACACCAGAGTTCATGAGTTCTTCACGAAGTGCAGCTTCTTGTTGGTCGAAGTAGTAACCGATACCACCGCCGACAGCCGCGCCGCCTGCAGCACCAATCAAGGCACGTTTACGACGATCTTTAGAATCGTCACCAGTAGCGACACCAGCAACGGCACCAGCGATTGCACCAATTAGAGCGCCTTGAGTTGCAGAGTTAGTCTCTGATTCGCCAGTTGTCGCGTTTTGGCGTTGAGTTGCCTGACAACCTGTTAAAGCGACAGTAAGCGCTAGGGCTAGTGTGATTTTTTTCAACGTGTTTCTCCATCATGTACTTCTGTCAAACGCATGGATTGCGAATGGCAAACATATAGTCCTATAAGTATTATTGATGGTTTTAACAATGTGCTGAGGAAATGTAAAGAGCAAGCATTATGATTTAGCTAAATGACATGCTCTACGATTTGGTGATTTTTTTCACTGCTTGGGCACCGCCAACTGGGCGGTTAACCGATAATTTACGACCTTTCTTCAAGCCAACTTCATAGTCTGCGGTGAGGTTCTTCATCGCTTCTCTGAGTTGTTGCTTAAAGGTTTCACGATCGATGTTTTCGAACTCTTTATCAATGTAGTTATTGATTTTGTTGTTTGATTCGTCGTCTGGAGTAATGATTGGTAACTTCTCAAGAGCACCTTCTATCCAACCAGATACGTAAGAATTAACGCGACGAGTGACTTCGAGAGTTCCTGTGCCAGACCCTGCAAAGCTGTTTCTGAATTGACCAGTATGCTCGTTTAATTCACGATAAATAATATCGAAAGCAAAGGCTGCGAAGATTGCTCGGTCGGCTTCGCCAATAAATTCCACACGTTTGAGACCTTTGTGGTTCAGTAACACAGCTTCTACGCCAAACTTAGTGTTGATACCACGAATAACGCGCAACAGAGTCGAGCTGATATTTGCCGGCAAAAGATGACTGGATTGAGTTTTCCCCATCTTGATAAATTCAATATCGTCTTTTTCGAGACCATATTTCAGCATCAAGTTATGCGCCATCTTTATTGCATTGGCCGCTTCATTGACGTTCGCTGAATTTCCAAGCTCAAGACACTTGGCTATTTTCTTTAGGGCTTTTTTCTTATCCATCGACTACTTAATCATTACCGCAAATTTTGAAAAGTCCGACATTTTACATGTTTTGCTATCTAACAGAAAGCCTAAACTCGTTTGGATATCATTAAAAAGGTTCTGGAGGGTGTGTAAAAGGTAATGTTGAGAGGCTATATAAAAACGCCATCAAGAGTATTGATGGCGTTCGTGACACGATTTGTCAGAATGACTAGAGTTTTAGCTAACTAGATTCCAAGTTCATCAAGTAAATCTGCTGCAGAATCATTGCCTAAGCTTTGTGTTGGCTTCTTCGCTTCCTGCATTTTTTTCTGAGTCGCTTCTAAGATGCTGTCTGGACATTCGTCCTCGGCGATTTCAAATTCTTCCAATTGGATGAATTCTGTCTTATCCATTGCAAGCTCTAGGTAGAAGATGTTGTTGTTTTCAGTCGAGAAGGTGACACGACGAGCTTGTGGGCGATCGAGGTTAGTATCAACAGAAAGGTTCACTTGTTTGTTGAGTGCTAGCATTTTTGGTTGATTTTGCGTGATGTTGGTTTGCAGTTCTTTACGAATCTTGTTCGTGAAATCACCGACAAGCTGGTTCATTAACTCACCCAATACATCGCCTACTTCGTCTGAGGTGTGCAGTACGGCTAATTCATCTTCTGGCATGCCCATGTTACGCATGTAATTGGTGTAGATCTCTAACGCCGCTTTTGACGTAAAATTGATAACAACAAGACCAGAGAAGCCACCGTCAAATAAGACGAAACAACCAAAATCTGGCTTCAGGCTCGTTTTGTTGATCTTTTGAACCATAGCTGAATAGGACACTTGAGAAGCCGTCGCTGAAGTGAGTACGCTTGAGACTGATTGGCATAGCTTAAGAAGAATATCTTCAGTTGTGACTGTTTTGTTTTTTTTCATTGTGATGCGCTCATGGAGATGTCTTTAACAAAATGTTATTCAGTATATTGTGACTGAATCAAGACGAAAGTGACTATTTCTCCATTCTTGCATTGAGATTCTGATTTGATCACCTTTTTATATGATCTTAATAGTAGTAAAGTGACGAAATTCAAAGAAAATTACTAAAAATCTCAGATAACCCAATGCTGATAGGATCAGCGAAGTAGGGGCAGGAAGCAAATGTTACCAAGACTTCAACTCAATGCTGATGTCGATCCAGTTGTCGTACGCTTTTTAGATGAACTAAAAACAGCGGGCTTTACTGGCGACATTGAATCTCAATATTCTAGCCGTTTGGCTGTGGCGACTGATAACAGTGTTTATCAGCAATTGCCGCAAGCGGTCATTCTTCCCAAGACAACACACGATGTTGTATTGGTCGGTAAAGTGGGTGCCAAATCCGCTTACGAACGTGTGACCTTTTCTCCTCGCGGAGGCGGTACCGGAACTAACGGTCAATCGTTAACAAAAGGTGTCGTGGTTGACCTTTCGCGGTACATGAACAAGGTTCTTGAGATAAACGAGAAAGAGGGCTGGGTAAGAGTTCAGTCTGGCGTCGTTAAAGACCAATTGAATGATGCAGTACGTCCCTACGGTTATTTTTTCTCTCCTGACCTATCAACCAGTAACCGAGCAACCTTAGGTGGCATGATCAACACCGATGCTTCGGGCCAAGGTTCATTGAAGTACGGCAAAACGTCAGATCATGTTCTATCACTGCAAGCGGTGTTTGCCGATGGTTCATGCTTAGAATCTGATTTATCACATGGCTTGCCAGTTGAAGGTGAATTTGCGCACCAGGCACTTGCGGTTACTGAGGCGGTGTGTCGAGATAAACGCGCTCAAATCTTGAATAAATTCCCACCGCTGAACCGTTTCTTAACAGGTTACGACCTAAAGAACGCAATCAACGAACAAGACGACAGCTTCGACTTGACTCGCGTCCTATGCGGCGCGGAAGGCTCATTAGCCTTCATTACGGAAGCAAAGCTCAACCTCACGCCGATTCCAAAAGCGCGCACACTGGTCAACGTTAAATACAACACGTTTGATTCTGCGCTACGTAATGCTCCGTTCATGGTAGAAGCGAAAGCGTTATCAGTAGAGACTGTCGATTCAAGAGTATTGAACTTAGCGAAGCAAGACATTGTGTGGCACACCGTGAGCGATTTGCTTATGGATGTTCCAAACAAAGAGATGCTAGGCATCAATATGGTTGAGTTTGCAGGCCAAGATGAAGCGGAAGTCGAACAACAAGTCCAAGCGTTAACTGCTCAACTTGAAAGCATGCTTGAAACCGAAGAAGCGGGTGTCATTGGTTTCCAAGTGTGCAGTGATTTGGCGAGCATTGGCCGAATCTACAACATGCGTAAGAAAGCGGTGGGTTTATTAGGTGCGGCTAAAGGCCGAGCTAAGCCGGTCGCTTTTGCTGAAGATACCTGTGTACCACCGGAAAACTTGGCCGACTTCATTTCTGAATTTAGAGTATTACTCGATTCAAAAGAGTTGAACTATGGCATGTTTGGTCACGTGGATGCGGGCGTACTGCATGTTCGTCCGGCTTTAGATTTGTGTGACCCGATGCAAGAAGCATTAATGCACGAAGTCTCTGATGAAGTGGTTAAGCTGGTGGCGAAATACGGCGGCTTGATGTGGGGGGAGCACGGAAAAGGCTTCCGCTCTGAGTATGGCCCAGACTTCTTCGGTGAAGAACTGTTTACCGAATTAAGACGTGTTAAAGCAGCGTTCGACCCGCACAACAAGATGAACCCAGGCAAGATCTGTACGCCGTTAGAAAGCGACGCTGAATTGGTGAAAGTGACCGATACCAAGCGTGGTTTCTACGACCGTCAGATCGACGTACAAGTTCGTGATAGCTTCAAACAAGCGATGGAATGTAACGGCAACGGTTTGTGCTTCAACTACGATACGAGCTCGCCAATGTGTCCTTCGATGAAAGTTACGGCTGACCGTCGTCACTCACCAAAAGGCCGCGCAGGCTTGGTAAGAGAGTGGCTTCGTCAGTTAACTGAGCAAGGCGTCGATATTCTCGATTTAGAGCAAGAAGCGCTGAAAGACAATACTCCGGTCAAAACCATGATTGATCGCGTTCGCAATACCATGAACAAACGTCATGAATACGATTTCTCTCATGAAGTTCACGAAGCGATGAATGGCTGTCTTGCATGTAAAGCGTGTGCGAGCCAATGTCCGATCAAAGTTGATGTTCCTAGTTTCCGCTCTCGATTCTTAAACATCTATTACTCGCGTTACCAACGCCCAGCAAAAGACTATTTAGTTGCCAACATTGAAACCATGCTGCCGCTGATGGCGAAAGCGCCGAAAGTTGTGAACGCAGCATTGGGTCAAAAGTGGATACAAACCGCAACGGCTAAAACGGTCGGTTATGTTGATGCACCACTGATGTCGGTGCCTACGCTAAAAAATCGTTTGGCGAGCAAAGAGCTGCAACTTTTCGACTTGCAGTACTTAGAAGGCTTGTCTTCTGATCAGAAGAAACAGCATGTGTTAATCGTTCAAGACCCGTTTACTAGCTTTTATGATGCAGAAGTGGTTGAAGACTTCGTTACTCTGGCTCAGAAGCTTGGTAAAACACCGGTACTACTGCCGTTCAAACCCAATGGAAAAGCGCTGCACATTAAAGGTTTCTTAAATCGTTTTGCACGTGAGGCGAAATCTACATCGGATTTCTTGTCGATGGTGGCGGATATCGGTATTCCTCTAGTGGGTGTCGATCCGGCACTGGTACTTTGTTACCGCGATGAATACGTCGAGATTTTGGCTGACAAGCGTGGAGATTTTGATGTACTAACGGTGCACGAATGGTTGCTACCATCACTAGGTGAGTTTGAAGAGCGCTCTGTAAGTGAAGAAATGTGGTACTTGTTCGCTCACTGTACTGAGAAGACCAAAATGCCGAACGCTGAAAAAGAGTGGGGGGCCATTTTCAAACACTTTGGTGCTGCGTTAACCAGCGTTCCTGTCGGTTGTTGCGGTATGGCAGGTACCTTTGGTCACGAAGTCGATAAGTTGCAAATGTCGAAAGATATATACGGTTTAAGCTGGAAGCCTCAAATGCAGGACTTACCAAAAGATCGCTGCTTAGTAACGGGTTATTCCTGCCGTAGCCAAGTGAAGCGCTTTGAAGGTGAAAAGCTTGCACACCCATTACAGGCGTTAGCCAAAATTCTTTAATACATTTAGCCCAGCAATTGCTGGGCTTTTTTCTAAACTAACAAAGGAATGTTAAGAAGGAAAAATATGAAATTTCTAGAATTAAAAGTCCCACCCGTTGCTCTGTTTATATTGATATTCGTCGCATCTTATTTCAGTGCTCATCAGCTAAGTACAGGAGCGGTATTACTACCTTACAAGATCATCGTTTTAGGGGGCGGAATTGCATTGAGTGGTGTGGTTGGATTAGCCGGTATATGGGAGTTTCGAAAACAGAAAACCACCGTTAACCCGATTAAAGTAGAAACCGCTTCTTCGGTCGTGGACAGTGGTATTTTTGGTTACACACGAAACCCAATGTATCTAGGGTTATTCATCCTACTGTTTTGCTTTGGCTACTTCTTCCAAAACCTGTTCAGTGTTTTACTCAGTTTTGTATTCGTAATGTATATGAATCAGTTCCAAATTAAGCCAGAAGAATGTGCTCTAGAGCAATTATTCGGTGCGGAATATGTTGATTACAAACAAAAGGTTAGACGCTGGATCTGATGTGTATTCAGATACAACTAAGTGATTAGATAAGAATTATTATCGTTTGGTTGATCTATATCACAAATTAATGTGGTTTTAGTTTCATATTGATTTTTTATAAAATAGTCTGCGCTTCATTATTAAAATGAATAAAGGCTAGGTAATGAAAATTGTTCAGGCGAAATGGTTGTCGCTAGGTGTCTGTGTAGTGAGTCTGTCTTCAACGTCGGTGTTGGCAGATGTTTCAGCTCGAATTATAAACGGTAAAGAAGCAACACAAGGGAATTGGCCATTTATGGCTGCGCTAGTCTCAAGGAACGTGAACGCTTATGACGGTCAGTTTTGTGGTGCGAGTTTTATTGGTGAACAATACGTATTAACTGCAGCCCACTGTGTAGACGCGATTGGCAGTGAAGATTTAGATGTGGTGATCGGTGAATCAAACCTCTCTTCAACTGAAGCTAAGTATCGTCGATACCGTGTACGTAATATTTATATGCATAATTATTACGATCCATCAAGAATGAGTAATGATATTGCTATTATTGAACTTGATGAAAAGCCATCACAGTCTCTGGTTAACCTGGTCGATGGTTATACTCGTGGTAACTTGAACGCTGGCGAAATGCTAACGGTAATGGGTTGGGGTGATCAGAATTCCTCAGAAGATGTGTACTCGTCGAAGAGCGAACTGTACCAAGTTAATGTTCCTTTGGTTAACCAGATCGAATGCAATAATGTTCCTTACCGTGGATATTCCTCCATTGGAGATGATGCTTTTTGTGCTGGTTACAGTGATGGTGGCTATGATTCATGTCAAGGTGACAGTGGTGGTCCAATTGTTATTTCGAGCAATGGAAAATATGAACAACTGGGTATTGTAAGTTGGGGTGAGGGTTGTGCGCAGGCTGGCGCTTACGGTGTCTATACTAATATCAGTCATTTTGACGATTGGATTGATGAGCAGACCATGGGTTTTAGTTACCGTCCAGCCGAAATGCTAGGCGTAAGATCATTGGGAGAAAACTCTCACGTATTTAAATTTCATAACCAATCTGATCAAACAGTTGTAGTCACTCAAATTTCTCCTACTTCTGCTACGAATATAGCCATCGCTCATAATGGATGCCAAGGTTTAGCTATGTCTCAATGGCAAGTTTGCGAAGTTATTGTTAATTACAATATAGACTCTGTTGGTGAGCATGAATTTGGCATTGATGTTCAAACTGACGCATTAGTAGGTACTGTTACTTCAAAGGCTTCTGTAATAGGGGCAAGCATTGCAACGAGTGCCATGGCGGCTTTAGGGGACGTACCTAACAGTGGCGCTTATAATACTGAAATTTGGGATGTAGAAGGACGAATTATAGCTTCACCATCCATTGGTAATGGTGAATCAACAACCTTCATAGTTGAGGGCATTCCTAGTGGCACGGTTTCGTTTGATCTCACTGCATCGACGGAAGAGCAGTATGATTTTGTTGAGCTCTACAGCAATGGTAAAAAAATAGACAGAGTATCAGGTAAGTTTTCTGGCTCAGTCAATCTGCCGTTGGTTAGAGATGCTGATAACAGCTTTATGATTAGATATGTTAAAGATTGGTATGGCTCTGAAGGGAACGACAGAGTGATAATTAAAAACTTCACGTACAGCGAAGAGATAAAGATATCTAAGTCTGAGGGAACACAGAACGCAAAAAGCTCAGGTGGCGGCAGTGGTGGTTCACTGGCTTGGCATTGGTTACTCGTCCTTTTCGGTGGTTTGATTGTACGAAAGTTACCTTCGCCACTGAAGTTCAAAAATTAACTAGTACAAATATAATTTGATGGTTAAAAACTAAAAAGCCCAGCTTGAGGATATCAAGCTGGGCTTTATTGATGTTGTTCTAGAGTTTATTTACAGCAAGATGTGTAAATAAGGATGCTGATTAAGCAGCAGCTGCGAACTGAGCTAGAAACATCTCTTTACGCTCGTTGAAGCGGTTTACTAGGTCGTCAACAGAAGCTTGGTCGTATGGCTTAAGGCCACTTGCTACCATGCGTTTTACGCCTTTACCTACTACTTCGCCGTCTTCTTTGAAATCAAAGTTCAGAGTCACGATGCCACGCTTGCCTTCAACATCAAAAGTCGCACCAGAGAATTCAACTTCTGGGTGAGATAGGTCTAGGCGAGTAAATTCAACTTCCATGCTCTCGTAAATCACAAGAGGGCGTTGGCAGTTGATCATCATCTGTTGCTCTTCCATAAGAGGAACCATGATATGTGGGAAGTTCATACCAGAGAACTTAACGTAGTTTGTTACTACGTGCTCAATGAACGCTTGGTCGTGGCTCTTTTCACCTTCACAAGACATGTGTAGGTACTCTTTGCCTTTCTCGTCAACCAGTGAGCTTTCTTTCTCACACTTGTTGTCAACGCTAAGCGCAATACCGTTACCAACCATACCAGAAAAATCAAAACGCATTTTTTGGCTGATGCCTTCTTTTTGCAGAAGCACTGCAAACAAAAGATCGCCAGGCACGCAGAAGCGCTTGTTGTCTTCATCGTGAATTGGGTTGAAGTCAGCGGCTACTTTTTTAGCAAAGTGGCTAGCTTGTTCACGAGTGAATTGAAATTGATTGTCTTCAGTTGAAAAGTAAGGTGTCAGAAACATAGTATCGCTATTAGTCATCAAATCTGGCGTGGATTATAGCTAACTAACTTCGATCTAATGGTCTATCCAGTTAACTTTGTTTATATATCAGTCAATTAGATAAATACGTTGGATGGTATGTGACGATTTTTAAGAGGGTATGGTCTTTGACTCAATGCAACAAGGGCTAATCAATAGCCCTTGTTTATACAACACTTTAAGAGGTGTTATTTAGAGTGTTTCTGCTTTAAAAACTACACAGAGTGCCTTCTGGCATTAGATGGTTATGAACGGACAACTTAAGTAACAGGTTTGCTTGTTCAATATCAGGTGAGAAGTAGCGATCTTTGTCGTAGAAGCTGACCTTCTCACGCAGAATTTGTTTCGCCTCTTCTACGCGAGGAGACGAAAGGTTTGGCGCTCGGAAGTCTAACCCTTGTGCTGCAGCTAAATATTCTACGGCCAAAATCCCTCGTGTATTTTCGGCCATGTATCTAAGCCTGCGTGCTGCGAAGGTTGCCATCGATACGTGGTCTTCTTGGTTTGCAGAAGTTGGTAGGCTATCTATTGACGCTGGATGAGCCAGTGTTTTGTTCTCACTCGCCAATGCTGCAGACGTTACCTGAGCAATCATAAATCCTGAGTTCACGCCGCCGTTATCGACCAAGAAAGGTGGAAGTTTGCTTAGCGCGCTATCGATTAACAGTGCCATTCTTCGTTCTGACAAGCTACCTATCTCGGCGATTGCCAATGCAAGGTTATCGGCTGCCATTGCGACGGGTTCGGCGTGGAAGTTACCACCTGAAATGATGTCACCGTCTTCAGCAAAAACAAGTGGGTTGTCGGATACGGCATTTGCTTCAATGTTTAAGGTTTCTGCTGAATTACGAATCTGCTGTAAACACGCCCCCATCACTTGAGGCTGGCAACGCAGCGAATAAGGGTCTTGAACCTTTTCACAACAAGTGTGTGATTCACCAATTTCACTCTTTTGATCAAGCATATGGCGGTAAGCAAGGGCTGCATCCATTTGGCCACGGTGACCACGAACGCGATGAATACGCGGATCAAACGGACGACGACTACCCAGCGCGGCTTCAACAGACATTGCACCACACACGGTTGCAGACGCAAACAAGTCTTCAGCTGCGAACAGACCTTCTAATGCAAATGCTGTCGATGCTTGTGTGCCGTTTAACAGCGCTAAGCCTTCTTTTGGCGCAAGCGTGATTGGCTCAAGGCCTGCGATCTGCATTGCTTCTAAGCCCGTGATGATTTTGCCGTTGTGACGTGCTTGGCCTTCACCTAGTAAGACTGTACTCATGTGGGCTAGGGGAGCGAGATCTCCTGAGGCACCAACCGAGCCTTTTTGAGGAACACATGGGTAAACCTGCGCGTTCACTAGATCGATAAGGGCGTTAATCACTTTCAGGCGAATACCCGAGTAACCACGAGACAAGCTGTTAATCTTTAACACCATCATCAAACGCACAGTTTCATCAGACATGAATTTGCCGATTCCCGCTGCGTGAGAAAGCACGATACTTTTCTGTAGTACTTCTAAATCTTCAGGCGCAATCTTGGTATTCGCTAACAAGCCAAACCCCGTGTTGATACCATAAACAGTGCGATCTTCAGCAATCACTTGTTCGACTACGTGCATGCTCGCTTCAATATCAGGAATCGCTGCTGGGTCGAGTGATAAGTTAACAGGGCTACGACTAATTTTACGGAGCTCAGGCAGGCCTAGAAGTCCTGGTTTAAGTAATAAATTCAACATGTTCTCTCCAGAAATTAAAGGCGACGAAGTTCTTCGTTTAGCATAGGTAAATCAAGCTTTTGCTCTTTGGCGCACTGCTTGGCAATATCGTAACCCGCATCAGCATGACGCATAACGCCGGTTGCTGGGTCGTTGTGAAGTACGCGAGCAATACGCTGTGATGCATCTTCACTGCCGTCACAGCAAATCACCATTCCTGAGTGTTGTGAGAAGCCCATGCCAACGCCACCACCGTGGTGCAGAGAAACCCATGTTGCACCGCCTGCAGTATTTAGAAGGGCGTTCAATAGAGGCCAATCTGATACGGCATCTGATCCATCCATCATGCCTTCTGTTTCACGGTTCGGGCTTGCTACTGAGCCTGAATCTAGGTGGTCTCGGCCAATAACAACCGGCGCTTTCAGTTCGCCATTTTTAACCATTTCATTGAATGCTTGGCCTAAACGCTCACGATCTTTCAAGCCAACCCAACAAATACGAGCGGGTAGGCCTTGGAACTGAATACGTTCACGCGCCATATCTAGCCAGTTGTGTAGATGTGGGTTATCTGGAATCAGTTCTTTTACTTTTTGGTCTGTTTTGTAGATGTCTTCTGGGTCGCCAGAAAGGGCAGCCCAACGGAACGGACCGACGCCTTCACAAAATAAAGGTCGTATATATGCGGGAACGAAACCTGGGAAATCAAATGCATTCTCGACACCTTCTTCCAATGCCATTTGGCGAATGTTATTACCGTAATCTACAGTCGCAGCACCACGGTATTGTAGGTCCAGCATAGCTTGAACTTGAATAGCCATAGATTGCTTAGCGGCTTTCACTACTTTCGCTTCATCAACTAAACGTTCTTGTGCTGCTTTCTCCATCGTCCAACCTTGAGGCAAGTAGCCGTTCAGCGGATCGTGGGCAGAGGTTTGGTCTGTCACTACGTCAGGGGTGATATTGCGTTCAACTAACTCTGGGAATACATCAGCAGCGTTGCCTAATAGGCCAACAGAGATTGGTGTGTCTGATTCTTTAATCATTGCCATCGCTTCATCTATGCTGGTGGCTTTTTTGTCTACATAGCCAGTACGTAAGCGATAGTCGATCCGTGATTCATCACATTCAACAGCTATCATCGAGAAGCCTGCCATTGTTGCCGCGAGAGGTTGAGCACCACCCATACCGCCAAGACCACCCGTTAGAACCCACTTGCCGTTTGCTTCGCCTTGGAAGTGCTTCTTCGCGATAGCGACAAACGTTTCATAAGTACCTTGAACGATGCCTTGAGAGCCAATGTAGATCCAGCTGCCTGCTGTCATTTGGCCGTACATCATCAAGCCTTCTTTATCGAGCTCGTTGAAGTGCTCCCAATTTGCCCAGTGCGGAACAAGGTTCGAATTCGCAATCAGTACGCGAGGTGCATTCTTGTGAGTTGGGAACACACCTACAGGTTTACCAGATTGAACAAGTAACGTTTGATCGTCTTCTAAACGTTCTAATACTTCGACAATCTTGTCATAACATTTCCAATCGCGCGCAGCGCGACCAATACCGCCATACACAACCAGTGCATGTGGGTGTTCTGCCACATCAGGGTCTAGGTTGTTCATCAGCATACGCAGTGGTGCTTCTGTTAACCAAGATTTAGCGCGCAAAGTGGTGCCATGAGGTGCGCGAATTTCGCGAGTCGTGTCGAGACGAGGGTCACTGTTGTGGTGTTCCGTCATTTTGGAATTCCTTCTGTTTCACGTTATATCGTTGTAGTTGTAGTTGTAGTTGTAGTTATCGGTATAGCTGGATTAGTCGTTGGCCATTGCACTGGCTATATCCCAACACAAACGTGCCGCCAATCGCGCCGTTTGGCCATCGATGTCGTAGTCTGGGTTGTATTCTGCAATGTCCGCGATAATGAGTTTTTCACTGTGTTTGAAAATCTGTTCTAGAAAAGGCGCGAGTGCTTCATAGCTCACGCCTCTTGCTGCTGGTGCACTGACACCTGGCGCAGTCGCCGCTGGGAATACGTCAAGGTCGATAGTGAGATAGAGGTAATCACACTCAGCGATGAATTTTTGCAACTTAACCAGTTGAGCGACTTGGTTAACTTGGGTCATGTTTCGGTCGTGTTCATACCAAACGCCCAGTTGGTCGGCTTTGTTAAACAGCGCTTTGGTATTGCTTGCCGCGCTAACACCAAGGCAAGCGTATTTGAACGGCCATTGGTGCTTGTGGCAGTAATCGCTGATCTGGTTAAAAGGCGTGCCTGAACTGGGTTTAACGTCGGCGATGTCGCTTTCAAATTCACGAAGATCAAAGTGAGCATCAAAGTTAACGATGCCTATTTTAGGTTTGTGCACTGGTTGATCTTTATCAAGGCGTTCCGCTTTGTGTAGGAGTTCCGTTTGATGTAAATGCTCAGCGAGACCTTGAAACGACGCCCAAGCCACTTCGTGACCACCGCCAAGGGTAATCACTTTGTTTGTTTCTAAAGCATTGGTAATCACAGAAGCACACTGTTTTTGGCTGACTTCTAATTGGTCATCATTGCACTCGATATTACCAAGGTCCGAGATGTGAGCGTCACTGTGCCAAGCCATATTAGCTAAAGCTTGGCGAATCAGGTTGGGTGCTTGTTTCGCGCCCACTCGACCTTTATTTCTTGCAACGCCTGCATCGCTGGCAAAGCCAACCAAAGCGATAGTGCCATCAGTAAGCTCGTTACTTAAATCACTACTTTGCACTTGTTTAGTAATGTGATGTACGCGTGTGCCGAGTGCGCCATCTTCAAGGTCATTGCGTCCCGTCCACACAAAGTTATGTACGGTTTCTGCGTTCTTTTGAATGCTGTTGGACTTAGATTGAGTCATGACACACCTCGCCATTAACAATGCGTTTATGCAGATGAGGAACACCAACTTGATAGCTTAAGTCGGCAGGGTGATCGATATTCCAGATAGCTAAATCAGCGGCATAACCCACTTCGATTTTGCCTTTGGTTTGCGAGTCGCCAATGGCAGCGGCAGCGTTGCAAGTTACACCCCGCAGCGCTTCTTCAGGCGTCGTACCAAAAAGGGTGCAGCTCATGTTCATCATCAGCGTTAAATCAGCAAAGGGAGAAGTGCCGGGGTTTAAGTCGGTCGCGATCGCCATTGGGATATTGTGTTCGCGAAGTAGGGCGACTGGCGGTTGTTGAGTCTCTTTCAAGAAGTAGAAAGCACCGGGAAGTAAAGTGGCAACTGTGCCTGATTCCGCCAGTGCTTTGACTCCGGTTTCATCAAGGTATTCAACATGGTCAACAGAGAGTGCGCCGTATTTAGCTGCAAGCGCACTGCCACCCATATTAGAAAGCTGTTCTGTGTGGCCTTTAATTGCGAGCCCATGTTTTTTGGCTGCGGCAAATACACGTTCGGTTTGTTCTAGGTTGAAGCCGATAGATTCGCAGAACACGTCAACCGCATCAGCTAACCCTTGTTCCGCAGCTTTAGGAATGATCTCTTGGCAAACCAAATCGATATAGCTGTCCGGTTGTTCTTTATATTCAGGTGGCACAGCATGTGCTGCAAGGAGAGTGGTGGTGATCTTAATACGACGATGATTCTCTAACGCTTTAGCTGCGTGTAACATCTTGAGTTCATCATCAAGCGTCAAACCATAACCAGATTTTACTTCGATGCTGGTTACGCCACTTCTTAGCAGACCATCTAGTCTAGGTAGTGCCATTTCAACTAGTTCGGATTCTTGCGCTGCGCGTGTCGCGGTTACTGTCGCTAGAATGCCGCCGCCTTGCTTGGCGATGTCGGTGTAAGACACACCATTCAAGCGCTGTTCAAACTCGTTGGCGCGATTACCTGCAAATACAAGGTGAGTGTGGCAATCAATCAGCCCAGGGGTGACTAACTTGTTTTTGCAATCATAGGTGATGTAATCCGCAGAGCTATCAGTGCTCGGTTGTTCTACCTCAGAAGCATGTGCCTCGTGGTTTGAACAAGAGATGGACACGATCTTACCGCTTTCGATAACGATATTTTGAGGGGAAGAGGGCTGATAACCGTCGACTCCCGAACTCATGGAGACCACTCGTGCGTTTTTGAGGATCAAATTCATAATCACCTAGATCTTTGCTAAACATTAAATGTATATACAAATAAATAGGCTAAACGATGACCCGAATCAAGTTGATGTTGCAAAAATGTGATCGGCGATCAGGATGATGTTCTTTAATCTAGAAGTATCTTGGAGCTTAATTTGTACTTAGAGCCAGGGTGGTAGAGTAATGCAAAGCTGATGAGACGCTCTTTACTCCACGTTCTTCTATTCAAAAGTAGGCAAGGCTCTGATTCAGAAAGTTTTAGTGACGTTCTGATTTGAGAGTCAGGAATAATGGCTTCAACCGTATGCTCGATAGCACTCAACGGGCAGTTTTTTGAAAGGTATTCGTTGGGCGTAGAGGTTGAAAAGTCTTGCTCTAGGTATTTTGGGGCGGCTTGAGAGTTCACCCAACGCGCTTCCAGTTGTATCGGTGCGTTGTCCGCAAAGTGTATGATTTCACTATAGAACACTTCTGCGTTAATCATCACACCTAACCGTGTAGCCGTGCTTTCATCAGCCTTAATGCTATCGTGTTTGATAACTTGGCTAGTATACGTTTGACCTCGGTCTTTGATCTCTTGTGCGATGTTGTTGATATCAAGCAAGGGAGATTGCGCTTTTTCGTCAGGCTCACAAACAAAAGTCCCCAGTCTTGGTTTTCTGATTAGCTTGCCTTCAGACACAAGATCTCGAATGGCTTTATTGACCGTCATTCGGCTTACTTTGAACTGTTCGGTGAGTTCGAGTTCTGTGGTTATCTGGTAACCCACAGGCCAGTGACCACTGATGATATTATCGTCTATGAACTGTTTTATCTGAAGGTAGAGCGGCGCTTTCGACATAATGAAACCTTATTTGACTATACAAATAGAGTAACGGAATTTTTCACGATTTCAACATTTCCTCGGGCAATGTGACCTTATTCAACATAGATAGGGCAAATTGCTTGATTCTGTGAGGCAAGTGTCGCAAATTGCTTCCCAATAACTATTCGTTAATCAAATAATTAGAAAGGGAAATAATATGTTTAAGAAATTAAAGGCCTCGTTTGGCATCGGTTCAGCAAAAGTTGATACCGTCTTAGATAATATTGACGTTTTCCAAGGTGGGGAGTTGTCTGGCAATGTTCACATTGTTGGCGGCGATGTTGAGCAACAAATCGATCTGATCAACTTGGTTCTCAACACCGAAGTAAAAATAGAAACGGAAGACAGCACCGGCTACGAAACTTTTTCACTGGGCCGTATTCAAGCCGTAGAACCTTTCGTTATCCAACCGGGTGAAACCAAACTGGTCCCATTTCGTCTTAAGTTGAATGATGAAACGCCAGTTACCGCGTTGAGCGCGCAAATGAACCAGTGCCATGTGTGGGTTGAAACCAACCTAGATATTGGCTTCGCGATTGACCCTAAAGACCGTGACTTTATTTCCGTTCACCCACTGCCAACGGTCGCTAAAATTATCCAAGGTGTTGAAGCTTCGGGCATGGCCATGGTGAAAGCAGACGTAGAGAAGGGCTTCTTAAAAGGTAACAGTTTTGCTTCACGTTCGGGTTGTTACCAAGAGATTGAATTTCGCAGCGGCGGTTTCATGAATAATAAAGAGATCGAGCTGTCATTCATCGTTGAAGGTTCAATGGTTCACTGTCTAGCAGAAATCGACCGCTCAATGAGCTTTCGAGGCGACCAATACATCTCATTCAGCTTACCAGCAAACGCGGCTGACTCAGACATTCGCAACGCAGTTTCAAGAATTATGAGTGCGTAGTTGCTCTGACTTATATAGAGCAACATAGGTTTCCAAAGTCGAACTTATCCGTTCGGCTTTTTTGTTTCTACTCTCTCGATCATAAATGGACTCACCACTGATGCCGATAAGCCAGTTGGAAGGCAACATCGGTGGAGTTGTCCATGTTAAAGATGTTTTCGATAATGGATATCTCGATCGCTGAACGTTGCATTAGGTAGCGATACCCAAGCATCATTTCATTCGCTGCTTCTGAAAATTCTGTGTCACCATCTTCCGCGCCTTCATACCATCGATACTCCAAGTGTAATTCATGGTTTTCAAATAACGTGAGCTGATAGCCTCCCATCCATGACCATGTCGTTTTCTTGTGTGAAAAGCTATTTTCTACCTGTCGATTAGACTGATTGGCGAACCCTAAGCTTGTGTAAAAGGTATTGATGTCGAGTTGGTATGCATAGTTGAATTGAGCGCTTTGCTCGTTGCTGTTTCCTTCAAAGGCGCCGTGGCTGACATTGTTGTGATAAAGGGATACACCAAAGGATAAACCGTGGTTTTCAAGGTCTATGATTTGGTATTGGGTGTAGAGGGTGAAAGCGCTAGTCAACGTGTCGCCAGAGAAGTCGCTAATATTGATGCCGTGATTTGGCGCGTAAACATCAAATTGGTGTCTGTCCTTACGATCTCGCCCTGCTTGGTCGATGCTAAATAGATCGTGATAGTTGATGGTGATTTTATCGAGATGATTATTGGCAGCATATAGCCAACGGTAATTGAGCTCGACTTGCCATGCAGTCGTTAGTTGCCATTTCAATCCCGTTTGAAGTTGGTTCTGGTAATAGTCTAAATGATAGTCGTGAGAGTTGGCCCATACACTGGCCGCGGTTAAGGCGCCAAATACTTCAACCTTGTTCGCTTCGAGTGGAAAGCCGGAGCGAAGTGTAGGGGTGTGACGCATTGATTGTAATGGTGCTTGGGTATAACTGACTAAGGGGCCGTAGTTTTTGTTGGCCCATGCCGCTGAAATGGGTGCCGTTGTGACTATTAATAACGGTAAAGATGTTATGAGCGATATTAAATTAGCCCGTTTTCCCATATGCACCTCGTCCGTGTTCAGTTGCTTCTATATAGCTTAGTTCTAAATAACGAATTTGTAGGTCCTAAATTGAAAGAGTTAAGTCGGAATAGATAAGGCAAAATCGGAAGCTAGGACAGCTCGATTCTAAAGGTGGAATAAAGGGGGGAGGGAAGCCTTTGGTTAGCACGATGAGATCTTATGAATCGGATCTACAGGAGAGTCGGGGGATTCCCTCTGTCATTGTCATTTCATATAATTTCGTTACAATGTTCGGCTACTCACAAACAGGGCATCTGTATTTGCTTCTATGTGGGTATCTTTATTATGCATATATCTCCGATCAACATACTTGTTGATTGAAAAACATATATTAAACATTTTCATGTGTTGCTTGGTGTGCAACACCACTGTAAAGGACAAATAATGCCAATTATTACTCTTCCTGACGGTAGTCAGCGTCAATTTGACAACCCTGTATCAACTCTAGATGTTGCCCTATCAATCGGTCCTGGTCTTGCGAAAGCAACCATTGCTGGTCGTGTAGACGGCGAGCGTGTTGATGCTTGTGACCTTATCGAAAACGATGCAAGCCTAGAAATCATCACAGCTAAAGATGAAGTTGATGGCCTTGAGATCGTTCGTCACTCTTGTGCTCACCTTTTAGGTCACGCTATTAAGCAGCTTTTTCCAGAAGCGAAAATGGCGATCGGTCCTACCATTGATAACGGTTTCTACTACGATATCGACCTTGAGCACTCTCTAACGCAAGAAGATCTAGAAAAGATTGAAAAGCGTATGAAAGAGCTTGCGAAGACCAAGTATCAGGTTGTTAAGAAGAAAGTTAGCTGGCAGGAAGCGCGTGACGCATTCGAAGCTCGCGGCGAAACTTACAAGATCGAAATCTTGGATGAGAACGTTTCTAAAGACGATCGTCCGGGCCTATACCATCATGAAGAATACATCGATATGTGTCGTGGTCCACACGTTCCACATATGGGCTTCTGCCAACACTTCACGTTACTTAACGTAGCGGGTGCTTACTGGCGTGGTAATAGTGACAACAAGATGCTTCAACGTATCTACGGCACTGCATTCCACGACAAGAAAGCGCTTAAGGCTCACCTAGTGCGCCTAGAAGAAGCGGCTAAGCGTGATCACCGTAAAATCGGTAAGCACTTAGATCTATTCCACATGCAGCAAGAAGCACCAGGTATGGTGTTCTGGCATCATAACGGTTGGACTATCTTCCGTGAGCTAGAAGTATTTATTCGTCAGAAACTGACAGAGTATGATTACCAAGAAGTGAAAGGCCCATTAATGATGGACCGTGTGCTTTGGGAACGCTCTGGTCACTGGGATAAGTACGCTGAAGCAATGTTCACTACTTCTTCTGAGAACCGTGAATACGCTATCAAGCCAATGAACTGTCCTGGTCATGTTCAAATCTTCAACCAAGGTTTGAAATCTTACCGTGATCTGCCGCTACGTATGGCTGAGTTCGGCTCATGTCACCGTAACGAGCCGTCTGGCGCACTTCACGGCATTATGCGTGTTCGTGGCTTCACTCAAGATGATGCTCACGTATTCTGTACTGAAGACCAAGTTCAACAAGAAGTGAAAGCTTGTATTGAAATGGTTTACGATACTTACACAACTTTCGGCTTCGATAGCATTGTTGTTAAGCTATCTACTCGTCCAGAACAACGTGTAGGTTCAGACGAAATGTGGGACCGTGCAGAGGCTGACCTTAAGCAAGCGCTAGAGGCAATGAACATTGCATACGAGATTCAAGAAGGCGAGGGTGCGTTCTACGGACCTAAGATTGAATTTACTTTGCATGATTGTTTGGACCGCGCTTGGCAATGTGGTACAGTGCAGCTCGATTTTGCATTACCAGAACGTTTAGGTGCTACTTACGTAGGTGAAGATAACGAGCGTCACACGCCAGTTATGATCCACCGCGCGATTTTAGGTTCACTAGAACGCTTCATCGGTATTCTTATTGAAGAATACGCTGGCTTCTTCCCAACGTGGTTGGCGCCAGAACAAGCAATTGTCATGGGCATTACGGACAAACAGTCTGAATATGTACAAGAAATTGCGAAAAAATTGCAAAAAAGTGGATTTAGAGTCAAAGCAGACTTGAGAAATGAGAAGATTGGCTTTAAAATCCGCGAACATACTTTGAAACGTGTACCGTTCATGCTTGTGTGTGGTGACCAAGAAATGGAAGCCGGCGAAATTGCAGTACGTACACGTAAAGGTAAGGACCTTGGCAAATTTAAAGTGGATGACTTTATTTCATACATCCAAGCCGAGGTTTCAAACCGTAAGCTCAATCTGGAGGAATAGCTATTAAAGGCGGAAGACGTGGCCAACAACCGGCCAAACAAAACCAGCACCGTTTAAACGGTGACATTCGTGGCGTTCGTGAAGTGCGTCTAACTGGCGCAGACGGCGAAGCTGTTGGTGTAGTAACAATCGCGGAAGCGATGGAAGCTGCAAATGAAGCTGGTATGGATCTCGTAGAGATCAGCCCTAACGCCGAGCCGCCAGTTTGTCGTGTGATGGACTACGGTAAGTTCCTCTTCGAGAAGAGCAAAGCTGCGAAAGAGCAGAAGAAAAAGCAAAAGCAGGTTCAGATCAAGGAAATTAAATTCCGACCTGGAACTGATATTGGAGACTATCAGGTAAAACTACGCAACCTGACTGGTTTCCTTGAAGACGGCAACAAAGTGAAGGTAACAATTCGCTTCCGTGGCCGCGAAATGGCTCACCAAGAAATCGGTGTTGACGTTCTTAATCGTTTGAAAATCGATACTGAAGAATTTGCAGTTGTCGAATCTTTCCCAACGAGAATTGAAGGTCGCCAGATGATCATGGTGTTGGCCCCTAAAAAGAAGTAATTAACGGCTTTACAAGTAATTAAACCTTGCAGCCATAGGCTGTAGGGTTTTATTCGCCCTAATTACTATGTTATTAACAACTCAACAATGCGGAGTTATTCATCATGCCTAAGATGAAAACCAACAAAGGTGCTGCTAAGCGTTTCCAGAAAACTGCTGGTGGTATTAAGTTTAAGCACGCTGGTAAACGTCACATCCTGACTAAGCGTACTACTAAGAACAAGCGTCAGCTACGTCCTAACTCAATCCTTCCAAAATGTGAAGTGGCTGCAGTTATTCGTATGATGCCATACGCTTAATTCTTTTTAGTTTATAAATTCGTTTAGTTTAGGAGAAGCATAATGCCTCGCGTAAAACGTGGTGTACAAGCTCGTGCACGTCATAAGAAAGTTCTAAAACAAGCTAAAGGTTACTACGGAGCACGTTCACGTGTTTATCGTGTAGCTTTCCAAGCAGTTACCAAAGCTGGTCAATACGCTTACCGTGACCGTCGCAACAAGAAACGTCAATTCCGTCAACTTTGGATTGCACGTATCAACGCGGCATCTCGTCAAAATGGTCTATCTTACAGCCGTTTCATCAATGGCCTTAAGAAAGCATCTATCGAGATCGATCGTAAGATTCTTGCTGACATCGCAGTATTCGACAAAGCAGCATTTGCTGTTCTAGTTGAAAAAGCGAAAGCATCTCTATAATTTAGAGTTAGCTTAAAGGTTTAAGAAAAGGAGAACTTCGGTTCTCCTTTTTTATTGCCTGTAATTTGGCTTTTGCATATTATCTCGTATCTCGTATCTCGTATCTCGTATCAGCAGTTTATCTTCCTAGATTTTATTCGCTTCGTTCTCCGTTCTGTTATATAACTTAGCCTCAATATTACCTTTAATTAACGCTAGGTTTTCTATGAACACACCTACCACTATGACGTTCTTCGAACGTTTTGAAACTGATATCCTTTCTGGCAAAAAGACCATTACGATTCGTGATGAATCTGAGCGCGATTACCAGCCTGGCAGTGTTGTAGAAGTATCAACGCTAGAGCAGGGACGTGTATTCTGTAATCTTAAGATCATTAGCGTAGAGCCAATCTTGTTTGATGACTTAGGCGAGTTCCATGCGGAGCAAGAGAACATGACGCTAGAAGTCCTGAAGGGTGTGATTCAAGATATCTACCCAGGGATCTCTGAGCTTTATGTCGTCTCTTATGAGTTGGTAGCTTAAGCCTTATTGGATTGGATTGGATTGACTAGCTAGGGATTGCAATTAATGAGTAATAACCAGCAGACACTGCTTCAGCTTTATTGTCGTGAACAACAAGACCAAACGTTACTGTCTAAGTATGACCTTGATAGTGATCTGAGTGAGAGTGCCGATTATTTAAAGTGGTGCGAGAGTAAAAGAAACTTTGTTGAAGAAGATGTCTTAGGGCGGACTTGGGTAAAAAGTTGCCCAGCAGGGTACATTACTGAGGTGCACTTTCATTCGAATGGTAGCTTAACTGAATATCGTTTGTTTGACCGGTTTGAAACCCAAGGCAATTGGTTGCTGAAAAGCGGGTTGCTGCAAGTTGAAATTAATAAAGGTGACAATCGTTACCAGTTTGATGTTGTCGCGTGTAAAGACCTCAATATTCATTCGGCAGTGGAATATAAGAATCAAGAACTCCACTCTTACCTTAAGCTTGTTCAAGTGGAAGCTAGTTAAGTCATTCGCAACATAAATAAGCCAAACTTGAGTTTTATTCTGATTGGATTCATCAAATTCCAAAGCAAAAAAAGCTAACGATTAACGTTAGCTTTTTCATTTATGGAGAAACTTGATTGAATGCTTAAGCTTGGTAGCTCTTATGCGTGATAGCTTTCGAGTTTCTTATACAGCTCTGAATTGATGTCACTTGCAGCGCAAACCGTCAATAGGTCTTCAATAAAGTACTTTAATGCACGTGCTTCAATTCGACGAATGCCTTGTTGCTGCTCTTCAGTCAGGTAACCGTAGATAGTTGCAGCTCCGAAGTCACCAAAGATCATCTGACCTTGTTCATTGACCAAGGTGTTGTGCGCGTACAAATCACCGTGACAAACTTTGTTTTGATGAAGGTGTTCAAACACATCGATCATCTGCTCGGTAATGCTATTGATCTGAGCAATTGAAAGCTCAAAGCCTTCGTTGAACGTATCGCGAGTACAGCTTTCAAGAGTAGGGGGCAAACCTAGGTTGTAATAGCTGCTTGGGATAAGTTCCATGACCAAAGCCAAATAGTCATCTTCATCAACTTGGGCAATAGATTTCACTAAATTGCCATGGTAGCCAGTCTGCAAACAAGCTTCTAGCTCATCGTGTGGGTAGCCATCACTGGTGACTTCGCCTTTGAATACTTTAACGGCCACTTCTTGTGGGAAATCAAAGTCACTGTTTAACCAGTTAGCATGAGAAATCACGCCAGATGCACCTTGGCCCAGCACTTGATTGAGTGAGTAGCATTGCGAACTCACGGCAGGCACGCTATCTAAGCTGCTTGGGTGTTTGCAAAACGGGTTACCCGCAAAGGCTAACCAAGCCAGTTTTGGTAGCTTGATAAGGAACTCTGGGAATTCAGTCAGTTGGTTTGCAGATAGGCGAACTAGCTCAAGGCTTGATAGGTTTTCCATGCTTTCTGGTAAAACGCGAATCTTGTTACCCGCTAATGCGAGTTTTTGTAGGCGTGGTCTTTCACCTAAAGAGTGAGGGAGAACCTCGATCGCATTGTCTGTCAGGATTAACCAACGTAACTGAACTGGCAAAGATTGCTCGCTAACGGTTTTGATTTGGTTCGTTTTGAAGCCAACCATTTCAAGCTTAGGAAGGGTACCGAGAACATCAGGAAGGTGCGTAAACAGGTTATTTGACGCGAAGATAATACGCAGGTTGGTCAGTTGCGATAACTCTTCAGGTAAATCTGACAGTTGATTACCTGATAGGTCTAGAATCTCAAGAGAATCAGCGAGTTCTAAGATCTCTAAAGGAAACTCAGTGAGACCTTCTGACAGTTGTAAGCGCTTAATACCTTTGAATTGCCCTGATTTTAATTGTTCTAGAGTATGCAAACCTTAGCCTTATGAATAGATGTTCGAGGCGCGTAGTTTACTTGTCTCAATCGAGAAAGGCGAGCACCGAACGATGCTCGCCTAGCTAAACTAAGTGAACGAATTTACGAGGCTAAAGCTCGATATGGTTTTGGCTAACACCGATCTCCTCAACAAAATCGCTATCATGACTCACCAAGATGAACGCGCCTTGGTATTCACGCAAAGCGGACGCCAATATTTGTTTTGAGTCGATGTCTAGGTGGTTGTCCGGTTCATCGAGCAATAGAAGCGGGGTGTCTTGTTTATGGCTGACGATTAACATCGCTAACTTCATTTTCTCGCCACCACTGAGATGAGCTACTTGTCGATATACCGAGTTTCGCTTGAATCCAATTCCAGCCAACAAGGTTCGTGCGTCACTTTCTGTTAGCCCAAAGCTGTGTGTCATCAGACTATCGAACATGGTGTCGTTGATGTCTAACAGGCCAAAGTGTTGATCCAAGTATACCGTCGCCCGTAAGCGCTTAATGGATCCGATATAGTTCGAGTGTTGGCCGTGAATAGCTTTTAACAGTGTCGATTTTCCGCACCCATTAGCCCCGGTTAGATAGTATCGTTCTCCTTGTGATAGAGAGAAGCTGATAGGATCACCAGAACCAAAACTTAGGCGACACTCTTCAACGGTTAATAGTGAGTGTTTTTTAGAAGCATTCGCTTGTTGTAGATACAATGCTTGCGGCTTCAGTTGCTCTTTTTGTTCTTTAAGAGATTGAAGTTTATGTTGGTTTTGATCCTTTAAGTTCTTGTGGTTTGTTGCCGATGCTCCTTGGGCTCGCCCTGCTTTATCTTTCATTGCATCCAATAATATCTTGGGTTGGCTACCCGACTTTCGGAGTCGGTTACCTTGAGACTCTCGTTGTTGTGCTTTTTCCTTGTTAGTCTGAGCTTGGCGCTCGAGTCGTTTCTTCTCCGATTGATGATGCGTTATCTGCTTGTCCAGAGCTTCACTTTGACTCGACATTTGCGTGAAGTAATCATCGTAATTCCCTTTGTAGAAGCGCATGCCCAAACTATTGAGGTGATAGATCCCTTCCATGTGTCTCAATAAGCTTCGGTCGTGACTGACGACAAGCACTTTACCTTCAAATAACTGACACTGCTCTAGTAACCAATTGCGTCCATCGCTATCCAAATGGTTTGAAGGTTCGTCGAGAATCAGTATGTCGTGGTTTGATACGAATAACCGATGAAGCTGTAATAGGGCGAGTTGTCCACCGCTCAATGTATGGCACGGTGTGGTCAACCCACTGGTTATTTTCAATGTGGCTAAAAGTTGCTTGGTGTTCGCTTGTAAATCCCAATCCTCCCCAACGATATTGAAGTGCTGAAGTTCGCAGCTGCCTTGTTCTATGGCGTGTAATGCGTCTAACTTTTCGGTGATCCCCAAGAAGTCAGCAATGCTGATTGCGCTATCCAATAGCTCGGAAGGTAACTGGGAGTAGAAGCCGATCGAGCCTTGTTTGGAAACACTGCCTGATGTGGGTTGCGTTTTCCCGACCAGTAACGAAAGTAGTAATGACTTTCCAGCGCCATTTCTTCCGACTAAGCCTGTCAGGCGACTGCTCAAACTAAAGGTGATATCTTTGAATAACCACTCACCAGTATCGAGTTGGAATGAGAGATTGTTGGCTAATATAGTAGGCATAGAAATACCTCCCTTTACGTGTAAACGAGTAAAAGGGGTGAGGCGCTTTTTTGCATAGATTCCTACGTGGGATTCTATGTCTAGATCGCCAAAGACGTTACTTAAGTAGGATGACAGCAAAAGATAGAGATTATCTTGCTGAAGTGCTTTCTTTATTCAAGGTGCAGATCTTAAAGAGGTTGGTCTTAAATTGACTGCTCTTCAATAGCTTGATTTTTCAAGAAATAGATGACGAAGTAACGCCCACTAACCCCGAGAGTCCAAATGATTTTTATAAAAATAAATCGGATGTCAGGATGTTAGTACTTCATTATGGCGTTATTCTCTTTTGAAATGATGGTGGGATGTTACTGAAAGAAGGTACTGGAAGTCAATATGATGAAGTGACTAAAATGTATCCAAATAATTAAAGCGCCAGTAAGGCGCTCTAGATCGTTCTTTGGAAAGCTAGATTTTTTGAAGAACGTGGGAATTACCGTTTTTGACCACCAACGGCTCGCCAACACATATCAAAGCTATCGCTGATGTACTTGGCTAATTGATCTGGTGGTAACTCATTCTGCTCAATCAACCAGTTTGCACAAATCAAAAAGTGGCTGTGGATGAAGTGCCTAACAAGATTGATGTCTAACACCATCAGCTCACCGGCTTCTTGTCCTTTCAAAACGATTTCATCTAGCGATGCGAACATCTGTGAGACGATAACTTCTCGAGTTTGAGTCGTCGGATCGAAATGAACATTGGTGAAGAACTTCATCGCAACTGGATTTTCTAACGCCCACTCAAGCCCTGTGATCCACATGAACTTTAATGCTTGATAGCGATCTTGTTCAGAGACATCTGTGTGTTTAGCCAGCGTAGTGAATAGCTCAAGTTTCAGTTCGCGAAATAGTTCATCAATTAACAGCGACTTATTCTCGAAGTGGTGAAACAGTGTCGCTTTCGCTACGCCTGCCGTTTTCGCTATTTGTCCGGTAGATGTGCCCTCTAGCCCTTGCTGAGAGAAGAGTAAGAGCGCAGCATCTAAGATTTTTTGCCTTTTTGTAATCATCTATTTAGTACTTTGAACAGAAGCTTTTTAATTGGGTTATTGTAAGGAGGGTGCATTAACTTGGTGAAGTTAATTTTTCCTCTGCTTAGAACGGTTTTAGCATGGCTAAAGGTCTTGAAGCCTTCAATGCCGTGGTAGTGTCCCATGCCTGAAGGGCCGATGCCACCGAACGGTGCATCTTCTGCTGCCACATGCACTAGAGAGTCGTTAATACAAACACCGCCAGAATGTGTGTTCGATAAGAACTGGTCTTGGGTCTGCTTATCATGACTCATCAGGTACAAAGCAAGTGGACGTTCTCTTGCCGTGATGTAGTTGATCGCTTCTTCAATAGAATCATAAGGCACGATAGGCAGAACTGGGCCAAACAGTTCTTCTTGCATTGCGACCATGTCGTCGTTCACTTCGGTTAGAAGATGCGGTGTCATTCTATGGTTCACATCGTCTTGTGCTTGTTCGGTTACCGTGTGAACAACTGCGCCTTTCGATTGCGCATCTGTAATCACACCCTTCAAGCGATTGTATTGACGCATATCGATCACTGAAGTTAAGTCTTTGCTCTCAATGCCTGCTTTATACAGCTTTTTGAAGTATTGCTTATAAGCTGTGATGAACGCATCGACTTTTTCTCGTGGCAATAAGATGTAATCAGGCGCTACACAAATCTGGCCAGCGTTTAAGCTTTTTGCAAACAGGATACGCTCAACGGCGTCAGCGATATCAAAGTCAGGGGCAATAATCGTTGGAGATTTGCCGCCCAATTCTAAAGTCACTGGCGTCAAGTTGTCGGCTGCTGCTCTCATTACGTGCTTACCCACAGAGGTCGAGCCTGTGAATAGGATATGGTCAAACGGCAGTTGGCTAAATTTCGCGGAAACGTCAGCTTCTCCTTCGATGATCGCAACCTGATCTTCACTAAAGCCTTCAGCCAACATTGCTTTCAAAACTCGATTGGTCGCAGGAGTAAACTCGGACATCTTGAGCATTGCAGTGTTGCCCGCCGCTAACGCAGTGATGAGAGGGCCTAAAGAGAGCATTATAGGAAAGTTCCAAGGAACGATAATGCCCACAACGCCTACCGGTTGATAGTGAACAGTGATCTTCGCTGGCGTTAGCATCAAGCCTGCTTTTCTACGAGATGGCTTTAACCATTTCTTAAGGTTCTTAGCACTGTAATTGATTTGGTGAAGAGAAGGGGTGATATCAGCAATCAAGCTGTCGTGTTTTGCTCGATGGCCATAATCTTCAGACACCGCATCAATCAATTGCTCTTGGTAGCGCATTAGCAACGCTTTTAATACTGAGAGATCTTTTCTTCTCTGCTCAAGCGATGGATTAACATTATTACGGTAGTGATCTTTTTGTCGGTTGAACATTTGATCCATGTCGTTGATGTTCGACGTGTTTGGTTCAAGGTCTAGATTATGACTCATAGTATTCCCTAAATCTGAAGGCTGACCGATTGATTGGTCAGTTGAAGTTACTAGAAGATATTGGTGTTTACAAGAGATGAGCGGAAAAAGTTCAATATTTGAGCGTTTACAACATTGAAGTGAGCGAGTTTTAGTTGGAAGAACGAAGTGTTAATAGGCCTCGAATCGCGGGATACAAGTTGTGTTAGTGATAGCGAGAGTTCAGATTGGGAAGTGCTCATATTTGTCACAACACTGACTTAACTTGACCAGATTAGCTAAGAATTTTATGTGTCTTTCGTATTTTATGCACCTTATCTTTTGTTAGAAAGTGCTGTAAATCTAATGCGCTTTAGCCTGTTTTTTGACCTAAAACCTTGTAATACCTTACCTGTCACTTTAAGTCGGATTGTCGATAAAAAAACGTAATCGTAACCACAAATATCAATGGTTGGACTCGCTCTTAATAATATCGGTTAATGCAGCCAACAAATCGTTTTCTAACGTTTTTGTTGGGTTATACCTCGCTATTCCACTGAGGTATCTTCTGTCGATGGCCCTATAGTGTGAGGTCTCTAGAATTGGAAAATTCGGTTAATTTGGAACGCATCCGTGCTGAGTATAATGTAAAGCACTGGAGCCAAGGTTTTTATGGAATTGATGATAACGGCGAGGTGTATGTTTCACCGAGCGAAACCGATCATCAAGTTCCGCTAAGTCAGATCGTAAAACAGTTAGAGCTGCGAAATATTGGTTTGCCTGCTCTTGTGCGTTTCCCTCAAATTGTGCATCAACGTGTGCATAATATCTGTAACGCATTTAACCAAGCGATCGACGAATATCAGTACGACAACCGTTACCTGCTTGTTTACCCGATTAAGGTGAACCAGCAGAAAGAAGTGGTTGATGAGATCTTAGCGAGCCAAGCTCAATTAGAGCAGAAGCAATTGGGCCTAGAAGCGGGTAGCAAGCCTGAACTATTAGCGGTATTGGCGCTGGCTCAAAAAGCGAGCTCAGTGATCGTATGTAATGGGTATAAAGACAGAGAATACATCCGTCTTGCGCTTATTGGCGAAAAACTAGGCCACAAAGTATTCATCGTTTTAGAGAAGTTGTCAGAGCTTGATCTTGTCCTTTCTGAAGCAAAAGCGCTTGGCGTGAAACCTCGTTTAGGTTTGCGTATTCGTCTTGCTTCTCAAGGCGCTGGTAAATGGCAAGCAAGTGGTGGTGAGAAGTCGAAGTTCGGTTTGTCTGCATCACAAGTGCTGACTGTCATTGAACGCTTGAAAGCAGAAGAGCAACTTGATGTTCTAGAGTTAGTGCATTTCCATCTTGGCTCACAAATGGCCAATATTCGTGATGTACGAAATGGCGTGAGCGAAGCGGCGCGTTTCTACTGTGAACTGCGCGATATCGGTGCTCAATTGAAGTACCTCGATGTCGGTGGCGGCTTGGCGGTGGATTACGACGGTACACGCAGCCAGTCGTCAAACTCAATGAACTACGGCTTGCTTGAGTACGCTCGTAACATCGTGATGACAGTAGGGGATATTTGTAAACTCTACAATCAGCCACAACCTGTGATTATTTCTGAATCTGGTCGTTCGTTGACTGCGCATCATGCCGTGCTTGTGACCAACGTGATTGGCACAGAAAGCTATTCTCCGGAAGATATGGCGGCGCCTGAAGCTGACGCACCAATGTTGCTAAACAACATGTGGAAGAACTTCTTAGAGCTAGATGCGGGCAATGATGACCGAGCGTTGATTGAGATCTACAACGACACGCAAAGTGATATCGCAGAAGCGCACAACCAATTTGCGACAGGCATGCTAAACCTTCAGCACCGTGCTTGGGCAGAACAGATGTCTTTGCGTATTAACTACGAACTTAGCTCTCGAATGAGCACTAAGAACCGTTACCACCGTCCTATTTTGGATGAGTTGAGCGAGCGTTTGGCTGATAAGTTTTTCGTGAACTTCTCGTTGTTTCAATCCTTGCCAGATGCTTGGGGTATCGATCAGGTATTCCCTGTATTGCCTCTAAGTGGTTTGGATAATGCGGACGAGCGACGCGCTGTGGTATTGGATATCACATGTGATTCTGACGGTACGATTGATCAGTATGTTGACGGTCAAGGTATTGAAACGACTCTGCCAGTTCCTGCATGGAATCCAGATGAACCTTACCTGATGGGCTTTTTCCTAGTAGGCGCATACCAAGAGATCTTGGGTGATATGCATAACCTTTTTGGTGATACGCACAGTGTAGTGGTCAACGTTGACGAAAGCGGTGAAGCGAACATCGATTACATCAATGAAGGCGATACGGTTGAAGACATGATGCGTTATGTTCACATCGATACGGATCTGATCCGTCAGAACTACAAAGAATTGGTCACGGCGAAAGTACCAGCTCAAGAGCAGCAAAGCGTACTTGAAGAGTTAGAACAAGGCTTGATGGGTTATACCTATCTTGAGGATTTTTAATGGACGATTTATTTACCAAACCCGATTACTCGCTGTACTCCAATGCGATGACGTTTATGCGTCGTCCATTGGTACAAAACCCAATTGATAACGACGCTGATGTGGTTGTGTTGGGTGCGCCGTTAGATATGGCGACGTCTGGTCGTCCGGGTGCTCGTATGGGACCGGATGCGATTCGTCGTGCGTCAGTCAACTTGGCGTGGGAAGGCAAAAAATTCCCTTGGGACTTCAATGTATTTGAACACACCTCGGTGATTGATGCTGGCGACCTCGTGTTTGATTGTGGTGATGCAGAAGATCTAACTCAACGTTTAGAAGCGGCTGCTGATGCGATTCTAAGCAGTGGTAAAACACTGTTAGGTTTAGGTGGCGATCACTTCATTACATTGCCTTTGCTAAGAGCATACGGCAAAAAGTATGGCGAGATGGCGTTGATTCACTTCGATGCACATACTGATACGTACAGTCAGGGAAGTCGTTATGACCACGGTACGATGTTCTACCATGCACCTAATGAAGGTCTAATCTCGCCTGAGCATTCAGTGCAAATTGGGATTCGTACTGAGTATAAGCAAGAAGGTCACGGCTTCAACGTCATCAATGCGATGCAAGCGAATGACATGAGCGTGGATGAAATCATTGCTCAAGTAAAAGGCACTGTTGGCGACAAACCTGTCTATGTAACGTTTGATATTGACTGTTTGGACCCTGCGTTTGCACCGGGTACGGGTACGCCAGTGTGTGGTGGTTTGAACTCAGATAAAGTGTTGAAAATCATCCGTGGCTTGCAGGGTATTAACATGGTTGGTATGGACGTTGTAGAAGTTTCACCAGCATATGACCAAAGCGAGATTACGGCATTGGCTGGTGCGACGATTGCTCTCGAGCTGCTTTACGTTTGGACGGCGAACCGCTTAACAAAATGACACTAGTGGTTAGCTGTATTGGTTAGCTGTATTGGTTAGCTAACCGAACGTTTCACTTATTTATTCAGAAGCCCATCAGGTTGAACTTGATGGGCTTTTGTGTTTTGTCGAGCAGCAAAAATTCTACTCTTGCATCTCAGTAAGTAGTCTTTTCTTGACTGTGAACTAACATGCTAAAAGGTTCGTATTCTACGGCCTATCTCATGGTTTGTGAGTAAAAAACCATCACATTGATTATGAGAGGTGTCTCAAAGATGGGACTTGCCTCTGCTTTACTAAGGATGCAGAGCTCACCTCAATTAATGCCCTGTATTCGCTAATGATTTATCAACTTTATTGCTGTATATATTTATAAAATGAAGAGGTGTATTTATATTGTGAGCTCATTTGCATATTAATCAGCATCCTACTAACTTTTAACTAGTGTTTTCAAACCTTGAAAGAATACTTGGATTTGCGAAAAGATGTCTCCTCGCACAGACATGGCATTTTTTATAGGGAAGACTAGGCTTAAGGGTAAGTAAAATATAATAAAACAGGCGAAATACACTCTTTTTTTCGGTGGTTTAGACATAAAATTGATTACCACGGATAAGAGTTAAGTATGAGTTGAATTAAAGCCTGATATTGCTATTACAGATAATTTTCACAGCGCTTGAGAAGAGTGCTTTGTGACAACGGGGGATGTATGGATATTGAAGTTTCGCGCCAGGCTGCAGTAGTTGAAGCTGTGAGTGGAGATGTCGTCGTAGTTAAGCCTGACGGTAGCGCAAGAAAGATTTCAGTTGGTGATATCATCCGTGAGAATGAGATTGTTATTACCTCGAATGGATCTGAAGTTGTATTAGGTGTTCAAAACGATGCTATTTCGGTTGGAGAGAATTGTGTAGGCTGTGTTGACGAAAATTCTGCGTGGGCAGAAGCGCCAATTGCCGGTGAGGTTAATTTCGATTCAGATCAAGCGGACGCCGGAACCTTTACGGACGATGACCTTGCTGCTATCCAAGACGCAATTTTAGGTGGTGCCGATCCAACTCAAATCTTAGAGGCAACGGCTGCTGGTGGCGGTCTGGGTTCTGCAAATGCGGGCTTCGTAACCATCGATTACAACTATACGCAAACTCAACCGACAACTTTCTTTGAAACCTCAGGGCTAGACTACGAAGTTATAGAAGAACCTCGAGAAGAGTTCCGATCGATAACCCGTTCTTCTGGCGGTCAATCAATCAGTGAAGTGCTCACTGAAGGTTCCATTTCTGACAATACCTATCCCCAATCTATTACATCTACAGAGACGATAATTGCTGGCAGCTTAGCGCTCGCATCTGATTCTTTTGTTCCAGAAGCTTCATCCCTTGCTTCACTGCTTAGTGAGCTAAATAGCGACATTACCTCAAGCGGTCAACCTGTCACGTTTACTTATGATTTGGCATCAAATTCTATCGTTGGTGTTCAAGGTACTGACGAAGTATTACGCATCGACATTGATGCCGTCAGTGTTGGCAATAACCTGGAGCTTTCTCTAACTACAACGATTTCTCAGCCGGTTGACCATTTACCGTCTGTTGGCGGTGGTCAGGTTTCCTACACTGGCGATCAAATCGATATCGCTTTCGATATTCAAGGTGAAGACAGCGCTGGGAATCCGCTAGCAACACCCGTCAACGCACAAGTTTCAGTGTTTGATGGGATAGATCCGTCTGTTGAAAGTGTAAATATCACTAACGTTGAAACTAGCAGCACGGCAATCGAAGGAACGTTCTCAAATATTGGTAGTGATAACCTTCAATCAACCGTATTTGATGCAAGTGCACTGGAGCAGTTTGATGGGTTGCTCAGTGATAATCAAAACACGCTTGCGAGACTTTCTGATGATGGGACAACGATTACTCTGTCTATCCAAGGCCGAGGTGAGGTTGTTCTCACTATCTCGCTTGATACCGATGGCACCTATAAATTCGAGCAATCTAATCCGATAGAACAAGTAGGTACTGATTCACTGACGTTCGCTTTGCCGATCACTATTACTGATTTTGACCAAGATGTTGTAACCAATACTATCAACATTGCCATTACTGATGGTGATAGCCCTGTTATCATTAATGTTGACAGTATTGATGTTGATGAAGCAGGCATTGTTGGCGGTTCACAAGAGGGCACAGCGCCAGTGTCTGGTAGCGGCAGTATTACCGCGGATATTTTTGAAAGTGACATCATTGACCATTATGAACTCGAACCGGCAGAATTTAATACTGGTGGCAGCTTGGTTTCAAATGGCGAGGCTGTGCTGCTTGAGTTGATTAGTGAGACCAATGGTGTAAGAACTTACGAAGGTTATGTCGAGGTCAATGGTTCGAGAATTACAGTCTTTGACGTTAAAGTGGATAGCCCTTCATTGGGGAGCTACGAATTTACTCTGTATGAAGACCTTTCACATCAAGGTGCTGAAGATGCGTTATTAACTTTTGCTCTGCCAATTTATGCGGTGGATGCGGATGGTGACCGCTCTGCACTGTCTGGAGGTTCGAACACACCAGAAGCTGCTGAGATCCTCGTCAATGTCACCGATGATGTTGTTGAGTTAGTTGATAAGGTTGAATCAGTCACCGAGCCGACCTTAGCGGGCGATACCGTTGTTTCGTATAACCTATTCAACTTCGAAGGCGCCGATGGTTCGACAATTCAGTCGTTCAACTACAACGGTGTTGATTACCTATTAGATCAAAGTTTATTGCCTGATGCTGATCAAACCTTCAGTTTTACGGAGGGTGTGGTCACTATCTCACTGAATGGTGAATTCAGTTTTGAAGTCGCTCGTGATATCGACCATTCAAGCAGCGAAACTATCGTCAAACAGTTTTCATTTTTAGCTGAAGATGGTGATGGCGATACTGATACTTCGACGCTTGAGCTAAGTATTACCGATGGTCAAGATCCGATCATTGGCCTGATCCCGCCGGTTACTCTATCTGAAACAAATCTTGCTGACGGTTCTGCGCCAAGCGGAAGTACAGTGAGCGCGACTGAAACGATTACCTTTACCGCAGGCAGTGATGATGTGGCGAGTTTCCGTATTGAACCAACCGAGTTCAATGTGGGCGGTGTACTAAAATCGAATGGTTTTGCGGTCGAGATAAAAGAAGACTCTGCTAATCCGGGTACTTACATCGGTTTTATTACCAATGGCTCGGGCACTGAAGTACCTGTCTTCACCATTAGCTTCTCGGCAACGACGCTAGGTGGATATACCTTTACTCTAATTGAAGCGCTAGACCATACAGATGGCCTAGCTAATAACGATCTGAGCTTTGATCTACCCGTTTATGCGGTAGACAGCGATGGTGATGATTCACTGGTGTCCCAACTTAACGTGACCATTGGTGATGATGTCCAAATCATGCAAGACGGTACGTTAGATATCATCGAGCCAAATCTTGTCGACGGCACAATCACAACCAACACCATTGATGTGATGCCAAACCAAAGTGCCGATGGTGCGACGATCACTCAGTTCACTTATGACGGTCAGCTACGAACGCTTGACCAAAATGACACTGGCGAACAGCAATTCAGCTTCACTGAAGGCGAACTGTTTATCACCCTTGAAGGTGAAGTGCGATTTGAGCCAAATCGTAATTTAGACCACACGACAAGTGAAGATATCGTGAAGTCGATTGTGGTGACTTCAAGTGATTTTGATAATGATCCGGTGACTTCAACCGTAACATTGACGATCACTGATGGTGACATTCCGACTATCGACTCGGTACAGAGCGTTGTACTTGAAGAAGCTGATTTAACTGACGGCTCATCGCCAAGTGGTAGCGCAGTCAGTCAAACGCAAACTATCACTTTCACCAACCAAAGTGATGATGTGGTTCGTTTCCGCATTGAACCAACGGAATTCAACACCAACGATGCACTTAAATCGAACGGCTTAGCTGTTGAACTGCGTGAAGATCCGATGGGGTCGGGTGACTACATTGGCTTTACGACCAGTGCGACGAATGTAGAAACTACGGTATTTACGCTGAGTTTCTCTAGCACCACCCTAGGTGAATACACCTTCACTTTACTTGAAGCGTTGGACCACCAAGATGCTCGAGGTAACAACGACCTCAGCTTTGATCTACCTGTTTATGCGGTTGATAGTGATGGCGATGACTCGTTGGTTTCTCAGCTTGGCGTGACCATTGGTGATGACGTACAACTGATGCAAGACGGTGCGCTCAATATTACTGAGCCGACAGTCGCCGATTTAGCCGCCGTCACACCACCGACGACTGCTATTTTCGATGCGATGCCAAATCAAAGCGCGGATGGCGCGACGATCACTCAGTTCACTTATGATGGCCAACTTCGAACGCTTGACCAAAATGACAATGGTGAGCAGCAGTTTAGCTTCACGGAAGGTGAACTGTTCATCACTCTTCAAGGTGACGTTCGTTTCGAACCTAATCGTAATCTAGACCACACGCTAAGCGAAGACATCGTGAAATCGATCGTGGTGACGTCTAGTGATTCCGATAACGATGTGCTGACCTCAACGGTCACGTTGACCATTACCGATGGTGATATCCCTACCATTGATAATGTGCCAACAGTGAACTTGTCAGAAACGAACCTGAGTGACGGCTCTGCACCAAGTGGCAGCGCAGTTAGTTCAACTCAAACCATTACCTTTACTAATCAAAGTGATGATGTAACAAGCTTCCGTATTGAACCGACTGAATTTAATGTTGGTGGCGCTCTCACATCAAACGGATTGGCAGTCGAGTTAAAAGCCGACCCAACCACACCGGGCGGGTACATTGGTTACGTTACTGATGGCTCGAACGTTGAAACCAACGTGTTCACGATTAGCTTCTCAGATACTAACTTAGGCCAATACACATTCACCTTGCTTGAAGCGTTAGACCATGCTGATGGCTTATTGAATAATAACTTGAACTTTGATCTTCCTGTTTACGCTGTCGATAGCGATGGTGATGATTCACTCGTGTCTCAATTAAATGTAACCATTGGTGATGATGTTCAAATTGTGCAGGGCGGTGCTTTAGATATCACTGAGCCCAACCTTGCAGATGGCACGGTGAGCACCAATACCATTGATGTGATGCCAAATCAGAGTGCCGATGGGGCGACGATCACTCAGTTCACGTATGACGGGCAAGTTCGCACTCTGGATCAAACTGACAATGGTGAGCAGCAATTTAGCTTCACTGAAGGTGAGTTGTTCATCACTCTTGAAGGTGAAGTGCGCTTCGAGCCAAACCGTAATTTAGACCACACGGTTAACGAAGACATCGTCAAATCGATAGTGGTGACCTCAAGCGATTCAGACAATGACGTACTGACCTCCACAGTGACGCTGACCATTACCGATGGTGATATCCCAACCATTGATGCAGTGCCAAGCGTTACGCTTTCGGAAACTAACTTAAGTGACGGCTCTGCGCCTAGCGGCAGTGCAGTAAGCCAAACTGAGACGATTACTTTCACTAATCAAAGTGATGATGTGGCGAGTTTCCGTATTGAACCAACCGAGTTCAATGTGGGCGGTGCACTAAAATCGAATGGTTTTGCGGTCGAGATAAAAGAAGACTCTGCTAATCCGGGTACTTACATCGGTTTTATTACCAATGGCTCGGGCACTGAAGTACCTGTCTTCACCATTAGCTTCTCGGCAACGACGCTAGGTGAATATACCTTTACTCTAATTGAAGCGCTAGACCATACAGATGGCCTAGCTAATAACGATCTGAGCTTTGATCTACCCGCTTATGCGGTAGATACGGACGGTGACGATTCATTGGTGTCTCAGCTTAATGTGACCATTGGTGATGATGTCCAAATCATGCAAGACGGTACGTTAGATATCATCGAGCCAAATCTTGTCGACGGCACAATCACAACCAACACCATTGATGTGATGCCAAACCAAAGTGCCGATGGCGCGACGATCACTCAGTTCACTTATGACGGTGTCGTAAATACACTGGATCAAAGCATTTCAGGAGAACAGCAGTTCAGCTTCACGGAAGGCGAATTGTTTATCACCCTTGAAGGTGAAGTGCGCTTTGAGCCGAACCGCGACCTAGACCACTCGGTGAGCGAAGATATCGTGAAATCGATAGTGGTGACTTCAAATGATTTTGATAATGATCCGGTGACTTCAACCATTACTCTAACCATTACTGATGGTGACAATCCAACTATTGATGCGGTGCCGAGCGTATCACTTGAAGAAGCTAATCTTGCTGATGGTTCCACGCCAACTGGTAGTGCGGTTAGCCAAACGGAAACCATCACTTTCACTAATCAAAGTGACGATGTTGAGATATTTCGTTTAGAGACAAGTGAGTTTAATACTAACAACGCGCTCAAGTCCGATGGCTTGATTATTGAGATTCGAGAGGAACCAACAGACTCTGGCAATTATATTGGTTTCACGACCGATATTTCGAATGTCGAAACCACGGTATTCACTCTCGAGTTTAGCAGCACCACTTTAGGTGAATATACCTTTACGCTTCTTGAAGCCATTGATCACACGCCTATTCAAGGCAATAACGACTTAACATTCAACTTGCCAGTATACGCAGTCGATAGCGATGGTGATGACTCTTTGATGTCGCTATTAGCCGTGACTATCACTGATGATATTCAAGTGATGGTTAATGACTCTCTCACTATTGAAGAGCCAACTGTTGCAGATTTAGCTGCAGGTACGCCGACGACAGCTACCGTTAATGTACTTGATGAAGAAGGTGCTGATGGTACGACGATAACTCAGTTTACTTACGATGGTGGGGCGGTATTAACGCTTGACCAAAACGATACGGGTGAGCAGAAGTTTGTGGTAGCTGACGGTTCATTGTTTATCACTCTTCAAGGTGAAGTGCGCTTCGAACCTAATCGTAATTTAGACCACACGACCAGCGAAAATATCGTGAAGTCTATAGTCGTCACTTCTAGCGATTCTGATAACGATATTGTGTCCTCAACCGTCACGCTGACCATTACCGATGGTGATATCCCAACCATTGATGCGGTGCCAAGTGTTACTCTTTCTGAAACTAATTTGAATGATGGTTCTGCGCCAAGTGGCAGCGCAGTAAGTCAGACCGAGACGATTACTTACACGAATCAGAGTGATGATGTGACGGGTTTCCGCATTGAGCCTACAGAGTTTAATACTGGCGGCACGTTGAAATCGAATGGGTTAGTGGTTGAGCTGAAAGCCGACCCAACCACACCGGGCGGATACATTGGTTACGTTACTGATGGCTCGAACGTTGAAACTAACGTGTTTACGATTAGCTTCTCAGATACTAACTTGGGCCAATACACATTCACCTTGCTTGAAGCGTTAGACCATGCTGATGGCTTGTTGAATAACAACTTGAACTTTGATCTTCCTGTTTACGCTGTCGATAGCGATAGCGATGGCGATGATTCTTTGGTTTCTCAATTGAGTGTAACCATCGGTGATGATGTTCAAATTGTGCAGGACGGTACCTTAGATATTACTGAGCCCAACCTTGCAGATGGCACGGTGAGCACCAATACCATTGATGTGATGCCAGAGCAAAGTGCCGATGGGGCGACGATCACTCAGTTCACGTATGACGGGCAAGTTCGCACTCTGGATCAAACTGACAATGGTGAGCAGCAATTTAGCTTCACTGAAGGTGAGTTGTTCATCACTCTTGAAGGTGAAGTACGTTTCGAACCCAATCGTAATCTAGACCACACGGCTAGCGAAGGCATAGTGAAGTCGATAGTGGTGACCTCAAGCGATTCAGACAATGACGTATTGACTTCAACAGTAACTCTCACCATTACGGATGGTGATATTCCAACTATTGATGCGGTGCCAAGCGTTACGCTTTCAGAAACCAATCTCGTTGATGGGTCTTCACCAAGCGGCAGTGCAGTAAGTCAGACTGAGACAATTACATTCACTAATCAAAGTGATGATGTGACTAACTTCCGCATTGAGCCAACTGAGTTCAATACTGGCGGCACGTTGAAATCGAATGGTTTTGCGGTCGAGATAAAAGAAGACTCTGCTAATCCGGGTACCTACATCGGTTTTATTACCAATGGCTCGGGCACTGAAGTTCCTGTCTTCACCATTAGCTTCTCGGCAACGACGCTAGGTGAATACACCTTTACTCTAATTGAAGCGCTAGACCATACAGATGGCCTAGCTAATAACGATCTGAGCTTTGATCTACCCGTTTATGCGGTAGACAGCGATAGCGATGATTCACTTGTGTCTCAACTTAACGTGACCATTGGTGATGATGTCCAAATCATGCAAGACGGTACGTTAGATATCGTTGAGCCAACTGTCGCAGGTTTGGCTGCTGGCACTGTAACGACTAACACAATTGATGTGATGCCAAACCAAAGTGCCGATGGTGCGACGATCACTCAGTTCACTTATGACGGTCAGTTACGAACACTTGACCAAAATGATACCGGCGAACAGCAATTCAGCTTCACGGAAGGTGAACTGTTTATCACCCTTGAAGGTGAAGTGCGCTTTGAGCCGAACCGCGATCTAGACCACTCAGTTGATGAAGACATCGTGAAGTCGATAGTAGTAACTTCAAGTGACTTCGATAACGATCCGGTGACTTCAACCGTTACGCTAACCATTACCGATGGTGACATTCCAACCATCGATGCGGTGCCAAGTGTTACGCTCTCAGAAACAAACTTAGCGGATGGTTCGGCTCCAAGCGCCGGCGCGGTAAGCTCAACACAGACGATTACTTTCACCATCCAAAGTGATGATGTGGTTCGCTTCCGTGTGGAACCAACCGAGTTCAATACTAATGATGCACTCAAATCGAACGGCTTAGCGGTTGAGCTGCGTGAAGACCCGATGGGGTCGGGTGACTACATTGGCTTTACGACCAGTGCGACGAATGTAGAAACTACGGTATTTACGCTGAGTTTCTCTAGCACCACCCTAGGTGAATACACCTTCACTTTACTTGAAGCGTTGGACCACCAAGATGCTCGAGGTAACAACGACCTCAGCTTTGATCTACCTGTTTATGCGGTTGATAGTGATGGCGATGACTCGTTGGTTTCTCAGCTTGGCGTGACCATTGGTGATGACGTACAACTGATGCAAGACGGTGCGCTCAATATTACTGAGCCGACAGTCGCCGATTTAGCCGCCGTCACACCACCGACAGTCGCCGATTTAGCCGCCGTCACACCACCGACAACTGCTATTTTCGATGCGATGCCAAATCAAAGTGCGGATGGCGCGACGATCACTCAGTTCACTTATGATGGCCAACTTCGAACGCTTGACCAAAATGACAATGGTGAGCAGCAGTTTAGCTTCACGGAAGGTGAACTGTTCATCACTCTTCAAGGTGACGTTCGTTTCGAACCTAATCGTAATCTAAACCACACGCTAAGCGAAGACATCGTGAAATCGATCGTGGTGACGTCTAGTGATTCTGATAACGATGTGCTGACCTCAACGGTCACGTTGACCATTACCGATGGTGATATCCCTACCATTGATGCGGTGCCAAGCGTTACTCTTTCTGAAACTAATTTGAATGACGGCTCTGCACCAAGTGGCAGCGCGGTTAGTTCAACTCAAACCATTACCTTTACTAATCAAAGTGATGATGTAACAAGCTTCCGTATTGAACCGACTGAATTTAATGTTGGTGGCGCTCTCACATCAAACGGATTGGCAGTCGAGTTAAAAGCCGACCCAACCACACCGGGCGGGTACATTGGTTACGTTACTGATGGCTCGAACGTTGAAACCAACGTGTTCACGATTAGCTTCTCAGATACTAACTTAGGCCAATACACATTCATCTTGCTTGAAGCGTTAGACCATGCTGATGGCTTATTGAATAATAACTTGAACTTTGATCTTCCTGTTTACGCTGTCGATAGCGATGGCGATGATTCTTTGGTTTCTCAATTGAGTGTAACCATCGGTGATGATGTTCAAATCGTGCAAGATGGTACGTTAGATATTACTGAGCCCAACCTTGCAGATGGCACGGTGAGCACCAATACCATTGATGTGATGCCAAATCAGAGTGCCGATGGGGCGACGATCACTCAGTTCACGTATGACGGGCAAGTTCGCACTCTGGATCAAACTGACAATGGTGAGCAGCAATTTAGCTTCACGGAAGGTGAGTTGTTCATCACTCTTGAAGGTGAGGTACGCTTTGAGCCCAACCGTAATCTAGACCACACGGCTAGCGAAAACATCGTGAAGTCGATAGTGGTGACCTCAAGCGATTCAGACAATGACGTATTGACTTCAACAGTAACTCTCACCATTACGGATGGTGATATTCCAACTATTGATGCGGTGCCAAGCGTTACGCTTTCAGAAACCAATCTTACGGATGGGTCAGCTCCGAGTGGCAGCGCAGTAAGCCAAACTGAGACGATTACTTTCACTAATCAAAGTGATGATGTGACTAACTTCCGCATTGAGCCAACTGAGTTCAATACTGGCGGCACGTTGAAATCGAATGGTTTTGCGGTCGAGATAAAAGAAGACTCTGCTAATCCGGGTACCTACATTGGTTTTATTACCAATGGCTCGGGCACTGAAGTGCCTGTCTTCACCATTAGCTTCTCGGCAACGACGCTGGGTGAATACACTTTTACTCTAATTGAAGCGCTAGACCATGTGGATGGTCTTGTGAACAATGACTTGAGCTTTGATCTACCCGTTTATGCGGTAGACAGCGATAGCGATGATTCACTGGTGTCTCAACTTAACGTGACTATCGGTGATGATGTCCAAATCATGCAAGACGGTACGTTAGATATCATCGAGCCAAACCTTGCTGACGGAACAATCACAACCAATACCATTGATGTGATGCCAAATCAGAGTGCCGATGGTGCGACGATCACTGAATTCTCTTTTGGCGGTATTGTCAAAACACTCGATCAAAGCATCGTAGGCGAGCAGCAGTTCAGCTTCACCGAAGGTGAGTTATTTATCACTCTTCAAGGCCAAGTGCGCTTTGAACCTAATCGTGACCTTGACCATACGACCAACGAAGATATCGTGAAGTCGATAGTGGTAACTTCAAGTGATTTCGATAACGATCCGGTGGCCTCAACCGTTACGCTAACCATTACAGATGGTGATATTCCAACCATCGATGCAGTGCCAAGTGTTACGCTCTCAGAAACAAACTTAGCGGATGGTTCTGCACCAAGTGCCGGCGCGGTAAGCTCAACACAGACGATTACTTTCACCAACCAAAGTGACGATGTGGTTCGTTTCCGCCTAGAACCAACCGAGTTCAATACCAACGATGCACTTAAATCGAATGGCTTAGCGGTCGAACTGCGTGAAGATCCTCAAGGTTCTGGTCAGTACATCGGTTTTACTACCAGTTCGTCTAATGTAGAGACAACGGTATTTACACTGGACTTCAACGCCGCAACCTTAGGCGAATACACCTTTACTTTAATCGAAGCTCTGGATCATCAAGACGCGCGTGGCAACAACGATTTAAGCTTTGATCTGCCAGTGTATGCGGTTGATAGTGATGGCGATGACTCGTTAGTTTCTCAGCTTGGCGTGACCATTGGTGATGACGTACAACTGATGCAAGGCGGTACAATAACTAGTCGTGAGCCCGCTGCGAGTGTAGAAACGTCGAATGTTATTGATGTGATGCCGAAACAAAGCGCTGATGGGGCGAAAGTTACCTCATTCGTTTTTGAGGGGAACAGCGCAGAAAACCTCAATCAAAATGTTAATGGTGAACAAGAGTTTGTCTTCACTGAGGGTTCAGTATTTATTACGACGGAAGGTGAGATACGTTTCGAACCAGTACGTAATCAAAATCATGCTGGGGGTGATATTACCAAGTCTATTGAGGTGACGTCTGTTGACCTCGATGGCGATATTGTCTCATCGACTGTGACGCTGAAGATTATCGATGGTGACCTTCCTACAATCGACCTTGTTCCCGGAATTACGTTATCTGAAGTGGATCTGGCTGATGGCTCTGTGCCAACGGGCAACCCAGTAACGATGACACAAACCATTACTTACACAGTGGGTAGTGACGACGTAAGCCATTTCAGAATTGACCCTACGCAGTTCAATATTTCAGGAGCTTTGAAATCGAATGGTCTTGATGTTCAGATAAAAGAGCAACCAGCAGATTCCGGTAATTACATTGGTTTCGTGAAAGACGGTTCTAACGTAGAAACCAACGTCTTCACGATCAGCTTCTCGACGAGCAATTTAGGGCAATATACGTTCACACTGCTTGAGGCATTAGATCATGTAGATGGATTACAAAACAATATACTAAGCTTCGATGTCCCTGTTTTGGCGGTTGATGCGGATGGTGATGATTCAGCAATGTCGCCTATGACGGTTGCGATCACCGATGACGTACAAGGTGTTCAAGATGGTACCTTGAGTATCACTGAGCCTTCATTAGCTGATTTGACATCGGGTACGCGACCTACGACGCCAATCATTGATGTTATGCCAACACAGAGTGCTGATGGCGCGAAAGTGACACAGTTTACTTACGATGGTGGCACAGCTGTTACGCTAGACCCAAGCATCGCCACAGAACAGGTCTTTACCGTAACCGATGGCTTATTGTATATCACCATTGAAGGGGAGGTTCGTTTTGAACCGAGCCGAGATCTTGACCATTCATCCGGCGATATCGTAAGAACGATTGTCGTCACCACCAGTGATTTTGATAACGATACAGATACTGCGGATGTCACTTTGACGATCAAAGACGGTATCGATCCAGTTATTAACGTGGTTCCAGATGTTAACTTATCGGAAGTCAACCTAGCGGATGGCTCGATGCCAAGTGGTTCTGCGGTAAGTTCGACTCACACAATCACTTATACCGAAGGAAGTGATGATTTTAGTCACTTTAGAATTGCTACCAACGAATTCAATCCTGGCGACCTGCTGAAATCAAGTGGTCTTGTCGTTCAACTTAAAGAAGATCCGGCTTCAGCAGGTGATTACATCGGTTTTACTGATGATGGCGCGGGCAACGTCACTGACGTATTCACAATTCGCTTTGATAGTGTCAACAAAGGTGAGTTTACTTTTACCTTGATTGAGGCGCTTGATCATCTTAATGGTGTACTGCATAACGATCTAACTTTCCGTCTACAGGTTTATGCCGTTGATACCGATGATTCTGAATCAACGAAGCGCGATGTGGTGGTTACGATAGAAGATGACATCCAGCAAATGCAAGATGGCTTCTTAACCATTACCGAACCAAATACTGGATCACCTACAACGGCGACAGTCGATGTGATGCCAATACCAAGTGCAGACGGCGCGAATATTACGCAGTTCACGTACGACGGTGGTTCTCCGATTACTCTGAATCAAAACAACAATGGCGAACAGGAATTTGTTTTCACTGAAGGTTCATTGTTTGTCACGTTAGCGGGTGATGTAAGATTCGAACCAAACCGCAACCTAGATCATTCTGCAGGTAACATTGTTAAGTCAATTGTGTTCACCTCTTCAGACTTTGATAACGATATCTTTTCCTCAACAGTCACGCTCACCATTATTGATGGCGATGGCCCAACGTTAAATGTTGTACCGAGTGTTAGCCTGTCGGAAAGCTTGCTTGCTGATGGTTCTACCCCTGGTACAGCCGCGGTCAGTGTGACTCAAACGATCACTTCACTTGCAAGCAGTGATGATATTGCTGAAATAGTGGTGGAAGTAGGGCTATTCAATACGAGCGGCGCGCTAAAGTCGGATGGTTTGTCACTGAGTTTGCGTGAAGACCCTGAAAATTCGGGCGACTATATTGCATTTACTACTGACGGGATGGGTGTAGAAAAAACCATATTCACTCTAGATTTTAATGATGCTAATCCGAGTCAATATACATTCACCCTATTTGAGCGTTTGGATCATGTTGATGGCTTAGGAAATAACGATCTGAGCTTTGATCTTTCTGTTTACGCAGAAGATACCGACGGTGATATCTCAGCGTCTAAACCATTGACTGTCACTATTACCGATGATGTTCAGCTGATGCAGTCAGGTGCGCTCAACATCACTGAGCCAACTACGGGAACACCCACCACAACAGTCTTTGATGTAATGCCTGCGCAAAGTGCAGATGGCGCCACAATCACTAAGTTTACCTATGGTAGCCAACCAGAAGAGTCTCTGGTACAAACCGACACGGGTGAGCAAGAATTTGTGTTCATTGAAGGTTCTCTGTTTATCAACCTCGAAGGTGATGTGCGTTTCGAACCTAACCGCAATCTGGATCATTCGAGTGGTAACATCGTTAAGACCATTACGGTGACATCGGAAGATAAGGATGGTGATATTGTCACCTCGACAGTAACGCTAACTATTGCGGATGGTGCTCCACCAACTATCGATACAGTACCCACGGTTGCGTTGGCTGAAGCGAATTTGGTTGATGGTTCTTCACCGATCTTACCTGTGAGTCAGACTGAAACTATTACCTTCACGGAAGGCAGTGATGACTTGAGCTATTTCCGTATTGATACGGCCCAATTCAACACATCGGGCGACCTGAAAGCGGATGGTTTGGTTGTTCAGCTAAAAGAAGACCCTGCCAACAGCGGCACCTATATTGGTTTTGTGGAAAGCGGCGGTGTTCAAACGGACATCTTTACCATCACGTTTAGCAGCGTGGTTTTAGGCGAGTACACATTCACCTTGCTGGAAGAGTTAGATCATCTGCCAGTACAAGGCAACAATAACCAAATCTTCACTTTGCCAGTAATCGCTGTCGATAAAGACAATACTGACTCAGCGATGAAACCTCTTACGGTGACCATTACCGATGATGTTCCAACCATCACTGACACCACTGCCGCGAGTACGTTTGTGGTTGATGAAGATGATCTGGGTGTTCTGGCACAAGCGACGGGTTCGTTTGTAACCACAGAAGGTGCAGACCAAGTTGAAGTTTACGAACTACGCGATATCGCAACTCTGGAAGCAACGCTATCGTCAGGCAATGAAGGTATTAAGATCACCGAAATCACCGGAGCGGCCAACACAACCACTTACCAAGGGGCAACTGACCCAAGTGGAACGCCAATTTTCACATTAGTGTTGACTGATGATGGTGCTTACACATTTACCTTACTTGGTCCTCTAGATCATGAGCCTAGCTCAGAGGCGAGAAATAAGCTGCCTATCTCCTTTGATGTAGTGGCTGTTGACAGTGATGGCGATGATTCCAACCAGTATAAATTACCCATCGAAGTTATTGATGATGTACCGGTAATGACGGCGCCGACTGGTGAAACGGTTGTTGATGAAGACGATCTTACTGGCATTGGTTCCGATCAATCTGAAGATACCATTATCAATGGACTGTTCACCGTTGATGAAGGTGCCGATGGCGTTGTTAAATATGAACTGGTTGATGAAGATTTGGTTCTGACGGGCTTAACCTCCGATGGAGAAAGCTTAGAGTGGTTAGCTGTTTCACCGATTGGCACAACATTTACCTATACTGCTCAAACGGTGACGAGTAATGAGGCGGTGTTCGAAATTGTTTTCGATACCTCAAACAACAGTTATCAGTTTGAACTGTTTAAACCTCTGAAACACCCTGATGGTGCCGATGAAAACAACATCGAACTTGATTTCTCGGTCGTGGCTGAAGATTTTGATCAAGACCAATCAAACGCAATCGACTTAAAAATTACGGTAACCGATGATGTTCCGTTAGTGACAACTCAATCGATTACTCGTCTTGAAGGTCAGAATTACAATGGTTCTAAAGTCGATATGTTTGCTGATGCTACTGATATTGGTGCTGATGGGGCGGTTCTCAGTCGAATTGAAGGTATTACTAGCAACGGTGCAGATATTGTTTTCCGTACAGGAAATAGTGGTTCTTACAGTGATGGTTTCGATTTAAACAGTGGTACTCAACAGGTTCGTGTTTATGAGCAAACCGATGATGGTAGTGGCATAGTTACTAGAGAGCTTGGCCGATTACGTATTAACTCAAATGGTGAAGTGGAATTTAGAGCCAATGGCTACCTGGATCATGATGGTGACACTATCGACTTCTCTATTAACGTGATTGCGACAGATGGAGACTTAGACACCTCTGAAACACTGTTAGATATCACGATTACTGATAGGGACTCTACCAGAATAGCGCTGAAAGTGACTACTTTCGAGGACGCGGGTAGAGATTCAACGATACCTTATGCAACGGGCGATGCGCCGACTCTTGAGAACGTTCAAGATAACCAGAGTGGTTTGCCTAATGCGCCAGCTCAAGTTGCGCTGCAAGTTAACCTGTATGACCAAGATAACAACGAGTCTATCGGCCAACTGACGATTCAAAACAGCAACCACAGAGGCTCGTTCTATTACTTTGATGGCATGGAGTATCACAAGCTAGATCCAGAACCTAACGGCGATATCATATTTGATGCCTCTGTGATGGACCAAAGTTTTGATCCAAACCCGAATGAAGCAAGACAAACCATTGCGACGATCGACAACCTGTTCTTTGTCCCTGACCAAAACTTTGGGTCAAATAACAATGGTGTACGAATCAATTATGAACTTGAAATTGATAACAATGGCACTCCTGATCACACCATTAATTCAAACTTTAGAATTGAGATTGAAGCTGTGGCTGATATCGCGACTTGGGATGACACCAATAGTACGTATCAGTATCAAGTGAACGAAGATGAAGACAATGTCACGTTACAGTTGAACGCAGAATCACAAGATAACAGCCGCACTGAAACTATCACCTATGAACTAGAAGCTGTGCAGGGCAGCGGTGAGTTTGAGTTGCTCGATCAAAGTGGCAACGTGCTTACGCCGACTGGTGGTGTTTATATTATCGCTGCTGGTGATATCAATAGCACCGTGGTCAACCCTATTGATAACTTCTCTGGTCAAATTGAGTTTAAAGCAACAGCGATAACGGAAGAGACGCGTAACCCATACGATGATGCGGCCAACGGTGGAGCTAACGATAAGACGACAGCTCGCTCGGTAGAGCAAAACATTATTATTGATGTGACCGCAGATGCGGACCCTGGCACATTCAGTATCAGTCGAATTCAGATCAACGAAGACAATATTGATGATCCTGATTATCTAGGTCCTTTGGACAATAAAGATGCGTTCACGCTAGACGAAGTCATTACCATGACAGGGTCGGTGGATACTGACGGCTCTGAAAAACTATTTGTTCGTATTAACAATATTACTGAAGGCGCGGTGCTTAGCAGTACTGATAGCAATGTAATCATCAACACTGTGACTATCAATGGCATCGTTTACCAAGAGATTGCTTATTCTGACTTAGCGAAAATTGAAGTTACTCCGACTAAACACAGCAATGTTGATTTTACCTTCGATGTAACGGGTGTAGTTAAAGACACTGCGACCTTGTCTACTGGTTCGCAAGTCGATGAAGAAATTTTAGGGACTAAAACGGTTAATGTTGAGGTTAAAGGTGTCGCTGATGTTCCTTACGGTGGGACGAATGGTACAGATTGGACAACGTTTACAGATGGCTCGACAAACGGTGTTCAAACTACCATTGAAGAGAGTCAAAATGGCGATAGCTTTGCTCTGCTTGACTTCACTGTGTTGTCTGGAGAAAGAAGACCTGATACCGGTACTACGCCATTAGCTGATGATGGTTCAGAATCCATCACTGTGATTCTATCGGGCATACCCGACGGAGTTATTCTCGAAGACGGCGACGGTACAGTGATTGATCTTAACTTTGTTGGTTACGAGACTGGACCGGGCGGCAGTCCTGACTTATCCAAACCTATCTACGAAGCGAACATTACTGAGGCGGGTAAAACTTCAGGTATTCGCATCAGACCTGTCGACTCTTCAACCGAGAATATTCACATTCAAGGTAAAGTGATTGTGACTGAGAATGATGGTCATACACTGTCCTTCGATCAAGAGGTTCGAGTGCTTGTTATACCTCGAATCGACACATCAGCAACTTATGTCAATACGACTAACGGTGATGAAGATACGGCTATCAACATTGATTGGCACCCCGAAGGTGCAGACTATATTGATTCTGATGAGCATTTCACTTCGATTACGATTTCCGGTATTCCATCGGGTGTCACACCTACCGTAAATGGTGATGTTACTGTTGTAAATGATGGTGCAGGTACGTTAACGATTACACCTAAAGACGCGAGTCAAACACCGGAACAATTTACTCAAATTGCATTAGCGAATAACTTCATTCAAATGACGCCTCCGGCTGATTCTAGTGTAGATTTTACGTTGACCACCGAACTTAAAATGGAAGAGCGAGATCATGAGTATACGTCTAGCGGCCTAGAGGATAAAGATGGTGGTTATGTCGAAGCCGATCCAGATATAACCGGAATCATTAACGTTCAAGTACGACCGGTGGTTGAACCAGGAGATGCCAATAACAGACTTGTTGTCGATGAGATTGCAGGTCTTACAGATCTAACAACAGCGGTTGCAGATGCTCTGACCGGTGTCCTTAAATTTACAACCAATAGTGACAATACATCGGTAACGGATGAGTTCGTTATTCGTTACGAAGAAACTGATGCTTCGTCTGCTATCGAAGAAGTGGACCAGTTAGTTATTCAATTAACAAACGTGGACGACTCTGCGCTATCAGATGATGTGCTCAATCAGTTACTTGTTATTGGTGCTGCTTATGAAGGCAATGGTCGCTGGGTTGTTACCAATGAAGATCTGTTTAGTATCAGTGCACCGAACGGGCTTACTTTTCCTCCTGTCTCTAATCTCCCGAACGTTTTCAATGACATTAAGATGACCATCTTTAGTACAGTGATTGATCGCGGTGATGGTTTCGAAACTGAGTCGTCACCAGCAGTTCAGAGGGAAGGTGAAGTGAACTTGTCGTTCCCAGAAGTGCTTGTTGGTGGAAATGAGGTTGCCGCAGATATTGCGATTGTAGAAGACAGCGTTATCGATGCTGTAGAAGATATTCAGCTTGATCTCGGTGCGGCGTTAAACGGTATTCTGAGCTTTACTGGTCGAGACGGTTCTACCGACCAAGTGACGGTAATCATCGATGGCACTCTGGTTATAGATTCTAATACATCATTCCCAATTAGCCTGTCGGGAACAAGTGATGTTGACTTTGTGAACGGAAAATATGTTTACGAGACTACAGTAGAAAAGGGTGTAACTGTTGATTCATCGGGCTTGTTACTGAACCTGCCACCAAACTACTCAGGTGACTTTAGGTTGCCGATGACCATAGTGACCAAAGATCTACAATCTGGTGATGAGAAAACCTTAGTTACTGAAGTCGTCATCAAAGTTGCACCTGATGCAGAGACGGATCCAACGATCGATGTCACTGTCGTGGGATCTTTTGATGATGCCTTTAACCCTGTCGATACTGATGGTCAGAGTGGACAAGATCCAGTTGGTTACGAAGACACCTATATTCAGCTCGATTTCAACTCGACCATTTCGGATCAAGTTTCAGGCGTCGAGGGTGGTCAAGAAGAGTTTACGTCTATTACTTTAACGTTGGACGACCCTTCTATTGGTGCATTCTATGACAATACGGGTACCTCATTAGGTACATCTGTCACGTTTAATCAGGCTGAAATAGCGGCAGGTGCTCTAGATAATGTGCTCTTTAGAGCTGTAACAAACTACCCAACGAGTAATGATATTAACCAAGTGCAGGTTAATGTCAGCGGAACAGTCACAGATACAGCAACCTATAATGATCCTGCTTCACCTGCCGGCACTGCGACCGACAGCGATACTTTTAATACAAGCGTTAGCTTTGATGTTGTTCCTGTTGTCGATGATGTACTTGTTACAGGTCCGGGCAGTGATCCGGATGTTATCGAGATTACCGGTAACGAAGACCAGCTTATTTCTTTGTCAGGAACGGGGCCTGTATCGATCGCACTGACTGACCTTGATGGATCAGAGCAGTTTGTTTCGATTAAGTTTACGGATGTTCCTGATGGCTTCCAGATGCGTGCGGATGCTGGCTCGACATACACCGTGAAAAATAACGGTAATGGAGAGTGGAGTGTTCAACTGCCTCAAACTTCAGGGCTTTCATTCGACCTGAGTGAGATTTCGATCTTACCGCCTAAAAACTTCAGTGGTACTGCCGAGTTTGGCGTTGAAGTATTCACTCAAGAATCTTTGCTGGGTGTACCTACAGCGGCGGCAAACTTACCAAGCTTCAAACTGCATGTGATACCTGTTGGTGACGATGTTGATACTAACCCGATCGATTCTGTTACAGGCAATGAAGGCCAAAATATTGATATCGAAATCAATGCGACCATTTTGGACAAAGAGCTGTCGGCAACAGGAAGTGGAACGTTTACCGAAAACGCACCAGAAACACTTCGGGTTGAAGTGGCGGGTGTGCCTCAAGATGCTTCTATTTTCTATCCAGACGGTACGACATTGGCTAGCTACGATCCGGCAACACAACTTTGGACATTGGATGTTCCGGCTCAGTCGCTCGATAAGATCGTATTTAATTCGGGTGAACACAACAGCGATGCGGGCAATGCGCTTGGCATCACTGGACCACTGCAGATTACGGTGCGTTCTGTGGATACAGACGCTGACAATACGGAATACTTGGGTACGCCAACCAGTTTCGATGTTGATTTGGTGATTGATCCTATCAACGATCAACCGACGTTTGTGAATGTGACCAACATTGAAACGCCGGAAGACATCAGTATCGCTATCGACAACTTTAGTATCTACGACGTCGACGCTAACTTTGATAACCCAGATGCGCCTTATATTCTTACGTTGCAAGTGGATCAAACATTGCCGGGAGCGCAAGGCGTGTTTGAGTTCACTAGCTCACTTGACGTGTCGTTTGTATTGCAGCCTGATGGTTCGCTTGTGATTACAGGTAAAGAAGCTGACATCAATACCGCTTTGACCAATGGGGCTGTGACATTCAAACCAGACCTTGACCAGAACTACCTTAATCAGAATGGGTTGGTTACGATCAATGCAACGCTTGATGACGGTGGTAATAACGGCTTGATTGACGCGGGTGATCCGAATACCGCTCAAACCAATCAAACTACTTTCACTATTAAAGTGACAGAAGTGAATGACGCTCCGGTCGCTACCGATGTTGATTTGGGCTCGATTGCCGAGGAGGGTCAACTTGTGATTGTTGAAGGTGATTTGATTACAGCAAGTTCTGATTTAGAAAATCATAACCTCACAGTAGCGGGCGTGACTCTTACTCAAGGTCAAGGTCAATTACAGCGCTTTGAGAACGCAGGTGGTGCTGACAACGCTACGGTTACAGGCCCATTCTGGATATTCACGGCAGCCAATGACTTCAATGGCGATGTTAAGCTTGGTTATTCGATTATTGATGATGGTACCACCAACGGTGCGCCTGACTTCCTAACAGACAATGCGGAAATCAGCCTTGTAGTGACAGAAGTCAACGACCAACCAGTGGCAACCAATGTTGATTTAGGCACCATGCCAGAAGAAGGCCAGTTGATCATTAAAGCGGAAGATCTAATTGCTGCGACGACAGACCCTGAAGGCGATGCGATTACAGTGACTGGGGTTGCTATCGACCAAGGTCAGGGACAGCTTCAGAAGTTTGAAAATGTTGGCGGTGTAGATGACAACTCGATCAATGGCCCATACTGGGTATTCACTGCAGCTGATGATTACAATGGTGACGTTAAATTCACTTATACCGTGGAAGATGATGGCACAACCAATGGCGCGAATGACTTCTTAACGGATACTGCTGAAATCAGTGTTGTGGTAACGGAAGTGAATGATCAGCCTATAGCAACGGATATCGACTTAGGAAACATCCTTGAAGAAGGCCAGCTGATCATTAAAGAGGGCGACTTAATTGCTGCGACAAGCGATCCGGAAAATGACACGATTACCGTGACTAATCTGGTGCTCGATGAAGGCCAAGGCCAGTTACAGCGCTTCGAGAACGTAGGTGCTGATGACGCTATGATTTCTGGCCCGTACTGGATATTTACGGCGGCTGATGAATACAACGGTAACGTTAAGTTCACCTATACCGTTGAAGATGATGGTACAACCAACGGTGCTAGTGACTTCCTAACGGATACTGCAGAGATTACCGCGACTGTCGATGGAGTGAATGATACACCTGTTGTCAATGGTGACAGTGTCACTACGGTTATTGACGAGGATGTTGGTCAGCTATTGAGTGGCATCAATGTCAGTGACCCTGATTATGTTGATACATTTTCTGATGATCTCATGACCGTCACGCTGACTGTAGATTACGGTACATTGAATGTATCACTTCCGGCAGTGACGACGGTGATGGTCAACGGCAACAACACCGGTTCGGTTATCTTAGTTGGCACTTTGAGTGACCTAAATGCACTGATTGATACGCCAACCAGTCCAAACGGTGTCTACCTTGATGCGAGCCTGTCTCCAACCAATAGCATTGGCTTAGAAGTTGTCGCCAAAGACAGCGGAAACCCTTCGGGTATCGCGATAGAGACGACGCCTGTGGTTTACAATATCGCGGTGACGCCAGTCGCGAATGCACCAACCTTGTCGGTTGATACTGCGTCTAATTACGTGAGAAACATTACCGCGAGTCAGTCAGTCAGTGCGAGTGGCATTCCTTTGGTTGGAATTATCGCGGCCTTAACGGACATTACTGAGGAGCTAACGCTGCATATCAGCGATGTGCCTGCTGGTGCTCAAATCACTAGTGACGTTGGTTCTGTGACCGATCTCGGTGGTGGTGTTTGGGTGGCAACGGCAGATGCGATCGATAGCTTGCAAGCAGTAGGGCTTTCTCAAACTCCGGGTAGTTACACGCTTAAAGTTGAGGCGGTTTCTGAAGAGACTGACAACAACGATACGGCGACATCAGCTTCAATCGACCTTAACCTGAATATTGTGTCTGACGCGGTCGATATTAATCTGGCTTCGGAAACTGACGATATTCAACTATTGGCTAGCGCGAATGCGACTGACCTAACTGCGGGTTCTGGAAATGATCGACTGGAAGGTGGCGCGGGTGACGATACGCTTGTTGGCGGTGATGGTAACGACACACTGATTGGCGGCGGTGGTTCAGATATTCTAACCGGTGGCGATGGTATGGACTCGTTCGTATGGCTTAATATCGAAGATGGCGTTGAAGACACCATTACCGATTTCAGCCTATCTGAAGGTGACCAGATCGACTTGCGCGAAGTATTGCCAGAGCTGAAGAACACATCTCCAGACATGACGGCGTTACTGCAACAGATAGACGCGAAAGTGGAAGGGGATGATATTGAGCTTACGATCAAGTCTGATGGTTTAGGTACCACGGAACAGGTGATTGTGGTTGAAGATCTTGCTCCTCAGTTGACGCTAAGCAGCACCATGCCGTCAGACATTCTGGATGCGTTAGTACAGCAGAATGTCATAACTCACGGTTAAAGTTAAATAGGTGAGCGCTAGTTACGTGTCCGATAGTTAAGGGCACGATAGTGATTAGAAGCGAACCATCAAACCATAACGAAATAGGCCAGCAATGCTGGCCTATTTTTTGGTCACTGTATAAATCGAAAAGAGGTTACTTAAGAGAGTTGTGGATCAGGAACTCTTCTTCAACGCCTTTTAGTTTCATTTCATCCATAATGAAATTCACCGTGTTCAACAAACGTTGTTCACCTTTTGGAATCAGGTAGCCGAATTGGCTGTTGGTGAACGGTGTTTCACAGCGAGCAGCTTCAAGACGTTCATCAGTCACTTGATAGAACAGACCTTCAGGGGTTTCTGTCACCATCACATCAACTTTACCTTCCGCAACGGCTTGCGGAACATCTAGGTTGTTCTCGTAACGTGTAAAGCTCGCATCTTGTAAGTTAGCATCCGCGAAAATCTCATTAGTCCCGCCGATATTGACGCCAACACGCACAGAAGAAAGGTTCACTTTCTCAATGCTGTTGTATTGTTCTGCTTTGCCTTTCGCAACTAAGAAACACTTACCAAAGGTCATGTAGCCTTGAGTTTGTTCTGCGTTTAACTGACGCTGCATTTTACGTGTGATACCGCCCATCGCGATGTCGTATTTATCGCTGTCGAGGTCGGTTAGCAGATCTTTCCATGTAGTACGGACAATCTGTAATTCGACGCCCAGCTGCTCTGCAACATGCTTAGCTACGTCAATGTCATAACCAGAATAGCTCTTGCCATCAAAGTAAGAGAAAGGTTTGTAGTCGCCAGTGGTGCCAACGCGAAGTGTGCCTGATTTTTGGATGTCTTCTAATTGGTCAGCTTGTGCTACACCAGAGAGCGCCAGAGTAATGGAAGCAAGTAATAGTGATGTTTTTGTCATTGTAATTATCTGTTGTGTTTGTGTTGTTGTTCAAAGTAACAGAAAGAAAAGCAGAAAGAGATCAAACCATTGGAAATGGTTGTCAAGGAGATGAACACCGAGGGAAGGTTGGGGGATTTGCATAGAGTCTTGAAAATAGAGGCGTGTACGTACTAGTTCAATTTTGATAAACCGTAGACAAACAAAAAGCCCATGTTATCGAATAACATGGGCTTCATTTTGGTTTAACTTGTTAGCTGCTTATTTTAGCTGTTTAGCTATTTAGCAACTGACTCGTTGTTCATCTTAGCCGGAGCTTTAGATGCGTTAACCAGTAGGATACCAACGGTTAGTACCATCGAACCACATAGTAGGAACAACAAGCGTCCTGTT